>NZ_CP087710.1:0-638790 GCF_020991065.1 Nocardioides okcheonensis
AACAGGAAGCTCAGGATGAGGATGAGGACGAGGTTGACGATGCCGTTGGTGAGCGTCGAGACGCCGGTCAGCACGCCGGCGGCGATGCTCCCCGCCGATCCGCTGAGCTTCTCCTGCAGGCCCTGCAGGCCCGCGTCGACCTGCTCCTTGGACACGAAGCTGGAGTCCTGCACCCAGTCCTGCAGGCGCTGCAGCCCCTCGTTGGCCCGGTCGACCAGGCTCCCGCTCTGGTCGGCGACCGAGGGCGCGATGGTGAAGCCGACCGCAGTCACCAGCGCGATCGCTCCGAGCACCGTGAGCCCCGCGGCCGCTGCGCCGGGCAGGTGGGCGCGGCGGCGCAGGAACCCCGACACGGGGGCGAGGACGGTGCACAGGATGAGGGCCATCAGCACCGGGAACAGGATCACCCAGGTGTACTGCACCACCAGCCCGAGCAGCAGCGCGCCGAGCGCGATGCCGACCAGGCGCAGGCTCCAGCGGGCGGTCCACTCGACGCCGGCGCCGATGGTGCGCTCGCGGGTCGGGAGCACGGGGTGGGCCGCGGCGGCGGACCCGTCGATGGCGAGGGCGGGGGAGGACTCGTGGTGGGATGGGGTCTCGGGCACGGGCTCACTGTGCCAGTCGTGCCGCCGCGGCGCCCCTCGGTAACACTCGGGCCAAGCAATTGCTGCGTTTTGTTACCGTCCCGTTGATCTTCTTGTACTTTTTCCTCATGGCCGCAACTGTTCTGCTCGTCGAGGATGAGCCCGACCTGGTGCACGTGATGGAGATCGCGCTGACCCGGGCGGGCTTCGACGTCCTCGCGACCGGGTCGGGGGAGGGCGCGTGCAGCGCCGCGCACGAGCACCGTCCCGACGTCGTGGTGATGGATCGCGGGCTCCCCGACATGGACGGCCTCGACGCCACCGTGCGCCTGCGCGAGGACGGCTACCGTGCGCCGATCCTGGTCGTCAGCGGCCACGCCAGCGCCGACCACGTGGAGGCCTGCATGCGGGCGGGCGCGGACGTGGTGCTGACCAAGCCGTTCCGGCTCGCCGAGCTGGTCGCCCAGGTCCACCAGGCGATCGCACCCGTCGCCGACGCCGGGTAGTCCGGCAGCGGCCCGAGCCGCCGACGGACCGGTCGCGGTCAGGACCTGCGAGGTGCGCCCGGGCGCGCGTAGCGCCACCAGGTGATCGCCACGCACATCGCCGCCCACGCGATCCCGACCGAGAAGAAGGCAGTCGCGCCGATCGTGGTGATCCCGACGCCGAAGAAGAACGGTCCGAACGCGGCGATGGCCGCGGTCCAGCCGATGACGCCTCCGGCCTGCCGGCGCTCGAAGATCATCGGCATCTGCTTGAAGGTCGAGGCGTTGCCGATGCCGGCGAACAGGAAGATCGCGAGCATCCCGTAGAGGAACCGGTGGAAGTCGCCGTCCAGGCTCGCCGCCGACGACAGGTCGGGGGTCAGGGCGGGGATCGTCCAGGCGATCGAACCGACCAGCCCGAGCCCCGACACCAGGGTCCACACCGCGCCGCCCGTCCGGTCGGTGAGCGGTGCGAAGAGCACGCGTGCCCCCGCGCCGACCAGCGGACCGAGGAAGACGAACGCCACCGGGTCGGGCACGGCGTAGCCCTCGACGAGGACGCTGGCGGTGGCTCCGGCGCCGCTGACGATGTCGCCGTTGCCGGTGCCGTAGAGGTTCGCCATCAGCAACCCGAACTGCGCGGCGAGGCCGGAGAAGGTGCCGAAGGTCATGATGTAGAGCAACGTCATCCACCAGGTGTCCTGGTTGCCGAAGATGTCGAACTGCTGGCGGACGTTGGCCTTGACCGGGACCGACCGCAGGAGCGTCCAGGCGAGTGCGGCGCCCACGACCATGAGCGGGATCCAGACGAACGCCGCGTTCTGGAACCACACCTCCTTGCCGGGCTTCCCCGGGACCGCGAGCACCTGGCTGCCGCCGAACACCGCGAGGCCGGAGAAGGCGATCAGGTACGGCGTCGACAGCTGCACCAGCGAGACGCCGAAGTTGCCGAGGCCGGCCTGGAGGCCGAGCGCGGTGCCCTGCTGGGCGCGGGGGAAGAAGTAGGACGTGCTGGGCATGAAGCCGGAGAACGCGCCTCCGCCGATGCCGGCCAGGAGCGCCAGCACCATCAGCTCCCAGTAGGGAGCAGTCGGCTCCTGCACCCGCACGCCCCACCCGAGGGTCGAGAACACCAGGAGCAGCGTCGTGAGGGTGACCATCCTGCGGGTGCCCAGCACCGGGGGCAGGACCATCCACACCAGCCTGAACAGCCCGGCCGACAGGCCCGGCATCGCGGCCATCCAGTAGAGCTGGGTGGTGGTGAACGTGTAGCCCAGCGGGTTCAGCTTGGGGATGATCGCGCTGGGCAGGAACCACGCGGCGAAGGCCAGCGTGAGGCAGAACGTGGTGACCCACAGCGTCCGCCACGCCAGTCGTCGGTCCCAGGTGGACGGGTCCTCGGGGTCCCAGGCGTCGAGCCACTCGGGGGGACGGGTGGGTCGGGCGGGTGTCTCGGTGGTCATACCAGCTCCTCCTCGCGTGCCCCGGCGGGGCGTTCGATGTGTCGCGCGAGACCGGGCGACTCGGTGTGCAGCATGTGGACGACCGTCCGGTGCATCCAGGCCAGGCAGAGCGCGGTGAGGACGAAGAGGACGAAGAAGGTGCTCGACGGGAACCCTGACCACGCCTTGGTGTAGGCGAAGAGCGGCGGCAGGAAGAAGCCGCCGAGGCCGCCGAGCATCCCGACCAGCCCACCGACGGCGCCGACGTGGTCGGGGAAGTACTCGGGGATGTGCTTGAAGACGGCAGCCTTGCCGACGCCCATCGCGCAGCCCAGCAGGAAGACGAGGACGGCGAAGGGGGCCAGGCCGAGGGCGTACGCAAGGTGCTCGGTGCGCGTCCCGTCGGCGTGGTCGACCACCAGGTGCCCGTTCGGCATCATCAGCACGCCGGTCACCGCGAGCATCGCGCCGAGCGCCCAGTACATGACCCGACGGGCGCCGAACCTGTCGGAGAGCCAGCCGCCCCACGGCCGCAGCAGCGAGGCGGGGAAGATGTAGGTGGCGGTGAGGTAGGCGGCCGTCTGGAGGCCCACGCCGAAGTTGTCCATGTAGTAGGTCGGCAGCCAGGCCGCGAGCGCGACGTAGGCACCGAAGAACGCCACGTAGTAGAGGCTGAACCGCCACACCCGGACCTGCCGCAGCGGCGCGAGCTGGCGTGCGAGCGGCTGGGACGCGCCGGGGGCACGGTCCTGCCGGGGAGCGAGGAACCAGGTGGCGGCGGCCATCGCGAGGAGCAGCACCGCGTAGAGGACGGGCACGAAGCGCCACCCGCCGGGGAACACGCCGAGGTAGGTGGCGCCCACCGTGGTGCCGGCGACCAGTGGCGGTCCGACGAACTTGGTCACCGAGGCGCCGACGTTGCCCGCCCCGAACACGCCCAGCGCGAACCCCTGGTGGTCGCGCGGCTGCCACGCGGAGTTCCACGCGATGCCCGAGCTGAAGGCGTTCCCGGCGAAGCCGACGAGGAACGCCAGGACCAGCAGCGACGCGTACGAGTCGACGCGGGACACGAGGTACGCCGGCACCGCCGAGCCGAGCAGCAGCAGGGTCATCACCTTCCGTCCGCCGACCCGGTCGGTCACCATGCCGGCCGGCAGGCGCCAGAGCGAGCCGTTGAGGACGGCGGCGGCGATGACCCACGACAGCTGGACCTCGGACAGCCCGAGCTCGGCGCTGATCGGTTTGCCGAGGATGCCGAACATCAGCCAGACGGCGAACAGCAGGGTGAAGCTCGAGGTGGACAGCACCAGCACGCGGGTCGCGCCGGGCTGCCGGGTGACGCCGGGGCTTCCGGGCGCGGGCCCGGTGGTCCCGAGGGGGTGGGTGGTGGCCGAGGTGGACATGGCGTCTCCGGAGTGCGTGCGGGTTCTCCGCCATCACCTCACGCGGACCGCGGCCGTTGCAGGAGTCGGCGGTCCTGCGAAACAGGGTCTTTGGGCCCCTTGTCGGTCCGCCGAATTGCGCGGATTGTGAGGACATGACCCGCGACGAGGCACCAGGTGGCGCCACCGACGTCGTGCTGGCGCACCCCTCGCGGCGAGCCATCGTGGAGGCGATCCGCGAGCACCGGCCCGGGCCGCGCGACCCCGACGCCGGTGGCCTCACCGCCGGTCAGCTCGCCGAGCGGCTGGGCCTGCACCCCACCACGGTCAGGTTCCACACCGCTCGCCTGGAGCAAGCCGGGGTGCTGACCTCGACCACCACGAAAGCCTTCGGGGTCGGCGCTCCGCGCAAGGTCTACGCCTTGGTGCGCCCCGCCGCGCCCGACCGCCGCGCGGACTACCTCCTGCGACTGCTGCAGCTGATGACCGAGTCCTTCTCCGCGGGAGCCACGCCGCAGCAGGCGGGCGAGCAGTGGGCGGTGCGCCACCTCGACCTGGTCCCGTCGGCCCCGGCCGCCTCCCCCGGGGCGTGGCTGGGCAAGGTCGGCCCGATCGTCGACGTGCTGCAGGACTGGGGCTACGCCCCCGACCTGACCACCGCTGACCACGGACGCACCTGCCGACTGGTGCTCGCCGAGTGCCCGTTCCTCGACCTCGCGCGCGCCACCCCGGACGTGGTCTGCGGCATCCACGAGGGCCTGCTCCGCGGTGCGCTCCGGGCCCTGGGGGAGCAGGAGGTCGAGGTCGTGCTCGAGCCGTTCGTCGGACCCGCGCTGTGCCGCGCCGCCATCACCACCCACCACCCCTTCACCGGTCCCCCCACCCCGGGGCAGCCGGAGCCGCGCCACCACGAGGAGAGCCCGCATGACGCCTGAGAGCCCGATGCAGCAGGCCCTGATCTCGGGGCGCCGGTTCTTCACCAAGGCAGAGGTCAGCGACGACCAGCGCACCCTGCACCGGGTCGGCGGCCGTGAGGGCGACGCCTTCTACCGCGACCGCTGGAGCCACGACAAGGTCGTGCGGTCCACCCACGGCGTGAACTGCACCGGCTCGTGCTCGTGGAAGGTCTACGTCAAGGACGGGATCATCACCTGGGAGGCGCAGCAGACCGACTACCCCAGCGCCGGCCCCGACCGTCCGGAGTACGAGCCGCGGGGCTGCCCTCGGGGTGCCGCCTTCTCCTGGTACACCTACAGCCCCACCCGGGTCAGGTACCCCTACGTCCGGGGCGTGCTGCTCGAGATGTACCGCGCCGCCAAGCAGCAGCACGGCGACCCGGTGGTCGCCTGGGGGTCGATCGTGCAGGACGAGGAGAAGGCTCGGGCGTACAAGAAGGCGCGCGGCAAGGGCGGGCTCGTGCGGGCGTCGTGGGACGAGGTGGCGGAGATCGTCGCGGCCGCCCACGTCTACACCGTCAAGCGGTGGGGACCGGACCGGATCGCCGGGTTCTCGCCGATCCCCGCCATGTCGCCCGTCTCCTACACCTCCGGCGCCCGCTTCCTCGAGCTGATCGGCGCGCCGATGCTCTCCTTCTACGACTGGTACGCCGACCTCCCGAACGCGTCGCCGCAGATGTTCGGCGACCAGACCGACGTCCCGGAGTCCGGCGACTGGTGGGACGCCGGCTACCTGTTCATGTGGGGCTCGAACGTCCCGATGACCCGGACCCCGGACGCTCACTGGATGACCGAGGCGCGCTACCGCGGCCAGAAGGTGGTGGCGGTGGCACCGGACTACGCGGAGAACGTGAAGTTCGCCGACGAGTGGGTGAGCCCCGCCCCCGGCACCGACGGCGCCCTTGCGATGGCGATGGGCCACGTCGTGCTGAAGGAGTTCTTCGTCGACTCCACGACACCGTTCTTCGAGGACTACACCCGGCAGTACACCGACCTCCCGTACCTCGTCTGCCTCGAGCCGGGACCGGACGGGACGCTCCGGCCCGGCAAGTTCCTGGTGGAGGGCGACCTGGGCGGGACCAGCGAGAACGCCATGTGGAAGCCGGCCGTCATCGACGCCACCACCGGAGAGGTCCGCATCCCGCAGGGCTCGATCGGTGACCGCTACGGCGACGAGGGGGTGGGCAGGTGGAACCTGGAGCTCGGCGACATCGAGCCGGCGCTCACCATGTACCGCGACCACGCGGGCGGGACCCGCGAGGCGGTCGAGGTCGAGCTGCCGCGCTTCGACGCCGCCGACGGCACGGTGGTCCGCGAGCGACGCGGCGTCCCGGTGGCGCGGGTCGGCGACCGGGTCGTCACCACGGTGCTCGACCTCCTCCTCGCCCAGTACGGCGTGGCCCGGGAGGGGTTGCCCGGCGCCTGGCCGGAGTCCTACGACGACCCGCGCGTCCCGGCCACGCCGGCCTGGCAGGAGCAGCACACCGGCGTGCCGGCCAGCCAGGTCGTCCGGCTGGCGCGCGAGTGGGCGCAGAACTCGGTCGACACCGGGGGCCGCGGGATGATCCTGCTCGGTGCCGGGGTCAACCACTGGTTCCACTCCGACCAGATCTACCGCGCGATCCTACTGCTCACCACGATCACCGGCACGCAGGGACGCAACGGCGGCGGCTGGGCCCACTACGTCGGGCAGGAGAAGATCCGCCCGATCATGGGCTTCCAGCACATGGCCTTCGCGCTCGACTGGCACCGGCCGCCGCGCCACATGAACCAGACGGCGTACTGGTACGTGAACACCTCCCAGTACCGCTACGACACCTTCAGCGCCGACGACCTCGACTCCGGCACGGGCGTGTTCGCTGGCCGCTCGGTGATGGACCTGCTCGCCCAGTCGGTGCGGCTCGGCTGGACGCCGTCGTACCCCACGTTCGACCGCAGCAGCCTGCAGCTCGCCGACGACGCCGAGGCGGCGGGCATGGAGGCACCGGCCTACGTCGCCCGGCAGCTCAAGGAGGGCACCCTCCGCTTCGCGGTCGAGGACCCCGAGCACGAGGACAACCACCCGCGGGTGCTGTCGCTGTGGCGCTCGAACCTCCTGGGCTCCTCGGCCAAGGGCAACGAGTACTTCCTGCGCCACCTGCTCGGCACCGACTCGGCGGCGACCGCCGTGGAGGCGCCGCCGGACAAGCGCCCGCGCGACGTGGTGTGGGCCGACGAGGCCGCCGAGGGGCGGCTCGACCTGCTGCTCACCATCGACTTCCGGATGACGTCGTCGACGATCTTCAGCGACGTCGTGCTCCCGGCGGCCACCTGGTACGAGAAGCACGACCTCTCGACCACCGACATGCACCCGTTCGTCCACTCCTTCAACCCCGCGATCGCCCCGCCGTGGCAGACCAAGTCGGACTGGGACACCTGGAAGGTGATCGCGAAGAGGTTCTCCGAGCTCGCCGTCGACCACCTCGGCACCCGCCGCGACGTGATCGCGAAGCCACTGTGGCACGACACCCCGGAGGCGATGGCCAACGAGCACGGCGTGGTGCAGGACTGGAGGACGGGGGAGGTCGACCCGGTGCCCGGGAGGACGATGCCGGTGATCGCGGTCGCCGAGCGCGACTACACCGCGATCTTCGACAAGATGACGTCCATCGGCCCGCTGATGGAGAAGGTCGGGATGCTCACCAAGGGCGTTGCCTACGACGTCAAGCGGGAGATCGACATCCTGCGCGCCCGCAACGGCGTCGCCCGCGGCGGTGCCGGTGACGGGCAGCCCCGGGTCGAGACCGACGTGCAGATGGCCGACGCCATCCTCCACCTCGCCGGCGTCTCCAACGGCCACCTGGCGACCCAGGGGTTCCGCTTCCTCGAGAGGCGCACGGGGACCGAGCTCGCGGACCTCGCCGCCGAGCACGAGGGCAAGCAGATCACCTTCGCCGACACCCAGGTGGCGCCGGTCCCGGTGATCACCTCGCCTGAGTGGTCCGGCTCGGAGTCCGGTGGTCGGCGCTACAGCCCGTTCACGATCAACATCGAGCGCAAGAAGCCATTCCACACCCTCACCGGTCGCCAGCAGTTCTACGTCGACCACGACTGGTTCCTCGGGATGGGCGAGATGCTTCCCGTCTACCGGCCGCCGCTCAACATGACCGAGCTGTTCGGCGAGGTGCCGATCGGCGAGCAGACCGAGCTCGGCGTCTCGGTGCGCTACCTGACGCCGCACAACAAGTGGTCCATCCACTCCGAGTACCAGGACAACCTGTTCATGCTCTCGCTCTCGCGGGGCGGGCAGTCGGTGTGGGTCTCGGACCGGGACGCGGCCAAGGTCGGCATCCGGGACAACGACTGGATCGAGATGGTGAACCGCAACGGGGTGGTCGCGGCGCGCGCCATCGTGAGCCATCGGATGCCGGAGGGGACGGTCTACATGCACCACGCCCAGGACCGGCTGATCGACGTCCCGCTGACCGAGCGCGACGGCAAGCGCGGCGGCATCCACAACAGCCTCACGCGGGTGCTGATGAAGCCCAACCACATGGTGGGCGGCTACGCCCAGCTGGCCTACTTCTTCAACTACATCGGCCCGATCGGCAACAACCGCGACGAGGTCACGATGATCCGCAAGCGGGTCGCGAAGGTGGAGTACTGACATGAGAGTCATGGCACAGATGGCGATGGTGATGAACCTCGACAAGTGCATCGGGTGCCACACCTGCTCGGTGACCTGCAAGCAGGCGTGGACGAACCGGTCCGGCACCGAGTACGTCTGGTTCAACAACGTCGAGACCCGGCCCGGGCTCGGGTACCCGCGGACCTACGAGGACCAGGACGAGTGGCAGGGCGGCTGGGTCCGCAAGCCGAACGGCCGCCTCGACCTGCGGGCCGGCGGGCGGCTGAAGAAGCTCCTCACCATCTTCTCCAACCCCAAGCTGCCCTCGATCGAGGACTACTACGAGCCGTGGACCTACGACTACGAGACCCTGCTCAGCTCCCCGCAGGGCGACACGTTCCCCGTGGCGCGCCCGAAGAGCCTGATCACGGGCAAGGACATGCAGGTCACGTGGTCGGCGAACTGGGACGACGACCTCGGTGGCTCGCACGAGCACGCCGCGCGTGACGTGATGCTGCGGGGGATCGAGGAGAAGGTGAAGCTCGAGTTCGAGCAGACCTTCATGTTCTACCTGCCGCGCATCTGCGAGCACTGCCTGAACCCGTCGTGCGCGGCGTCGTGCCCGAGCGGTGCGATCTACAAGCGCGAGGAGGACGGCATCGTGCTCGTCGACCAGGACCGCTGCCGCGGCTGGCGGATGTGCGTGTCGGGCTGCCCGTACAAGAAGATCTACTTCAACCACAAGACGGGCAAGGCCGAGAAGTGCACCTTCTGCTACCCGCGGGTCGAGGTGGGCATCCCGACCGTCTGCTCCGAGACGTGCGTGGGACGACTGCGCTACATCGGCCTGGTCCTCTACGACGCCGACAAGGTGCTGGAGGCGGCGAGCATCGAGGACGAGCACGCCC
Organism: Nocardioides okcheonensis; assembly: GCF_020991065.1. Lineage (NCBI taxonomy): Bacteria > Bacillati > Actinomycetota > Actinomycetes > Propionibacteriales > Nocardioidaceae > Nocardioides > Nocardioides okcheonensis. The sequence goes on from NZ_CP087710.1 coordinate 9,365, forward strand.
TCTACGACGCGCAACGCGCCTGCTTCCTGGACCCCCACGACCCCGAGGTCCAGCGGGCGGCGGAGCGGGCAGGGATCCCCGGTGACTGGATGGAGGCAGCTCGCAGGTCCCCGGTCTGGGCCCTGATCAACACCTACGAGGTAGCGCTGCCGCTGCACCCGGAGTACCGCACGATGCCGATGGTCTGGTACATCCCGCCGCTCTCGCCGGTGGTCGACGTGGTCCGCGACACCGGTGAGGACGCCGAGGACCGCGGCAACCTGTTCGCCGCGATCGACACGCTCCGGATCCCGGTGGAGTACCTCGCCAACCTGTTCACCGCGGGTGACCCGGTGCCGGTCGACCGGGTCCTGAAGAAGCTCGCCGCGATGCGCTCGTACATGCGCGACATCAACCTCGGGCGCGATCCCGACGAGTCCATCCCGGCGTCCGTCGGGATGACGGGTGAGCGCATGTACGAGATGTTCCGCCTGCTCGCGATCGCCAAGTACGCCGAGCGCTACGTCATCCCGACCGCCCACGCGGAGCAGGCGCACGCGCTCGAGGAGCTGGCCACGGACTGTCCGGTCAGCGACCTCGGGGGTGGCCAGCAGGACCTGTTCGGCGAGGGCTCTGGATACCCGACGCCCGTCGCGGTCGAGAACTTCCGGATGCTCCAGGACCGCCAGACGGCCGACACCATGGCCTCGCCCGACGACAAGGCGTCGCGGGTGAACCTGCTCAGCTGGGACGGCAGGGGCACTCCCGACGGGTTGTTCCCGCCGCGCCGCGACGGAGGGGGGCAGTGATGTTCGGCCGGGGGAGGGGCGCCCGCCGGGACGAGGCCGACGCCCGGGTGTGGGCCGTGTGCTCGGTCCTGCTGGACTACCCGACGGCCGAGCTGGTGGCCTCGCTGGAGGACCTGGAGGCGCTGGTCCCCGACCACCCCGACCTGGTGGGCCTGCTCGACCACCTGCGCCGGCGTCCGCTCACGCAGCTGCAGCAGGACTACGTCGCCACCTTCGACCACACCCGCAAGTGCGCGCTCTACCTGACCTACTTCGCCTACGGCGACACGCGTCGCCGGGGCGCCGCGCTGGTGCAGTTCAAGGAGGCCTACCGACGCGCCGGCGTCGAGTGGGTCGAGGACCACGGTGAGCTGCCCGACCACCTCTGCGCGGTGCTCCAGCTCGGCGCGACGGTCGACGCCGACGTGGCCCGCGGCCTGCTCGAGGACCATCGCGCCGGCGTCGAGATGCTGCGCATGGCCCTGTCGGCGTGGCGCAACGACGACGGCACCGTCGGGTCCCCGTGGGCCGCGGCGCTCCGCGCGGTCAGCGGCACGCTGCGCGAGCTCGCGGGCGACGAGGCCGACGCCGTGCGCCGCCTCGTCGAGCAGGGACCACCGGCCGAGGAGGTCGGCCTCTCCGGCTACGGCGCCGACCCCGCGCTGTCCGGCGGACCCGCCCTCATCGCCCCCGCCACCCTCCCCGTAGGAGCCCCGGCATGAACACCTTCCTGTGGGTCATCGTCCCCTACCTGTGCCTGGCGGTCTTCGTCGTCGGGCACCTGTGGCGCTACCGCTACGACAAGTTCGGGTGGACCACGAGGTCGTCCCAGCTCTACGAGGACCGCCTGCTCCGGCTCGGCTCGCCGCTGTTCCACTTCGGCATGCTCGGCGTCGTCGGCGGACACGTCGTCGGCCTGCTCGTGCCCCGGTCGTGGACCGCGGCCGTGGGGATCAGCGACCACGGCTACCACTACGCCGCGGTGGGCGGCGGGCTGGTCGCCGGGGTGATGGCGCTGGTGGGCCTGGTCATCCTCGTCTACCGCCGTCGCACGGTCGGTCCGGTGTTCAGCGCCACCACCTCGATGGACAAGGTGATGTACGCCTTCCTCGTCGCGGCTATCGTGCTGGGAATGTGGAACACCGTGGCCGGTTCGGTCTTCTCCCTCGGCGGTGAGTACAACTACCGCGAGGGCGTCTCGGTCTGGTACCGCTCGTTCTTGGCCTTCACCCCCGACGCCGACCTGATGGGTGAGGCTCCGATCGGCTTCCGGCTCCACGCCCTCGTCGCCTTCGGACTGTTCGCACTGTGGCCCTTCACCCGTCTCGTGCACGTCTTCTCCGCGCCCGTCGGCTACCTCACGCGGCCCTACATCGTCTACCGCTCGCGCGACGACGGGCTCGGCTCGCGACCCAGCCGGCGTGGGTGGGAGCGGGTCGGATGATCGAGACGGGCGGGGTCGAGGTGCGGACGGCCGTCGTGGCCAGCCCGCAGACCTGGGGTGCGGCCACCACGGTCACCGAGGCGCGGGCGGCGTTCCTGGACGATCACGTCCACATGCTGCTCCTCACCGACGGCGACGTGCTGGTCGGCACCGTCGTCCGCGACGACCTGCTGGGTGCCCCGGCCGGCGACCCGGCGCTGCGCCACGCGGTGCTCACCGGACGTACGGTCGCCCCGGACGCGCCGGCCGAGGGCGTACGCCGCGCCATGCTGGATCGCGGTGAGCGACGTCTTGCCGTGGTCGACGGCGCCGGCCGCCTGGTCGGACTACTCTGCCTCAAGCGCCACGGGGGCGGCTTCTGCCGTGACGAGGACGTGCGTGCCCGGCGGCGCGAGAGGCACAGCGCCGACGTGGCGTGAGGACCGCGGGAGACCGAGTGGGGACCGGGACGGGGGAGGGCGGCAGCATGGCGCAGGTGCTGGTGGTCGATGACGACGACGACATCCGCACGCTCGTCGCGCTCCAGGTGCGGCGTGGCGGCCACGACGTCCTCGACGTCGGCGACCCGGTGCGGGCCCTGGCGCTGGCGGGCGACCGCGACTTCGACCTCGCCGTGCTGGACTGGAGCATGCCCGGCATGGACGGTGGGGAGCTGTGCCAGCGGCTGCTGATGCTGCCGCACCTGGCCGGGCTGCCGGTGCTCATCGTCACCGCGTTCACCGACGACGCGACCCGGCAGCGCGCAATCGAGTGTGGCGCGGCGTCCTTCATGGCCAAGCCGTTCCGGCTCGGCGAGCTGCGCGAGCGCGTCGACGAGCTCGTCGGTCGGGGATCGGCGCGGAGCCAGCCCTAGGCGGCGGGGACCAGCCCTAGGCGGCGGGGACCAGCTCGGAGAGATCCGCGCGCAGGCGGGCGAGCACCTTGCGCAGGATGCGCGACACCTGAGCCTGGTCGAGCCCGATCATGTCGCCGATCTCCTGCTGGGTGCGGTCGTCGACGAAGCGCCAGCCGAGGATCAGCCGCTCGCGGTCGGTGAGCCGGCCGACCGCCGTGCCGAGCAGCATCCGGGCCTCGGCGCCCGCGAGCTCCGGGTCGTCGTGGCCGAGCAGGTCGCCCAGGCTGGCCGAGCCCTGGGTCGGGGAGTGGTCGATCGACGTCGGTCGGTAGCAGGTGTCGGCCGAGAGCGCCTCGACCACGTCGGCGAGGTCGACGCCGAGGTGCGCGGCGTAGTCGGCGGCCTGTGGCGTCCGCTCGAGGCGGGCGTGGAGGGTCGGCTCGACCGCGCGGACCCGGGCCTGCAGCTCCTGGATGCGCCGCGGGACCCGGATCACCCAGCCCAGGTCGCGGAAGTGGCGGCGCAGCTCGCCGCGGACGGTCGGGACCGCGTAGGACAGGAAGTCGTGGCCGGCGTCGGGCTCGAAGCGCTGCGCGGCCTTGGTGAGCCCGACCAGGGCAACCTGCTCGAGGTCCTCGACGTCGATGCCGCGGTCGCGGTAGCGGGCGGCCATCGAGCGCGCCACCTGGGCGTTGGTCTCGATCAGCTCGTGGACCAGCAGGCGGCGCTCGTCGTCGGTGGCCGCGGAGCGGAGCTGCTCGACGATCGACGCGGTGCGCTCGGACCGGGATCCCCCGGGGGCGTCGGTGGCGCCGGTGGTGCGGGCGGGCTCGATGTCACGGAGGTGCGCGGGGCACGGGGTGAGGACCGACACGGTGGCCATGGGTTGCTCCTTCAGGCGTCGAACACGTTGCTCGGGCCGGTGTGAGCGCCCACGAAGGATCGTCGCAGCGGGGCGGATCCGAGCAACAGCCGAAAAACGAAACCTTGGACAAACCTTGGACGAAGGATGGACGCAGTCCGGACACGTCACGGTCACCGCGGCCTACGTCAGGAAGCCTCCTCGTTCTCGAGGACGACGGCAAGTCCCTGTCCGACGCCGATGCAGATGGTGGCGAGGCCCCAGCGGTGGTGGTCGGCGCGCATGGCGGCGGCGAGGGTGGCCAGGATCCGGCCGCCGGAGGCGCCGAGGGGGTGGCCGAGGGCGATGGCGCCGCCGCGGGTGTTGACGATGTCGGGGTCGGCGAGGCCGCGGGCGAGCCAGGCGTCGATGCAGATGAGGGATTGGACGGCGAAGGCTTCGTTGAGCTCGACGACGCCGATGTCGGACCAGGTGATGCCGGCGCGGTCGAGGGCTTTCTGGGCGGCCTCGACGGGGGCGTAGCCGAAGTGTTGGGGGTCGAGGGCGTGGGTGCCGCGCCCGGCGATGCGGGCGAGGGGGTCGTGGCCGATCCGGTCGGCGGCGGCGGCGGTGCCGAGGAGGACGGCGGAGGCGCCGTCGCTGAGGGGGGAGGCGTTGCCGGCGGTGATGGTGCCGTCAGGTCGGAACGACGGCTTCAGTCCGGCCAGGGTCTCGGGTGTGGTGTCGGGGCGGATGCCTTCGTCACGGGCGAGGTCGGTTCCGTCGACCGGGACGACGAGGTCGTCGTGGAACCCAGACTCCCAGGCGGTGTGGGCGAGGTGGTGGGAGCGGGCGGCGAAGGCGTCCTGGCGTTCGCGGGAGACGTGGTGGAGCTGTTGGAGCTGTTCGTTGGCCTCGCCGAGGGAGACGGTCCACTCGGCGGGCATGCGGGGGTTGACCAGTCGCCAGCCGAGGGTGGTGGAGACGAGCTCGGTGTTGGCGGCGGGGTAGGCGCGTTCGGGCTTGGGCAGCACCCAGGGTGCGCGGGTCATGGACTCGACGCCGCCGGTCAGGACGATGTCGGCGTCGCCGGTCTCGATGGCTCGTGAGGCGATGATGGCGGCGTCGAGGGAGGAGCCGCAGAGCCGGTTGACGGTGGTGGCGGGCACGGAGGTGGGCAGGCCGGCGAGCAGGGTGGCCATGCGGGCGACGTTGCGGTTGTCCTCACCGGCGCCGTTGGCGTTGCCGAGCACGACCTCGTCGACCTCGCCCGGGTCGAGGCGGGTGCGGGCGAGGGCTTGGCGCAGCACGGTGGCGGCGAGGTCGTCGGGGCGGCTCTTGGCGAGCGCGCCGCCGAAGCGGCCGAACGGTGTACGCACGGTCGCGTAGAGGTGGGCCTGGGGAGTGCTGGTCACCGGTCGTGCTCCTTGTGGTCGGCGAGGGTGCGCTTCGCGCGTCACAGTAGAGGGCGGTGGTGCCCTGCGGGTCACAGCGGTCACGCCGCCTCGAGCACCGGCCCCCAGACGAGGTCGACGTCGATCCTCGGCGGTGCCGCCGGACGGGCGGACGGCGCGGTGGAGGTGTGGCGGTGACCGGTCGGGGTGGTCGTCTCGACGGTGTGGCGAGGGCCCGGGCGTGGTCGAGCGGTCCAGCCGAGGGCCTGCTTGGCGTGGTTGCAGGCCTGGCAGAGGCCCTGGCCGTTGCGGGCGGAGGTCGGACCGCCGGCGGCGCTGTCCTCGGCATGGTCGAGGTGCCGGATCGGTGCGTCGCACCACGGCGTGCGGCAGGTCTGGTCGCGCAGGCGCAGGAACTGCGCGAGCTTGCCGCCGAAGAGGCGTGCCCGGGAGTCCATGGCGACCAGCTCGCCGGTCGCGGGGCGGGCGTAGAGGCGACGCAGCCACACGTCGACGTCGTCGTCGAGGTGGTCAGCGATCCACTCGCGCAGGAGGTCACCGGGGACGTCGCCGTAGCCCTCGACGTGGCCGCCCCCGGGGTCGTCGCCGAGCAGGACGCCGTCGGACACGACCAGGTTGATGACGATCGGGAGCTCGGTGCCGTCCGCGACGGCGGCGACGTGGGGTGCGACGACGCGCTCGACGAGGATGTCGGCCATGAGCTGTCCGAGGCTTCGGGGGTCGCCGGCGGCACGCAGGCGGTCGGCCTCGCGCCGGAGCACGGCGTGGACCGCGACGCCGTCCCTGACCCGGAGCAGCGCGCCGAACCAGGCCATGGTGTCGGGGGCGGGCCGCAGGCTGGTGTGGCGCTCGGACTCCGCTCGGCTGCGCCGGGCGGCGACCGACGCCGGGTCGAGGGCACACGCCCGGGCGCGGACGCGGCTGGTGAGCTCGCGCTCGCCCATGGCCTCGAGGGCGTCGGGGTCGCGGCCGAGCTCCGCATCGACCAGGCGCCGGTGGTCGCGCTCGAGACACGCGGTCTCCCGCGCGACGAGGGTCGCCTTCCACTCGGTGATGCGGCCCTCGCGCAGGGCGCGCAGGGTGAACGGCATCTCGTCGCGCAGCACCCTCGCCAGGCCGAGGTGGCGCGAGCCGCGGTGTGGTGACTCGCGGCGGGCGAGGGCGACCTGGGCGGCGACCCCGCGACCCTGCCGCTCGGGGGCGACCCCGGCCGCGGCTGCGGCGGCGCGCATGGACGTGTCGAGGTCGGCGGCCAGTACGGCCTGCACCCCTGCGGCCGCACAGGTGAGCTGCTCGAGCGCGCGGAGCAGGTCGATGCGCTCGGCGTCGGTCAGCTCGGCGGCCTCGCCCTGCAGTCCGGCGATCCAGGTCGCGACGTCGGCGGACGCGGGCAGCGCTGCCACCGGGGGCGTCTGCTCGTTCTGCTCGACTTCGATCATGCGTTCGACTCTAGGGGAAGGGTCCGACAGTGGCTCGGACGTCTCCACAGCCCGGTACTGCGACGTTTCCTCTGGACCGGTGAGGCGGTCAGGGGCGCGAGATGAGGCTGTGCCTCGATTCGCCGCCTGTCGGGGACGCGTGCGTTGGTGGAGGCGGTTTCGGGCTTGCGCCGCAACCCCGGGATGGAACGGGGCTTTCCGAACGACGACTGCCGAGCGCCGTCCCTGCCTCCTGCGCAGCCCTACGTCCGTTTTGCCACTCACCAGGAGCGGCGTTCCGCCGCCTGAGCGGCTCGCCGGCTAGGTACGAGCGCGACGCTCTCTGTCGTACTCCGACAGGTGGGACCGGCAAAGCGCCGTGCCCTCCAGCATCGTGATTGCTGGCTTGTTCGAGGACACGCTGTTCTTCAACAGGCACCACGCGCAGGTGAGCTCGAGCTCCATGTCTGACCCCCCGTCGGCAAGAGTGAGCACATCATCGCCCGGGCGAGCCTCGGCCACAACGGGTGCCCACACGGTCGTTTCGCCGCCTGTCGGGGACGCTCGCACCATCTGGATCCAATGAGCGGGCGCTGACTCACCTCAGCGCGGTGCGGCGCGGAGTTTCACCGCAGCACAACGGGGCCGTTGAACTTCACCCGGTCACTCGACCACGGCCCAGACGCGTCAGAACGGAAGTACCCCGTGTACGACCGCACCTTCACAACTGCCTCCGACGACGGCAGGCACCGCCTCGGGACGTCTAAGCTCACCAGGTCCCGCCGCCACGACACCTTCGCCCTCAGCGGATCGCACGACTCGAAGTCGGTCCCGTCACCGCTGGAATCCAGATATGCGTACGACAACGCCGGCCGCTGCGGACTGAACCCGATCGAACCACCGAATGCCTGCGTGCTCCCGGCGGTCGGCTCCATGTTCAAGAACACCATCTGGTCCCAGCCGTTCGTCGGGCGCACATCTTCGAGCTTTACCGAGAACCGGGTCACCGAGTCGCGAACATCCACTGTCACCTGACGCACGTCGATCGACTTGCGCTCCTTGGTGGACAAGCCGCGGATGCGCTTATGAATACGGACATCACCCCGCGGGTCCTTCGCCGACGCCACCACGTCCCGCTCACTCCCCGACCCTGCCGCGCCGGCATTGGCGGAAGCCCCGGCGTTATCGGCCCCAATCGCAACAACCGCACTGAGCGCCGCCACCACAGCCGCACCTCGACTCATCGGAACTAGGTGTCGTCTCACGTGCGCCAACGTACGGGTTGCCGAACTCTGGCGCGAGCGGCTCATCTGCGGACAGCGGTGCGTGCCCGCTTGGGGGCACTTCATCAGGTCATTCACAACATGACCGACCAGATCTTCTGATCGGTGTGAGTCATTACACCGCCTGTCGGGGACAGCGGGAACCAGCGACAAGCGGAACGCCGTAGCCTGCGTGCCATGGTGGCAGGCGCACGACAGCTGAAGGTAGGGCTTCGTGTGCGCGACCTGGACCGATCGACAGATCTCTACCGCCGTGTTGGTTTTCGCCAGCTTCCCAACGCCGAGCAACCGATGCTCCGCTACCTCACGTTTGGCCACACCTGGCTGATCCTGTCCAGTCTCGATCTGCATGGCTACCACGACCCCGAGCGGGAGCGCGCGGTCAAGTCAGGTCCACTCGGCAGTGGCTTCGTCCTGGTCGTGCCGTCCACCGACATCGCTGCCGTTCACCAGCTGTGGGTGAGCGAGGGCCTGACCGTCACGCTGCCGCCCGAGGACGTCGGTTTCGCAGACATCTTCTACGGCCTCGACCCGGACGGCTACGAGATCATGTTCGAACAGTTCCGCGGCTGAGGCCGCGAAGCGATACGCAGACCACACCTCGAACGTCCGCATTCCACCGCGCGGCGAGCGCGTCGCAACGCCGCGATCGCAGCGGCCGTCGACGCGATTGCGGCATTCCGCCGCTTGTCCGGCCCCCACGCCCCCGTCGCCCCCGGCGGAACGTTAGAGAGCGAGCAGGCGCGGCAGGTCGGTCATGAGGAAGTAGCGGGCCTCGCGCCCGTTGTGCCGCCCCGACAGGATCTGCCGTGCGATCCGGGCCCGGAGCGTGCTCTCCTCCCGCAGCTCCCGGACCGCCGCCTCCTCGAACGTCTCGCCGGGCTCGACGCTCCCACCTGGCAGGACCGCGTAGTGGGTGCCGTCGAAGTACCGCTTGATGACCAGCACCTCCGCGCCGCGCCGCACGACGGCGATGGCCCGCGGTCCGCGTGTCTGCGCACCCATGTCCGCCACCGTGCCACGTCCCGCTCCTGCGAGCTCAGACGTGGCGCACGACGACCCGTCCGGCGTCGACGTCCCAGCGCTGGTCGAGGTCGACGTTCTCCAGCAGCCGGCGGTCGTGCGACACCAGCAGCAGCGCGCCCTCGTAGGACGCGAGCGCCTGCTCGAGCTGCTCGATCGCGGGGAGGTCGAGGTGGTTGGTCGGCTCGTCGAGGACGAGCAGGTTCACCCCGCGCGCCTGGAGCAGGGCCATCGCGGCGCGGGTGCGCTCGCCGGGGGAGAGCCGGCCGACCTCGCTGGTGACCTGGTCGGCCTTGAGGCCGAACTTGGCCAGCAGCGTACGGACCTCGGCCTGGGTGAGGTCGGGGACGACGGCCTCGAACGCGTCACCCAGCGGCAGCGCCTCGTCGAGCGTGGTCCTCGCCTGGTCGATGACGCCGACCGCTACCGACGCACCCAGCGAGGCAGACCCGCCGTCGGGGGCGGTGCGCCCGAGCAGCAGCCGCAGCAGGGTGGTCTTGCCTGCGCCGTTGGGACCGGTGATGCCGATCCGGTCGCCGGCGTCGACCTGGAGGGACACGGGGCCGAGGGTGAAGTCGCCGAGATGCACGGTCGCCTCGTTGAGCGTGGCCACGACGGAGCTCGAACGGGGTGCGGAGGCGATGTCGAACTGCAGCACCCACTCCTTGCGCGGCTCCTCGACCTCCTCGAGCCGCGCGATCCGCGACTCCATCTGCCGCACCTTCTGCGCCTGCTTCTCCGACGACTCGGTGGCGGCCTTGCGGCGGATCTTGTCGTTGTCGGGGTTCTTGCGCATCGCGTTGCGCACGCCCTGCGAGCTCCACTCGCGCTGGGTACGGGCGCGGGAGACGAGGTCGGCACGCGTGGTGGCGTACTGCTCGTAGGCCTCGCGTGCGTGGCGCCGGGCGATCGCGCGCTCCTCGAGGAACGAGTCGTAGCCGCCGTCGTGGACGCTCACGTGGTGCTGGGCGAGGTCGAGCTCGACCACGCGGGTGACGCACCGGGCGAGGAACTCGCGGTCGTGCGAGACCAGCACGACGCCGCCGCGGAGGCCCTGGACGAACGCCTCGAGCCGGGCGAGCCCGTCGAGGTCGAGGTCGTTGGTGGGCTCGTCGAGGAGCACCACGTCGAAGCGGCTCAGCAGCAGCGCGGCCAGCGCGACGCGCGCCGCCTGGCCGCCGGACAGCGACGTCATGAGGGCGTCGGTGCCGACGTCGAGGCCGAGGTCGTCGAGCACCGGGGCGATCCGGTCGTCGAGGTCGGCGGCGCCGCTCGCCATCCAGCGGTCGAACGCCACGGCGTAGGCGTCGTCGGCGCCCGCGTCGCCGGAGCCGAGGGCGGCCGCGGCCGCCTCCATGTCCGCGGTCGCCCGGGTCGCGCCGGTGCGGCGGGCGACGTAGTGCGCGACCGTCTCGCCCGGCACCCGCTCGTGCTCCTGCGGGAGGAGGCCGACGAAGGCGTCGCTGGGCGCGCACGACACCGACCCCGCCATCGGCTCCGTGGCCCCGCCCAGCAGCGACAGCAACGTCGACTTGCCGGCGCCGTTGGCACCGACCACCCCGATCACGTCGCCCGGGGCGACGGTGAGGTCGAGGCCCTCGAAGAGCACGCGGTGACCGTGTCCGCCGGACAGGTCCTTGGCGACGAGCGTGGCAGGCACGGCGCGGAGCCTACCGGTCCGCCGTCGGGCGGCTGACGCGTGGAAGACTCGACGCGTGCCCACCTCGTCGCGCGCCACGTGGCTGACCCGCGTCGGCGTCGCGCTCGTGGTCGCCGGGCTGGCGCTCGGCGCGTACGTCGGGTGGCAGCTGTGGGGCACCACCATCGTCTCGGACCGGACCCACCGCGCCCTGGTCGACGACGCCCGCCGGGCCTGGGAGGGCGACGAGGGCGGCTCCGGTCCGGCAGGGGCGGTGTCGACCTCGCACGGCACGGTGTCGGCGATCGTGCGGATCCCGCGGTTCGGCGACGACTACGCGATCCCGTTGCTGGAGGGCACGGACGACGACGTGCTCGCCGCCGGCCTGGGCCGGTTCACCGACGGGGCCGCTCCGGGGCAGGTGGGCAACTTCGCCCTCGCCGGGCACCGGGTGACGCACGGCGAGCCGCTGCGCGACATGCCGTCGCTCCGGCCGGGCGACGAGGTGGTCGTCGAGACCCGCGCGTGGACCTACACGTACGTCCTCGACACCGGTGGTGACGACCTGACCGTCCCCTTCACCTCGACGTGGGTGCTCGACGCCGAGCCGGTGAACCCGGACGGGGGCGTCCAGCCGCCGGCCGCGGCGGGCGACCGGCTGCTGACCCTCACCACGTGCGCCGAGCTGTTCCACACCGACGACCGGCTGGTGGCCTTCGGGCACCTCGCGTCGCGGGAGCGCCGGACCGGCTGACCCGGTCAGGAGGAGCGGCTGCGCCGTGCCGCGGCCAGCGCGAGCAGCCCGCCCGCCACCAGCAGCAACGATGCGCCGGCCAGCCAGGCGGGCGGCCCGCCGGTGTCGGGCAGCGTCCCGCCGTCGCTGCCGCCGTCGCCTTCGCCGGGAGTGGGCGTGGGCGTCGACGTGGGCGAGGCGGTCGGGGTGGAGGCGGTCGGGTGGGGGTGGAGCGGTGGTGGGGGTGGGGGTGGGGGTCGGTGTGGGGGTCGGGGTGGGCGCCGACGTGGTGAGCGCGAAGTCCTGGCCGCCGCGCACCTCTCCTGCGGAGGTGATCGTCACCGTGCGCGAGGTGGCCCCGGCCGCGGTCGTGCCGCCCGGCACCGTGAGCGTGATCGTCCAGGTCCCGGCGGGCAGCGCGTCGAGGAAGTACCGGCCCTCGGCGTCGGTCGTGAGGGTGCGCGGGCCGCCGGGGCCGTCGACGGTGACGGCGACCCCCGGTGCGGGCGCGCCGTCGAGCGTCACGGCGCCGCCGAGCGCCCCGGGGCGCGACAGCGCGACGTCCTGCCCGGCCAGCCCGCCGGCAGGGACGGACACGGTGCGGGGGCCGGGGGCGGTCCAGCCGACGGGCGCGACGACCTCCAGCGTGTAGTCGCCGGGCGGGAGGCCGTCGACCGCGTAGGTCCCGTCGCCCGACGTGACGTCGGTGCGCTCCGGTCCGCCGCCGACAGGGGTGAGGACGACCTGGACCCCGCCGACCCCCGACCCTCCGCCCGTGACGGTGCCGCTGACGGCGGGCAGGTCGACGAGGGTGAAGTCCTGCCCGGTGACGGGGGTGGTCGCGACCACGATCCCGCCGATCTGCACCCCGCCGGGTCCGGCGGTGTAGCCCGGGGGGACCTGGATCTCGACCGTGTACCCGGGCCCGGTCGCGTTGTCGTCGAAGAGGTACGTGCCGTCCTCGCCGGTGGTGGTCGTGGCCGCACCGCCGGGACCCGTCAGCGTGACGACGACACCGGCCACCGGCGCGCCGTCGGCGTCGCGGACGGTGCCGCTGACCGGCTGAGGCACCACGGCACGTACGTCGAAGTCGGCGCGGCTGGCGGGGTCACCGTCGTTGCCGCGGTTCGACACGACGCGCTCGGCCGGGCCGACGACCGCGCAGCCGTCGGGGACGTCGAGCCGGACGACGTAGCCGGCCTGGGTGGCGAGCTCGCCGAAGGAGTAGCTGCCGTCGGCCGCGGCCGTGGTGCGGGCGAGCTCGTCCCCGCTGGGGGAGAGCAGGGTCAGGGCGGCGCCCGCGGGGGCGCAGGCGCCGGCGGCCGAGACGTCGGTGAGGGTCCCGCCGATCGGGCGCGCGCGGCTCACGAACCAGGTCTGGTAGACCGGGAAGCCCGCGCGGCGGGTGAAGGCGAGGGTGAGGCTCGTGAGCCGGACGTCCGGCTCGAACCACCCGGCGGCACCGTCGGTGTCGAGCGCGCCCGCGTTGCCGGTCAGCGTCGACGACGGACCGTCCCAGGTCGGCTGGTCGGCCCCGCCGGCGTAGTTGAAGGAGCCGCGGAACCACGAATCGACCTCGGCGGCCGGGACGGCGGCACCGGTCTCGTCGGTGGCGCGGACCGTGACCGCGTCGGCGTCGACGTCGCCGAGCACGAAGGCCCACCCGGTGTCCGGGGTGGGCGCGTCGAACGTGTAGGTCGTCGTGGAGGGCGTGGTGGGCGTGTCGGCGCGCGGCCGCAGGACGAGGTAGGGGTTGCCCGCGCTGGTGCCGTACTTGGCACCGGGCGGCGTGCCCGCCCCGAGGGCACCCGAGGCGCCCGAGGCGACCTGGACGGGCCCCCGGGAGTCCGTGGCGACGGTGGCGGCGGGGAAGCCCGGTGACCGCTGGGTCATGGTGAGGCGGAACGCGTTGGAGCCGCCCTCGACCGCCGACCACGCGGCCCACCGGTCGGTGAGGGCGTGCGCCGGACCGCCGACGAGCAGGCCCAGGAGGCAGACGACGACCACTACCGAGATCCTGCGCGCCACCCGAAGTCTCCCGCCGTCGAGGACTGCCGGGCAGCCCGCCGTGATGCCGTCGTCGTCGCAGGCTAGCCCGCGAGGGCCGGTCGCCGACAGGGGCCGGTCCCCGGAGTGGACGTCGGTGGCGTCTGGGAGGGTCTTCCCGTGCGGGGGCGTGGAGCGGTGGCGTGGGTGGTCCTGGCTGCGGCCGGGGCGAGCGGCTGCGCCGGGTCGTCCTCGACCGGACCGAGCGGGTCGGACGCCCCGGTCGCGACGGCGGCGGCGACCGGCCCGCAGGCCCGGGCCGAGGGACAGCGCCTGCTCGACCGCCTGCGGGTGACCGAGAGGGCACGCCCCGACACCTACGACCGCGACGCCTTCGGGTCGGCGTGGGCCGACACCGACGGCAACGGCTGCAACCAGCGAGACGACGTGCTGCTGCGCGACGCGCTGCCCGGGTCTGCGGCCACGGCGGTGCAGGGGTCGTGCGACCACGACGTGCTCGCGGGCTCGTGGGTCGACCCCTACACCGGGGCGACGCTGACCTTCGACGACCTCAAGGACCTCGCCCAGGCGCAGGCGATCCAGATCGACCACGTCGTGCCCCTGTCGGAGGCCTGGACCTCCGGCGCGGACGGGTGGAGCGACGAGCGCCGCCGCACGTTCGCCAACGACCTGCGCAACCTCCTCGCCGTCGACGGTCCGACCAACGCGAGCAAGGGCGACGACGACCCGGCAGCGTGGCGACCGACGAAGTCCTACCAGTGCGCGTACGCGCTGCGCTGGGTGACGGTGAAGAGCCGCTACGACCTCGCGGCCGACGCCAGCGAGGTGCGGGCGCTCGCCGACATGCTGGGCCGCTGCTGATCACCCGCCGGTCGCGTGCGGTTCACGTCGTGGCCGCTGGACGGTGACCGACGCGTCCTAGCCTGCGCCCCATGGTCCGTCGAGGTGTCCTGGCGTACGTGCTGGTCCTGGTCGGGGGGCTGGTGGTCTCGGTGCTGCCCGCGTCGAGCGTCGTCGCGACGCTGCCGCTGCTGTCGGACCTGCGGTCGTCGACCGCCGGTCGGATGCTCGGGCTGGCGGTCGTCGTGGTCGGGCTCGGGCTCGCGTCCTCGGCCTGGCTGCGGCTGGTGCGGGAGGTCAGTGACCTCCGAACCCCCGAGGCCGAGCGGATCTCGCTCGTGCACCGCGCCGCGGTGGCCTGGACCGTGCCGCTCCTCCTCGCGCCGCCGATGTTCTCCCGCGACGGCTGGAGCTACGCCGCACAGGGCGCGCTCACCCACCTGGGCCTGACGCCCTACGTGTGGTCACCCTCGATCCTCGACGGCCCGATCGTGGAGGCGGTCGACCCGATGTGGCTGCGCACGGCGACGCCGTACGGTCCGCTCCCGCTGGTATGGGGCTCGGCGGCGGCCGGGTTGACCAGCGACCCGTGGCTGCTGGTGGTCGCCCACCGCGTCCTCTCCCTCGTCGGGCTCGTCCTGCTCGCCTGGGCGGTGCCGCGGCTGTGCCGCTGGTCCGGCGCGGACGGCGCCCGCGCGTCGGCGCTCGTGCTCGCCAGCCCGCTGGTGATGGCGCACGGGGTCGCGGGGGTGCACAACGACCTGCTGATGGTCGGGATCGCGGCGGTGGCCCTCGTCCTCGCCTCGCGGCACGGCTGGTTCGTCGGCGCGCTGGTCGTCGGCGCGGCCGCGGCCGTCAAGCTGCCGGCCGGCGTGGTCGGCATCGGGGTGGTGCTGGTGACGCTGCCGCTCGCGGCGTCGGTGGCCGCCCGCCTCACCCGCGCGGCGCAGGTCGCGGCGGTCGCGCTGGGCACCGTCGCCGGCGTCGGGGTGCTGTCGCGGCTGGGCATCGGCTGGGTGCACGCCCTCGGCGTGCCGGGCGAGGTCGAGACGCCGCTGTCGCTGTCGACCCAGCTCGGCCGGCTGGCCCACCTGCTCACCGGCGTCGACCTCGTCGGGGCGTTCCGCGGCCTGGCCTCGGTGGCGCTGCTGGCGATGGGTGCGGCGGTGCTGCTGCGCTCGCGCTCCGGCCACCGGGAGGGCGCGCTGCGGGGCACCGCGGCGGTCGCCCTGGCGTCCGTCGTGCTGAGCCCGGTCGTCCACCACTGGTACGTCTTCTGGTGCCTGCCGTTCGTCGCGGCGTGCGTGCTGCCGCACCGGGGACGGCGGACGCTCCTGCACGTGTCGTGGCTCGGCGGCCTGGTCGCCCCGCTCGACTCCTCGCTGCGGGGAGCCGACGACGTCATCGCCGTGGGGGTCGGGCTCGTCCTGGTGACCGCGCTCGTGCAGGGTCTCGCACACCGACGGGCGGAGGCTCAGGCGCGTACTCCGGACGCGAGTCCCACCTCGCCGATCTCACGGTGAAGCGCGAGCATCGCCGCGACCGTCCGGTCCCAGCCGAACTGCTCGGCGCGTCGACGCGCCCCCGCCCGACGTGCTGCCTCGGGACGTGCGGCGACCGCCAGCACCGCCCGGGCGAGCCTCCGCGGGTCGGCGGGCGCCCACGCCCCCGACTGCTCGTCGACCAGCTCGCGGGCACCGCCGACGTCCGCGGTGACCACCGGCGTCCCTGACGCCAGCGCCTCGAGCACGGCGAGCCCGAAGGTCTCGCCGGGACAGGTCGACAGCGCCACGTCGGCGCCAGCGACCAGGCGGCTCAGCGTGCTCCGGTCATCGACGTGGCCGTGGAAGGTCACTGCGCCGGTGCCCTGGGCCAGCCGGACGAGGTCGGCGCGCTGCGGGCCGTCGCCGTAGACGTCGAGGTGCACGTCGTGGCCGCTGCGGTGCAGGTGCAGCGCGGTGGCCACCGAGAGCTGCGGGCTCTTCTCCCGCGACAGCCGTCCCACGTGGACCAGCCGCAGCGGCCCGCGCGCGGCGCCCGGGACGGGGACACCGGGGGAGACGGTGGGGCGGAACGTGTCGAGGTCGACGCCCAGCGCGATCCGGTGGAGCGGCGTCCCGGCGGCGAGCGCGAGGTCGTGGAACTCGCGGCGGGCGAAGTCGGAGGTCACCACGACGCCGTCGAAGCGGCGCACCAAGGTGCGGTTGAGGACGTCGACCGGGGTGCCCAGGCCGACCCGCCAGCCGGTGCGGAGCTCGAGCATCGCGTCGAGCCTCTCGTGGGAGAACAGCAGCGTCGGGATGTCCCGCCGGCGCGCCCACGACGTGACGGGGAGGAGGGTCGACTTGTCCGACACCTCGATGGACGTCGGGCCGAACTCCTCGAGGGCCTCGACCACCCGCCACGGCTCGACGATCAGCCGGTAGCCGCCGCCGACGCGCGGCGCGCGCAGCTGGACGACGGCGCCGTGCTCGGTCGCCGTGCGGGCGTCGCACGGGCCGGGGACGACGAGCATCCGCTCGGCGCCGGCGGCGACGTAGCCGGCGCCGAGGGCTCTCACCGCGGTCTTCATCCCTCCGGACGAGGGGCCGACGAAGTTGGCGAGCTGGGCGATGCGCACGCCCTCACGGTCGAGGCGCACGGTGAACGGACGGTGTCCTGGGCGCCCGGGTCCGGTGACCACGGCACGTCGTGAGCCCCGGAACCGAGGTTCCGCGCCCACCCGACGGGTGTCGTTCGCGTGCCGTTCACGCCCGCGGGTGGTCGTCGTTACGTCACGGGCCCGAGGCTTCAGCCGTTCACCAGCCGACTCACGAGGTCGGGGTAGTGACGCCACGTCAGCAGTCTCTCGGGCCCGTCTTGAAAGAACGTCGTGACCACCGTTGCTACCCAGGACCCCGTCCTGCCCCCACCAGAGGTGCGCCCCCGGCGCCTCTCGCGCAAGGCCACCGGCGCCGACCGGGTGTTCGAGGTCGGTGCGCGCGCCGTCGGCGCGACCGTCCTCGTCATCACCGGCGGCATCGGCGTGTTCCTCGCCTGGCAGTCCGTGCCGACGCTGCAGCGCTACGGCTGGAGCTTCTTCACCGAGAGCGCCTGGCAGCCGGAGGCGGACGTCCTCGGCATCGCCGCGGTGCTCGTCGGGACGGTCTCGATCGCCGGTGTGGCGATGTTCCTCGCCTTCCCGCTGGCCCTGCTCACCGCGCTCTACATCAGCGAGTACGCCCCGGCCGGGGCGAAGGCGACGCTGGTCTCGCTCGTCGACCTGATGGCGGCTGTGCCCTCGATCATCTACGGGATGTGGGGCTACTTCCTGGTGATGCCGCACGCCGCGGCGCTGAGCCTGTGGCTGCACCAGCACCTCGGGTGGATCCCGCTCTTCGCGGTCGACGCGGACCCGGACGCCGCCGTGTGGGACCAGTCGCGCTACATCGGTAGCGCGTTCTGCGCGGGCATCGCGGTGGCGATGATGGTCCTGCCGATGTCGTGCGCGGTGATGCGCCAGGTGTTCTCCCAGACCCCGCCGGGCGAGAAGGAGGCCGCGCTCGCGCTCGGTGCCACCCGTTGGGGGATGGTCCGCGCCGTCGTGCTGCCCTTCGGGCGCGGCGGCATCATCGGCGGCACGATGCTCGGCCTGGGCCGCGCGCTCGGCGAGACCATCGCCGTGCTGCTGATCATCTCGCCGGACTTCGTGATCAAGCCGCGCATCCTCGAGGTCGGGACCAGCTCGGTCAGCGCCCTCATCGCCGGCCGCTTCGGCGACGCGAGCGCAGCCCAGCTCTCGGCGCTCCTCACCGCAGGCTTCGTGCTCTTCCTGATCACGCTGCTGGTCAACACGCTGGCCGCGACGATCGTCGCGCGCAGCCGCTCGGGAGCGGGGACCGACGCATGACCACCACGACCACCCCGACCACCCCGACCACCCCGACCACCCCGACCACCGGCACCACGCACCTGCCGCGCCACGACCTCGACGCACCCCCGCCGGTGCCGCGCGCCCGCCTGGGCCGGCCCACCGCCGAGGAGCAGTTCACCGTCGTGGGCGCCTGGGTCGCCGCCCTCGCGCTCGCCTGGATCCTCACCCAGCGCCTCCTCCCGCTCCCCGGACCCGCGTGGCTGCTGGTCACCTGGTTCGTCCTCGGCCTCGTGATGAGCGCCGTGACCACCTCGATGACCGGGCGCCGGGTCGACGTCGTGGACCGCGTCGTCGCCGGCGTCGTCACCTCGGGCGCGCTGGTGGTGGGGGCCGCGCTGCTCAGCACGGTCGTCTTCGTCGTCTACCGCGGCTGGGAGCCCCTGCTCCACCTGAACTTCTTCGTCGACGACATGGCCGGCGTCGGTCCGCGCGACCCGTTCGACCGCGGCGGCATCGGCCACGCCATCCTCGGCTCGGCCATCGAGCTCGGCATCGCGATCGCGGTGACGCTCCCGCTCGGCATCGGCACCGCCGTCTTCATGACCGAGGTCGGTGGCCGGTTCGCCGCCGTCGTGCGGACGATCGTCGAGGCGATGACCGCACTGCCCTCGATCGTCGCCGGCCTGTTCGTCTACACGGTGCTCATCGTTGCCCTGGGGTTCCCCCGGTCGGGCTTCGCTGCCGCCATGGCGCTCTCGGTGATGATGCTGCCGATCATCGCGCGCGCCGCCGACGTCGTGCTCCGCGTGGTCCCCAGCGGCCTGCGCGAGGCCAGCCTCGCGCTGGGCGCGAGCCGGTGGCGCACCGTGTGGCACGTCGTGCTGCCCACCGCCCGCCCGGGCCTCGCCACCGCCCTGATCCTGGGCGTCGCCCGCGGGGTGGGCGAGACGTCGCCGGTGCTGCTCACGTCCGGCGTCGCGACGTTCTTCGTCACCAACCCCACCGACGGCGTCATGAACTCGCTGCCGCTCTACATCTTCAAGGGCGCCCGCAGCCCCGAGCCGATGGACATCGAGCGCGCCTTCGCGGCCGCCACCGTCCTGCTCGTGCTGGTGCTGGTGCTGTTCGTGATCGCCCGCCTCGTCGCCCGTCCGCCGCGCGCCGGCGCCCGCCCTCGTCGTACGACCCGCGCGTCGCGCGCCCCCAAGGAGTCCTGAGATGCACCGCACCCTTCGCCTGGCCGCGGCCGCCGTTGCGCTGGCGCTCACCGCCCTGCTCGGCGCCGGTCCCGCCTCGGCCGACGACGGCCTCGGCAACGCCTCCGCCCGCGCGGCGTACGCGCAGATCGAGGGCTCCGGCTCCACCTGGTCCGAGGTCATCGTGCAGCAGTGGATCTCCGACGTCGACGCGCTCGGCATGAAGGTCACCTACAACGGTGGCGGCTCCTCCCAGGGCCGGAAGAACTTCGCCCAGAACGTCACCGACTTCGGGATCTCCGAGATCCCCTACCCGGGCGTCGACGAGTTCGGCAATGCCGACAACAGCAACGGCCGCGAGTTCGCCTACCTGCCGATCGTCGCCGGCGGCACCGCCTTCACCTACCAGCTCAAGGTCGGCAACGAGCTGGTGCGCAACCTCCGGCTGTCGGGGGAGACGCTGACCCGGATCTTCACCGGTGACATCACCGACTGGTCGGACCCGGCGATCACGAAGGACAACAACGGCCGCGCGTTCCCCAAGCTCGCCATCACGCCGGTCGTGCGCTCCGACGGCTCCGGCACCACGGCCCAGCTGACCACCTGGATGGACGCCGAGTACCCCGAGGTCTGGCGGCCCTACTTCGGCAAGAGCGGCTTCACGTCCTACTACCCGCGCAAGGGGCGGATGCTCGCGCAGTCGGGCTCCGACCAGGTGATGAACACGATCTCCGGCTTCGCGGGCAACGGCACCATCGGCTACGTCGAGTACGCCTACCCGCTCAACAAGGACTACCCGGTCGTCAAGGTGCTCAACGAGGGCGGCTTCTACGTCGAGCCGACCCAGTACAACGTCGCCGTGGCGCTCACCCAGGCCCGGATCAACGAGGACCCGTCGTCGCCGCTCTACCTCACGCAGATCCTCGACGGCGTCTACAACGCCACGGACCCGCGGGCCTACCCGCTGTCGTCCTACAGCTACATGATCATCCCGACCGGCGCCGACGACCAGCGGATGTCGACCGCCAAGCGCCAGACGCTCGGCGACTTCATGTACTACTCGCTGTGCGAGGGCCAGGCCAAGGCCGGTCCCTACGGCTACTCGCCGCTGCCGCTCAACCTCGTGCAGGCCGGCTTCACCCAGCTCGCCAAGCTCAAGACGGCTGACCCCGCGGTCGACATCACCGACCGCGACGCGACCAAGTGCAACAACCCGACCTTCGTGGCCGGCAACCTCAAGCAGAACAAGCTCGCCCAGATCGCGCCGCAGCCCGCGGCCTGCGACAAGGAGGGCGAGGGCCCGTGCGGCACCGACACCGGCACCGGTGAGCCCTCGACCGACGAGGGCACCACCGGCGCGACCGGCGCCAAGAACGACGCGGGCGGCGCGGGCACCGGCAACGGTGGCGGTGCTGGGGCGGGCGGAGGCGGCGGAGGCGGCGGAGGCGGCGGGGGAGGCGGGGGAGGAGGCGCCGGTGGCGCCGAGACCACGGTCGACCCGGTGACCGGGGAGACCGTGACGGTCGGCGGCGACGGCACGGGCTCCACCGGCACCGGCACCGGCACGACGACCGACCCGATCTACGCCACCCCGACCGAGCTGTCGGCCAGCCGACCGGGCGACGGTCGCGCCTTCGGTGCGCTCGCCGCGCTCGAGCTGCTCGCGCTGATCCTCGTGCCCGGCCTGCTGCTGGCGCGCGGCGTACGCCGTCGTGGAGCCGGCCGATGAGCCGCCTGCGACTGGTCGCGGTCGGCGTCCTCGGCGCCGCCATGAGCCTGCCCGCCGCCCTCGGCGTCGTCGGCACGCAGACCGCCACGGCTGCCGCCGGTGGGGACAAGCCGGCGTGGACGCAGACGAAGACGCTCACCCGGACGCTCAGCGTGCAGGGCGAGACGTTCGTCGCCGACTCGCGCGAGGTCACCGTCTCGGTGGACCGAACGACGGAGCTGCGCGGTCGCGAGCGGGTGAACATCTCCTGGTCCGGCGCCCACCCGTCGGGCGCCCGGGCGGCCAACCCGTTCGGCGAGCTGGGGCTCAACCAGGAGTACCCCGTGGTGATCCTGCAGTGCCGCGGCGTCGACGACCCGACGCTGCCGCTCGAGCAGCAGGTCGCACCCGAGACCTGCTGGACGTCCACCCGTCAGCAGCGCACCCAGAGCCTGTCCGACAGCCAGGCCGTGTGGCGCATGGACGCCGCCGCCACCGACGTGCAGCGCGCCCAGAAGGTGGGCCTCGACCCGATCCCTGCCGAGTGCGGCGACGTGCCGACCTTCTCCACCCGGGTGACCCCGTTCCGAGCCGCGAACGGCACCGTCTACGCCGCATGCACGTCGGAGACGATGCCGCCGGAGGCCGCCGTCGGCGCCGCCTTCCCGCCTGCGGAGATGGCCGCGTTCACCGACCTCGAGGGCAACGGCCACGTGAAGTTCGAGGTGCGCAGCGACATCGAGAACGAGTCGCTCGGGTGCAACGACAAGGTCGCCTGCTCGATCGTGGTCATCCCGATCGAGGGCATCAGCTGCCTCGACGACAACCCCGAGTGCAACAAGGCCGGCAGCTTCGAGTCCGGCGCGGGCAACTTCGCCAACCAGGGCGTCGACATGGCGGTGTCGCCGCTGCTGTGGTGGTCGCCGTCCAACTGGAACAACCGGTTCTCGGTGCCGATCTCCTTCGGTCTCCCGCCCGACGCGTGCAGCGTCCTCGACGACCGCCCGCCGACCGGCTTCTACGGGTCCGAGCTGATGGCCCAGGCGTCCCTGCAGTGGTCGCCCGCGTACTGCCTGGACAAGAAGCGGTTCAAGTTCCAGCACAACAAGATGTCGGACGCCGCAGGCTTCGCGCTCGCCGAGAACGGCGGCGGCGCGGCAGCCTTCGTCTCCAGCGCCCACGAGACCCGCGGCGCAGACCCGGTGGCGTACGCGCCGACCGCCGTGACCGGCTTCTCGGTGGCCTACGCCATCGACCAGCCCGACAACCGCGGCGAGTACACCCGGCTCAGGCTCAACGCGCGCCTGCTGGCCAAGCTCATCACCCAGTCCTACCTCGCGAGCGAGCGCGGTCGTGGCCACCCCGGCATGAGCCAGAACCCGGTGTCGATCAACCTCGACCCCGAGTTCCAGAAGCTCAACCCCGGCCTCGACCAGATCGGTCGGGAGGCGGCCGCCACCGTGCTGTCGCTGTCGGAGTCGAGCGACGTCATCGAGACGCTGACGTCCTACATCGCCGACGACGCGGACGCGCTCGCCTTCGTCAACGGCAAGGCCGACCCCTGGGGCATGAAGGTCAACCCGAGCTACAAGAAGATCTCCCTGCCGACCGCCGAGTGGCCGCTGCTCGACGACTACGTCCCGCCGACCAACGACGAGTGCTACCTGCAGAACCCCGCGCCGTACTTCACCCAGGTCGCCGCGCCGGTCACCTCGCTGCGCAAGATCGCCGAGGCGGTGCTCGATGCGTGGCCGAACGTGCAGACCCGCTGCGAGCGCGCCACGGTCACCGACCCGTGGAAGCTCGGTCGCGTGGAGCGCCAGGGCGTCGGCTCGCGGTTCATGATGGGCATCGTCAGCGTCGGCGACGCCCGCCGCCTCGACCTCGCCGAGGCCAGCCTCGAGACGGCCGGCCGGACCTACGTCGCGCCGACCGACGCGGCGATGGCGAAGGCCGTACGCCTCGCCCAGCCGAGCAGGAGCGGCGACGAGCCGTTCACCCTCGACATGAGGACGCTGGTCAGGAACCACGCGTACCCCGGCACGATGATCGTCTACACCGCCGCCCGCACGGCGAACCTCCCACCGGAGGACGCCGCGAAGGTCGCGGAGTTCATCGAGGTCGCCACGAGCGAAGGCCAGGTCGCCGGGTTCGGCAACGGCGAGCTCCCCGAGGGCTACCTCCCGCTCAAGAAGACCGGCGTCACCGCCCCGCTGTGGAAGCAGGCCCAGGCGGTCGCGGTCGCGATCAGCGAGCAGAAGGGCACCACGGAGTCCGGCGAGGGCGAGGGCAGCGGCGAGGGCGAGGGCTCCGGCGGCTCGGGCTCGGGCAGCGGTGGCGTCTCCTCGGTCGGCCCGGGCAGCGTCACGGACGTCGGGACCGAGGGCACTGACGACGTTCCCCCCACCGACGACTCCGGCACCGGCGCCGGCAAGGGCAAGGGTGACGGCAAGGGCGCAGGAAAGGGCAAGGGCGACGGCAAGGACGGGGCCGACGACGGCCAGGAGCTCGTCACCATGCCGCCCACGACCGAGGTCGCCTCGCCGATCGCGGAGCGCATCCTGCCGTTCCTCGTGCTGGTGACCCTGGTCAGCGCGATCAGCGCCAACCTGATCCGGCTGCGGCTGCTGCGCCGGAGGCGGTCATGACGATGACGACCGACCGGCCGACCGCCACGCCCGCCCCCGGAAGATCCCCGAGTCCCGCAGCTCGCCCGGCCGCTCCACCCCGCGCGGGCGACGACATCTGGTCCGTGCTCTCCACGACGTCCGTCATGGTGTGCCTGGTCGCCGGCTGGATGGTCGCGCAGCTGCTCTACCTCGGTGGCATCGCCCAGGACCGCGCCCAGGACGAGCTCTACCAGCAGCTCCGCGCCGACCTGGCCGCCGGCACGGCGCCGATCGGTCCGGTCACGGAGGTCGGCACGCCCGTCGCGACCATCTCGATCCCGCACATCGGCGTCGAGCAGGTCGTGGTCGAGGGCACCGCCTCCGGCGACCTGCTGGTCGGTCCAGGACACCTGCGCAACACGGTGCTCCCGGGCCAGCTGGGCACGTCGGCGATCTTCGGTCGCGCGAGGACCTACGGCGCGCCCTTCGCTCGGATCGCCGAGCTGGTCCCCGGTGACCAGATCAACGTCACCACCGCACTGGGCGCGAAGCGGTTCGAGGTGATCGGCGTCCGCCGGGCCGGCGACCCGCTGCCGCAGCCGCGCCCGGACGACGCGTCCCGGCTCGTACTGGTGAGCGCCGAGGCCCGCGGGGCCCGGCTGCCGTCACTGTCGCCCGGCCAGGTCGTCTACGTCGACGCCGAGGCGGACGAGGCGTTCCCCACCCCCGCGGGCCTGCCCCGCGTGGTCCCCGATCCGGAGCAGGCGATGGGCACGGAGTCCGGAGCGGTCATGCCGCTGCTGACGCTGTGCCTGGGGCTGCTCCTGGCGTTGACCCTCGGGGTCGTCGCCGCCAGGCAGCGGTTCCCCGCCGCCCTGGTCTGGGTGGTCACGACGCCTGTCGTGATCGCGGTCGCATGGTTCACCACGGACGTGGTCGTGCGGCTGCTGCCCAACTTGATGTGACTCATCCCGATCCACCCGAGAAAAGGAAACAGCATGTCTGTTCGCAGGCTCCTCGTGGGCGTGGCCACCACGTCCGTCGTGGCGACGGCCCTGGCCGTGACCGCTCCCACCGCCCAGGCCGACCCGCCGGCCGGCTACGTCCCGAGCTCCTCCGACCTGATCGGCGTCGGCTCGGACACCTCCGAGTTCGCGCTGAACTACCTCGCCGACGGCAACGCCGGCGTCCCGGGCTACAACGCGACCAGCCCGGCCAACAAGCTCGTCAGCTGGAACGCCCTGCCGCCGGCGGGTGCGTCCGCGACCATCAACCTGCCGGGCAACGCCGCCGCCACGCGTCCCAACGGCTCGGGCCAGGGCAAGGCGGCGCTCTACGGCGCCGGCAACGTCCCCGAGATCGACTTCGCCCGCTCGTCGTCCGCGCTGTCGGCGACCGAGGTGAGCGCCGACCTCTACGCCTTCCCGTTCGCGCTCGACGAGCTGTCGCTGGCCACCGCGAAGACCTCGAACGCCCCGGCGACGCTGACCATCGCCGACGCGGTCAAGATCTACAACGGCCAGGTCACCAACTGGAGCGAGCTGGGTGGCGCGCCGGGCGTCATCGTCCCGATGGTCCCGCAGTCGGGCTCGGGCACGCTCTCGTTCTTCGAGGCCCAGCTCAAGGCCGCCAACGGCGGCAACCTCACCTACCCGCCGACCCTGGTCCGCGTGCAGGAGCACGACCCGTCCCAGATCGTCGGCAACCCCAACGCGGTGGCGCCGTTCTCGATCGGCCGCAACGCCACCTCGGGCGGCACGCTGCGCATCGAGGCCGGCTTCAAGGCCCAGCGCGCGCTCTACAACGTGGTGCGCAAGGCCGACCTGGCCAAGCCGGAGATCAACGCCGTGTTCGGTGAGGCCGGCTTCGTCTGCTCGCCCAACGCCAAGCCGCTGATCGAGGCCGCCGGCTTCGCCCAGCTCGCCGGGACCGCGGGCGGCGGCGTCTGCGGTGTCGCCACCCAGGGCGCGACCACCAACTTCGCCACCGCCACCGTCGCGGCCACCGGCACCACGGTGGCCGGCACGTCGGCCAGCGCCGGAGCGCTCAGCCTGACCGCGACCGTTGCGGCCGGCACCAACAAGCCGAGCGGCTTCGTGCGTTTCTACCTCGACGGCTCGGCCTCTGCGTCCGGCACCCCCGTCGCCCTCACGGGCGGCAAGGCCACGCTGAACCTGACGGGCCTCACCCCGGGCGCCCACACGGTCGTCGCGAAGTTCGCCCCGACCCTGACCTCGTACTCCGCCTCGGAGTCCGCTCCGACCGCCGTCACCGTCTCCGCCTCGAAGGCCGAGGCCGTCGCCGCGAAGACGAAGCTGGTCAGCACCTTCAAGAAGTCCTACAAGGCGGGCGTGAAGGTCGCCGGCAAGATCAAGGTGAAGGAGTCCGCCGACGGCAAGGCCGCGGGCAAGTACACCATCAAGCTGGGCAAGAAGGTCGTCGCCAAGGGCAAGGTCAAGAACGGCGTCGCCAAGGTCAAGGACATCAAGGGCCTGAAGAAGGGCAAGAACAAGCTCAAGGTCTCCTTCGCCGGCAACGCGGCGTTCAAGGCCTCCACGCTGAAGCTGACGATCACCATCACGTGACCCTCGGCTCCACCTGAACCGGGGCGGGCGGCGACGCTGACACGCCGCCCGCCCCACCTCACGCAGCTGCCAGCAACCCGGACCCGACGGACGAAGAGACACCATCAGATGACGACGCAGCCGATCCTCACCCAGCCGCCCGGCACCCGCCCCGACGGCGCCCCGGCGCCCGCGGCGCACGGCACCGGTCCTGCGACCCTCGAGGCCCGCGACATCACCGCGTGGTTCGGCACCCACCAGGTGCTCGACCGGGTGTCCCTCACCATGCCCGCGCGAGGCATCACGGCGCTCATCGGCCCCTCCGGCTGCGGCAAGTCCACCTTCCTCCGCATCCTCAACCGGATGCACGAGCTCGTGCCGTCCGCGGCGCTGGCCGGTGAGGTGCTGCTCGACGGGGAGGACATCTACGACCCGCAGCGCCGCCTCACCGACGCCCGACGCGCCATCGGCATGGTCTTCCAGAAGCCGAACCCGTTCCCCGCGATGTCGATCCGGGAGAACGTCCTCGCCGGCCTGCGGCTCACCGGCACCAAGGTCGCCAAGGCGGCGAGAGAAGACCTGGTCGAGGAGTGCCTGGTCCGCGGGGGCCTCTGGAAGGAGGTCAAGGACCGCCTCGACAGCCCCGGGGGCGGTCTGTCCGGCGGCCAGCAGCAGCGGCTGTGCATCGCGCGCTCGCTGGCCATCAAGCCGCGCGTGCTCCTGATGGACGAGCCGTGCTCGGCGCTCGACCCGACGTCGACCCGCGTGATCGAGGAGACCATGACGCACCTCGCCGAGCAGGTCACGATCGTCATCGTCACCCACAACATGCAGCAGGCCGCCCGCGTGTCGGACACGTGCGCCTTCTTCCTCGCCTCCCAGGGCACGCCCGGCGTGATCGTCGAGCACGGCGACACCGACGCCATGTTCACCAGTCCGCGCGACACCCGCACCGCCGACTACGTCAACGGTCGCTTCGGCTGACCTGCCGTGTCACCGGACCGGCACGCCGACGGCGGCCGCGGGGAGCGAGAGCGTGACGGTGGTGCCGCGTCCCGCGGTGGAGTCGATGGTGACGGTGCCGTGGTGCTGCTCGACCGTGTTCTTGACCACCGCGAGCCCCAGGCCGGTGCCCTGGATGGCGAGCCGGCTGGCGCTCGCGCCGCGGTAGAAGCGGTCGAAGACGTGCGGGAGGTCGGCCTCGGCGATGCCGTGGCCGGTGTCGGCGACGGTGAGGACGACCCCGGAGCGGTGGCCGTCGAGGGTGACCGTGACCGCTCCGCCGGAGGGGGTGAACTTCACGGCGTTCGACACGATGTTGAGCACCGCGCGCTCGATCTGCTCGGCGTCGCCGAGGACCACCGCGGCCGGGCTCTCGCAGACCGCGCGCAGCACGACGTCGCGCCGCGATGCGACGGGCTGCATGGCCCGGTGCACGTCGTCGACGACGGTGACCAGGTCCATCGGCTCGGCCGCCGCCGGCGCAGCGCCCGCGTCGACGCGCGAGAGGGCGAGCAGGTCCTGGACGAGGTTGTAGAGCCGGTCGGTGTTGCGGGTGGCCACCCCGAGCATGTGGGTCTGGTCCTCGTTGAGGTGGCCGAGCGTGGGGTCCGCGAGGAGCTCGAGGTAGGCCTTGATGCTGGTGAGCGGGGTGCGCAGCTCGTGGGACACGGTCGCCACGAACTCGCCCTTGGCCTGGTTGACCAGCTCCAGGCGCTCGATCGCCTCCGACTGGCGTGAGTGCGCCTCGGCCTGCATCAGGGCGATGCCGAGGGCGTCGGCGACACCGTCGACGACCGCGATCTGGCGCGCCGTCCACGGCCGCGCCCCGGTCGTCATCTTCAGCACCAGCCAGCCGACCAGGTGGCTGCCCATCCACATCGGGGTGCCGAGGTAGGAGTCGGCACCGACCAGCGACCGGACCAGGTCGACGTCGCCCGGCGGGATCCGCGGGTCGTCGCGCACGTCGTCGATCACCAGCGACTCTCCCCGCTCGGCCGACGCGTGGCACAGCGCGAGGAACATCGGCGGCAGGACCGGGGCCGGGTCGTCGGGATCGGCGAGCGGGCCCGCCCAGTCCTCCAGCACGTCGCCGATCCCCGACCCGTCGGCCGCGCGGACCAGGCAGCGGTCCGCTCCGACGGCCGCGCCGATCGAGCTCACCGCGCGCCGCACGATCGCCTGTGGGTCGAGGTCCTCGCGCAGGGTGCGCGAGAGCTGGTTGATGAGGGTCTGGTCCTCGAGGTGCTCGCGCAGCTGCGCCTGCGCCTGCTCGAGGTCCTGCACGGCGTCGTAGAGCTGGGCGGTGGAGCGCTCGCCGACCTGCTCGGCCGTCCGTCGGGCGCGTCGCTCCCGCTCGAGCTGGCGCCGCAGCAGCGCGATCTCGGCAGCGGCGTCGAGTGCGGCGTCGGGCGCGGTGTCAGGCGTCGGCGCGAGGGTCATCGTCCGGTCCGCCGAAGGTGCAGTGCAGCACGCAGTCCGATGCCCCGTCGAGCACGCAGGCCTCGTGGGTGATGCGGGCGACCTGGCCGTAGTAGGTGGCGGCGCCGGCGATCATGCCCTCGGCCATGCCGCACAGGTGTCGGTGGGACCGGTAGACGATCCGCAGCTCGTCGTCGCCGAGGACGGTGAAGTCGAACTCGGGCGGTCGGGCGGCCGCGTGCAGCTTGCGGACCTGCGGGTGGATCACGTCGTTGAGGGTCAGCAGGAAGTCGACGGTGCGGTCGTGGGGGGTGAAGAAGTCGGGGAAGCCCTCTGCGAGGGTGAGCAGCGACCCGTGGCCGAACGACCGCACCGCGTCGCGCTCGGTCGTGCCGGCCCGCCGGGCCTGCGCGGCGACGAGCTGCTCGAGCTCGGACGTGGGGTAGTCCCCGATCGCGCTGTAGCCGCCGTCCAGTCCCGCGTCGTCGAGCAGGCCGTCCCACGCCGAGGCTCCCGCCTGGTGCTCGACCTGGCCCTCGAGCAGGTTGAAGATGATGCCCTTCACGGTGTCCCCTCGCGTCCGGTGAGTGGCTCGATGCTAGGGCGCGGGCGGGCCACTTCGCAGGAAACCGGGCAGGAACGGACCGGCAGGGTCACGTGGGCTGGCCCACACGGGTCAGCCCGCCGGGGGGACCAAGGGCCCGGGCGGCCTCAGCCGAGGGAGTCGCGGAACGCCCGGTGGAAGGTCGAGGCGGCGTGTCGCCGGCGCTCCTCGCCCTCGATCACGCCGGTGCGGAGGTAGTCGCTGAATCCGGGCAGGCCGGCCGCCTCCTCCTCGGAGATCTCGCGGAACCCCATCCGCCACGCGGCGAAGTGTCGCTCGTCGATGTCGTCGCGATGCAGGAGGAAGACCTGGTGGTGGCGCGGATCGGCGTCGATGAGGCTGAACAGGGCGTGGACGTGGTCCGCGGGGCCCTCGAGCGTCTGGATGAAGCTGCCCGCGGAGTGGAGCATCATCCCGGTGAGGCCGAGGCGCTCGTTCTTGGCGCGGGCATGGGTGAGCAGCCGGGTCAGGTCCTCCGTGGACAGCGGGTCGACGGCGGAGCTGAGGTAGGTGAGTGAGAGCACAGGTCTCCAGACAATGGTCGACGGACGGTCCGTCGACCGCGTCACCTACCCACCTCCCGGGCGGTCCATTCCCACACGACGGGAACGGATCGTCCACAGAGTCGCCGGACCGGCCTGCCCGAATGCCTTCCGTCGACCCCGGGTTGGGACTAGCGTCATCCCATCGCGTCCAGGGGGGGAAGCGGGGTGGGCAGGTGAGCGTGGACGATCAGGCGCGCGGGTCGAGCGATCCGTCCCTGGCGGCGGTCGAGTTCGACGAGCTGCTGCGCGAGGTGCTGGGCCGCGTGCACGGCGTGCTCGACGAGAGCGAGCGGCTGCGACACCTCCTCGACGCCGTGGTCGCCGTCAGCTCGGAGCTGTCCCTGGACGCCGTGCTGGCCCGGATCGTCAGTGCCGCCAGCAACCTGCTCGGTGCGCGGTACGCGGCCCTCGGCGTCCTGACCGAGGGCCCCGAGCGCCGGTTGCGGACCTTCGTCCACCACGGCATGGCCGACGAGGTGGTCGAGCAGATCGGCGCGCTGCCGACCGGCCACGGCCTGCTCGGGCTGCTCATCGACGACCCGCGCCCGATCCGGCTCGAGGACATCGCGTCGCACCCGGCGTCGTACGGCTTCCCCGCGGAGCACCCCCCGATGTCGTCCTTCCTCGGGGTGCCGGTCCGCACGCGCGGCCGGGTCTTCGGCAACCTCTACCTCACCGAGAAGTCGGGTGGCGGGGACTTCACCGAGACCGACGAGTCGATCGCCGAGGCACTGGCCGCCGCGGCCGGGGTCGCGATCGAGAACGCCACCCTCTACGAGGAGTCCGAGGGCCGACGCGCCTGGCTGGCCGCGACGGCCGAGATCGCGGCGCTGCTGAGCGCGGACACGCCGGTCGGCGAGGCGCTGCAGGTCGTCGCCGACCGGGCGCGGTCGCTGTCGCACGCCGACGTGGCGTGGGTGGTGACGGGCTCCACGGCGGGCGAGCTGCGCCTCGAGGTGGCCTCGGGCGCGCCCGTCGACCTCGAGGCGATGCGGGCGCTCCCGATGCGGAGCTCGCTGGCGAGCGTCGTGATCGACTCCGGCGAGCCGTTGACCGTCCCGGACCTCTCCCTCGACCCCCGGGCCGTCGACCCGTCCTCGATCCCCGGGTGGCCGCAGCTCGGGCCGGTCATCGTGCTGCCGCTCATGTCGGGCACCACGGCCGAGGGGGTGCTGTCGCTGGCGTGGACGCCGGAGCACGCCGACCTCTTCCACCGGGTCGACCCGGACCTGCCGGCCAGCTTCGCCGAGCAGGCGGCGCTCGCGCTCCAGCTCGCCCGGAGCAGGGAGGACCGCCAGCGGCTGAACCTCTACGAGGACCGCGACCGGATCGCGCGCGACCTCCACGACCTCGTCATCCAGCGCCTGTTCGCCGTCGGGATGGGGCTGCAGGCCACCGGCAAGCAGCCCGACCTCGACGACCGGGTCCGCGAGCGGCTGGCCGACGCGATCGACGAGCTGGACGACACCATCAAGGACATCCGCCGCACCATCTTCGCGCTCGGGTCGCTGGGCGAGGACTCCAACCTGCAGACCGAGGTGGAGACCCTCGTCGAGCGCGCCGGGTCGGTGATGAAGCTCAACCCCAAGCTGCGGCTGCAGGGCCCCGTGCGCAGCACCGTGCCCCACGAGGTGGTGCCCGACCTGCTCGCGGTGCTGGGGGAGGCCCTGACCAACGTGGCCCGCCACGCGCACGCGTCTGCCGTCGACGTGGTGCTCTCCGCGCTGGAGGGCAACGTGGTGCTGGTGGTGAGCGACGACGGACGCGGCATGGACCAGCGCGCCGCCGGGAGCGGGCTGGACAACATGCGGGCCCGCGCGCACCGCCACGGCGGCGACCTGAGGGTCGAGTCGGAGGCCGGCAGCGGGACCACCGTCACGTGGACGGTGCCGCTCTTCGCGCCGTGAGCGCCGTCGGTCCGGGGCGAGTTGACCACTACGACCGGTGGCGGCTTGCATTCATCCGTGACCACACCTGATCCGCGGGGGACGGCCGAGCGCCGTGCGCGCGACGTGATCCCGCTCCGCGAGGCCACCCGGGCCTGGTTCGCCATCTCGCTGCAGACCTTCGGCGGTCCGGCCGGCCAGATCGCGGTGATGCAGCGGGTGCTGGTGGAGGAGAAGCGGTGGATCGGCCAGCAGCGGTTCCTCTTCGCGCTGTCCTACTGCACCCTGCTGCCGGGGCCGGAGGCCCAGCAGCTCGCCACCTACGTGGGGTGGCTGCTCAACGGGGTCCGGGGCGCCCTGGTCGCGGGCGTCCTGTTCGTCCTGCCGGGCGTGGTCGCCCTGCTGGTGCTGTCGGGGATCTACGTCGCCTACGGCGACACCACGGTGGTCGAAGCCGTGTTCCTCGGGCTCGCGCCGGCGGTCGTCGCGATCGTGGCGCAGGCCGTGGTCCGGGTCGCGAGGAAGGGCCTGGGGCACCCGGCCCTGGTGGCGGTCGCCGCCGCGTCGTTCGCCGCGCTGGTGCTCTTCAGCGTCCCGTTCCCGGCCGTCGTCGCCGCGAGCGCGGTCATCGGGTGGCTGCTCGGACGCCGCGTCCCCGACCTGACCCGGCCGCCGCGGGCGGTCGCCGCCGACGGTCCGCCGCCGCTGGTCAGCGACGACCAGCTGCACTCGGAGCGTCCGTCCGGGCGCCGGGCGGCGACCACCCTCGTCGTCGGGCTGCTGCTGTGGTCGGCGCCGGTGGCGGCGGCCGCGCTGCTCGTCGGCCCGTCGAGCATCTTCGTCGACCAGGGGTTGTTCTTCTCCGGCGCCGCGGTCGTGACGTTCGGCGGGGCCTACGCCGTCCTCGCCTACGTCGCGCAGCAGGCGGTGCAGGTCTACGGCTGGCTGCTGCCCGGCGAGATGGTGCGCGGCCTCGCGCTCGCCGAGACCACTCCCGGCCCGCTGATCATGGTGGTCCAGTTCGTCGCGTTCGTCGGCGCCTACCGCGACCCGGGCGACCTCGACCCGTGGCTCGCCGCCGTCCTGGCCGCCCTCCTGACCACGTGGGTCACCTTCGTGCCGTGCTTCCTGTTCATCCTGCTCGGCGCCCCCTACGTCGAGCGGCTGCGCGGCAACCGCAGCCTGGCCGCCGCGCTGGCGGGCGTCACCGCGGCCGTCGTCGGCGTGATCGCGAGCCTGGCGCTGTTCTTCGCGCTGCACACCCTCTTCGACGCCACCGGCCGGCTGACCGCGGGCCCGCTCGACCTCGAGTACCCGCGCCTCGCCTCGCTCGACGTCCCCTCGCTCGCGCTGACCGCGCTGGCGTGCGCCCTGCTCTTCTGGCGCGGCTGGTCCGTGCTGCGGACCCTGGGGGCGTGCGCCGCCGCCGGCCTGCTCGTGGGCGTCGGGGGAGCGCTGCTCTGACCGCCCGGCGCGGTCAGCCGCCGATCCCCGGGAAGTCCGAGTCACGGTGCTCCCCGGCGGGCCGAACCCCCTCGCCGTCCTCCTCGCGCCGGCGCAGCTCGACGCGCCGGATCTTGCCCGAGACGGTCTTCGGGAGCTCACGGAACTCGAGGCGACGCACGCGCAGGTAGGGCGGCAGGTGCTCGCGTGCGTGACGCAGGACGGACTCTGCCGTCGCGGCGGTCGGTTCGTGGCCCGCCACCAGGGAGACGTACGCCTTGGGGACCGCGAGGCGAACGGGGTCGGGGGCGGGGACCACGGCCGCCTCGGCGACCGCCGGGTGCTCGAGGAGGACCGACTCGAGCTCGAAGGGACTCACCTTGTAGTCGGAGGCCTTGAAGACGTCGTCGGTGCGGCCGACGTAGGTGATGTAGCCGGCAGCGTCGCGGACCGCGACGTCGCCGGTGTGGAAGAAGCCGCCGGCCATCGCCTCGGCGTTGCGGTCCGGGTCGCCGTGGTAGCCGGTCATCAGGGTCAGCGGTCGTGCGGCGAGGTCCAGGCAGATCTCGCCCTCGCCCGGTCCGTCGACGACCTCGCCGGTGCTCGGGTCGACCAGGACGACCGGCACCCCGGGCAGCGGCCGCCCCATCGAGCCGGGCCGGATCGGCTGCCCGGGACTGTTGGCGATGGTCGCCGTCATCTCGGTCTGGCCGAACCCGTCCCGGATGGTGAGGCCCCACTGCCGCTCGACCTGGCTGATCACCTCGGGGTTGAGGGGCTCGCCGGCACCGATCGCCTCACGGAGGGCGCCGGGGCCACCGGACAGGTCCGCGTTGATGAGCATCCGCCACACCGTCGGAGGCGCGCAGAACGTCGTGACGCCCTCCGAGCGGATCAGCTCGAGGAGCGCTGCGGGGTCGAACCGTGAGTAGTTGTGGACGAAGACCGTCGCCTCGGCCAGCCAGGGCGCGAAGAAGCTCGACCAGGCGTGCTTGGCCCAGCCGGGGCTCGAGATGTTCAGGTGCACGTCGCCGGCCTGCAGGCCGAGCCAGAACATCGTCGTGAGGTGCCCGACCGGGTAGGACAGGTGGGTGTGCTCGACGAGCTTGGGCCGGCTCGTGGTGCCGGAGGTGAAGTAGAGCAGCAGGCGGTCGGTGCTGGCGTTCCCGGGGTGGGGGAGCCGCTGCGGAGCACGGTCGTAGGCGTCGGCGTAGCGGGTCCACCCCTCGCCCGACCCGCCCACGACGACGCGCACCGGGGCGCCGGGCACCTCGTCGAACTTCGCGACGTCGGCCGCGTTGCAGACCACGGCCGCCGCACGACCGCGGGCGAGACGGTCGACCAGCTCGGGGGTCCCCACCGCGGTCGTGGTGGGCATCACCACCGCTCCCAGCCGGATCAGCGCGAGCATGCTCTCCCAGAGCTCGACCTGGTTGCCGAGCATGACCACGACGCTGTCGCCGGCAGAGACGCCGAGGGAGGCGAGGTGCGCCGCCACCTGCTCGGAGCGGTGGACCAGCTCGGCGAACGAGTACGACGCACGGCTCCCGTCCTCCTCGACGATCACCAGGGCGGGGGTGTGGTTGCCGCGGGCGAAGACGTCGAACCAGTCGTGGACGAAGTTGAAGGTGGGGCCGACGTCGGGCCAGGTGAAGTGCCGGAGCGCCTCGTCGTGGTTGGCGCGGAGGTCCCGCAGGAGGTCGCGGGCAGCGGCCAGCGCTGCGGAGGGCGAGGGGGACGAGGTGGTCATGCGGGCGACTCCCGGTCGGTGGGCGGCGGTGACGTGGGCCACAGGGGCGACCGCGAGTCTCGGGTGACGTCCCGCCCGGACCTACCCCCGTCCGGGGGTAGCCTCGTGCGGTCCGTGACACTCCGCACGGACGTCGGAGGAGGCGTGGCGTGGACGGCACCGGCGCTCCCGAGGCGGCCTTGGACCGCATGCTCCCCGAACGGTTGCAGCGGCTGCGGCGGGTGACCGGGTTGCCGATCGCGTTCGGCGGGGTCACCCGTGCTGCGGCAGCCGGGCGTCCGCTCGTGCTGACTCGTCTCGCCGGTACCGCGGGCACCGGCCTGCGAGGGCTCTCGGTCCTCCCCGGGCTCGGGCTGGGCGGTCGGGTGCTGGCCAGTGCAGCCGCCCAGCGCGTGCAGCACTACGCCTCCACCACGCGCATCACGCACGACTTCGACGACGTCGTCGTGGGGGAGGAGCGGCTGACGTCCGTCGCGGCGGTGCCGGTCGTCGTGCGTGGCCGGGTGCTGGGCGTGCTCTACGGAGCGGTGCGAGGCGAGCAGGAGCTCGGCGACCGAGCGGTGCGGCTCGCCGGCATCGTGGCCGACCAGCTCGCGCAGGACGTCGAGGACTCGTTGTCGCCGGCTCCCCCCGCGCCGCTCGACCGGGCGCCGGCGGCGCTCGAGGACCTGGCGCGGTTGGTCGCGGAGACGAGCGACCCAGCGCTGCGCGAACGCCTGGCAGGGATCCACCGCGCGCTGGCCCCGGCCTCGCCCGCCCCGGACGTGGCGCTGGCTCCGAGGGAGGTCGACGTGCTCGTCCTGGTCGCCGGGGGCGCGACCAACGCCGAGGTCGCGGCCCGGCTCGGGCTCGGCGAGGAGACCGTGAAGGCCTACCTGCGCTCGGCCATGCGCAAGCTCGGCGTGCGCAACCGCACGGCCGCGGCGGATGCGGCACGCCGGGCGGGCGTCCTCCGCGGGCCTGCTTGAAATACGAAGTGCAGTGCGTGAATAATGGTGCGCAAGAGGGGAGTACCCCACTCACGTCGCATCGTCAGTTCGTCCGGCACTGACCGGTCCGGTGCGGCGGCCGCCAGGCGCGAGCCGGGTGGCGGGGGAGACCTCCGACGTCGCGCCCGGCGGGTCCGGGCGCCCACGCTGGAGGAGCTGTACGCATGGATGTCCCTCTCTGGGCCTGGGGCGCGGTGCTCGCGGTCATCGTCGTGATGCTGGCCGTCGACCTGCTCGCCCACCGCAAGGCGCACGTCGTGTCGGTCCGCGAGGCGGCGGTCTGGTCCGCGGTGTG
This sequence comes from Nocardioides okcheonensis, assembly GCF_020991065.1. Taxonomy (NCBI): domain Bacteria; kingdom Bacillati; phylum Actinomycetota; class Actinomycetes; order Propionibacteriales; family Nocardioidaceae; genus Nocardioides; species Nocardioides okcheonensis. The sequence continues at coordinate 45,473 of NZ_CP087710.1, forward strand.
GGTGTCCCTCGGACTCGCCTTCGGCGGCGTGGTCTGGTGGGCCTACGGCGCCCAGGCCGGCGGTGAGTACTTCGCCGGCTACCTGATCGAGAAGTCGCTCGCCGTCGACAACGTCTTCGTCTTCGCGCTGATCTTCACCTACTTCGCCGTGCCACGGGAGTACCAGCACCGGGTGCTCTTCTACGGCGTGCTCGGGGCGCTCGTGTTCCGGGCGATCTTCATCGCCGGGGGCGTGGTGCTGATCGAGAACTTCGCGTGGATCCTCTACGTGTTCGGCGCCTTCCTCGTCCTGACCGGGTGGAAGATGTTCTCCCACCGCAACGACGAGATGGACCCCTCGCGCAACCCGGTGCTGCGACTGGTGAGGCGCTGGGTGCCGAGCACCGACGAGTACGACGGCCAGAAGTTCTGGGTCAGGCGCGCGGGACGCTGGGTGGCCACCCCGCTCTTCACGGTGCTGGTCCTGGTCGAGACGACCGACATCATCTTCGCCGTCGACTCGATCCCCGCGATCTTCGCGGTGACGCAGGATCCGTTCCTGGTCTTCACCAGCAACGCGTTCGCGATCCTGGGGCTGCGGGCGATGTACTTCCTGCTCGCCGACCTGATGCACCGGTTCGTCCACCTCAAGGCGGGCCTGGCGGCGATCCTGGTCTTCGTCGGCGTCAAGATGCTCCTGCTGGACGTCTGGAAGGTGCCCATCTGGCTCTCGCTGACCGTGATCGCCACCTCGATCACCGTCGCCGTCGTGGCCAGCCTGCGGGCGACGCGCGAGCAGGCGGGCCCCCGTCACCGCGCGGACCGTGAGCGCGTGGGCTGAACGCCCGAAGTCGGAAACGCGTAACATGCTTCGTCATGACGCGGGACGACTGGACCTTCCTCACCAACCACGGCCACGTCCTGGTCGCGCTGGCCCGCGACCAGGACGCGCGCACGCGCGACGTCGCGGAGGCGGTCGGGATCACCGAGCGCGCCGTGCAGCAGATCGTCGCCGACCTCGTGTCGGAGGGCTACGTCAGCAAGGAGAAGGTCGGCCGGCGCAACCGCTACCGGGTCACCCGTGGCTCGCGGTTCCGCCACGAGCTCGAGGCCGGGGTGACGCTCGGGGCGTTCGTCGACCTCGTCGAGGAGACGAGCCGGAGGCCTTGAAAGACGAAGTGTGCTTCGTGTTTAATTGATCGCACATCAGGGGTCGGGGAGTATCCCACCTCCGGTCGTCGTCACCACGGCCCTCGGCCCGGCGACCGGGTCCCCACCGGGACGGGAGAGACCATTCCTGGTCACCATCCGGGCGACGGCGCCCGGACCGACGACAACGGTGGTGATCAGCATGGAAGACGTCCTCATCCTCCTCGCCCTGGCCGTCTGGTCGGGCCTGTGGCTGCTGCGCGAGCTCGACAGGGGAGGCGTGTCGCGCCGACACGCGTCGGGGTCCCTGCGGAGGGCCCGTCCTCGCCCGGTCGGCCCGCCGGACGACGGCCGCGACGACGGTTCGTTGCTCGACCCGGTGGGGCGGTCGACGTGAACCTGCGCAGGCTGGTCGCCGCGGGTCGGCCGGACGGGGCGTCGCTCGACGTGGCGGACCGCCAGCGCGAGGTCGCCTGGCTGTGGCCCGACGACCCGTTCGTCCGCGTCGAGGTCGTGCGGCGGTCGTCGGCCCCACGGGGACGGAGGCCGTGGTGACGGCCGGAGAGGCCCGAGCGGCGCGACGCGTCCCCACGGGCGAGCTGACACCTGCCGCGGTCGCGCAGCTCACGGCCGCGGCGGTCGGTCCGTGCATCTCCGTGGTGATGTCGACGTTCCCTGCGCCGCGCATGACCCGGACCGACCGGAGCCGCCTGGACCGCATGGTGCGGGACGTCGAGCGCCGGGTGCGCACTGACGCCGTCGAGGGTGGGGAGCGGCTGGTGCGCGAGCTGCGTCGCCAGGTGGGCGTGGCAGTCGGGTGCCGGACCGAGCACGCGCTCGGGATCTTCGTCAGCCGCCAGGTGTCGCGCATGTGGGCCCTGCCCGTCACCGTCCACGACAAGGCCGTGGTCGAGCCGACCTTCGCCACGAGGGACCTGTTCCGGGCGATGCACCGCACGCCGCCCCACGTCGTGGTGCGCGTCGACGACTTCGGGGCGCGGGTGTTCCGGGTGTCGGGACGCGTCACGCTGCTCGAGTCCGTCGAGTGGGCGCCCGTCGGCAGCACCCGCGCCGTGGTGCCGACGGGCAGCGAGCCCGAGGCACGCCTCGAGGACCGCGGCGAGCTGCTCGAGCGGATCGAGACGGCGGTCCGCCGCACCTGCGAGGAGCACCCGGCGCCTCTGGTCCTGGCGGGGGACGACGGGGACCTGCTGGCGGGCCTGGAGGTCGCGACGCGAGGCTGGCACCGCTTCGCGGGCGTTGTCCGCGGCGCGGACACGGGAACGCCGGAGGGGCTGTTCACCGTCAGCGCCCTGTGCGTGCAGGACTACCTGCACCGCCGCGGCACCCGGACGCTCGATGCTCTCCTCGCCGCTGCCGAGCTCGAGCCCGCACGGGTGGTGGCGGGACTGGATGCGTGCCGTGCGGCCGTGGCCGACCGGGTCCCGGGCACCCTCCTCGTCGAGCAGGGCTACGTCCACCCCGGCTCGCGCGGCGACGCCGGGGAGGCGTGCCACGACCTCGTCGACGACCTGATCGAGGACGCCGTCGCTGCGGGCGAGCTCGTCGCCTTCGTCGAGGACGCAGAGCTGCACGAGTTCGGAGGTGTCGCGCTGCTGCGCGAGCCGGCGCACCCGCGCTGACGTCGGTCACCCGCCCTCAACAGCCCGCCTCGGTGAAACGGCACATCGCGGCCAGGACGCCGCCGGCGTCCTGCGCCATCAGGGCGGCCTGCTCGCGGGTGGACCCCTCGAGGTCCGCGGCGTAGCCCTCGCCGGAGACCACGTCCATCAGCACCGCGCGGCCCAGCCGGGCGACCTGGACCACGGTGAGGCCGATCGGGCCCCCGCTGCCCTGCCCGACCGCGAACGACTGCCCGGCGACGCTCGTGTCGAGGACGGTGCGCGGCGCAGTCGGCTCCGAGGGGCACGCGGCGAAGAAGGCTTGCGCGTCGCCGACGAACGCCACCGCCTGGTCGGCATCGGCGAAGGTGAGCAGCTGGCGCGCCCGGAAGTCCTCGACGTTGAGCCAGGCCCCGCGCAGCCGGCCGGTCACCGCGGTGACGGGCAGTGGGTCCCCGCAGGGCGCGAAGTCGAGCTCGGGCCGGTCGAGCGTCGGGCTCGGCCCCTGGCGGCCCAGCTGCTCACCCGGCTCGGCGGCGCTGTCGTCGGGATAGCCGTCGAGCAGGGGGAAGTCGGCCGGGACGTCGCCGAGCACAGCGGGGTCGGCCGAGCCGCTGGGGGTCGGGTCGCCGGTGGGGCTCGGCGTGGAGTCGGGCGTGGGACCGGGGGTGTGGGAGGACTGCGGCGGCGTGGTCGGCGTGGTCGGCGCGGGTGCCGGCTGGACCGAGTCGCCGTCCGGGCCGAGGAGCACGACGGCCGGGACCACGAGTGCGGCCGCGGCCACCGCGGCCCCGGCCGCGGCGATCGTGCGGTCGCGCCGACGCCGGCGGTCCCCGCGTCGCCGCAGCTCGGCTCCGGTGGTCCCGGACGACGGCAGGTCGCGGTCGAAGGTCCGCAGCAGGTCGAGGGGGTCAGGCATGGTGGAGACCTCCGGTCAGCTCGGGGCCAGCGTCGTGCTGGGGGTCGGCGAGGAGCACGGCGAGCGCGGCGCGTCCTCGGCTCAGCCTCGCCTTGACGGTGCCCTCCGCGACGCCGAGCTCGGCGGCGACGTCGCGCACGGACAGGTCGGCGACGTAGTGCAGGACGAGGGCCCGGCGCTGGGCGTCGGGGAGCTGGCGCAGGGCGTCGACGAGGGTGACGTGGTCGGCGTCCGGTGAGGCGGTGACGACCGGCCGCGCGAGCGCCCGGTCCGCGGGACGCCGGCTGCGCACCACGCGCCGCCAGCGGCTGATCGCCAGTCGGTGGGCGGTGGTGCGGATCCAGGCCTCGGGGTGCTCGGCGCGTCGGAGCTGCTCGCGCCGCGCCCACGCGCGTTCGAAGGCCTCCTGCACGCACTCCTGCGCCTCGTCCCAGCTGCCGGTCATCGCGTAGACCTGCGCGGTCAGTCGGCGGTGCGACGCCTCGTAGAGCTCGTCGAACTCGTCCGGGTCCATCAGCACACCTCCTCCTCCGGATGGGGCTCGTCGACCAGTTCTACGCCCGGGGCGGCGGGGAGGTTGCACGGCGCGCGCCACCGGTCGGGACCGGGACCAGTGGTCCCGGACCGGATGGCCCCATGGGGTCGACCTGTCGGGCCGATGGTCCCGCGTCGGCCCGACGCGCCCTCGCAGGGCGCCGGCACGGCCTACCGTCGAGGTGCGCACACGAGGTCCCGCACGGGGACCGCCGACACACGGGGACAGCAGGGGTCATGGCACAGGTACTGGTCGTCGACGACGAGGACGACATCCGCGAGATCGTCGCCATGCGGGTCCGGCGGGCCGGGCACGAGCCGCGCGACTTCGCCGACCCGCGGGCCGCGCTGGCCCAGGCGGGCGAGGAGCCCTACCAGCTCGCCCTGCTCGACTGGAGCATGCCGTTCATGGACGGCGGCGAGCTCTGCACCCGGCTGCGGGACCTGCCCCACCTCGCCCACATCCCGATCGTCATCGTCACGGCGTTCACCGACGACGACACCAAGTCGCGCGCGATGGCGGCCGGTGCCACCGGCTTCCTGGCCAAGCCGTTCCGGCTCGCCGACCTCGACCAGTTCGTCACCGACAGCCTCGGTCCGTCGGTCCCGCGCGCGCGGCCCGCCCCGGCCTGATCCGCCGCCGAGGTGGTGGCCACGCTCCGAGTGGTCGCCGACGGATGACACCGACGGGCGATCCGGACCGCCCGATCGAGTGGTGCGCACAGGACCTTCGACCATGGCGGTCGAGACCCCCGCGGCCCTACGTTCCGGCTGGAGCGGGGTGGAACGGAGCGACGGGAGAACAGGTGGGCATCGGGCAGGACGAGCAGGCGGCGCTGCCGCGAGCGTGGGAGCCGGTGCTGTCGCCTGCCGTGCGGGCCGCCGCGTGGGCCACCGTCAACGCCGCGGCGATCGTGGCCGGGTGGGTCACCACGGTCCCCGGGAGCGGACGCGTCCTGTTCTGGCCGGCCGCCGGGATCGCCGCGCTGTGGCTCCAGGGCACCTCTCGACGCGACCTCGCGCCGAACGTGGCCCTGCTGCTGGCCACCACCACCTGCGTGAACCTCCTCATCGGCCTGCCGCCCGGGCCCGCGACGACGTACGCGCTCGCCAACGCCGTGATGGCCTGCACCGCCCGATGGGTGCTGGTCCGCCACGCGGCGCCCGAGCACGGCAGCCCCGACCTCGGCGAGCCGGTGATGGGGTCGACGCGCGGCGTCGCCGCCCTCGCCCGCGCAGCCGTGACCGCGGCCGTCGTGGGCGCGCCGCTCGGCCTGCTGGCGACGTACCTCCTCACCGGGCAGGCCTCCGCCTTCACCGTCCTCGCCTGGGTCGTGCGCAGCACGACGGGTGTCTTCGTCGTCGCGGGCCTGGGACTCGCCGTCGTGGCCACCCACCACGAGCGGCGTCGGGGTGTCGCGTGGTCGGACCTGGTCGTCAACGAGCGTCGCCCCGACTGGCTCGCCGAGCTCGCCGCCACCGCCGTGGTGACGGTGGTCGCGATCCTCCTCGTGTTCGACGGCCCGCGCGGGATGTCCCTCGCGTTCCTCCTCGTCGCGGTCAGCGCCTACGTCGGCTTCCGGTTCTCACCCGTCGTCGCCGCCGTCTACATCACCACGGCCGGGAGCGCCGCGATCCTCGCCACCCTGGCCGACCGCGGACCGTTCAGCTCGATCGCCGACCCCGAGGTGCGCGCCCTGGTCGTCCGGGTCTTCGTCCTCGTCCAGACCGCGATCAGCCTGACCCTGTCGTGGGCCATCCGCGAGCGGCACGAGCTCACGCTCGAGCTCCGCGCCGCGCGCCAGGAGGCCGACGAGCGCGCCCAGCTGCTCGACGCCGTCACCGACCGGTTGCACGACGGTGTCGCCGTGATCGACGACCGGGGCCGGATCCTCGTGCGCAACACCGCCGCCGCGAGGCTGGTGCCCGGGCCCGGCGAGCAGATCACCGACGAGGACCACCCGGCCCGCTACGGGGTGCACCGCGCGGACGGCGAGCCGATGGACCTCGCCACCATGCCGCACGCCGTGGCCCTGAGCACGGGGGAGACCGCCTCCGCGGCCTTCGTGGTGCGTCGCGACGACGGGACCGCGGCCCGGCCCGGCTGCGCTGCGGGCGATGGCGCCGGGGGAGCCGAGGGCCGGCGGACGGGGTCGTCGGACACGTACGTGAGCGTGCGGGCCGACCCGCTCGACCTCGTCGGCCTGCACGACCGGCGCGTCGCGGTCGTGTCGATGCGTGACGACACCGCGCACCACCAGCGCGTGCGGGACCTCGAGACGTTCACCGGCGCGGTCGCCCACGACCTGCGCAACCCGCTGGCCGCGATGACGACGTGGCTCGACGTGCTCACCGAGCACCTCGCGGACCGGGGCGTCCACGACGACGAGACGATCGAGGCGCTGGGCCGCATCAGCGCCACGGGCGACCGGATGGGTCGCCTCATCGGTGACCTCCTCGCCTACGCCACGGCCAGCAGCGCCCCCCTCGACCTGCAGGCCGTCGACCTCGGGCGCCTCGTCGACGACGTCGCGGAGGAGGTCGTCGCGGCCAGCGGCCGCGACCCCGTCGTCACCTTCGCCGGCCACCGCGAGGTCGTGGCCGACCCGGTCCTGGCGAGGCAGGTCTTCGCCAACGTGGTCGGCAACGCCGTGAAGTACACCGCCGACGGCGTCCGGCCCGTCGTGCAGGTCACGTCCAGCCGCGACCCCCGGCGCGGCGTCACGGTCGTGGAGGTCACCGACAACGGCGTCGGCGTGCCCGAGGAGATGCGGTCCACCGTCTTCGACGGCTTCACCCGGGTGCGGGCGACGGCCCGGTCCCGCTCGGGGGCGGGCCTCGGGCTGGCCATCTGCGCGCGTGCCGTCGACCGGCACGGCGGCACCATCGAGCTCGGCCCGGGCCCCACCGGTCACGGCTCGACCGTCACCGTCACGTTCCCGTTCCGCCCGGGGCCGCACTGACGCTGCGGCACCGGCGCGCCTCCCTGACCCGGCCACCTCCGTTCCTACGCTGAGAGCACGCTCGGCCAGGGGAGGACGAGATGGTGCACGACGGCCCGCCACGTCGCTCCCTCGTGCCGACCGCCCTGGTCCTCGTGGCGGCGGTCGTGGCCGGCACGTGCGGACTGCCGGGCGGGTCGTACGACCCGGCGCGGGTCCCGGCCGTGCTGGCAGCGGGTCCGCCTGCTCCATCGGAGGCGTCGGCCGCGTCGGTGGCGGAGGCGTCCGTCGGGGAGGACGTGGTGCGGACCGAGGAGGAGCTCCGCGCCGCCTGGACCGACCCCCTGCGCCGGCGCATCGACCTGGGCGCCGACATCCTGCTGCGCAACTGCGGGGTCGGCGACCCGATCCGCGAGTCGCCGTACCCGCTGGTGCTCGACGGCCACGACCACGTGCTGCAGCAGACCTGCTTCGAGAAGCGGCTGCTGCGCCAGGACGGCACCGGCTACCTCGACATCCGGCGGGTCACCCTCACCCGCGGCGGGGCGGACGGCCCCGGCGCCGCGCTGACGTCGCGCGGCGAGGTGATGCTGCGAGGCGTCGTGGTGTTCCAGAACCTGGCCGAGGAGCCGGGCGGCGGGGTCTTCTCCATGCGGCGGATCACCGTCCACCGCTCCCGGATCACCGGCAACCTGGCCAACGACGACGGCGGCGGGCTCTACGCGCGCCGCGGGGGTGTCCAGGTCTACGACTCGATCCTCGGCAACAACCTGGTCGACGGGTCCGGCGGCGCCATCGGGTCGACCGGCGACATCCTCGTCGTGCGCTCGGAGATCGACGGCAACACCACCGACGGCGACGGCGGTGCCCTCTACGCCGACGAGGACGGCGACGTGACGGTGATCGGCTCCCACATCGACGGCAGCGCCGCGGACGGGCCGGGTGGGGCCATCTTCACCCTCGACGGGGACGTGGCGGTCTACGGCTCGACCCTGATCGGCAACCGCGCCGACGACCGGGGCGGCGCCATCTCGGGCGAGGACGACGTGCTCGTGGTGAACTCGACGGTCGCGCGCAACCTCGCCGTCGCCCACCCGGGCGGTGGGCTGTGGTCGCGCGGCGACATGGTGCTCGTCAACGCCACCGTGGCCAGCAACTACGCCGAGGGGGAGGGCGGCGGGCTGCTGGCGGCGGGCTCGCTCGACCTCGTCCACTCCACCGTCGTCGCCAACATCGCGTCGGTGGGCGGCGAGCTCGGGGCCGGCGGCCCGTTCACCAGCTTCGCCTCGATCGTCGGCCCGCCGGTCGTGGAGGGGGTGACCGGAGACACCATCCCGACCCGCCGCAGCTGCCGGGTCTACGCGGGGGACTCGCGCGGCTTCAACTTCGTCAGCGACGACACCTGCCGCCTCGACCACCCCACCGACCTCCGCGGCGAGGACCCGCTGCTGAGGCCGCTCGAGGACGACCCGCGCGGCTTCGTGCTCGTGCCCCGACGGGACAGCCCGGTGCGCCGCGCCGTGCCGCGCACCCACTGCACCGGTCGTCCGTCCGTGCTGCCCCGCCCGGTCCCGGCCGGCCAGCTGCTGGCGGGCTACGTGTCGTGGCGGGAGGTGCTCGCGCACGACGCGCAGGGCCGCCCGCGAGACACCCGGGCACGCTGCGACATCGGCGCCGCGCAGAGCGGCCGCACGGGCCGCGACGCCCGCACCGGGCCGCGGTCGAGCGTCCCTCCCGAACCGGCACTGACGGGCGCGTGGCCGCCGCCGACCGGTTCCCGACCGCACGCGGCGGTCCCGGACCCGGCCGTCCGGTCCCGGTCGCTGCGCGGCCGGCTGGCTCGGCTCGACCACCTGCTCGCAGACCTCCGGGCCCGCGCCGGGCGCTTCGCCGAGACCAGGGGGTGCCTCACCGGCGTCCGGGTGGTCCGGCGGGGTGACCCGCGGCACCGCTGGGGCTACCGCTACGACGAGCGCGACTTCACCGGCGTCGACCTGCGGCCCGCACTCGCGGTCGCCCGCCGCGGCAGGGCCGACTGGCGCCTGCTCGACCTCGCGACCTCACCGCAGTGCCTGTCGCGGGCGCCCGACCCCAACGGCACCGGCGCCGAGCCGCGTCAGGCGTCGCCGGACGCCGCCCCGGACCGGACGCCGCCGCCCGCCCTCGGGCCGTGGCTCGCCGCTCTCGAGGCGACCGCCGTCGACGTCCGCCGCCGCGCGCAGCGGTTCGACCGGTGGGAGTCGTGCCTGGTCGGCGTGCCGGTCACCGAGGCGGGGTCGGGCTGGCAGCGGCTGGGCTACCTCACCGGTGGGCGCGGCGCGAAGCGTCCTGGCCACCGGGCCGCGATCGACCTCGACACCAGCGCGTGGGACGACCCGGACTACCAGCTCCTCGCCCTCGCCGGCCGGCGCGGCCGCGCGGGCTGCGGCGCGGACCCGGGCGAGGGGGTCGACCGGGCCGGCCGGGGCGACCTGCGGGACCGGGTCGCGGCGCTGGAGGAGGACGTCGAGGACCTGGCGGAGCCGGTCGCCGAGATCGACCGGTTCGACGAGTGCGTCTACACCGTGGGTGCCCGTCAGGTCGGCGGCTACGTCTACGAGGACCGCCGCGGTCGTCTCTCGCGGACCGGCGCCCTCGCGTTCGCCCTCCGCGGACCCGCGATCGCCGACCTGCAGCTGCTCGCCGTCTCCGGCGAGGAGCCACCGCAGATCGAGTGCAACGAGGACGCCGGGGGCCTGGACACCGACGAGTGAGCCAGGACACACGGTGAGGAGCATGCCGCACGCACCGACGGGGTACAGGGCGGGCAGGTCGCTCCGTCAAGCACGCGGCTGATCGACCAGGACCCGGACGCCTGGCCGGCGGGCGTCCGGGTCTGCCAACGCACGAGGACGCTCACGTGCGGGCGAGGGGTGCGGCACACGCCGACACCCGCTGGGCGCACCCGAGGTCGCCGCACGCTCCCTTCGGGCACGAGTCGTACGGGCGCACGAAGGCCCGGAGCAGCGGTCGCCTGAGCCACGGGAGGTCCGGGGCGGTCCCGTCCGCCGCGGGCGGGCTCAGCAGCACCGTGACGAGTGAGTCCAGCTCGGCCAACGAGAACGGCTTGGGCAGGAAGGCGTTGACCCCGGCCGCGAGGGCCCGCTCCCGGGTGTCGCCGTCGCTGAACGCGCTGGCGACGATGACGGGGACGTCGGCGAGGTGGGGCAGCATCCGGACACGTGCGCACAGCTCCCCGCCGTTGAGGTGGGGCATGTTCCAGTCGAGCACGACCAGGTCGACGGGCGCCGTCGTGACGAACGGCAGGACCTGACGAGGGTCGCCGAGCGCGTGCACCCGGTGACCCGAGCGCCGCAGCTTGAGCGCGACGACCTCCCGGACGTCGTCGTCGTCGTCCACGACCAGCAGATCCGCCATGTCCTCCCTCGTTCCCCACGCTGGCCGGTCGCACGCGCGGCCGACGGGAGTCCCGAGCCTCGGACCGAATCTAGCCGCGTACCTGGCCCGCGGCAGCCGGACGCAGCACCGCCGGGACCGTCGGCGGGGGAGATCAGGACCAACGTCCCGGGCGACGTGCACGGGTGGAGGCGACCGCGTGACCCTCGCCGAGCCGCGTCGTGCCATAGTCGACGTCGGGCTTGGCGCGGAGCCTCTCGACCGAGGACGGAGGCCCGATGGCCCACCACGAGACCGACCGGTACGTCCGTGTCCGCGGCGCGTCCGAGCACAACCTGCGCGAGGTCGACGTCGACGTCCCGCGCGACTCGATCGTCGTCTTCACGGGGGTCTCGGGGTCGGGCAAGTCGTCCCTGGCGTTCGACACGATCTACGCCGAGGCGCAGCGCCGCTACTTCGAGTCCGTCGCGCCCTACGCGCGCCGGCTGCTCCAGCAGGTCGACACGCCCCACGTGCACGAGATCACCGGACTGCCCCCGGCCGTCGCGCTGCGCCAGCAGCGGGGCGGGGTGAGCTCGCGCTCCACCGTCGGGACCCTCACCACCCTGTCCAACCTGTTGCGGATGCTGCTCTCGCGGGCCGGCACCTACCCCGACGGCGCGGAGCGGCTCTCGGCCGAGGCGTTCTCGCCCAACACCGTCGTGGGCGCGTGCCCCGTGTGCCACGGCCTCGGCGTGGTGCACGACGTGGCCGAGGACCTGCTGGTGCCCGACACCTCGCTCACCATCCGGGAGGGAGCGATCGCGGCCTGGCCGGGCGCGTGGCAGGGACACAACCTGCGCCGGGTCACCCACCGCCTGGGCATCGACGTCGACACCCCGTGGCAGGACCTCGCGGAGGCCGACCGGCAGTGGCTGCTGTTCACCGACGAGCGGCCGGCGGTGCTGATCCGGCCGGCGGACAAGGACGGCGGCGGCGGACGCGACTACATGGGCACCTTCCGCAGCGCGCGGGCCCACGTCCACCACGTGCTCGCGACGTCGTCGAGCGAGAAGGCGCGCCGCGACATGGAGCGCTTCATGCGCAGCACGCCCTGCGAGGCGTGCGGGGGTGCGGGGCTGCGTCCGGAGGCGCTGGCGGTGACGTTCGACGGTCGCACCATCCGCGAGCTCAGCTGCTCGACCATCGTCGAGCTCGAGCAGGTCCTGCGCTCGCGCGCGCACGGCGACGACGTCGCGGCGCGCCTGTGCGCCGACATGGCCGGCCGGCTCGAGGTGCTGGTGCGCCTCGGCCTCGGCTACCTCTCCCTCGACCGTCCCTCCACGACGCTGTCGTCGGGCGAGGCCCAGCGGCTGCGGATCGCGACCCAGCTGCGCGCGGGCCTGTTCGGGGTGGCGTACGTCCTCGACGAGCCGTCCGCCGGCCTCCACCCCGCCGAGGCCGAGCCGCTGCTCGACGTCCTCGAGCAGCTGAAGGCCGGCGGCAACTCGGTCCTCGTGGTCGAGCACAACCTCGACGTGATCCGGCGGGCCGACTGGATCGTCGAGATCGGGCCCGGCGCGGGCGCGGCGGGCGGCCGCGTGGTCCACAGCGGCCCGCTCGCGGGGCTCGAGGGGGTCGAGGGCTCGGCGACCGCGCCGTTCCTCTTCGGCGGCGCACGGCCCGACGGCCACGCGACCCGGACGCCGTCGCGCTGGTTCGAGGCCGACGACGTCGCCGTGCACAACCTCCAGCACCTCGACGTCCGCGTCCCGCTGGACGCGCTCACCGTCGTCACCGGCCTCTCGGGGGCCGGCAAGTCCACCCTGCTCCACGGCGTGCTCGGGCGCTCCGTCCGTGACCTGCTCGACGGCCACGCAGGGGAGGCGGCGGAGATCGGCGAGGTGCGCGGTGCCGAGCAGGTCGACCGGCTCGTCGTCGTCGACCAGCGGCCCATCGGCCGTACGCCCCGCTCCAACGTGGCGACCTACGTCGGCCTCTTCGACACCGTCCGGAAGCTCTTCGCGGAGACTCCCGAGGCGCGCCGGCGTGGCTACGGCGCCGGCCGGTTCTCGCCCAACGTGGCGGGCGGGCGCTGCGAGGTCTGCCGCGGCGAGGGCGTGCAGAACGTCGAGCTGCTGTTCCTGCCCGGCGTCACCACGCCGTGCTCGGCGTGCCAGGGGCGCAGGTTCAACGACGAGACGCTGGAGATCACCTACCGCGGCCACACCGTGGCCGACGTGCTGGCCCTGTCGGTCGACCGGGCGCTGGAGGTCTTCGACGAGGTCCCCGCCGTGGCGCGACGGCTCCGGGCGCTGTGCGACGTGCGTCTGGGCTACGTCCGGCTGGGCCAGACCGCGATGGAGGTCAGCGGTGGGGAGGCGCAGCGGATCAAGCTCGCCAGTGAGCTCCAGCGCGCCGACCGGGGCCACGGGCTCTACCTCCTCGACGAGCCGACGACCGGCCTGCACGCCTCCGACGTCGCGGTCCTCGCCGGCCTGCTGCACCGCCTCGTCGACTCGGGCAACACCGTGGTGGTGGTCGAGCACGACCTCTCGGTCGTGGCCGGCGCGGACTGGGTGATCGACCTGGGCCCGGCCGGGGGCGACCAGGGCGGACGGGTCGTCGCGACCGGGACGCCGCAGGACGTCGCGCGCTCCGGCACGGGCGCGACGGCGGAGCACCTGCGCCGCCACCTCGACGCCTGAGCACGGCCCGGTCCGGGAGGGTCAGCCGGACCCGACCAGGTGTCGCGTCCACGACGGGTCGTAGTCGGGGTGCGTCCCGTAGGCGAAGAGGAGCATCCGCAGGTCGCGCCGGTCCGGCAACCGGCCGGAGTCCAGGGTCACGAGCATCTCGTCGACGACCGCCACCTGCGCGGGGAGGCCCGGCCGGTCCACGCCGGTGCCGCGTGCGTCGCGGTCCCACAACGCCTCGAGCTCCTCGGTCAGCCGGGCGACCAGGAAGTCGGCGAGCGTGACGTAGGTCCCGGTGTCGGCGGGTCGGGTGCTGCCGGTGGCGGTCATGGGGTCGGTTCCTTCCTGCTGCAAGGGGCAGGGGAACGGGGCGCCGGGCGCCTCGACCCGCTGCTCGATCGCGACAGCATGTGGTGGACTCCGCGTGCGAGGCACTCCGACTCATCACCACGAGGGTGAACCACGGTTGCGCGTCAGTGCCGGACTCGGACCGGCTTCCCCTCGGCACGCGGGACGTGTGGAGGTGTGCGTCGGACGATAGCGACCGCACGCGGACAACCACGACCTCGCGGGGTGTGAGACGTACGACAGCCCGCCAGCACGACGTCGAACCTCACCCGCGACCGCTGGCGGTGCGTACGCTGGCGACCATGGCCCCCACCACGTCCACGCCGCCGACCGCCGCCGGCGTCGACGACGCCTCGCTGAGGGGGCTCCGTCACTGGAACCTCGGCCTGACGGTGCTGCACGCGGCCCAGGCCGTCGCCGTCCTCGTGCTGGCCAGCGACTTCGCCATCACCGTGATCGCGTCCTACGCCCAGGGCCCGCCGGGCACCGCCCTGGCCGACCCCGAGTCCGTCGTCGACGTCAACGTCGGGTGGGCGATCGCGGCGTTCCTGACCCTCGCGGCCGTCGACCACCTCGTCACCGCGACCGTCGGTCGCCGCCGCTACGAGAGCGACCTGCGACGGGGGCTGAACGCGTTCCGCTGGGTCGAGTACTCGTTCAGCGCCACGATCATGATCGTCCTGATCGCCTTCTACAACGGCATCGTCGAGGTGTCGGCCGTCTTCGGGGTGATCGGCGCCAACGTCGCGATGATCCTGTTCGGGTGGCTCCAGGAGCTGATGAACCCGCCGGGTCGCACCTCCACGACCATGCTCCCGTTCTGGTTCGGGTGCGTGGCCGGCGCCGCGCCGTGGGTCGCCATCACCTGGAACCTCGTCGCCGCGCGCGAGGACGTGCCGGGCTTCGTGTTCGGGATCTTCGTGTCCCTGTTCGTCTTCTTCATGAGCTTCGCGCTCAACCAGTGGCTGCAGTACCGCGAGGTCGGCCGCTGGCGCAGCTACGCCTTCGGCGAGAAGAGCTACCTCGTGCTCAGCCTGGTCGCCAAGTCCGCCCTCGCCTGGCAGATCTTCGCGGGCTCGCTCGCCTGAACCGGGTCGTCGGGGGAGAGGCCGGGGCATCGGCATCGGGAGCCCGACCTCGTCGTCGCCGGCCGCACGACGTCGGCGACCTCGTCGACGGGTAGCCGTTCCCGGGCGCGGACTCGAGCGGAACCAGAGGTCGGTCAGCAGGCCGGCACGGTCGAGGTCGCGGCGACCGAGCGCCAGGTGAGGAAGGAGGCCCTGAGCGAGTACGTCGCCGAGGAGGTCAGCGCGAGGGTCGCGTCGCTGCCGGTCGTGGTCGTCCGACCCGAGACCGTGGTCGTGGCGCCCGAGCCGGTCCGGGTCCAGGCGTACCCCGTCGCGTAGGTGTCCGAGGTGGCCGTCCAGGTCAGCGTGACCGGGTTCGGCGCCCCTGAGCGGACCAGCACCGAGAACGCTGCGCCGTCCTTGCCGCTGGTGAGCGTCGCCGCGGAGGTCCCGGACGCGCCGACGCTCGCGTGCTCGCGGTCGACGATCCGGATCGTCGCCGGCTGCCCGCCGCCGCTGCCGTTGACGAACGCGCGGCTCGTGGTCGTCGCTGGCACGCTCACCGTGCTGGCGTAGTTGTCGACGGCGTAGCCCACCACGAGCCGGGTCGAGGCGTCGGTCGAGGTCGCGGACGGCGCGGTGAAGGTCGAGCTCGCGCCGTACTCGTTCATGCCGTGGGCGCCGATCGGCGAGGACTGGTTGACGCCGGAGTAGGCGACCATGGCGCCCGACGTCACGTCCGAGGCGTCGACGGAGAAGACGTACGACGACGGCTCGCTGCCGCCGGCCAGCTTCCAGGCCAGCACCGACTGGCTGTTCGCGGTGCCCCGCCGCAGGGCCGTCCACCCCGAGGGCAGACCCGGGGGGTTGGACTGGTCCACGTGGATCAGCACCGCCAGGAGCAGGTCGCCGGACACCACCCCCGCCGGCTTGGCCAACGTGAAGGAGGCGGTGCCGTCGCTCGCGTTCGTCGTCGCGGCCCGGAACGTCGGCACCGCCAGGGCGCACGAGCGGGACGCCGAGAACGCGCTCGGCGGGTCCAGGGTGTCGGCTCCCAGGCGGGAGCCGGGGTTGGCCGCGGTGTCGTGGAACGCCGCACCGGTGCCGTCGGCGAGCGCCAGCTGGCCCAGGGCGAGGACCGCCACGAGCCCGATGACCCACCTCATGGCGTGCTGCGTGCCTCCCAGACGAAGTCCAGCTCCAGCGACTGGCCCTGGGCCAGGTCGTTGTCCTTGAGCTGGTAGCTGATCTTGTAGGTGCGTGACGTCGTCGAGGACGGCGCCCACGAGCTGACCCCGGTCGCGTAGCTGCCGACGTTGGTCACGAAGTGGGCGGCGGTCCTGGTGGCGTCGAAGGTCGGCTGGCTGCCGTAGAGGGTCGAGGTCGGGGAGAAGTCGCTGCAGTTCTCCTGGCTGCCCGAGCCCTCCTGGACGGCGAGCTCGACGTACGACGCCAGCCCGGTGGCGTCCGGCACGACGTTGGCGTCGGCATCGGTGTACGCGCCGTACATCCTCACCGCGGTCGCGACGTTGCCGCTGTAGGTCACGACGATGCACTTCGACCCGGTCGTGCCGGGGACCATCGACGTGACGGCGAAGAGCGCGGTCCCGTTCTTGTTGTCGCTGAGGTCCACCTGGCCGGCCGTCCAGCTGGTGCCGGGGTTGGTGGTGGAGTCGGTGAACGCGGCGTACGAGGAGTGCCACACGAGGACACCGCTGACCAGGAAGCCCGAGGTCACCGCGACGGCGGTGTTGCGACGGCGGTTCCTGGCGCCGTGACGACTGTTCCGGGGCATGGGGATTTCCTGTCTGCGCGCTCATCTCACCCCGATGGGTGAGTCCCCCCGCACCCATGCAGTCGGCAGCCGGCAGCGAGTCCTGAGGAAAAACGGGACCTCCACCTCGTCCCGACGCCAGATCGGTGTGCCGTCCGCCTCAGCATCGAACGTCCGGGACCGATCGGGAGGGGTGACAACAGCCGTCCGGACCGAGGAGGTGGTCGGGAGTGGTCCTCGAGCCTCTCCGTGCCCTCGCCGCCGGTACGCTCGCCGCGCTGGTCGGCCTCTTCGCCTGGTCGGTGCTCCCGTTGCTGGCCGGCTACGACGCGACCGTGGTGCTCTCGGGCTCGATGGCGCCCGCGATCAGCCCCGGGGACGTCGTGCTGACCCTCCCCGTCGACACCGAGGACGTGCGGCCGGGCTGGGTCGTGCGGTTCGCCGACCCGGACTTCCCCGACCGGACCCTGCTGCACCGGGTGAGCACGGTGGCCGACGACGGCACGGTCGTGACGCGCGGCGACGCCAACGCGCTGGAGGACTCCACGCCCATGACCGCGAGCGAGATCACCGGGCTCGCCCGGATCCGGGTGCCCTACATCGGCATGCTGGTGATGTGGCGGGACACCGGCGAGCACCGCAGGCTCGCCCTCGGTCTCGTGGGGCTGTTGTCCCTGACCGCGCTGGCCACGGTGCGGACTCGTGCGACGGTGGCTCAGAGGGCGTAGAAGAGCTCGACCTCGGTGTGGGTCGCCTCGTCGGCGTGATTGTGCCCGGGGCCGTGCACGTCGAGCGCAGTCAGAGATGGGCGTCGAAGAAGGTGGCGAGCCGGTCGACCGCCTGGTCGACGTGCTCCGGGACGTCGTACAGGTCGTAGTGGCCGGCCCCCTCGACGACGAGGAGGTCGACCGGGCGGGGCGCCATCTCCCACAGCCTCATGCCGGTCTCGTAGGAACCGGTGCTTCCCCGCCTGCCGCCGACGATGACCTGCAGCGGCTGGGTGAGGAGCGGGTCGACGAGGTGGAAGGCGTCGTAGCCGAGCAGGAGCGCGTCGCTGCGCGTCAGGCGCCGGTTGGTGGAGTGGGCGCTGCCGCCGCGCGGGGTGCGGTAGTAGGTGACGGCCTGGCGGGTGTCGACGTCGTCGATCCCGGCCGCGTCCGCCTCGTCGAGGGTGTCCGGGAGCCACGCGGACCGGTCGAGGGTCCCGGTCACGACCTCCTGGGTCCGCGCCGCGGCGAGCCCGTCGAGCGCGGCCGCCGGGCCGTCGGGGGAGAGGCCGGGGCTGCGCCACGCGGCGCCCATGTCGGCCGCCACGACGGTGGCCAGCGCCCTGATGCGGTGGTCGGTGCGGGCCGTGTGGACGGCGTAGCCGCCGCCGGCGCAGATGCCCAGGGCGCCGATCCGCTCCGGGTCGATGCCGTCGACGGCGCCGAGGGCGTCGATGGCGTACGAGATGTCCTCGCCGCGACGGTAGGGGTCCTCGAGGTCTCGCGGCTCGCCGCCGCTCCGGCCCTGGTGGGCCGGGTCGAAGGTGAGGGCGGCGAGCCCCCGCTGCGCCAGCCGCGACGCGTAGGTGGCGCCGATCTGCTCCTTGACGCTGCTGCCGGGCGTCGAGAGCACGACGGCGCGCCGCGGCACGGCGGGGTCGTGGTCGGCCGGCAGGTGCAGGTCGGCGGCGAGCTCGAGGGGGCCGCGCGGGATGCGCAGGTGCTGGACCACGTGCGTCACGGCAGCACCGCCGTCGCCTCGACCTCGACGAGCACGTCGGGCTCGAAGAGCACCTCGACCCCGATGAGGGAGGCCGGGGGCATCGGCATGGGGAGCCCGACCTCGTCGGCGACGGACTGCACACCGGCCATGAGGGTCTCGATCCGGTCCGGCGTCCACCGGGCGACGTAGAAGGTGAGGCGGACCACGTCGGAGAACGAGGCGCCGGCGCCGGCCAGGCCGGTCGCGGTGTTGCGCAGCGCCTGCGCCACCTGCGCGGCGAGGTCGTCGGCGGCGACCGGCTCGTTGCCGACCTGGCCGACCTGGCCGGCGACGTGGACGTGGGTGGACCCGGTCGCCACGGCGACGTGGTGGTACGGGGCGTGCTGCAGCATGCCGTCCGGGCTGGTGAGGCGAGCGGTCACAAGAGTCTCCTGTCGTGGGGAATGCGGTATCCAAGTGATACCTGGTGTGCGAAGGGCACTTCAACTAGCCTTGGTGTCGTGGACGACACCTCCTCCGGCCGGATCGACATCACCCCCGCGCACCGCGAGGTCCTCGGGCAGGTCCTCGACACGTGGTCGGTCCTCGTCCTCGAGGAGCTCTGCGAGGCGCCGCGCAGGTTCAACCAGCTCCGGCGCCTGATCCCGGTGACGCAGAAGTCGCTGACCGCGACGCTCCGCCGGCTCGAGCGGAGCGGCTTCGTCGACCGCACCGTCATCAGCGACCGCCCGGTCGCGGTCGAGTACCGCATCACCCCGCTCGGCAAGACCCTGCGAGAGCCGATCGAGGCCCTCCTGAGGTGGAGCGACGAGCACGTCGAGGAGATCGAGCGGGCCCGCGCCCGCTTCGACGACGCCACGGGCGACCACGGCTAGACGATCCAGGCGTAGAAGCGTCCCGACACCTCGCGGACGAACACGGACCCGCAGGCGAGGCCCTGCCCCTCCGCGACCTGCTCGGGCCACTGCGAGCCGTCGAACGGAGCGGTGACCGCGGACGTCTCGCGCTCGTCGCACGCACCGCCGTCGAGCACGCCGCTGGTGCTGGTCCAGTCGTACATCTTGGCGTCGGGGTCCTCCGTCCCGGCGCGGACGGTGATGTCGCGTGCGTCCTGCGGCACGACGTCGGGGAGGACGAAGGCCAGGTCTCCGCTGGTGGGCGCGTCGGCCCGGCGGTCGAAGTGCCGGCTGTCGCGGTGGTCCGTCAGCCCGCCCCACAGCGCCGGTCCCGCGACGACCGCGAGGGCGGCCGCGACGGCGGCGACGAGCAGGAGGACGGGACGGGACGGGCGACGGCGGGTGTCCTGGACGTCGGGCACGGTCACGACCACCCGTCGACGAGGATCCGGGTCGCCGCGGCGACGAGCCCGTCGTCGGTCTCGGCGTCGGGGTCGTCGTGCGAGGTCATGACGACGACCACCCACGGCGCGCGTCCCGGCGGGCGGACCACGGCGACGTCGTTGCGGATGCCGTAGGACGCACTGCCGCTCTTGTCGCCGACCCGCCACGAGGCCGGCACGCCGGCCCGGACCAGCCCGGCGCCGGTGACGGCGTCGCCCAGCTCGTCGTCGAGCAGGCGCCGGTCCGTGCGGCCGAGCCCGTCACCGAGCGTGAGGCGCCGGACGGTGTCGGCCAGGGCCCGCGGGGTGCTGGTGTCGCGCACCTCTCCGGGCGCCCAGTCGTTGAGGTCGGGCTCGACGCGGTCGACCGAGGTCGTGGTGTCGCCGAGCTCGGCCAACCGGCTCTCGACCGCGCCCGGCCCGCCCACGAGCTCGAAGAGCACGTTGGCGGCGGTGTTGTCGCTGAGGGTGAGCGTGGCGTCGATGAGCTGGCGCACGGTCATCCCGTCCTCGACGAACATCTCGGTGACGGGGGAGTAGGGCACGAGGTCGTCCTCGGACCAGAACAGCCGCCGCTCGAGCTCGCGGCCCGAGAGCTGGTGGAGCGCGGTGGCCGCGAGCGGCACCTTGACGGTCGAGGCCATCGCGAACCGCTCGTCCGCGCGGTGGCCGAGCGTCCGGCCCGTGCCGGTGTCGATCGCCATCAGGCCGAGGCGGGCGTCGCGACGCCTCTCGAGCGCGGCGAGCCGGGACCGGACGCCCCGGTCGGAGGCCGGGGCCGCGGACGAGGCCCGCGCAGTGACGGCACGGCTCACGGCCTCGGCGTCGGCCGCGGGCGGTGCGTGCGCGCAGCCGGCGAGGCCGGCGGCGGTGGCGAGGGCGGACAGGGCGGCGAGGACGCCACGGGCGCGCGTGCGGGTGCTGGTGTGGTGCATGACGTGTTCCTTGTCGTTCGTGGGAGAGGGTCAGGCAGGGGTGGAGGTGGGGCCGGCGGAGGGGGCTCGCCGTCGCTCGTGGGCCACGACGAGGAGGACCATGGCGACGTTGGCGGCGACGAGGAGCAACAGCGACGCGTCACCGGTGTCCGCGGTCCGGTCGATGGTGGTGGTGCCCCCGTCGGAGAACAGGTTGCCGACGACGCCCGCGAGGACGTTGTTGACCACGTGGAAGGCGATCGGTGCCTCCATGCCCCCGCTGATCACGGCCGCCAGCGCGGTGCTGAGCCCGACGACCGCGAAGTAGGCCGCGAGCCAGGGGTCGGTCGACCCGTGCATCGCGGCGAAGACCAGCGCGGAGACCGTGATCCCGGCCGTGAGGGCGGGGGTCACGGCGCGCGACCAGCTGGCGACGGCCGGCATGAGGGCCGCGCGGTAGGTGAGCTCCTCGCCGATGGCCTGGAGCGGCGTGGTGAGCAGGGTGACGCACAGCAGGCCGACGGTGGTGCCGGTGACGGCGAAGCCGGACCAGCCCGTCGACTCCGGCGAGACCACCGCCGTGGCGCCGAGCGCGGCGCCGACCAGCACGACCGCGCCGAGGGCGTACGTCACCAGCCGCCGGCGGTCGAGGGTCCGTCGCGTCGACAGCAGCGCGCGCCACGGCACCCGCGCCATCCGTGCGGTCAGCAGCAGGGCCACCACCCCGGTGAGGCCGATGCTGGCGTTGACGGCCAGCGACTTGAGCGGCGTGAGGTCGGCGCCGAGCGGGTCGTCGCTGCCCTCGACCGCGCCGACCAGCAGCAGGGCGAGCACCTGGAGCACGAGGAGGGTGGCGGGCAGGGCGACGAGGAGGAGCAGCGGCTTCCACCAGGCCATCCGCAGGTGGGCGCCGAAGGGTCGCGCGTCGGGCCGGGAGCCCCCGGTCGGCGCGGGAGTGCCGGTCGCGGCCAGGCCGTCGTGCCTGGCTCCGGGCGTGGTCATGGGACACCTTTCCGAGAGGAGCGTCGTGCTCCGGCGTGCAGGGACGTCAGAGGCGGTCGAGGAGGCGGTCGAGGCGGCCGGCGATGTCCACGGCGAGGCCGCGGGGACGGTCGTGGGTGGTGAGCGCCATCCGCAGCGCGCCACCGTGGGTGACGACGCCGAGGATGCGTTCGCCCTGCACCTGCGTCGTCATCGTGGGGCCCCAGATCGCGACGACCGACGGCGCGGACCCGGCGGCGCCCAGGTTGGTGATCTCGAGGTCGGACGAGGTGGCCGCGAGCATCGCCGCCTCGGCCTCCGCGGCACTGGCGGGGTCGAGCGAGGCGAGGGCGAGCGCCGTGGCACGGGCGGCCCGCCGGCCGGCTCGCAGCTGCCCGGACGCGTCTCGCGCGAGGTCCCACGTCGTGGTGCCTGCGCCGGTCCCGAGCGTCACGGTCGTCGCGGTGAAGCGGTTGACGACGTCGTCCTCGAGGTCCAGCGCGCTGCGGAGGTCGATCGGGACGTTGAGGCGGACCGTGGTCCTCCCGGTGAGCTCGGCGAGCGACTCGGCGGCGGCTGCGCAGAGGACGCCCTGGACGGTCGCGTCGTGCTCGCGCGCCGCGGCGCGGAGCCGGGCGGTCCGCACGGCGCCGAGCTCGGCGCTCTCGACCCGCGGCGGCGTGCCGTCGAACGGCCGGGTCGACGCGGCCGGCGGCTGCGCCGCGCCGGTCGGACCCGGGTCGTCCCGGTCCTCCCGATCGTCCCGGTCGTCCCGGCCGGGCGGGGGCAGCTGCCGGAGGAGGGTCTCCTGGTCGAGCGGCACCGCCCGGGGTGCGCGGTGCTCGTCCTCGAGGTGGGCGACGAGGTCGCGGACGGCCAGCAGTGCGCCGCGTCCGTCCGAGACCTGGTGCGAGAACGTCAGCAGCACGACGGCGCCGCTGTCGCCGCCCGCGTCGGTGAGGAGGACCGCGCGGACGAGCGGGCCGCCGGCGAGGTCGATCGGACTGGTCTGCTCGTCCGCCGCCGCCGCACGCCAGTCGGGCTCGTGGACGCACCGTAGCGGGATCGACGCGCTCGCCGGGCGGAAGACGGGACGCCCGCCCGTACGGTCGACGCGGGCCGCGAGCAGGGGGTGCACGCGCTGCAGGTGGGCGAGCGCCTGCGCCAGGCGCGCGGCCGGGACCGGTGCGGCGAGCTCGAGGACGAGGGAGAACTGGACGGGGTTGCGGCTGGCGTAGAGGTCGATCACGTTCTCGAAGGCGCCCAGCTCGCGGAGCGCCGTCGAGGTCGCGCCGGTGTCGGTCGTGGTCATCAGAGGCTCCCGGTGGCGTGGAAGAGGTGGTCGGGGTCGTAGTGCGCCTTGACCGCGCGCAGGCGGTCGGCGTTGGGTCCGAAGACCTCGACGGTGCGCTCGCGCTCGTCGGGACCCAGCAGGTTGGGGTAGCCGCCCGGCAGCGGGTCGAGGGTGCGCGCCCAGTCGCGGTGTCGCTGGGGCGAGGGATCCCCGTCCTCCCAGACCGCGATCGACTCGACCATCAGGTGCGGGGCGCGGTTGCGGAACGCCGTGTCGTCCGGGCCGGGCCGCGTCGCTGCGCCGTGCAGGCTGTGCAGCGAGATCGCGGAGAGCGGCGAGGTCATGCGTCCCGCGGCGTCGCGGAGCGCCGCCTCGACCCCGCGGTCGAGCGCGGTCACCGTCCGCGTGCCGATGTGGACGTGGCGCCCGGGCGGGTAGAGGGCGTCGATCGCGGCGAGCTGGTCGACCTGGGTCGTCGGACCCACCTGCTCCACGAGCGGCGGTCCGACCTCGGTGAACCGCCTCAGCGCCCGGGCCCCTGCCTCCTCCTCGCCGCACCACGTCGGGGACGCGAACAGCGACAGCTCGCCGCCGGGAGGCGTCATGAAGCCTGCCTGGACCGTCAGCTCGTCGGGGGCGCGCAGGAGGTGGTCCTCGAGCGCCGGCAGGACGTCCATCGGGAACAGCAGCATCCCGGCGAGGATCGTCGGGACCCGGTGCAGCCGGACGCGCATCGAGGTGACCACGCCGAAGTTGGCCCCGCCCCCGCGCAGCGCCCAGAGGAGGTCGCGGTGGTGCTCGTCATCCGCGACGACCAGGGTGCCGTCGGCGAGGACGACCTCGGCGGAGAGCAGGTTGTCGGCGGCGAGCCCGAACCTCCCGCTGAGCGGCCCGTAGCCGCCGCCCGTCGTCAGACCGACCATCCCGACGGACCCAGCGGTGCCCGTCACCGCGACCAGCCCCGCCCGGTGCGCGACCGCGGCGACGTCGGCCGCCGTGGCACCGCCCGCCACCGTGGCGACCGCGGTCGCGGGGTCGACGTCCACCTGCCGCATCGGGGTCAGGTCGACCGTCAGCCCGCCGTCGGCGACGGCGCGCCCGGCCCAGTCGTGGCCACCTCCGCGGACCGCCAGCGGCAGTCCCTGCTCGCGTGCGGTCCGGACCGCCGCCTGCACGTCCGCCGTGCTGGTGCACCGGACGAGGAGCTTCGGTCGTGCGGTCACGGCGGCGTTCCACAGCGGCGCAGTGGGTGCTGGCGTCATCGGTTCCTCCACGTCGTCAGAGTATGAATTGATTGATCAGAGTCCAACTCTGGTGAGTGGAGGCGGCTAGGATCGGGCGTGTGACGGACCAGCCCCCGAGCCGGCGTGCCGAGTACGCCGAGGCCACCCGGGTCGCGATCGTGGAGGCGGCCCGGCGGCTCTTCTCGCGGCACGGCTTCGTCGGGACCAAGGTCGACGACATCGCCGCGGAGGCGCGCGTCGCCCCGGCCACGGTGTACGCCGTGGCCGGCGGCAAGCAGGGGCTGCTGCGGACGCTGGTCGACCAGTGGACGCAGGCGCCGGTCGTGGCCGAGACGCTGACGCGGCACCAGGCCATCGCCGACCCGGACGAGATCCTGCGCCAGACGGCGGCCACGGTGCGGTCGATGCGCGAGGACTACGGCGACATCATCCGACTGGTGCTGACCACCGCGCCGCAGCACGCCGAGGTCGCGCAGGCCCTGGAGGTCGCCACCACCCGCTACCGCGACGCGGTGCGGGCCGTGGCCGTGCGGCTGGGCGAGGTCGGGGGTCTGCGCGAGGGCCTGTCCGTCGACGAGGCGACCGACATCTTGTGGTTCTACTTCGGCTACTCCGGGTTCTTCACGCTCGTCGACGACAACCGCTGGACCTACGAGCGGTCCGAGCGCTGGCTGGCGGAGCAGGCCGGAGCCGCGCTCGGCTGAGCGGAGGGCGGCCGCGCTCACGTGGCCGCCCCGCTGTCCAGCAGCCAGTGGTACTGCATCCGCAGTGCCCGGTCGACCGACCCTGCGACCGCGCCCAGGCCCAGCGAGAGGTTGAGCCACGTCGGCAGGTGCACCGGTGAGTGGAAGGTGCCGAGGGTCGAGGCGATGGCGGGGACCTGCGAGACCGGCTCGGCCGCCTGGAGCGCGCCCAGCGTGACGCCGACGACCAGCAGGGCCACCGAGACCGCGCCGACGAGGCTGCTCGCGACGGGGTGGCGTCGGGCGAACCGCGCGCGACGGCCCTCGGCGGAGCGGGGGTCGGGCTCGAGGGCCCGCGCCGTCCCGTCGTGGGTGACGAGGTGGCAACGCCGCAGCCCTGCCGGGCTCCTGCGGACCTCGATGTGACCGCCGTCGACCGGGAACCTCGCCGGCAGCCTGGACTCGAGGTGGCGGACGCCGTCGACGTACAGGCTCGCCCGCACCACGCCGTTGGCGTCCCCACCGTGCCTCACCTCGACGGTGTGCACGACCGGGCGGCCCTCGTGCTCGAGCGTGATCGACAGCAGGGAGCGGCGGAACGCCTGCCACCAGCGGAAGGGCCGCAGCGGCCGGCCGTCGGCCGGCCTGGCGCGGCGCTCGAGCCGTCGGTCGTTCCAGCCGGCGCTCACCGGTCCTCGCTCCGGGCGGGCGCACGGACGGGGCCGCTGCGGGTCATCCACCAGACGAGGGCGGTGGAGAGCAGGATCGCCGCGCTGGGGACCAGGTTCACCGGGGACCCGACGGCCGTCGCGCGGTTGTCGAGCTCGCCGCCGACGTCGAGGTGGAGCGCCGTGGCGACCAGGAGGGCGAGGTTGTAGACGGCGTGCAGCACGACGGCGACCTCGAGTCCGCCGGTGCGCCACGTGACGACCGCCATCGAGCCGAACAGCACGAGGTAGGAGGTCAGCAGGTAGGGGTCGAGGGTCCCGTGCACGAGCGAGAACACGACCGTGGTCACGACGACGCCCGCCACGAGGCCGACGCGCGGGCTGCGCGCCCACCCGCCCACCACCCGGAACATCAGCCCCCGGAAGCCGTACTCCTCGCCGGCGACGGCGAGCGGGCTGATGACGAGGCTGATGAGGACCATCGCGACGAGGTCCGCGTCGGTCCACGACGTCGTCGAGCCGCCCTGCAGCGCGCTGATCCCCACCGCCACCAGGACGAGCGGTCCGAGCACGAGCAGGGTCCTGGCGAGGACGCCGAACCGGAAGCGTCCGGTCACCGAGTGCAGGGTGCCCGCCGGGACTCGGTAGAGCATCCGCTGGAGCAGCATGGACCACGGGATGAGCAGCGCCAGCGAGAGCGACCCGGCGGCGTGGCGCAGGGGAGTGAACGCCTCGTCGCGCCCGAGCACGCGGGTGTCGATGACCTTCGACAGCTCCACGAAGCCCGCCGAGAAGCCGACGAAGCCCACCAGGAGCAGCAGGATCGTCAGCAGTCCCCGGGGGACCCGACGCGAGTCGCCCGCGAAGGCTCGGTGGTACTCCGTCCCGGCCGGGAGTCCGGGCGTCGGCGACGGCACGTCGCCCCTCAGCAGCCAGGTCTGGTCGGTCGTGGTCACGGTGCTCGGTCTCCCGTCGGGTCGTCGGCTACTAGTACGGCGTACTAGCGCTAGGCTGACGCTAGCACAGCGTGTTAGTCATCGGAGAGGGGCGGACCGCACGTGACCGGAGGGACACCGTCGACGAGGGACAAGATCCTGGTCGCCGCGGCGACCATGCTCGGCGAGGACCCGACCGCCCGGCTCAGCGTCCGCGCGGTCGCGGCGCGCGCGGGCGTCAGCGTCGGCTCGCTGCGGCACTTCTTCCCGACCCAGCGGCTGCTGGTGGACACGGTGGTCGCCGGCCTCGCCTCGCTGGAGGTCCCCGACGACCCGATGGGCGACGTCGCGTCGAGCCCGTCGGAACGGCTCGTGGCCTGCCTCCAGCTGCTCCTGTCCGAGGTGGGGGCGGGGGAGCAGGCGCGCGCCAACCTCACGTCGCTGCACCGTGCCTGGGTCGCGTCGCCCCCCGATGCCGACTCGGAGCACGCCTTCCTCGCCCTCGAGCGCCTGGCAGTGCACCGCGTGTCGGCCTGGCTGGCCGTCCTGCGCGACGAGGGAGCGCTGGCGCCGGGTGACCTCGAGCAGCAGGCCCGGTTCCTGCTCACGGTCGTGAACGGTCTCTCGCTCGAGCGCGCACTCCCGGGCGCCCAGGCCCGGCTGCCGCACGACCTGGCCACCCTGGAGGTCGCCGTGTCGGCCGTGGTTGCGGCGGCGTGACGCCGTGGACGGGCCGCAGGGTCACGGCCAGCTGGCGTGCATACGTAGGAGATTGCCTAATAGGTTTAGGATCGTCTCGTGAACCCGCTGACCGAGAAGCAGATCCGCACGTCGTTCGTGAACCTCAGCAAGGGTGCCGCGGGGAGGGTCAACCTCCCGGCGGACCTGGACGAGCGACCGTGGGGCGATCTCGACTACCTGGGTTGGCAGGACCCGAAGGCGCCGGGACGCCACTACCTGGTGGCCGAACGCGACGGCCGGCCCTGCGGCATCGCGCTGCGAGCATCGGACGCGGGTGCCGGGCGGATGCGAAGGACGATGTGCGACCTCTGCACGACCGTCGGGTCAGTGGGCCTGATGGTGGCGCCCCGTGCGGGCAGGGCGGGCCAGCGCGGTGACTCGGTCGGCACCTACGTCTGCGCCGCGCTCGACTGCTCGCTCTTCGCCCGCAACGTCCGGAGCAACGGCACGGTGGTCATGGACGAGCGGCTCACGGTCGAGCAGAAGGTCGCGCGGCTGATGGCGAACCTGGACACCTTCGTGGCCAGGGTGGTCCGCTGACCGACGCTCCTCCCGCACCCGACTGCGCCCGACGTCTCGCGGCCCGGCGCGTGCGACAGTGATCGGGTGCCCACCATCTCGTCCGCCCTGACTCTCGCCGACTGGCGCGCCCGCGTCTCCTCGCTCTACGAGGAGGTGCGGGCCTGCGACGACCCGGCCGAGGGACACCGCCTGTGGCGTGAGGGACGCGCGGACCTCTTCGCCACCCATCCCCAGAGCCCGACCGCGGGTGTCCCCGAGCTGAGGCAGCGGGGCGTGGACTACTGGGCCTACGACCCGGCGCTGCGGTTCACGGTCGAGATCGAGTCGGCCGACGCCGACGAGCGCGAGGTCGACGGCGGGGACGACGGGTCGGTCACGCTGCACCGGATCGGCCTGGTCCGACTGCCCGAGCCGGTGGGCGGCAGGCTCGACGTGTGGTGGCTGCACCAGTACGGCGGCGGGATCTTCGTCCCGCTGCGCGACGGCACGGCCGGCGACGGCAGCTACGGCGCGGGTCGCTACCTCCTCGACTCGGCCAAGGGCGCGTGGCTCGGCGGTGACGACCGACACCTGGTCGTCGACCTCAACTTCGCCTACCACCCCTCGTGCCGCTACGACGACCGGTGGCGTTGCCCGCTCGCGCCCGCCGGGAACACCATCGCGGCCCGCGTGGAGGCAGGCGAGCGCCTCTGAGGACGCCGAGCAGGCCAGGGGCTCGCAGAGGAGTGACGTGGCCACTTCCGTGCCACGTGAAGCCAAGCGCTTCTCGCGGCATGAGCGGACGTCCGACACTCGCGCAACGCTGGCGCACCCGCACTCTGGCTTGTCGCATGGTGCTCGTTGCCGCCACTGGGCGGTGGTCTGCAGAACGACGGCACGATGAAGCGGCCACGGAGAGTCCAGCAGCTGCCCGGGCATTCCTTCAGGGGGTTCTTCGGGTCGACCCTGAGGTGTCATGGAATCCTGCGGCGTTCCCTTTTCCAGCCATGGCTCCAGTCCTACTTTTGACGCGTGAACGACCAACTGCACAGCCATTCACCCGGCAGCGTGATTGCAGCCGCGCCGGGCCTTGAAGGGCGTCGACGCCTCGTGACGGCGATCGTCGCGGCGGTGGTCTTGTCCGCGACTGCCGGCGTCCTGTGGGGCAGGCCGCCAGGTATCGCGTCGGCGTCTCGTCCCACGGGGCCCTCCACGGAGGGCTTCAGGATGTGGGACCTCGGCGATGCAGTGACGTCCCCTGCTTCGGGTGTTGCGGTGGCGCCGGACGGAACGGTGATCGTCGTGGACCGTGACGAGCGGCCGTTCGCGTGGAGCGAGCCGGTCGACCACGACGTGGTCCACCGCGTGGACCCGGACTCGGGCCGCGTCGTGGGGTCGTGGGGGCGTGGGGCGCTGGCGTCACCCCACGGTGTGGACGTCGCGAGCGACGGGACCGTGTGGATCACCGACGTCGGCAGCAACCAGGTGGTCGCCTTCGATGCCAACGGCGAGGAGACATTCCGGCTGGGGAGCCCCTACGGCTCGGCGCTCGAGAAGTGCATGCAGGTCCGCAACGTCCTGACCAACCTGCCGTGCCCGTCCGAGGGCCTGACCTTCGCTCGTCCGACGGACGTTGTTGCTGCGGACGACGGGTCCGTCTACATCTCCGACGGCTATCGCGGTTCCCGTGTGGTGAAGGTCGATGCCGACGGTCATCAGGTCGCGGCCATCGGTGAGCTCGGGGACGCACCCGGGCAGTTCTTCCTGCCACACGGCATCGACCTCCTCGCCGATGGCCGCGTCGTCGTCGCCGAACGCCGCAACGCGCGAGTGCAGCTGGTTGACGCCGACCTGAGCCGCGCGACCGTCGTACCTGCGCGGGTTGGCCGACCCTACGACGTCGCCGTCGGTCCGGACGGTGATCTGTACGTCCTCGACGGCGGGGACGGCCTCGACGGAGGCGGCCAGTCGCGATCAGCGGTGTACCGGCTGGACCCCGACACCTATGAGCTCCTCCACGCCTATCGGATGCCGACGGGCGTGGCTGGTCACCAGCTCGCCGTCAGCGATGAGGCGATCGTCGTGACGGCCATCGAGGGCGCACCGACCTGGCATGTTTCCCTGGACGGAGCGTGACCGCGTCTCTGTCGCGATGGATCCGGGTGCCTGGACACCACGCTTGATCCGTCTCGTGGCCCGGCCCCAGCTGTGCTGCAGCGCTGCCGACGGGCGCAGGGGGAACGTGAGCGCACCGACCCGCGTCCGGTCACGGGGCGGGCGGGACCTCCGCCCCGGCAAGCGCGAGCAGTGCCGTGGTCGAGCCGTCGAGGTAGGCGATGACTGCTTCGCCGCTGCGTCGGCTCATTCGAGCAGCGAGAGCATCGAGGTCTCGAAGCAGCGGAAGCACGTGAGCGACGACGGTGTCACGGCCGGTGTCGGTGAGCTCGATCGCCACCCGGCGGCGGTCCTCGGGGTCACTCGTACGCCGCGCGTGGTCACGCTTCTCGAGGCGCCTCAACAGGTGGGTCACGGCGCCTTGACTGATGCCGAGGCGCCCAGCGAGCTCCACCGCACTCAGGGGTCCGACCATCAGGTGCTCGAGGGCATCCACGTCCGTACGTGAGACCCCGAGCGTGCGAGCAAGATGACCTTGAGCACGTGTGTGTGCCAGCAGCACTCGTTGCAGCGCCGTTGACAGTGGGTCGTGCGGAACGTCTTCAGGTGTCATACTGCTTGCATATCTAAAGTATCGGCGAGGACGGTGGCACGCATGAGAATCGGTCTCCTCGGAGCGACTGGCGGAAGTGGAGAGGCGCTTCTGAGTCTGGCATGCGAAGCAGGCCACGACGTCCGCGTCGTCGCTCGACGCCCCGACGCGGTCCAGGTCCCGAAGGGAGCGTCGGTCCGCGTCGCGTCGGGTGACGCCACCGACCCGGCAGCGCTCGGCTCTGGACTCGACGGCTGCGAGGTCGTCGTCAACCTCGTCGGCGTGAGCGGCCTGCTCGCCGCGCGGCGTGGCACCACGGTCTACTCACGGAGCGTCGCGGCCCTCGTCGCCGCAGCTCCTAGGGCCGGATTCTCCCGCGTGGTGCTCGTCACCAGCGGCGGAGTCGTGGACCAGCCGGATGACGGCTGGTTCTACACGCACGTCCTCAAGCGCCACTTCCTCGAGCCGACGTACCGCGACATGCGCCTCGCGGAGCGATCACTCCAGGACAGCGACCTGGGCTGGACCATCGTCCGCCCCGGCTACCTCACGGGCGACAAGCAACGCACCGACTACCGCGTCAGCATCGATGCCCCCCTGGCCAAGGACGGCTCGTTGAGCAGGTGGAGCCTCGCGCACGCCATCCTCCAGCGGGCACTCAGCGACGAGGCGCTCGGCCACACGCTTGCCGTGGCCACGTGAGACACGCAGGTCCTGAGGACGCGGCCCGTGTCCGCGAGCTGCCCACGCTGGCCCCGCCGCTCACGTCGTAGCTCGCGTTCGGCCAGTCGCTCGGAGCTCGGAGAGACCGGTTGGGCCGTTCATGGGCTGTCCGTCAGCGACCTCGACTGGGTCCCGGCGGCCGCGGGCGGCCGCCGGGACCGGAACCCTGTGGAGGCGGGCAGGGTTCCCCTCGACGGGGCTTGCGTGTCGCTGCCGGCTACTTGTGCCGCGACGCCTTGGTGATGTCGAACAGCGTGGTGGTGCCGGAGACCTCGTTGCCGACCGCGACCAGGGGCCGGCCGCTCGGGGAGTCGTCGCGGTCGATGAAGGTGAGCCCCTCGGGTCCGAGGTCGCCGGCTGCGGCGAGGTCGGTCGAACCGCTGACGGAGAAGTCCCGATTGTTGGTGTAGGTGACAAAGGTGGGCACCGTCGGCTGGGTGAGGTCGTAGACCATGACACCGCCGACGCGCTCGAGGCCGATGAAGGCGTAGGTGCGGCCATGGATCTTCCCGATCGTGAGTCCCTCGGGTTCTGGGCCCTTGTCGTCGCTGCGGTTGTCGAAGGCCGAGGTGCCGTGGTCGGTGTTGAAGAACGCGGGCACGGCCGCCGAGGTGATGCGCTCGAGCTGGTCACCGGTCGTGGAGACGAGCTGGCCGTCGGTGGTGAACACGGAGATGCCGCGCCCGCCGAATCCGTAGAGGGTCTCGTAGCAGGCGCCGGTCGCGTCTAGCCCGTCAGCCTTGGTGATCTTCAGCCGGCTGAGGCCAGTGAACCCGGCTCCGTTCTTCACCGCGTCGCAGGCGGGCTTGAGGCCGTTCTTGCCGAGGTCGCCCACCCGGACCTCTTCGGAGTAGCCGTCCCAGTCGCGGGTGTCACCTTCGTCCGCGGTCACCAGGTACGTCTTGCCCTTCGCCCGGTAGGACGCGATGGCGTCGGGTTGGCGGAAGGTCCGGACGTTGGCGTAGGTGCGGATGTCGACGCCGTCGCGGTCGCTGGCGTCGAACGGCACCTGTGCCCGGTCGACCGTTCCGACGGTCCAGAGGTCGGTGACGACAGCCCGTCGCAGGTCGACCACGGCGACGCCGTTGGCCTCCTGCAACGTCACGTAGGCGGTCCGGGACTGCTGGTCCACGGTGACGTACTCGGGTTCGAGGACCTCGGAGACGGGGAATGCCGGTGTGCCGGTGCCCGCGTCGGTGCGCCCGCCGGAGACGCGGATCCCCGCGGGGAGTCCGGCACCTTCGAAGGCGTGGAAGTTCGCGGTCCGCACGGCTGCCTGGGGTGCGGCAGTGACGCCGCGGGGGAGGGAGACGACCGAGATCGTTCCCTCGGGGTCGACCGAGTAGTCCTCAGCGGGCTCGGCCTCGTTCGCGACGACGGCGCGGCGGCCGTCGGGGGTGATGGTGACCATGTCCGGCAGCGCGCCGACCCGGACGGCACCGAGGGCTTGGCCGTCGCCCGCGGCGTCGAAGAACACCAGCCAGCCGTCGTCGGTCTTGGCCGGAGCCTCGACCGCGACGACGCCGAGGCCGTCCTCACGCACGGCGACGGAGTTCGCGACCGCCCCGGCCGCCACGACGGAACCGTCGGCCGACGGCACGCCGGAGGTCTGCAGGTCGAACAGCTTGGTCGGCGCGGTCGGGGTGGAGGCGTCGAGGACCTCGACGGTCGCCTGGGCGGCGTTGACGACCAGGAGGCGCTGGCCGTCGGGGTAGTACTCGACGATCTCGGCGGCCGACTCGTCGAACACTCCGGTCTCATACGTACCGAGGGGGTCGAGGCGGACCGTGGCACCGCTCGCTGACGTGCGGACCGGGTCGGGGACGAGTGCGGCGTCCGCAACAGAGAGGGGAAGAGCGAGGCAGGTAGCGGCCGCTGACGTCGCGAGGAGGGCGATCCGACTGAGTGGGGCGACTCGGCCGGTGGGGCGTCCGTCGATGCTGCGCGCGGAGATGAGAGGCATGGGTCTGGGGCCTTCCTGAGGGGGTTCGACGCACCCTAGGGAGCCGCCATGACCGACGAGCGTCACCGAGGTGAACGACCGACCACGTCGCTTGCGACGCGTGCGATGCCACCTCCTGTTCACCTGGCTGGACCACACTCCGCGCGTGCCATCTCCAGCCTCGTGCGACCCGTCGACGACCGACATGCGTCTCCTGCGGGCCGGTGAGGCCGCTCCGCCGCGGACGCTGGTCGACATCTTCCGGGCCACGGTGGAGGCCGACCCGGATGCCCGGGCGCTCGACAACGGAGCAGAGCAGCTGACCTACGAGGAGTTCGCGGACGCCGCGCTTGCGGTGGCCGAGGAGCTCAACGCGCGGGGTGTGGGTCGTGGTGACCGGGTGGGGATCCGCCTCAAGTCCGGCACCCCCGACCTGTACGTCGCCATCGTGGGCGTGCTGCTCGCCGGATCGGCGTACGTCCCGGTGGACGCCGAAGACCCGGACGACCGTGCCCGCCTGGTGTTCGCAGAGGCCGGGGTGGCCGCGGTGATCGGCAACGAGCTCGCCATCGCACTGCGCCGCCCGGCCGGGCCCGCCCGAAGCGACGAGGCACCCGATCCGGACGACGACGCGTGGGTGATCTTCACCTCCGGCTCCACCGGCACTCCCAAGGGCGTTGCGGTGTCTCACCGGTGCGCGGCCGCGTTCGTGGATGCCGAGTCACGACTGTTCCTCCGCGACGATCCCATCGACCCACGCGACCGGGTGATGGCCGGCCTGTCGGTCGCCTTCGACGCGTCGTGCGAGGAGATGTGGTTGGCGTGGGCGCACGGCGCCTGCCTGGTCCCGGCGCCGCGTTCGCTGGTGCGCAGCGGCGTGGACGTCGGCCCGTGGCTGGTCGCCAACGACATCACGGTGGTGTCGACCGTCCCGACGCTGGTGACGTTGTGGCCCACCGAGTCCCTGGCCGGCGTGCGACTGCTGATCCTCGGTGGGGAGGCCTGCCCGCCCGAGATCGGCGCCAGGTTGGCGCACGACGGTCGGGAGGTGTGGAACACCTACGGGCCGACCGAGGCGACCGTGGTCTCGTGCGCTGCCCGACTGGGTCCGGACGGCCCCGTGCGGATCGGGTTGCCGCTCGACGGCTGGGACCTCGCAGTTGTCGACCCTACGGGCCGTCCGGTGCCGCAGGGGAGTGTGGGTGAGCTGATCATCGGAGGCGTCGGTCTGGCCCGCTACCTCGATGCGGACAAGGACGCCGAGAAGTACGCGCCGATGCCGACGCTGGGCTGGACACGCGCCTACCGCAGCGGCGACCTGGTGCGCGACGACGGACACGGGCTCGTGTTCGAGGGCCGCGCCGACGACCAGGTCAAGCTCGGCGGCCGCCGGATCGAGCTCGGTGAGGTGGACAGTGCGCTGCTCCGCCTCCCCGGCGTGCGCGGTGCGGCAGCCGCCGTGCGCAAGACGAAGGCCGGCAACGCTCTCCTGGTCGGCTACGTCCAGGTCGACGCCACGTTCGACGCCCCGACCGCATTGGCGGGGCTGCGTGAGTCGCTGCCCGCGGCGCTCGTCCCGCGTCTGGCGACCGTGGAGTCCCTGCCCACGAAGACCTCCGGCAAGGTGGACCGCGACGCACTGCCGTGGCCGCTGCCAGAGGAGTCCGCGTCCTCCAGGCAAGGGGACCTCACCGAGACCGAGACATGGATCGCCGCCTTGTGGAGGGACGTCATCGGCGCGTCTGTCGGGGCCGGCGACGACGACTTCTTCGACCTCGGCGGCAGCAGCCTGACCGCCGCCCAGATCGTGTCCCGACTGCGCACCCGATACCCCGAGACCACCGTCGCCGACGTCTACGAGCATCCGACCCTGTCCGGGCTGGCCGGAGCGCTGGACGTCATGGTGTCCCAGGCGGCGCCCACCAACCGGCCGGTGCGCCCGACCCCGACCAAGACCCAGCTCGGGCAGCTCGCGTTCACGCTCCCGCTGCGCACCATCACCGGGCTCCGGTGGCTCACCTGGACCGCCGCGGGCATGAACCTGGCCGTCGAGGTCCTGGACATCACGTACGTCGAGCCGGTCCCGTGGATCGTGGTCATCATCGGCTGGTTGCTGCTGATCACGCCTGTCGGGCGGATGGTCACCACCGTCGTGGGCGTCAGGCTGCTGTTGAGGGGGGTGCGGCCGGGCACCTACCCGCGCGGTGGTCGTATCCATCTCCGCGTCTGGCTCGCCGAGAGGCTCGCCGACGAGTGCGGCGCGGTGAACCTGGCCGGGGCTCCTCTGATCCAGCTGTACGCCCGGGCGCTGGGCGCGCAGGTGGGACGCGACGTCGACCTGCACTCCGTGCCGCCGGTGACCGGGTTTCTCAGGCTGGGCGACGGGTGCTCGGTCGAACCGGAGGTCGACCTCACGGGCCATTGGCTCGACGGCGACGTCCTGCACATCGGGTCGGTCGAGATCCACGCCGGCGCTCGGGTCGGGACCCGCAGCACGCTGGGACCGGGTGCGCGCGTGGGCGTCGACGCCGAGGTCGCGCCCGGCTCCGCCGTCCACGGCCCCGTCCCTGCGGGAGAGTTCTGGTCCGGGTCGCCGGCCGAGCGGGTGAGGGAAGCCCGCGGCCCCTGGTCGTCGACGCGACCAGCGCGGACGACTTCCTGGTCCGTCGCCTACGGAGCCACCGCGCTCGCCCTCTCACTCCTGCCGCTCGCGGCCCTGGCCTGCGGTCTGCTGGTCCTGGTCCCAGCCGTGGACGGCGCCACGTCCCTGGAGCAGGCAACCACGAAGGCCCTGCTCGTGCTGCCACTCGCGGCGATCATCACGCTGGTGGCGCTGGCGGCCCTGGTCCTGGCGGCGGTGCGGATGGCCGGAGCGGGCCTCGAGCCCGGGCACTACCCCGTGCACAGCCGCCCGGCCCTGCAGGCCTGGGCCACCCTGCGGGTCCTCGACGAGGCTCGCACCTGGCTCTACCCGCTCTACGCCAGCACCCTCACACCGTGGTGGCTGCGGCGACTCGGAGCCCGGGTCGGCACCAACGTGGAGGCCTCGACCGTGCTCCTCATCCCGCGACTCACCACCGTCAACGACCAGGCGTTCCTCGCCGACGACACACTCATCGGCAGCTACGAGCTCGGCGGCGGCTGGCTGCGCGTCGAGAAGGTCAAGATCGGCAAACGCGCGTTCGTCGGCAACTCGGGGATGGCTGCAGCGGGTCGCAAGGTTCCCAAGCACGCGCTGGTCGCGGTCCTGTCTGCCGCACCTCGACGCAAGAAGGCGCAGGCCGGCACGTCGTGGCTCGGCAGCCCGCCGACGCGGCTGCGCCGTACGGCCGACGACATCGACGCCAGCCGCACCTACGCCCCTTCCACCGGGCTGCGGGTCGCTCGGGCCGCAGTGGAAGCGTGCCGGCTCGTTCCGGTCGTCATCGCTGCCGCGATCGGGCTGGGACTGGCCGTCGCGCTGGTGACGCTGACCAGCCGAGTGAACCTCGCTGTCGCGGCTGTCGCCTCCGGCGCGCTCCTCATGACCGCCGGACTGGTCGCGGCAGCCACCACGACCGTGGCCAAGTGGTTGCTCGTCGGTCGCATCCACGCCGGCGACCGGCCGCTGTGGAGCTCGTTCGTGTGGCGCAACGAGCTCGCGGACGCGTTCGTGGAGCTGGTCGCCGCCCCGTGGTTCGCGCGGCCCGCCACCGGCACTCCCGCCCTGAACCTCTGGCTGCGGAGCCTGGGCACCACCGTCGGGCAGGGCGTGTGGTGCGAGAGCTACTGGCTCCCCGAGCCCGACCTCGTGGAGCTGCGCGACGGGGCAACCGTGAACGCCGGCTGCGTGGTGCAGACCCACCTCTTCCACGACCGGGTCATGAGCATCGACCGGGTGGTGCTCAGGAAGGGCTCGACGCTCGGCCCGAACAGCGTCATCCTGCCCGCGGCCACCATCGGCCGGGACGCTACGGTGGGCCCGGTGTCGTTGGTGATGAGGGGTGAGCTGGTGCCTGACAAGACCCGGTGGGTGGGAAACCCGATCGGCCCCTGGCTCGACGACGCATCCCTGTCGGACACCTGATGGGCGACGTGGACCCCTACGTCCCCGGTCACGGTGATCCGACGTACGACGTCACGCACTACGACCTCGACCTGCGGTACTCCCTCGAGGGGAACCGTCTCGACGGCACCGCGCTGCTGGAGTGCACGATCCGCGAGGAGACCTCCGAGCTGAGGCTCGACCTGCACGCCCTGGACGTGTCGAAGGTGAGCG
The DNA here is from genome assembly GCF_020991065.1 of Nocardioides okcheonensis. Taxonomy (NCBI): domain Bacteria; kingdom Bacillati; phylum Actinomycetota; class Actinomycetes; order Propionibacteriales; family Nocardioidaceae; genus Nocardioides; species Nocardioides okcheonensis. The sequence goes on from NZ_CP087710.1 coordinate 82,518, forward strand.
TCGACGGACGCGCGGTGAAGTATCGCGACCGCACCGGATCCCTGACCGTCCGGCTGGCGAAGAGCATCGGGCCGGGCGAGTCCGTCACCGTCCGCGTGCGCTACTCGGGCCATCCCACCCAGGAGAAGAGCCGCCACCTCGGCGCCGCCGGGTGGGAGGAGCTCACCGATGGTGTCATCGTCGCCGGACAACCCCACGGAGCGCCCAGCTGGTTCCCGTGCAACGACCGGCCCTCGAACAAGGCCAGCTACCGCATCACCGTCACGGCTGCGGCCGGCTACCACGTCGTGGCCAACGGCCGGCTGACCAGCAGCCGTCGTGGCTCGAGCGCGGTCACGTGGGTCTACGAGCAGACCGAGCCCATGGCGACGTACCTCGCGAGCGTCCACATCGGCCGCTACCAGGTACGCACCGACGACGCCGACGCCGACGTGCCGATGCACGCCGTGGTCCCCCCACGCCTGGTGGCCACCTATGACGACGCGTTCGGCGACCAGCGGGCCATGATCGACACGTTCTCCCGCCTGTTCGGCCCCTACCCGTTCGGCTCCTACACGGTCGTCGTCACCGACGACGACCTCGAGATCCCCCTCGAGGCGCAAGGGCTCTCCGCCTTCGGCGCGAACTTCCTCACCTCCGACTGGGACTCGGTTCGTCTGGTGGCGCACGAGCTGTCCCACCAGTGGTTCGGCAACAGTCTGACCCTGGGGCAGTGGAAAGACATCTGGCTCCACGAGGGATTCGCCTGCTACGCCGAGTGGATCTGGTCGGAGGAGTCCGGCGGGCCGACCGCACACGAGCGGGCGCAGGACCACCACCGGCGGCTCAGTGGGCTCGACCAGGACGTGGTGCTCTCAGATCCCGGGCCGGAGCTGATGTTCGACGACCGGATCTACAAGCGCGGCGCCCTCACGCTGCACGCACTCCGTATGACCGTCGGCGATGACGCGTTCTTCGCCCTCCTGCGCGGTTGGACCGACAAGCACGCGCACGGGACGGTCAACACCGCAGCCTTCGTGGAGTTCGCAGAGCTGTCCACCGGCCACGACCTGGCTGGGCTCTTCGACGCGTGGCTCGACCGAACCGCCCTCCCGGACCTGCCACACAGGTCCTGACCCCGACGGACAGCTGATTCGCGACCTCCTCCGACTCTGCTGCTGGCGACCCGTCCGGCCGGACGTGCTGGTGATGATGGAGTCAGTCGAGCAGGCCCGATGGACCTGCCGAGTAGACCGTGATGTCCGATGGGCGGGATCCGTTGCCCGCGATCGCGGCCGTCAGGCCGATGGCGAGGTCCACGTCGGCCACCCAGTCCGGCCGCCTGAGTGCCGCTGGCGTTTCCACGACCTCCGGAGCTCCTGAGGAGTCGTCCAACCGCACCGACGCGGGATCCACCTGCAACCCCACCCCACACGCCTTCAGCACCGCTTCCTTCCGAACCCACGCACGTGCCACCTCCCCGTGGGTCTCTGCACGCTCGAGCGGATGCAGCAGCACGTCGCGGACCTCCCGCGTGGCGAACGCGTCGGTCGACTCCACGTCCACCCCCACCGACACGCTGGCGGCCAGGGCCACCATCGTCACCCCCGGCGCTCGGGCGACGCTCACGCCAGGTCGCTCGGGCCCGCTCAGACCACGAAGGACCGGGCGGCCGTGGCTGGAGCTCGCGCACCGCGGGCAGATGCGTACCGTCTCCACGCCGGCCGCGGTCGAGCCGTAACGCCGCACCGCCAGGTCCCGCAGCAGCCTCTCGGCCACGTGGGCGTCGTCGCAGCGCGCCCACGCCACCCACAGCCACGTCACGGTTCCAGTCTCCCGCACGAGCCAGAGAGCGACCGAACCTGCTCCTGAGCACAGGCGCTCGATCGTCGGATCGTCCGCGGTGCCTGCGTGCAAGCATCAGCCCCCGACGCGGAGCAATCGCGCCGCCGCTTGGCGACGGACCATCGGGTGGCCGCCGGACAGTACGGGGACGAGGCCGACACGCGGGTGAGGAAATGGTGAGGGGTCCCGCTGGTGATCATCAGCAGGACCCCTGGTCTTCCCGGGACAGCTCCCCGGGCGCTGGGCTTCAGCGGTGACGAGGACCGTCGTCACAGCTGTGGCGGCAGTGTCCCGGACCGTCGTCGGCGCCGTGGGCGGCGAAGGCGGCGCTGGTGGGCGCGGCGACGAGGACGATGGCGGCTGCCAGGGTGGCGAAAGCGCGGCGGACGTTCATGATCGGTTCCTTCCGGGGGTGGTGTTCATGACCCGTCCAGCGTCGCGCTGTTCGTAGAACACCGCGAGATGGTCGATGGTGCTAGCACGATGCCGGGACCTACCTCGGGCAATGTTCATCACGAGGTCGTTGACGCGAGCGCGAACCACATCGCTGGACGCCGTGCACCGGGCAACGAGCCGCTGAACGGGGCCTCCGCTTGGCGGCTAGTGCTGTGCCCGATGTCCGGTCGACGTCTCGATGACGTTGAGGTCGACCACGGTACGGATCGTTGGGTCGCTTCGCGCTGCGAGCCATCCGAGCTCGTGCACGACGGCTGCGAGGGTCTCGAAGGACTTCACGCCGCCGTCGACCAGCTCGTCGACGAGCTTGCCTACGCGCGACCCGCGGGCCAGAGCCTCGACGAGGTCGATGGCCGCGAGCAGCAGGTCAGGGCGCCCGTTGCTCGGCACGGTCTGAAGGATGTCACGGGGAAACGAGGGCGCCACGTCTTTGTCGGTGGCGGAGAGTCGCCAGAAGCGATCGGCACCGACGCTTCCCAGCGCGGCCAGGGCCAGAGGCGGGCTCGCCGCGAAGGTCTCGCGTGCGCTGCTCGCGCAGTCCTCATGGTTGTACAGGTCCGGGTGGGCGAGCATCGCTAGATATGCGCGTGCGTCACGCACCATCACTTCGGCGAGCTGTCCGCGGAGGTCACCACCGTCTTTGAGCACAGGGGGATGGAAGCACGCCAAGATGAACGAGTCGACGGGTGTCTAGTCGAGGTTCAACGACACGTCGTCCGGGATTCACCACCGTTGCTCGCTGTCGGCACGGTCTTGAGCCCTTGTTCACCTCGAGGATGCACGATCAACGCGTGGCGTACTTCGTTGCCTCGCCCGAGAAGCGACGCGTGCCGGTCAGCTTGCTCAACGCGGCCGGGCGCTCGATCCCGGTCGACACCACGATCGAGCCTGGTGCACCGGCACACGCCGTGCCTGCGCATTCGATGACGTCGATGTGCGGCGTCGACACTTCCGGCATGTGGCACTTCCCGGACCGGACGTTCGCGGACGTCGGCCACGACCAGCTGTGCCTGGACTGCCTCGTCGCCCTGCTCGCTCAGGCTCACCAGCTGCGCCAGCGGGGCCTCACCGGCCGTCGACGCCGCGCGGTCAGTCCTTGAGGCTACGGAGGTCGACCGGACCGTACGGGAAGTCCGGCGTGCGTCGCGTGGGGCGGAAGTCTGCGTGCCGCACCCGGTGGGGGTAGCCCTCCTGCCCGTGGCGCCGCCCGTGCTCGCGCGGCTCGTCGGAGCGCTGGGTGATGGGCGAGGTCGCGGTCGACAGGCGGCGCGAGCCGGCCAGGGTCTGCCAGCTGACGGCGTACGACGGCTCCGCCGTCCGGTCGAGACGAGGGTCGGGCCGCACACTGGTGGGCCGTGGCGTGTGGAAGAAGTCGGCCTGCACGCGCTCTGGCGTCACGTCGACCAGCACGTAGCCGTGTCCGACGCCGTCGAGGTACTTCAGGTAGGAGTTGTAGCCGCCGAGGAACTGCGCAAGGCCGTCGATCTGGGCGGCGACGGCCTCTGCGGGTGCACCCGGCTGACTCGCTCGCACGATCTCGTAGAAGCCGTCACTGGTCACGGACGGGCAGACGAGCTCGACCCCCACGGAGTCGTACGGCGTGCCGGCGAATGCTGCCGTCCCCGGTGCGGGGAGGGTGGCCGGCAGGTCGATCGCCCACGAGGAGTGGATGTCGCCGGTCAGCACAACGAGGTCGCCGGCGTCGGCGGGCTGGTCACCGGCCCGCGCGAGGAGCGCGGCCTGATCGGCCTGGTAGCCGTCCCACTGGTCGGAGTTGAGCAGCAGCAGGTCTGCGGGTGCGCCGAGGACGGCGCCCGGGAAGCGGATGGGCGCCAGGATCACCTGGTTGCCGACCAGGTGCCAGCTCGTGGGTCGGGTGAGGCCGTCCTGGAGCCACGCGAGCTGCTCCGGCTCGGGCAGGTGCCGCCCGGGATCGGCCAGCGCGCTGTCGACGGCGGGGGAGGAGCCGGTCGGGATGAAGCCGCCGCCGGTGGTGGTGAAGCTCGGGACGTCGATCTGGCGACTGCGGTTCTGCCGGGTCTCGAGCACGGACAGGTCGGCGAGGGTGCCGAAGGTGAACCGCTTGAAGAACCGGGTGCCGTCGTGGTCCACGGCCTGGTCGGGCAGGCGGAACGGCAGCCACTCGAGGTAGGCCTGGTACGCGGCGTGGCGCCGCGCCATGAAGTCTCCTTCGGTGGGCTGGTGGTTCTCCGCGCCGTCCTCCCACGCGTTGTTGGCGACCTCGTGGTCGTCGAAGATGGTGATGAACGGGTGCCGGGAGTGCACCAGCTGCAGGTCGGGGTCGGCCTTGTGGAGGGCGTGCCGCAGCCGGTAGTCCGACAGGGCCACCGTCTCGCCGGCGGGCTGGTGGTCACGCGTGCCGGCCAGCTCGGAGGGGCCGTAGCGGTCGGCGCCGTTGCCGTACTCGTAGATGTAGTCACCCACGTGCAGCACGAAGTCGAGGTCGTCCCGCTTCCCGAGGGCTCGGTAGGTGGTGAAGTAGCCGCCCGTGTAGTTGCTGCACGACACCAGTGCGAAGCGCAGCGCGTGGGTCCGGCCAGCCTCGTCGGGTGCGGTCTGGGTCCGTCCGACGGGACTCGTCTGCCCGGCGGCCCGGAACCGGTACCAATAGCGCGTGTAGGGGCGCAGGCCGGTGACGTCGACCTTCACCGTGTGGTCGCTCTCGGGCGACGTGCGCACGACGCCGCGGGCCACGACACGGGTGAAGCGGTGGTCCAGGGCCACCTCCCACCGCACCGTGGTGGGAGCCCCGAGCCCGCTGCCCGGGGTCGCCACCGGCTCGTTCGGGCGGCGCCTCGGGGGCGTGACGCGGGTCCAGATCACCACGGCATCCGCGGTGGGATCGCCGCTCGCGACGCCGTAACCGAAGGCTCCCCGGTGTGCCGGAGCCTCGGCGGCCGCGACGTCGAAGACGCGCAACGGGCCGGCGGCAGCCGTCGCGACGCCGGCGGCCGATGCCTGGAGCATGGTGCGCCGAGTCGGACGCAGGGCAGAGCCCGACGGGGTCGTCTGCAGGCCGGTCATGATGTGACGGTCCCACCGTCGGCCTGTGTTGTCATCCGTCGGTGGGTGAACACCGCCGGAACACCGCCGTCCTCGTGGTGCAGGACCTGCGGCACGCACGTCCGTACGTCCAGGCCGGGAACGGGCGACGGCTCGCCGGCACGAGGTATGCCGATCCGGAGGTCACGACGGAGCTGAGCAGTTCCGGTGACCTCCCGGCGAGCCGCTACCCCTCGCCGATGCCGGGTGTCGGACGGAACGCGTTGACGGTCGCGTCGATCACGACCTGGTCGCGCCGGCCCGAGTCGAGGACGGTGTTGGCGGTGGACGCGGGGTCGACGAGGACGGTGACGACCTCGAGCGGACGGGACGACCGTGCGCCGAGCAGGGCGTCGACCTGCGCCTCGAAGGCGCTCTCGCCGGTCCCGGGGTCGATGTCCGTGGCCACCACGTGGTTGTTGGCGACGTGGTGGCCGGTGCCGTCGACGAGGCGGATGACGACCGGGGTGGTGCCGGGCGGACGTACGCTCGCCGCCGCGAGCACCTCGGAGACGTGGTTGCCGATGACCGAGTTGCCGGTCCCACCGACCCGCAGCAGGCCGTGGTCGTCGTCGAGGCCGTTGTCCACGCCGACGAACGGGGTCCACGGCTCGCTGTCGCGCAGCAGGTGGTTGGTGGCGACGAGGACCTCGGAGCAGTCCTCGAGGACCACCATGCCGGGGTAGAAGGAGTGCAGCCGGTTGTTCGTGACGCTGGACCGGGAGACGCCGGTGAGGTGCACGCTGCTGGCGCCCCGCGGGAAGACGTTGTTGGCGGTGACGAGCAGCCCGCCGTGGTTCTCGGCGAGGATCGAGTGGCCGCGGGGGCCGGCGCCCACGAGGTTGTCGGTGACCTTGGAGGCCTGCCCCCACCCGCGCAGCTCGATGCAGCTGCCGCACTCGGCGACGAAGTTGTCGTGGACGGACAGCGCGTCGGCGTGGTGGACCGTGAGCGCGTGCTCGAGGTAGACGAAGCCCATGCTGTTGACCCGGAACGAGTCGTTCGCGCTGGCGACATGGATGCCGGTCTTGCCGTTGGCGTAGGTGTTCTCGGGGTCGAGACCTGAGCCGTCGGCCTCGAAGTGGAGCCCGTCGATGCAGAAGCCGGCGAACTCCACGGAGCTGATCCGGGGCGAGCCCTCGCGGGCGACCAGGAACGCGGCGCCGGCGGACGGCTCGGCCCCGTCGGGCACGTCGAGGTCGACCAGGACGCGGCTGCCGCCCGGCCAGAGCTCGTGCAGGTCGTCCCACTCGTCCTCGGGCACGTTGAAGCGGATGCTGGAGGAGGTGAAGCCGTGGCCCGACCCCTCGATCCGCAGGAAGCTCAGGTCGACCAGGACCTGGGTGCGCAGCCGGTAGTCACCGGGCGGGATGTGGATCACGGCGCCGGGCTTGCCGCGTCCTCCGTCGTCCGAGCGGTCCTGGCGGGCACGCACGTCGGCGATGATGCTGTTGATGACCTCGCCGATGTCGTCGGCGGCGTCACCGACGGGCCAGTCGGTGACGTCGTAGCGGTTCGGGCTCACCATCGCCTCAGGACCCCACCGTCGCCGCGGGCCTCGCCGCCGCGGGCTGGGCGACCTCGAGCCGTCCGTCGACCACGCGGACCGGCATCGGGTCGGTGATCTCGCCGATCCACCCGGCCTGCCCGTCGGAGTTGCGGAAGGCGAGCAGCCGCCAGTCGCCGGACCGGTCGCGGACCAGGCGGCCGACGTAGAGCTGCTCGTCGGTCAGCCGGTAGGCCGCGGTGAGGTCGTAGGGCCCGGTCGGCGAGTCGACCGGGAACGCCCAGACGCCGCCGGTGGGGTCGCTCGCGCCCCGTCGCTGCGACAGCTCGGAGCCGAGGCACGAGAAGAGGCCCACCGTGGTGCCGTCGACCGTCTCCACCTGGAGCACCTCGACGTGCCCGAACCCGGCGCCCGGACTCGACAGGGGCGGCTGCACCGTCCAGCGCAGCAGGTCGGGGGACGTCGCGTGGCCGACCACGCCGCGATCGTCCGGGTCGCCGCTGTCGGCGCGGGCGGTGATGAGCATGTGCCAGCCGGAGTGGTCCCGGAACACCCACGGATCGCGCCAGGCCTGGTCGGGCCACTGCCGGGTGGCGGCCGTCTCGTACCAGCGGGGGTCGGGCTCGAGCACCTGGCGGTCGGGCTCGCGGTGCCAGGTGAACAGGTCGTCGGAGACGACCGAGCTGATCCGCTGCACCAGGCCGTCGCCGGCGCGGTCGACCGCGGTGTAGAACATCCGCCACCGGCCGTCGTCGTCACGGACCACCGAGCCGGTCCAGGTCGCGAGGTCGTCGAACGCGGGGGAGTCGTCCGGGATCAGCGCGTCGGCGTGCTCGGTCCAGGTGACCAGGTCGGTGGACGTCGCGTGGCCGACGGTGGCGCGCCAGTGCCGCCGGTCCGGATCGATCAGCGCGCGCGACGCCTTGAGGAAGAAGAGGTGGTGCTGCTCGCCGTCGTCGGCGAGCCAGAAGTCCCACACCCAGGAGGAGGCCAGTCGGAGCATCGGTGGTGGTGCCTTTCAGGGCTGGGGCGGGGCCGCGACGGATCCCCGGACGATGAGTGGGCAGTCGAGCAGGACGGGGTCGTGCCGGTGGTCGGTGCCGTCGCCGTCCTCGAGCAGGCGCACGACGGTCTCCACGGCCCAGGCGCCCATCTCGTAGTGGGGGAGGGCGACCGTGGTGAGGCCGGGGTGGAGGTTCGCGGCGATCAGCTCCTGGTTGTCGAAGCCGACGACCGACAGGTCGCGCGGGACCTCGAGGCCCAGCTCGTTGGCGGCGCGGTAGGCACCCATCGCCATCCGGTCGTTGTAGCAGAACAGGGCGGTCGGACGGTCCGGACGCGACAGCAGGGTGCGGGCCAGCTCGTAGCCGGTGTGCACCTCGGAGGGCGCCTGCAGGACGAGGTCGTCGTCGACCGCGATGCCGTGACGCGCGAGGGTCTCGCGGAAGCCGGCGAGCCGCTCGTGGGTCGCCGGCACGTCGTCGTCGTTGTTGATGAACCCGATCCGGGTGTGGCCGGCGTCGACGAGGTGGGTGACGGCGGCCACCGCACCGCCCCGCTCGTCCGGCACCACGGCCGGCAACCGCCCCGCCCGGTCCGTGGCGTCGATGAGCACCGCGGGCACGTGGTCGAGGTTCGGGGGCGCGTGCACCTGGCGGTGGTACATCGTCGCGTAGAGCACGGCGTCGACCTGGCGCTCGATCAGCACCTGCACGTCGGCCGCGTGCGCGAGGTCGTCGGGCCCGCGCTCGGCGTTGATGATCACGAGGGTGAGGTCGTGGGCGCGGGCCGCCTCCTGCGCGCCGAGGATGATCCGGCCCGCGTGGGGCGTGGTCGCGATCTCCTCGCTCAGCAGGCCGATCAGCCCGGACCTGTTGGTGCGCAGCGCCTGCGCCATCCGGTTGGGACCGTAGCCGAGCTCGGCGGCCGCGTCCCGCACACGGGCGCGGGTCTCGGGCGCCACCCGGGCGTGGGGGTTGTCGTTGAGCACGTGCGAGACGGTCGTGACCGACACCCCCGCGCGCTCGGCGACGTCCTTGATGCCGACACCTCTCACCGACATGCTGGGACCTCCTTCGACGAGGTGGACCGGGCCGCGTACGGGCACCGGGTGCTGCGGCCGATCATCCCTTGACCGCCCCGAGGGTGAGCCCCGCGACGATGTGGCGCTGCAGGACCAGGGTGAGCAGGATGACCGGGACGGAGTAGATCGCCGCCAGCGCGGTCATCGCGCCCCAGTCCAGGCCGAACTGGGTCTGGAAGTTGGCGATCACGATGGGCGTCGTCTGGGCGCGTACCGAGGTGAGCAGGAGCGAGAAGAGGAACTCGTTCCACGACGCGAGGAAGGCGAAGATCGCCGTCACCGCCAGGCCGCCAGACACCACCGGCAGCACGACCAGCCGCAGCGCCACGAGCCGGGACGCGCCGTCGACCTTGGCGGCCTCCTCGAGCTCCTCGGGCACGGCCTCGAAGAAGCTGGCGAGCAACCAGATCGACAGCGGCAGCGAGATCGTGGTGTGCGCGATCGCCAGGGCGAACGACGTGTCGTTGATGTGCAGCGTGCGCATCGTCTCCACCAGCGGTGCGCCGACCGCGATGGTCGGGACCATCCGGGTGACCAGCGCGGCCATCACGAAGACGCGCCCGCTCGGCGTGCGGTAGCGGGTGATCGCGTAGGCCGCCGGGACGGCCAGGACCAGCGAGAAGACCGTGCTGAGCACTGCGGTGACGACGCTGTTGACCAGCGCCGGGACGACGCCGTCCTTGGCCAGCGCCGTCACGTAGTTGTCGAGCGTCCACACCTTCGGCAGCACCGTGGGCGGGACCGCGATCGCGTCGCTGGGAGTCTTGAAGGAGGTGAGCGCGAGGTAGAGGAACGGGAACCCGTAGAGCACCAGGACGGCCACCAGGACGCCCCACAGGATGGCGCGGGGGAGCCGGCGCGTGGTCTCGAGGCCGTTCATGCGTCGGCCCCCGGGCGCCAGATGGCGAAGATCGCCACGCTCGCGACGGCCAGCATGGCGAGGAGGTAGATCGTCCCCATCGCGCTGGCGAGGCCGATGTCGCCGTAGCGGGTCATGGTCCGGTAGACCAGCAGGCTCAGCGTCGTCGTGCTCTCCTGCGGGCCGCCGTTGGTCTGGATCAGGATGATGTCGAACGCGCGGGCGGCGTCGATGCCGCGCACGATCAGCGCGACCGCGATCACCGGTCGCAGCAGCGGGACGATGATGCGCAGGAGCATGGTCCAGAAGCCGGCGCCGTCGAGCCGGGCCGCCTCGAGGACGTCGCCGGGGACGTTCTGCAGGCCCGCGAAGAGCACGAGGGTGATGAAGGACGTGGTGAGCCAGACGTCCGGCAGCGCCACGGAGAACAGCGCGATGTCGGGGTCGCTGAGCCAGCTGACGTCGATGCCGAGCAGCTCGTTGACGATGCCGAAGTTGTCGATGAGCAGGAACCGCCACAGCAGGCCGGCGACGACCGGGGCGATCATCAGCGGGTACATGAACAGGGTGCGGAACACCGTGGAGCGGCTGCCCAGGGCGGAGAACAGCAGCGCGACGCCGAGGCCGATGGTGAACTCCAGCGCCACCACGACGAGGGTGTAGAGCGCGGTGCGCCACGAGGCGCCCTGGAAGGCGTCGGATGAGAAGGCGGCCGCGAAGTTGTCGAGGCCCACGAACTCGCGGGGACCGCCGGCGACGGGGGAGATGTCGTAGAAGCCGTTGGTGACGAACCGGACGAGGGGCCAGGCGACGAAGGCGAGGAGGAAGGCGGCCGCGGGCGCCATCATCAGCGCGGCGAAGCGGCGGTCGTTCACACGCACGTCAGCTCCTTGGGGACAGTAGGGGAGGGGCGGGCTGGGGCGGCCGGCACGTCACCGGCCGCCCCGTGGTCAGCTGACGATCACCTGGTGATCTCCTCGATCTGCTCCTTGGCGTCGGCGAGCAGGGCCGCGTTGTCGGCGCCCGGCTCGACGGCCTTCTGCAGCATCGGCGTCAGCACGGTGTTGACGATCTCCTGCCACTGCGGGGTCGCGGGCCGGGCCCGGGTGGCGGGGGAGTTGAGCGTCTCGAGGATCGCCGGGTAGTTCTCGCGCCCCTCGACGCCGTCCTGCGACTCGAACGCGGAGACCCGGCTGACCAGGCCGAGCGAGGTGTCGACGGACAGCTCGTTGTGGTCGTAGGCGAAGGCGATGAAGTCCTTGGCCTCCTCCTGCTTGGTCCCGGCGGTCGGGACGGAGAGGTACCAGGCACCCGGGACGCCGGCGACGCCACCGGGGCCCGCGATCATCGGTGCGGCGCCGATCTTGCCCTTGACCGCCGCGTCGTCCGGGGTCTGGGTGTAGGCGTGGCCCCAGAAGCGCATCATCGCGAGCTTGCCCTGGTAGAAGAGGTTCTGGGCCCCGGCCCAGTCCAGCTGGGCCGCGCCCTCGGGGGCGTACGGCAGCAGGCTGGTGTAGTAGTCGAGCGCGGCGAGGTGCTCCTTGCTGTCGATCGTGACGTCGCCGCTCGCGGGGTCCATCACCATCTGCTCGGCACCGGCCTGCGACACCGTCGCGAGCCACTCGGTCTCGACGGCACCCTTGACGTCGGTGCCGTAGAGGTCGACCTTCCCGTCGTCGTCGGTGTCGCGGGTGAAGAACTCCGCGGCGTCGGTGTACTGCTCCCACGTCGTGGGGGGTGCGAGGGGGTAGCCGTACTCCTTCTCGAAGTCGGCCTTGTTCTTCGCGTCCTCGAACAGGTCGGTGCGGTAGTAGAGGATCTCGGAGTTGGTGAAGATCGGCATCCCGACGTACGTGCCGTCGACCTGTGCCTCGGACACCAGGCCGGGGAAGAGGTCGCCCTTCACCTCGTCGGTGAACAGGTCGTCGAGCGGCTCGACGCCGTCGGCGAACGCGCTCAGCCAGATCGCGTCGAGCGCGGCGACGTCGAAGGACACGCTGCCCGACCCGAGCTCGGTCTGGATGCGGTCGTAGAGGCCGTCGTAGGGGAGCTCGACCAGCTTGACGGAGGTCCCGGTCTCCTCCTCGTAGAGGTCGGCGATCGGCTGGAGCTCGGCGAGCCCGCCACCCTCGACGAGCACCGTCAGGACGTCACCGCCGTCCGCGGAGGACGTACCGCCGGCACCACACCCCGAGAGGGCCAGCGCGGCGATCGTCGCCACCGCCGTCCCGACCATCGCGGCCCGGCGGCCGCGCACGTTGCGAAGCGTCATCACTTCGACTCCCGTTCTAGAGATCTGCGCGGCTGCCACGCCGCGGATGCGAGTGGGGGTCACCCTACGGTGACGAAACGTTTTGGCAAAACGTCTTGGCACAGTCTTGCCATGTGACGACCGTCGCGTCCACTGCCAAACGCGGCCAAAATTTCCTGGACTCGGAGGAAGGCTCCCGCGCAGGCCTCACCGGACTCGTGGGAACGGCGAGCGGATGTTTCGTCGCGTGTTCTGGCTGACCGACGGCCGCTGCTGCGTCCACAGCCGGGGCGGTGATCTACGTCCCGCCCGGCGACTGCTCGCTCAAGACGCGGATCGTCATCGTCATCGGCGACCGGCAGATCAGGGGTTCGGGCACGGGTTCGCCTCCTCGGGCATCCGCCACAACGCGGGCAACACCTCCAGGTGGTCGGAGGTGCTCCCGGGCGGGAGACGGATCCGGGTGGAGAACACCGACGGCAGGTCGGAGGCCATCCTCATCAACCGAAAACGTCCCAAGACAACCGAAGGTGTCTTGGGACGTTCTCGCAGGTCAGACGCCGATCAGCGGGTGGACCCGCAGGTCGGCGCTGAGCGTGGCTCAGATGTCGTAGTAGAGCTCGAACTCGTGCGGGTGCGGGCGCAGCTGCACGGGGGCGATCTCCTGGGTCCGCTTGAAGTGGATCCAGGTCTCGATCAGGTCGTCGGTGAAGACGCCGCCGCGGGTCAGGTACTCGTGGTCGGCCTCGAGCGCGTCGAGGACGGCACCGAGGCTGGTGGGCACCTGGTCGATGTCGGCCATCTCGTCCGGCGGCAGCTCGTAGATGTCCTTGTCGATCGGGGCCGCGGGCTCCGTCTTGTTCTGGACGCCGTCGAGGCCGGCGAGCATGAGGGCGGCGAAGGCGAGGTACGGGTTCGCCGACGGGTCGGGGAAGCGGGTCTCAACGCGCTTGGCCTTCGGGTTCGCGCCGGTGATCGGGATGCGGACCGAGGCGGAGCGGTTGCGCGAGGAGTAGACCAGCGAGATCGGCGCCTCGAAGCCCGGCACCAGGCGGTGGTAGGAGTTCACCGTCGGGTTGGTGAACGCCAGCAGCGACGGGGCGTGCTTGAGGATGCCGCCGATGTACCAGCGGGCGGTGTCGGAGAGACCCGCGTAGCCGGTCTCGTCGAAGAACAGCGGATCGCCGTCCTTCCACAGCGACTGGTGCACGTGCATGCCCGAGCCGTTGTCGCCGAAGATCGGCTTCGGCATGAAGGTGACCGACTTGCCCTGCTCCCAGGCGGTGTTCTTGATGAGGTACTTGAACTTCATCACGTCGTCCGCGGCCTTGAGCAGCGTGTCGAAGCGGTAGTTGATCTCCGCCTGGCCGGCGGTGCCGACCTCGTGGTGGGCGCGCTCGACGAGCAGGCCGCTGGCCTCGAGGTTCTTGACCATGTCGGCGCGCAGGTCGCTGTAGTGGTCGTAGGGCTCGACGGGGAAGTAGCCGCCCTTGAGGCGGGTCTTGTAGCCCTTGTTCTCCTCGCCCTCCTTGCCCGAGTTCCACCAGCCCTCGACGGAGTCGATGTGGTAGTAGCCCTCGTTGACGCCGGTGGAGTAGCGGACGCTGTCGAAGATGTAGAACTCGGCCTCGGGGGCGAAGTACGCGGTGTCCGCGATGCCGGTCGAGTCGAGGTAGGCCAGCGCCTTGCGCGCGATGTTGCGCGGGTCGCGGCTGTAGGCCTCGCCGGTGATCGGGTCGTGGATGAAGAAGTTGACGTTGAGGGTCTTGGACTTGCGGAACGGGTCGAGGTAGGCCGTCGTCGGGTCCGGGAAGAGCGACATGTCCGACTCGTTGATCGCCTGGAAGCCGCGGATCGAGGACCCGTCGAAGCCGAGGCCGTCGTCGAAGACGCTCTGGTCGAAGGAGGAGGCCGGGACCGTGAAGTGCTGCATCACGCCCGGCAGGTCGCAGAAGCGGACGTCGATCATCTCGACGCCCTCGTCCTTGATGAACTTCAGGAGCTCATCGGAGTTGTTGAACATTCGGTGTCCTCCTTGACGGACCTCTCGCGGCCGTCGAGATTGCAGCGTCGGGAACGGAGCCTCGTTGCACCGTGACCCCGACCCTAGTCAGGGGCAGTTTCTTGACCGTATCCCGTTTGTTTCGGGCGTGTTACGGGTGACCGGCACGTGGCGCCGACCGGCACCCTCCTAGGCTGGTGGCGTGACGAGCGCCGTAACACCGACCCTCGAGAGCGCGACCTGGGGACGCCGGATCCTGGCGCTGGTCGTCGACTGGCTCGCCTGCCTGGCCGTCGTGGAGGGCCTCGTCGCCGTCGGCGTGCTGGGCTCGAACCCCAACGGCCTCGGCACCCTCGCGCTCTTCGTGCTCGAGTCGGCGCTCTTCACCGCCACCACGGGCGGGTCCTTCGGCAAGCTCGTGACGCGCGTGCGGGTCGTCGACCACCGCGACCCCTCGCGGCCCGTGCCGCTGCTGCGGTCGCTGCTGCGCAGCGTGCTGGTCGGGCTGCTGGTCCCGCCGCTGCTGACCTTCGACGGGCGCGGGGTCCACGACCTGGCCGCGGGGACCCGCACCGTCACCCTCTGAGCCGAGGGTCTCGAGGCTCGCTGCGCTCGCACCTCGACCATCGAGGCTCACACCTCGACCAGCGATCGCTCAGCGTCCGCGCTGCTGCGAGCGCATGCCCTTCATCGAGGTCGGGACCGGGCCCTTGGGCAGGGGCAGCTTGCCGCGCTGGGCGTCGAGCGCCTTGAGCCGCTGGAGGATGTCGGTCATCTCGGCGGGCTTCACGTTGCGACCGAGCTTCTGGACGTGGCGCACCAGCTTGGGCAGCGGCACCTCGCCGTCGCCACGACCGCAGACGACCTCGTGGATCGGGACCTCGTAGGCGACCCGCTCGTGCTTCTTGCGCTCGGTGGCGAGCAGCGCCTTGACGCGCGACTGGCTCGAGCCCTCGCCGACCAGGACGATGCCGGGCGGGCCGACGACGCGGTGCACGACGTCCTGCTGCTTGGTGAAGCCGACCACCGGGGCGACCTTCCAGCCGCGGCGCAGCATCTGCAGCGCACCGGCGGCCGCGGCGGGCTGGCCCTCCATCTGGGTGTACGCCGCCTTCTGCGCGCGGCGACCGAAGACGATCAGCGCCGCGAGCATGCCGATCATGAACGCGCCGATGATCGAGATCACCAGCGACAGCGCGCCGTCGCCGGGCAGCAGCCACATCAGGCCGAAACCGGCCGCCGCGCCCACCACGAACGTCGCGAGGATGATCAGGCCCAGGCGCGGGTCGCTGCGCTTGGCCATCTGGTAGGTCTGCATGATCTGCCCACGGCGCGAGGTGGGCGTGGAGGCGGGGGTCGACATAGGTGGCCTTGTCCAGCTAGGTGAGTGGTGGTGCGGTGCGGAGGAGCGGGTCAGACGGTCGCGGCGGCGCGGGCGTCCATGGCCTGACCGTACAGCCGGCCGGCGCGGTAGGACGAGCGGACCAGCGGACCCGAGAGGGCGCCGGCGAAGCCGATCTCGTCGGCCTCGGCCTTGAGCTCGACGAACTCCTCGGGCTTGACCCACCGCTCGACGGGGTGGTGGCGCGGGGAGGGGCGCAGGTACTGGGTGATGGTGATCAGCTCACAGCCCGCGTCGTGCAGGTCGCGCAGCGCCTGCGAGACCTCCTCGCGGGTCTCGCCCATGCCGAGGATCAGGTTGGACTTGGTGACCAGCCCGAAGTCGCGGGCCTGGGTGATCACGTCCAGGGACCGGTCGTAGCGGAACGCCGGGCGGATCCGCTTGAAGATCCGCGGCACGGTCTCCACGTTGTGGGCCAGCACCTCGGGACGGCTCTCGAACACCTCGGTGAGCAGGTCGGGCTTGCCGTTGAAGTCGGGGATCAGGTTCTCCACCCCGGTGCCCGGGTTGAGCGCGTGGATCGCGCGGACGGTCTCGGCGTAGAGCCACGCGCCGCCGTCGGGCAGGTCGTCGCGCGCGACGCCGGTGATGGTGGCGTACTTGAGCTGCATCTTCTGCACCGACTCGGCCACCCGGCGGGGCTCGTCGCGGTCGAGCGGGGCGGGCTTGCCGGTGTCGATCTGGCAGAAGTCGCAGCGGCGGGTGCACTGCTCGCCGCCGATGAGGAAGGTGGCCTCGCGGTCCTCCCAGCACTCGAAGATGTTGGGGCACCCGGCCTCCTGGCAGACCGTGTGGAGTCCCTCGGACTTCACCAGGTTCTGCAGGGCGGTGTACTCCGGCCCCATCTTCGCCTTCGTCTTGATCCACTCGGGCTTGCGCTCGATCGGCGTCTCGGCGTTGCGGATCTCCAGGCGGAGGAGCTTGCGTCCTTCGGGTGCAGGGGCAGTCACGTCGTCACTCTACGCCGGGCCCGGTGCCCGCCCAATTCGCCCTCCGGGGCCGCTCCCGGCCCGCCCGGCACCGTCTCAGAGCAGCAGGTCGGGCGTGATCGGCAGACGGCGCACGCGCCGTCCGGTGGCGTGGAAGACCGCGTTGCCGATGGCCGCCGCGACGCCGCACAGCCCGATCTCGCCGACACCCTTGACGCCCACCGGGTTGAGCCGGTCGGGCCCGCCGACGAACTCGACCTCGAGGTCGGGGACGTCCGCGCTGACGGCGACGAGGTAGTCGGCGAGGTGGGCGTTGGTGATCCGCCCGGTCTGCGGGCCGGCGTGCAGGTCGGTGACGGTGTGCTCGAGCAGGGCGTGCCCGATCCCGCCGACCGTGCCGCCGACGACCTGGCTGCGCGCGGTGCGCTCGTTGAGCACCTCGCCGCAGTCCACGACCGACACCAGCCGCTCGACGCGGACCAGCCCGAGGTCGGCGTCCACGCGGACCTTGGCGAACTTCGCCCCGAAGGCGCCCGAGGGCGACATGCCGACCTCGGAGGGGTCGGGTGGGGTGGCGGTCGCCTCGGCGGACACCTCGTCGCGCTGCCCGACTGCTCCGGACAGCGCCGCGCGCCCGGGGGCGTCGCCGAGGCCGAGGTCGTCGAGCAGGGACGCGGCCGCGCGCGCGACCGCGTTGGTGATCGCCATCGCCAGCCCGGACCCGCCGGCCGGGGGAGAGGCCGGCAGCGAGCTGTCGCCGAGGACGACCTCGACGTCGGCCAGGTCGAGCCCGAGGTGGCGGGCCGCGACCTGCGTGACCACCGTGTAGGTCCCGGTCCCGATGTCCATCGCCGAGGAGTGCACGACGGCGCTGCCGTCGGCGCGCACCACGAGGCGTACGGAGCAGGGCTGCTGGAAGTAGAAGAACGACACCGCCGCCATGCCGTAGCCGACGAGGTCGTCGCCGTCGCGCATCGAGCGCGGCGTCGGGTCGCGGTCGTCCCAGCCGATCAGCTCGGCGCCGCGCCGCAGGCACTCGTCGAGCGCCTTGCTCGACCACGGCAGGTCGTCCTGGTCGGGGTTGGTCTCGGCGTAGTTGCGCAGCCGGAGCTCGACCGGGTCGACGCCCAATTCGACCGCGAGCTCGTCGAGCGCGGTCTCCAGCGCGAAGTTGCCCTGCGCCTCGCCGGGCGCCCGCATCGAGCCGGGCGGTGAGATGTGCAGCCGGACCTGGTCGACGTCGGTGCGCAGGTGCTCCACGGCGTAGCCCTGGCGGGTGCCGGAGACGACGTCCTCGGGGTTGTCGTCGTCGAGCGCTGCCGGGACGGTCGCGGTGTGCTCGACCGCGGTCAGGGTGCCGTCGCGCCGCGCCCCGAGGCGTACGCGCTGCACCGTCTCGGGGCGGTGGCCGACCCCGGTGAACATCTGCGTCCGGCTGAGCACGACCCGCACCGGGCGCCCGACGACGCGGGCGGCCATCGCGGCGGCGTGGATGAACGGCCACGGCCGCAGGCCCGACCCGAAGCCGCCGCCGAGGTAGGGGCACAGCACCTGCACGCCCTCGCGGGGCACGTCGAACGCCTCGGCCAGGCTGTCGGCCACGTTGAACGGCCACTGGGTGGTCGCCCACATGGTCAGCGCGTCGCCGTCCCACTGCGCGCAGGCGGCGAACAGGCCGATCGGGTTGTTGGTGTTGTCGCCGGTGGCGTAGTCGGCCTCGACGACCACGTCGGCCTCCGCGAGGCCGCGCTCGAGGTCGCCGCGGACGCTGTCGGCGCCCACCGGGTCGTCGTCCTCGCGGACGGCACGGGGGTCGTTGAGGTCGACGACGGGCTCGTCGGCGTCGACGTGGACGTGGAGCAGCGACGCGGCGTGGACCGCCTCCTCGCGCGTCTGCGCGACGACCAGCGCGACGTAGTCGCCGCGGAAGCGCACCCGGTCGTCCTGGAACGGCGGCACCGGTGCCCGCCCGGCGGCCGACTCGTTCGGCCGGGCGACGCGCGGGGCGTTGCGATGGGTGATCACCTCGACCACGCCGGGCGCCGCCAGCGCGTCGGTGGTGTCGACGAGCGTGACGGTGCCGGCCGCCACGGTGCTGCCCACCAGCACGCCGACCAGCGCGTCGCGGGGGGCGAGGTCGTCGGCGTAGGGGACCCCGCCGGTCACCTTGAGGGGACCGTCGACGCGGGTCGCGTCGTCGCCGATCACGGGCTGTTCGGTGCGGCTGCTGGTGCGCTCGGACGTCGTGGTCACGCGCTCGCTCCTGTCACGTCGCGGAGCTGGCGCACGAGGGTGCGGCGGGCCAGCTCGGGCTTGAAGGTGGTGCCGGGGACGGTGAAGGCGTCCGCGAGCTCGGCCTCGGCGGCCTGCTCGAACAGCGCGAGCGTCGGCCGCTGCCCGGCCAGGACCTCCTCGGCGCGGCGGGCCCGCCAGGGCACCGACCCGACGCCGCCGAGCCCGATCGCGACGTGGGCGAGGCGGTCGTCCTCGACCCGGGCGACGACGGCCGCGGACGTGAGTGCGAACTCGTACGACGCGCGCTCGCGCACCTTGAGGTAGCCGGTGCGGGCGTCGGGGAGCGGGACCTCGAGGTGGGTGAGGAGCTCACCGGCCCGGAGCGTGTTGTCGCGAGCGGGGTCGTCGTCGGCGCGGACGTGCAGGTCGGTGACCGGCACCGTGCGCGTGCCGTCCGGGCCGAGCAGCCGCACGCGCGCGTCCAGCGCCACGAGGGCGACCGCGAGGTCGGAGGGGTGCGCCGAGATGCAGCCGGCGTCGACGCCGAGGACGGCGTGCATCCGGGCCGTGCCCTCGACCGCCGCGCACCCGCTGCCGGGGACCCGCTTGTTGCACTGGGCGACCTCCGGGTCGCGGAAGTAGCGGCAGCGGGTCCGCTGCAGCAGGTTGCCGCCGACGGTGGCCATGGTGCGGAGCTGGGGTGAGGCGGCGAGCAGCAGCGAGTCGCGCAGGACGTCGAGGCCCGCGACCGCGTCGTGCACCGCCAGGTCGGCCATCGTCACCCCGGCGCCGACCACGAGGACGTCGTCCTCGCGCGCGACGTCGACGAGCGGGAGGTCGGTGATGTCCACGAGGGTGCCGGGCGACCAGACGCCGTCCTTCATCAGGTCGTACTGCGTGGTGCCGCCGGCGAGGACGACGACGTCGTCGGGCGTCTGGACGGCTCGCGCGACGGCGTCGGAGGTCAGCGCCGCGGCGGCTGCGGCGACGTCGTCGGCGCGGACGTGGGTGAAGGGGTGCACGTCAGGCCTCCGTCGCGGCGGCAGCCGGGCCCGAGCCGGCGGCGGCGAGGACCGCGTCGACGATGCGCGGGTACGCGCCGCAGCGGCACAGGTTGCCGCTCATCAGCTCGCGGACCTCCTCGGCCCCGGGGCGTTCGACCTCGTCGAGCAGCGCCACCGCCGACATCACCTGCCCGGCCGTGCACGCGCCGCACTGGAAGGCGTCGCAGTCGAGGAACGCCTGCTGGACCGGGTGCAGCGCGTCGCCGGTCCCGATGCCCTCGATGGTGGTGACCGCGTGCCCCTCGGCCTGTACTGCGAGGGTGAGGCAGGAGAGGCGGCGGCGGCCGTCGAGGTGGACGGTGCAGGCGCCGCACGCTCCCTGGTCGCAACCCTTCTGCGTGCCGGTGAGGCCGAGGTCGTCGCGCAGCAGGTCGAGCAACGAGCGCCGCGTGTCCACCTCCACCACGTGCTGGTCCCCGTTGACGGTCAGGTTGACGGACGTCCGGCTCATCGCACCATGGAAGCAGGAGTGGCGGTCGCGGAGATCACCCCTCGGTGCCTGTGCTCAGCGCTCGGCGTCGACGTAGTCGGGCTCGGTGGTGTCGAGGCGCTCGTGCGCGGTGGTGCCGGAGCGCTCCCCGCGGGGGACGGCCCCGACGGCCCGCGCCAGCCCGAAGTCGGTCATGTTCGCGTAGACGCTCTCGATCCGGTCGCTCGGCACGACGTAGGTCTCGTGGAAGATCCCGACGTCGCCGGTCGCGGCCGCCCGCTTGTTGAAGGCGCCCCAGGCGGGCGCGTGCGACAGCGAGGCGTCGCGGGCGTAGGCGCCGAGCTCTTCGGCGCTGCGCCAGTACTGGATGGTGAGCAGGACGCGTCCGGCCCAGAAGGTCTGCACCCCGAGCAGGCCGCGGTCGGCCTCGGCGAGCTCGCGCAGCATCTTCGGCATGCCGACGAAGGAGGGCCACCAGCTGCGGACCTTGCGCAGGCGGTTGATGCGCATCCCGATCACGAAGACGACGACGTCGTCGCCCTGCGGGTCGGCGACGACCTGCCCGCTCCGCACGCCGCGGGGCGCGCGGCCCTCGGCGGCGGCGTACGCCCGCGGGACACGCCGGCTGCTCGGTGCTGCCATGACACCCTCCTGGATAGTTGTAGTCTCTACGTGGAGAGTGGCACTATCCAGCAAGTGGGTCAAGGGGGTCGTCGTGCGGATGTCGGAGCTGGCGGAGCGGACCGGGGTGCCGGTGCCGACCATCAAGTACTACGTCCGCGAGGGGCTGCTGCCCGAGGGCGAGAAGCGCACGCCACGCCTCACCGACTACGACGAGCGCCACGTGCGCCGCCTCGAGCTGCTGCGGATCCTCCGCGAGGTCGGCGACGTGCCCGTCGAGGGGCTGCGCCGCCTGGTCGCGGCGACCGAGGTGCGCGGCACCGTCCAGGAGCTGTTCGCGGTCGCGGCCGACGCGATCGCGCCGACCCCGCCCGCGGCCGGTCCGGCCCGCGAGGCCACCCGGGCCGTGGCGGACCGGCTGATCGCCGAGGCGGGGTGGCACCACGTCCGGGCCGAGTCGGTGGACCGCGACAACCTCGCGGCGACGCTCGAGCTGCTCGGCGCCTACGACACCCACCCGCGCGACCCGGCCGAGCTCGCCCCCTACCTCGCGGCCGCCGACCAGCTCGCCCGCGACGAGATCGGCCACCTCGACGGCAGCAAGGACCGGGTCGGGCTGCTGGAGGAGATGATCGTGGGACAGGTGGTCTTCGCCACCGTCCTCACCACGCTGCGGCGGCTCGCCGAGGAGCACCACTCCTACGAGCGGTTCGCCGAGGACCGACGCGACTGAGTCCCGGTCCCGGGCTCAGGCGCCGGGGGTGACCAGCTGGATCCGCGGACCGCGACCGGGCTCGGGCCGGGCGTCGTAGTCGGGCGTCGCGTCGTAGGGCTGCCACGCGAGGTACGTCGCGAGGTGCCGCCGCACGCTCGGCAGGACGTCGTCGACGGTGACGTCGCGGCCGAGCTCGCGGCTCAGCGACGTGACGCCCGCGTCGGCGATCCCGCACGGCACGAACCGGTCGTACCACCCCAGGTCGACGTCGCAGTTGAGCGCGAAACCGTGCATCGTGACGCCGCGGCTGACCCGGATGCCGATCGCGGCGATCTTGCGCTCCGGCCCGCGGTCGTCCTCGCGCAGCCACACGCCGCTGCGCCCGGGGATGCGCGCCGTGGTGACGCCGTGGTCGGTGCACACCGCGATCAGCGCCTCCTCGACGCGCCGCACGTAGTCGACGACCTTGACGTGGTCGGGCAGCGCGACGATCGGGTAGCCGACGAGCTGGCCGGGGCCGTGGAAGGTGATCTTGCCGCCGCGGTCGACGTCGATGACGGGGGCGCCGCCCGGGTCGGCCGGGCGCTCGTGCGGGTCGGTGCGCTTGCCGGCGGTGAAGACCGGCGGGTGCTCGAGCAGCAGGACGGTGCCACCGCGGGTGCCGGCGACGACCTCCTCGTGCACCCGCCGCTGCACGTCCCACGCGGCGAGGTAGTCGACGGCGTCGTCGCCGAGCCCGGCGACCTCGAAGTCCAGCGCGTTCACGTCCAGCGACATGCCTGCGAGCCTACGCCGTCGTGCCTGTGGACGACGCCCGACGTCCGGGCCCCGGATCGGCGAGGCTGGCCGGGTGGACCCACGCCGCCTCGTCCCCGCCCTCACCGCCCTCGCGTGTGCCTGCGTCGTCCTCACGGCCGTCGTCGGCTGGGCCCGGTCGCACCCGGACGGGGCCACGCCACCGCCGGCGGAGGTCGCGCCGGCCGCGCCCACGGCCGACGCCGCGGCGGAGGGACCGAGCGGGGTGCTCGCCGCCTGGGACCGGCGGCGGTCGGCGGCGTGGGCGACCGGCGACGTGAGCGCGCTGCGGAGGCTCTACGTCCCGGGCTCGCGCGCGGGGGCGGCCGACGTCGCGCTGCTGCGCCGCTACCTCGCCCGTGGGCTGAGGGTCGACGGGCTCACCACGCAGGTGCTGGCCCTGCGGGTGGTCGAGCGCTCACCGGACCGGCTGGTGCTGCGCACCACCGACCGGGTGGTCGGCGCGGTCGCGGTCGGTCCCGACGGTGCGGTGCCGCTGCCGGTCGCGCGGCCCGGTGCGCGGGAGGTGGTGCTGGCGCGGAGCGCCGACGGCGGGTGGCGGGTCGTGGAGGCGACCGGTCAGGACAGCGCCGCCGCCAGCACCTCGCGCACGTCCTCGTCCTCGAAGTCGTAGCCGGCCCGCTCCAGCGCGGCCGGACGGGCGTTGACCGAGGCCAGCAGCTCCGAGGAGAGGTCGCCGGCGGCGACCTTGAGGATCGCGGCGGGCGCGGCGAGGAAGGCGGGGCGGCGTACGGCCCGGGCGAGCTCGCGGGTGAACTCGGCGTTGGTCGGGGTGGTCGGGCAGCAGAGGTTGAAGGCGCCGGACACGTCGCGCGACTCCAGCAGGTAGGCCACCGAGCCGATCCAGTCGCGCAGCGAGATCATCGGGAAGTACTGCTCGCCCGAGCCCAGGCGCGCGCCGAGCCCGGCCTTGAACAGCAGCCGCAGCTGCCGGAGCGGGGGAGAGGTGCGGTCCATCACCGGCGCGGTGCGCAGCACGCACACCCGGGCGCCGGCGTCGCGGGCCGGGTCCGCGGCCGCGGACCACTCGCGGGTGACCCGGGTGAGGAAGGCGTCGCCGCGGCTGTCGGCGTCCTCGGTGACGAGCGCGTCGCCGTGGTCGCCGTACCAGGCGATGCCGTTGCCGGCGAGCAGCGCGGGCGGCCGCTCGGCGGCGGCGACGGTGCGGGCGAGCAGCCCGGTCGTCGAGATCCGGCTCTCCAGGACCTCCTCGGCCCAGCGGCCCGAGTGCGGGTTGCCGGCGATGCTCGCGCCCGCCAGGTTGACCACGGCGTCCGCCCGGGTGACCACCGCCGCGTCGACCTCGCCGCGCGAGGGGTCCCAGCGGGACTCGTGCGAGGAGGTGGGGTCGCGGCGCACGAGGGTGGTCACCTCGTGGCCGTGGGACCGCAGGTGCTCGGTCAGGTGGGTGCCGAGGAACCCGGACGCTCCGGCGATGACGACGCGCATGCGCCCACCCAACCATGCGGACCAAAGCGGCCCCGCCCGGACGGGTCAGCCGGCGAGGTGCCCCCAGCGCGCGGTCAGCCGCTCCCACGGACCCTGGTCGACGACGCGCCCGGCGTCGAGCACGACGACCCGGTCGGCGCGGGCGAGGGCCGCGGCCTTGCTGGTCGCGCCGATCACCGTCGAGCCGCGCGAGCGCAGCGCCTCCCAGAGCTCGATCTCGGTGGCGGCGTCGAGCGCGGACGAGACGTCGTCTGCGAGCAGCACGTCGGCGTCGCACGCCAGCGCCCGGGCCAGCGCAAGGCGCTGCACCTGCCCGCCGGAGAGGCGTACGCCCCGGTGTCCCACGAGCGAGTCCGGGCCGCCGGCCTCGGCGACGTCGCGACCCATCCGGGCGGCGTCGAGGGCCGGCACCACCGGGCGGCCGGGGTGGTCGAGCCCGACGTTGCCGGTGAACGTCCCCGACAGCACGCGCGGGACCTGGGCGACGTGGGCGACCCGCGCCGGCCGCAGCGCGGTCTGCGGGTCGTCGACGGGCACGTCGTTCCAGAGGATCTCCCCGGTGCTGCCGACCAGCCCGGCGAGGGCCCCGAGCAGGCTCGACTTGCCCGAGCCGACCTGGCCGAGCAGCAGCACGAGCTCGCCGGAGCGCACCTCGAGGTCGACGTCCTGGACGCCGAGGGTGCCGTCGTCGTGGACCGCGGAGAGCTCGCGCAGGGTGAGGGTGCGCAGCGGGTCGCGCACCGGGGTCGGCGGCGCGTCCGCGGTGCCCTCGGAGAGGTCCATCCCGGCGGGCAGGACCATCAGGTCGCCGCCGCCGGCCAGCGCGCTGGTGGCGTGCATCCACGCGCGGGTGCCCGGGGCCTCCGTCACCACGGCGCCCGCGACCCGGCCGAACCAGTCGAACCCGCTGACGGCGTTGGCGACCAGCAGCGCGGTCGCGAGCTCCCAGCGCCCGGCGAGCAGCCCGGCCCACGCGGCGACGACGCCGCACTGCACCATTACGACGGGCACACCGTCGAGGAGCGACTGGACGCGGTGCTCGCGCACCGCGGCGTCGACCCGGCCGCTGTCGACCTCGCGGAGGTGGTGGTGCAGCTGGGGCGTGGCCGCGGCCAGCTTGACGGTGCGGATCGACTCGAGGGTCGACACGAGCGACTGCCCGAAGCGGGCGCGCGCGGTGGACGCCGCGGCGGCCGACCGGCCCGCGACCCGGCGCCCGAGCGAGGACGCGAGGGCCGAGGCCGTCATGACGGCCAGGAGGATCGCGCCGGCGACCCACGTGCCGGCGATCAGGGCGGTCAGCCCGGCGACGACGAGGCCGTTGACGAAGTCGACCCAGCGGTCGGTGTAGCGCGCGATGCGGTCGGCGTCCATGGCCCGCGCGACGACCTCGCCGGGCGGGGTGCGGACGAGGCGGCGCTGGGAGGTCTGCCCGGCCAGCACCGCGGCCCGCACCCGCATCCGGACCTCGACCCACCAGTGCGGGTAGGTCCAGAACGCCTGCGAGAGCAGCAGCGGGCCCACCATCAGCGAGGCGACGAGTGCCACGACCAGCCAGGGCGAGACGTCGCCGCCCTGGAGCGAGGTCACGACGTGGCCCCAGACGAAGCCGGTGACCGCGCCGTAGGCGCCGGTGATCGAGGCGGCCAGGAAGAGCGCCGCCCCGACCAGGCCCCACTCCGGCTTGAGCCGGATGCAGTGCCAGACCTGGCGCATCAGCCCGAGCGGCGGGTCGACGTGCGGCGGCTCGGGCGGCGTCGTGCTGCGGCGCACCGAGCCGATCGCCGTGTCGTCGTGGTGGTGCTCCTCGACCGCCACCTCGTGGGCGGCGGCCTCGAGGAGGTCGCGGAACGGTCCGTCGGCGACGGCGAGGCGCTCGCGCGGCCCCTGCTGCACGACCCGGCCCGACTCGAGCACGGCGACCTGCTCGGCGCGCTCGGTCGTCGAGAGCCGGTGGGCGACGAGGATGCCGGTGCGGCCGGCGATCAGCCGGTCGGCAGCGCGCACGACCCGGGCCTCGGTCACGGGGTCCATCCGGGCCGTCGCCTCGTCGAGGACCACGATGCTGACGTCGCGCACCAGGAGGCGGGCGAACGCGACGAGCTGCTCCTCGCCGGCGGACAGCGTGGTGCCGCCGGGCCCGAGCCGCGTCTCGAGGCCGTCGGGGAGACCGGCGACCCACTCGGTGAGGCCGAGCTCCTCGACGGCGGCGACGACCTGCGCCCGCGGTGTGTCGGAGAAGAGGGTGATGTTGTCGGCCAGGCTGCCGGCGAGGATCTCGGTGCGCTGGGTGACCACGCCGACGGCGGAGCGCAGGAGCTGGAGGTCGAGGTCGCGGACGTCGGTGCCGCCGATGAACACCGACCCGCGGGGCGGCTCGACGGCCCGCGACAGCAGCGAGGCCAGCGTCGACTTGCCGGACCCGGTGCGGCCGACGAGGGCGCAGGTGTGGCCGGCGGGGACGGTGAGGTCGACGTCGCGGAGCGCGAAGGTGCCGTGGCCGTAGGAGAAGGCGAGGCCGCGCAGCTCGACGTCGAGCGGACCGGTCGGCAGCGCCTCGCCGCCCACCGGCTCGGCCGGGACCGCGAGCATCCCGCGCAGCCGCAGCACCGCGCCCATGCCCTCCTGCAGGTCGGGCAGGTGACGAGCCAGCATGTCGACCTGGCCGACGAACATCGTGGTGACGAGGAACAGCGTCACCAGCCGCGCGGTGGTGAGGTCGCCGGCGAGCACCAGCGCCACCCCGACCACGCCGGTGGCGGCGAGCACGCCGTGCAGCAGCGCGCCGCTGCGTCGGGTGACGCTGACCTCGATGGCCAGCACCCGGCGCAGCCGGCGGTGGATCTCGGCGGCCAGCTCGGCGTTGCGGCGCAGGACGTGGGACTGGCCGAGCGAGGTGCGGATGTCGTCGCGGGCGGCCACGCCCTCCTCGGTCGAGGCGGCGTGGTCGGTCCACGCGGCCTCCTCGAGCACCTTGCGCTCGGCGATCTGGGGCAACAGCCGGCGGATGGCGAACCACACCAGCACCGCGCACAGCGGGAACAGCACCGCCGAGGGCCACCAGGTGAGCCCGGCGACGAGCCACAGCGGGCCGGCCGACAGCAGCGTGCGCAGCGCCATCCAGACGCCCCAGCGCATCAGCTGGCCGACCTCCCACGTGTCGTCGTCGATCCGGTCCAGGACCTCGCCGACGGCCTGCTCCGAGAGCTCGGAGAGCGGCTGCGCCATCGCGGCGTCGATCAGGTCCGCGCGCAGCCGGCCCTCGGCGCGGTCGACCACGACGCCCCACAGCGTCCGGGCGGCCGTGTCGACGAACGCGCCGCCCACGACGCAGGTCGCGAGGAGCGCGACGAGGGTGGAGGTCGGGGACTCGGCCAGGCGCCCGGCGACCACGCTGCCGAGCGAGGAGGCGATCGCGCCGACCAGCGCCATCGACAGGCACACGACGGTCAGCGGACGGCGTACGCGACGCCAGTCGACGGGCACCCGGCCCGCCGGCAGACCCTCCTCCGCAGGGGTCGGTGCCGGTGTCGTCCGGGGCTGCGTCTGGGTCACCGTCACAGTCACCAGACGTTACGCGGCGGCACCGACATCGCGCCTCGGGTTTTCGCCCGCGCCGGGGTGTCCTTCCCCACCCCTCCCCGGTAGTCCGCTGCGATCGGCCGGTCCCGTGTGCGCCCCGACCGGCCGATCGCAGCGGACTACCGGGCGGGGCTGTGGAGGAGGGCCGGGCGTACGACGACGCCCCCGCCCGCAGGTGCGGACGGGGGCGTCGGTGGTGCAGGTGGGGCTCACGTGGGTCTCGAGACGATCGGTGCGCCCCGCTCGCAGGCTCGCGGGACGCCGATCCCTCGACCTCCTCGCCCGACGCGGGCCGTCGCTTCGCTCCGGCCCGCTGGGCTCAGACCTCGAACTGGCCGGCCTCGAGGCGCTTCTTGACCTCCTGGAGGAAGCGGCCCGCGTCGGCGCCGTCGACCAGGCGGTGGTCGTAGGTCAGCGCGAGGTGGACCATGTGGCGCACCGCGATCGTCTCGCCGAGGTTCGGGTCGTCGATCACGACGGGCCGCTTGACGACCGCACCGGGACCGAGGATCGCGACCTGCGGCTTGTTGATGATCGGGGTGTCGAACAGGGCCCCGAAGCTGCCGAGGTTGGTGATCGTGAAGGTGCCGCCGGAGAGCTCGTCGGGCGTGATCTTGTTGGTGCGGGTGCGCTCGGCGACGTCGGCGATCTTCTTGGCCAGCCCGGCGATCGACAGGTCGCCGGCCTCCTTGACGACCGGGGTCAGCAGACCCTTCTCGGTGTCGACCGCGAACGCGATGTTCTCGCGGTCGTAGTAGGTCACCTCGCCCTTCTCGGCGTCGATCGCGGCGTTGAGCTTGGGGTGCAGCTTGAGCGCGTCGATCGCGGCCTTGGCGAAGAACGGCAGGTAGGTCAGCTTCACGCCCTCGCGCGCCTGGAAGTCGGCCTTGGACGCCTCGCGCAGGCGGGCGATCGCCGTGACGTCGACCTCCATGACCTGGGTCAGCTGGGCGGCCTCCTGCAGCGACTCGACCATCCGCGACGCGATCACCTTGCGCAGGCGCGACATCGGCTCGGTCGTGCCGCGCAGCGGCGACGGGGACGCCGAGGACGGCGCGGCGGCGGCCGGCGGAGTACCCGCGGCGGCAGGCGCGGCCGGCGCGGCCGGAGCCGGGGCGGCAGCAGCCTGCTGGGACGCCGCGGCGGCGTCGAGCACGTCCTGCTTGCGGATCCGGCCACCGACGCCGGTGCCCTGGATCGCGCCGAGGTCGACACCGTGCTGGTCGGCCATCTTGCGCACCAGCGGCGTGACGTAGGCCGACTGGTCGCGGCCGCCCTCGCTCGCGGCCGGGGCGGCCGCGGTGGGAGCGGACGCGGCGGGAGCCTGCTGCGAGGGGGCGGGGGCCTCCTGCGCCGGCGCCTCCTCCTTCTCGGCCTCGGGGGTCTCGTCGCCGGCGGGCAGCTCGCCCTTCTCCTCGACGATCTGCTGCTCCTGCTCGGCCTTCTTCTCGGCGTTGGCCTCGTCCTTGGGCTGCGCCTCCGCGGACTGCGGCGCGCCGCCTGCGTCGCCCGAGCCGATGATCGCGAGCTCGGCGCCGACCTCGACGGTCTCGTCCTCGTTGGCCTTGATCTCCAGCAGGGTGCCGGCGACGGGGGAGGGGATCTCGGTGTCGACCTTGTCGGTGGAGACCTCGAGCAGCGGCTCGTCGACGGCGACCTCGTCGCCGACCTGCTTGAGCCAGCGGGTGACGGTGCCCTCGGTGACGGACTCGCCCAGCGCGGGCAGGGTGACCGGGGTGCCGGAGCCGCCGGACCCACCGGACCCACCGGACGCGGCCTGCTCGGCGGCGGGCTCGGACTCGGCCGGGGCGTCGTCCTTCTCGGACTCGGGCGTCTCGTCGCCGGCCGGCAGCTCGCCGGTCTCCTCGGCGACCTGCTCCTCCTGCTCGGCCTTCTTCTCCGACTCGGCCTCGTCGGCCGGCTGGGCCTCGGGCTCGGCGGACTCGGTGGCGTCGCCCGCGGACTCGCCCTCCTCGCCCACGACGGCCAGCACGGCGCCGACCTCGACGGTGTCGTCCTCGTTGGCCTTGATCTCCAGCAGGGTGCCGGCGACGGGGGAGGGGATCTCGGTGTCGACCTTGTCGGTGGAGACCTCGAGCAGCGGCTCGTCGACGGCAACCGTGTCACCGACCTGCTTGAGCCAGCGGGTGACGGTGCCCTCGGTGACGGACTCGCCGAGTGCGGGGAGGGTGACTTCGGAGGCCATGTGGTTCCTTACGCTCGCGTGTGGTGTGGGTCGGGGTGGTCAGGAGTGTGCGTGGAGGGCCTTGCCGGCGAGGGCCAGGTGGGCCTCCCCGAGCGCCTCGTTCTGGGTGGGGTGCGCGTGCACCAGCGGAGCGACGTCCTCGGCGTGCGCCTCCCAGTTGTAGATCAGCTGCGCCTCGCCGATGAGCTCGCCGACCCGGTCGCCCACCATGTGGACGCCGAGCACCGGGCCGTCGGTGAGACCGACCAGCTTGACGAAGCCCTGGGTCTGCAGGATCTGGCTCTTGCCGTTGCCGCCGAGGTCGTAGGTCACCGTCGTCACCGCGTCGCCGTGCAGCTCGCGGGCGCGCGCCTCGTCGAGCCCGACCGAGGCGATCTCGGGGTGGGAGTACGTCACCCGCGGGATGCCGGTCTCGTCGATCGGCTGCGGGTCGAGGCCGGCGATCTCCTCGGCCACGAAGATGCCCTGCTGGAAGCCGCGGTGCGCGAGCTGGAGGCCGGGGACGATGTCGCCGACGGCGTAGACGCCCTCGACGTTGGTGCGGCAGCGCTCGTCGGCGAGCACGAAGCCGCGCTCCATCGCGACGCCCTGCTCGGCGTAGCCGAGGCCGTCGGTGGAGGGGCCGCGACCGACGGCGACGAGGAGCACCTCGGCCTCGATGACGCTCTCCCCGTCCTTGGCGCCCTCGACGGTGACGGCGACGCCGGTGTCGGTGACCTTGACGCTCTTGTAGGACGTCGCGGTGAGGAAGCTGATCTTGCGCTTGCGGAAGGCCCGCTCGAGGGCCTTGGACGACGCCTCGTCCTCGGCGGCGACCAGGCGCGGCAGCGCCTCGACGATGGTCACGTCGGAGCCGAACGACTTCCAGACGCTGGCGAACTCGCAGCCGATGACGCCGCCGCCGAGCACGATGGCCGACGCGGGCACGCGGTCGAGGCGCAGCGCGTGCTCGGAGGTGAGGACCCGCTCGCCGTCGACCTCGAGGCCGGGCAGGCTCCTGCTGTGGGAGCCGGAGGCGAGGACGACGGCCTTGCCGGTGTAGGCGGTGCCGTCGACGGTGACCTCGCGCGGGCCGGTCAGCGTGCCGGCGCCCTGGATGACGGTGATGCCGCGCGACTTGATCAGCCCGGTCAGGCCCTTGAAGAGCCGGTCGACGACCTTGTCCTTGTAGGCGTTGACGCCGGCCATGTCGATGCCGTCGAGGGTGGCGGAGACGCCGAACTGGGCGGCCTCGCGCGCGGAGTCGGCGACCTCGGCTGCGTGCAGCAGCGCCTTGGTCGGGATGCAGCCGACGTGCAGGCAGGTGCCGCCGAGGTTCCCCTTCTCGACCAGGCCGACGCTCAGGCCCAGCTGGGCCGCTCGCAGGGCACAGGCGTAACCGCCCGAACCAGCCCCGAGGACGAGGACGTCGAACTCACCGTCCGTCACTGATGTTCCCTCCACCTTGCTCGACTCACGCCGACCCACGCCTGAGTGCGGCGCCGCCCATCCTTGCACTCTTTGCGAGGCTGTCCACACCGGGTCTGGGTGAGCCCACCGGCGGGTTCGGCGACACGGTTCGGGGTGCACCGGCAGAATGGGCGCATGGGCATGTTCGATCGATTCCGGCGCTCGGGTCGCACCAGCCGGCCGGCGCGGGACGCTGAGCGCACCGGCTCCACGCGCGTGCGCGCCTCCGACGGCGAGGACGTACGCCACCTCGAGGAGTTCGTCCGCACCCGTCAGGGCGTGGAGGGGTTCGTCGAGCCGCGCACCGCGGTCAGCGACGTGACGATCCTGCTGGTCGCCCACGACGGGGAGTGGACGCGCCGCCGGGTGCCGAGCGTGAAGTGGGCGCACGACTTCGCCAACCGCCACCGCGTCCCGTCCTACGACGCCGCGGTCGTCGGCGTGCCGCAGCGGATGCGCGACTACAACTCCCGCAAGAAGGCCGAGCGCCGCTCCCGCGGCTTCTGAGCGGTCCGGCTCAGGCCTCGGCGAGCGAGCGCGCGAACGCGACCAGCGTGGTGACGCCGAAGCCGGTGGCGCCCGAGGGGACGTGGCCGTAGGGCGCGCCGGTGTTCATCTCCTTGCCGGCGATGTCGAGGTGCGCCCAGGGCAGGCCGCCGGTGAACTCGCGCAGGAACGCCGAGGCGTAGAGCCCGCCGCCCCAGCGCACCCAGTCGTGCTGGAGCAGGTCGGCGACCTTGGAGCTGGTGACCCGCTCCTTCATCTCCTCGGGGATCGGCATCGGCCAGTGCTGCTCGCCGGCTGCGGCGCCGGCGGCGAGGACGGCCGGCACCTGGTCGTCGGTGCCCATCACCGCGCCGACCTTGTCGCCGAGGGCGAGCTGCATGTGGCCGGTGAGGGTGGCGATGTCGATCACGACGTCGGGCTCCTCGAGGATCGCCATCGACAGCGCGTCGCCGAGCAGCATCCGGCCCTCGGCGTCGGTGTTGGCGATCTCGACCGTGCGGCCGTTGTGCATGGTGACCACGTCGCCGGGGCGGGTCGACGTGGCGGAGACCATGTTCTCCGCCATCGGGGCCCAGGCGGTGACCTTCACCGGCAGGCCGAGGCGCGCGATGGCGAGCGTGGCGGCCACGACGCTGGCGGCGCCGGCCATGTCGCCCTTCATGTTGGTCATGCTCGACGACGGCTTGATGGTGAGGCCGCCGGAGTCGAAGGTGACGCCCTTGCCGACGAGCGCGAGGTGCGCGACGGCGCCCTTCGGCGCCCAGGTCAGCTTGGCCAGGCGCGAGGGCGCGACCGACGAGCTGCCGACGCTGAGGATGCCGCCGCAGCCCATCTCGGCCAGCTGCTCGTGGTCGAAGACCTCGAGCTTCACCTTGGGCGCGCCGCGGCCCTTGGTGGCCTCCTTGTGCGCGGCGGTGACGAGGTCGGCGAGCAGCGGCGGCGTGCAGTCGGCGGGCGGGGTGTTGACCCAGTCGCGGCACAGCGCGACCGCGTCGGCGAGCACCTCGGCAGCCTCCAGCGCGGCGGTGGCCTCGGAGCGCCGGGCGATCGGGCTGAGCACCACGACGTCGGCGGGCGCGGTCCGCTCGGCGGGGGAGGACTTGTAGGCGTCGAAGGTGTAGCCGCCGAGGCGGTGGCCCTCGACGACGGCGCCGACGAGCTCGGGCGTGTCGCTGGGCAGCGCGAGGGCGACCGACGCGGCGTTCGGGACGCTGCGGGAGGCGACGCCGGCCGCTCGGCGCACGGCGGTGGCGTCGGTCGGGTCGTCGCCGAGGCCGACGAAGACGAGCAGCGGGGCGTTGACCTCGTCGCGGGTCGGCGCCTTGACCGCCTCGCCGGGCTTGCCGGTCACGCCCATCGTGGACAGGAACGGGCGCAGGCGGCGCCCGTAGGCCGCGCTCACCTCCTCCGCGGCGTCGCACAGGCGCGGGCCCTTCGGACCCGAGACCACCCCCACCACGACGGCGTCGGCTCGGGTCTTGGCGGGGTTGGCGCTGCGCAGCGTGTACGTGGTCACCCGGGCATGCTAGGCGAGGCCCGGGAGGTCGCCGTACGGCTCCCCGGGCTGGGGTAGGTTGCGCGACATGGCCACCACGCTCAAGCAGTCGCCCCTCCACGACCGGCACGCGGCCCTCGGCGCCAAGCTCGCGGAGTTCGGTGGCTGGTCGATGCCGCTGGAGTACCCGACCGGCGTGGTCAAGGAGCACACCGCGGTGCGCGAGTCCGTGGGCGTGTTCGACGTGAGCCACCTCGGCAAGGCGATGGTGTCGGGTCCCGGCGCCGTCGACCTCGTCGGCGCGACCCTCTCCAACGACCTGGCCAAGATCGCACCGGGCAAGGCGCAGTACACGCTCTGCCTCGACGAGTCCGGCGGCATCGTCGACGACCTGATCGCCTACTGGCACGACGACGAGCACGTGCTGCTGATCCCCAACGCCGCCAACACGGCCGAGGTCGTGCGCCGCCTGCAGGCCGCCGCGCCCGAGGGCGTGAAGGTCGTCGACCACCACGACGACTACGCCGTCCTCGCCGTCCAGGGCCCTCGCTCCGACGAGGTGCTGGCGAAGGTCGGCCTGCCGACCGGGCACGAGTACATGTCGTTCGTCGAGGCCGAGCTCTACGACACCGGCGTCGGGGTCGTCGTCTGCCGCACCGGCTACACCGGCGAGCGCGGCTACGAGCTCGTCGTGGTCAACGACGCGGCCGGCCAGCTGTGGGACGCGCTGATGGAGGCCGGCGAGGAGTGGGGCATCACCCCGTGCGGGCTCGGCGCCCGCGACACCCTGCGCACCGAGATGGGCTATCCGCTGCACGGGCAGGACATCAGCCTCGACACCAACCCGGTCGAGGCCGGCCTGTCGTGGGCGGTCGGCTGGAAGAAGGAGACCTTCTGGGGCCGCGACGCGGTGCTCCGGGTCAGGGAGGAGGGTCCGAGGCGACGCCTGCGCGGCCTGGTCGCGGAGGGTCGCGGCATCCCGCGCCCCGGCATGTCGGTCACCCTCACCCAGGACGTGCCGCTCGGCGACATCACCTCGGGCACCTTCTCACCGACGCTCCGCAAGGGCATCGGCCTGGCCCTGCTCCCCGTCACGATCGCGGAGGACGCGGAGGTCGGCGTCGACGTCCGTGGCAGGCGCGAGGTGTTCCGGCTGGTCAAGCCACCGTTCGTCGACCCGTCGGTGCGGGAGGCGTGAGCATGCTTCCCGGACAGCCCCCGACCTTCCGTCCGCCGTCGTCGTCCGACCGGCCGTGGTGGTGGCGCCTCGAGGACGCCGCAGGCACCGAGGTCGCTCCCGCCGGTCACGCCGACCAGCGCTTCGCCACCCAGGGCGACGCCGAGTCGTGGGTCGGCGAGATCTGGGCCGAGCTCGCCGAGCAGGGCGTGGCGGCGGTGACGCTGTTCGAGCACGACCGCCAGGTCTACGGCCCCATGTCCCTGAGCGCCTGAGGCCATCCGCCCCACGCCTCCGCTCCGAAGCCCCGGCGAGACGAGAGGTCGGTGGTCGTGGCAGGTCGCTCCGAGGACGAGGCCGACTTCGTCGGCTACGTCACCGTGCGCTGGCACGACCTGGTCGGCGGCCTGGAGGACGCGGGCGTCGACCCCGACCGGGCCCGGCTCGCCGCGGCCGGCGCGCTGCTGGCCCACCGGCGGGGGTGGCCACGACTGGTCCGTGACCGCGAGGTCGACGTCGTCGTGTGGGCGGCCGCGCGGGAGCGCGCCGGCCTGGCGCCGCGACCCGGCGAGGCCGTGCCCCACGGCGTACGCGCCCCGGACCCGCAGGACGCGCCGGAGCCCTGGCTCGACCGGGCGGAGCAGGAGCGGCGCACCGCGCGTCGACGCACGTTGCGCCTCAGCGTCGTCGGGGGCCTCGTCGTCGCGGTGCTCGCGGCCGGGTGGGCCTGGTGGGCCGCGCAGCCGGCGCCGCCCGCGGTGCGGGAGGAGGCCAACCCGCTCCCGGTGGTCTGGTACGCCGAGGGCGACCTGCACCTGCGCGACGTCGTCGTCGAGCTGCCGGACGTCGACGTCTTCGTCGCCGACGGGTCCGCGGTGGTCGCCAGGATGCGGTCGGGCGACCTGGTCCGGGTCGCCGCGGACGGCGAGGTGTCCGACACCGAGACGGCGCCCGCCGGGCTGGACGCGCCGCCGTCGCCGCCCCCGGTGTCGGGACTGGGGCCCTACGACGTGCTGGTGCAGAGCGTCGAGGTGCCGGACGGCGGCTGGGCGCACCTCGTCGACTCGTCCCGGCGCGACGGCGCGCAGGACGCCGTCCGGCAGTCCGAGTCGGGTCGCCGCGCGCTGGTGATCTGCGCGGCCGACGGCTCCTGCTCCACCCCGCGCACGATCGTCGGTGCGGACGGCTCGATCCGGCTCCGCTGACCCGCTCCGGTGGTGACACACCACGCGCCGGCTCCCGGGAGCCGGTCGTCCCTCTCCTGTCACGGACCGGGTCAGGACGGCACTCGACGGGCCGCGAGACACGACACGGACCGTGTCAGGACGGCGCTCGCCGGCGCGCGGGACGTGACCCACCGCGTGACAGGCCGTCGCGCCGGTAGGGTCGTCGACCGTGACGGGGGTCTGGACGGGCGTGGCGGGGGCGTATGCCCGGAGCTTCGCGGGACTGTGCGCCGGTGCGGTGCCGACCATGCTCGACGGGCTGCCGTCGGGCGCCCGGCTGCTGGACGTCGGCTGCGGCACGGGTGTCCTGGTCGCCGAGGCGCGTCGCCG
Source organism: Nocardioides okcheonensis (assembly GCF_020991065.1). Taxonomy (NCBI): domain Bacteria; kingdom Bacillati; phylum Actinomycetota; class Actinomycetes; order Propionibacteriales; family Nocardioidaceae; genus Nocardioides; species Nocardioides okcheonensis. The sequence goes on from NZ_CP087710.1 coordinate 118,196, forward strand.
CGGCCACGACGCGGTCGCGCTCGAGCCGGACCCGGAGATGGCGGCCCTGGCCGGTGACCTGCTCCGTGACGAGGTCATCGTGGGCGGGCTGCCGGACCTCCCGCTCGCTGACGACGGCTTCGACGTCGTGACCGCCAACTTCGTGCTCAACCACGTCGACGACCCGCGGGCCGGCGCGCGCGAGCTGGTCCGGGTCGCCGCTCCCGGCGGTGTCGTCCGCGCGACGATCTGGACCTCGGCGCCCTCGGCGCAGGGGCAGCTGTTCCGTGACGTGCTCGAGGCCAGCGGGGCTGTCGAGCCGGTCCTCCCGCGGCTCGACCCGACGGCGGACTTCGAGCGCAGCGCCGCCGGTGCCTCCCTGCTGCTGGCCGAGGCCGGCGCCCGCGTGAGCGAGGCCCGCACGGTCGACTGGGTCTGGCACGTCGACCCCGACGACTTCTGGGCCGCGCCCACCGGCGGTGTGGCTGGTCTCGGCATCGCGTGGGCCGCCCAGACGCCGGAGGTCCGGACGCGGATGCGGGTCGAGCTCGACCGGCTCTGCGAGCCGCTGCTCGAGGACGGGCTGCTGCGGTTCCCCGCGACGGCCGCCTTCGTCGAGGCGCGAGTCCCCAGGGCCTAGCGAGGCCGTAGAGTCCTCCCGTGCGCGCCTACCTCGACCTGCTCCAGCGGATCCTCGACGAGGGCGTGGAGAAGACCGACCGCACCGGCACCGGGACGCTGAGCGTCTTCGGCCACCAGATGCGCTTCGACCTCTCCGAGGGCTTCCCGCTCGTGACCACGAAGAAGGTGCACACCCGCTCGGTCTTCGGCGAGCTGCTGTGGTTCCTGCGCGGCGACACCAACGTGACGTGGCTCCAGGACCGCGGGATCACGATCTGGGACGAGTGGGCCGACGAGAGCGGCGACCTCGGCCCGGTCTACGGCCACCAGTGGCGCTCGTGGCCCACGCCCGACGGCCGCCACGTCGACCAGCTCGCGCGTGTCGTCGAGGCGATCCGGACCAACCCCGACTCGCGCCGCCACATCGTCTCGGCGTGGAACGTCGCCGACGTCGACGACATGGCGCTGCCGCCGTGCCACACCCTCTTCCAGTTCTACGTCGCCCCGCAGCCGGACGGGCCCGGCCGGCTGAGCTGCCAGCTCTACCAGCGCTCGGCCGACACGTTCCTCGGCGTGCCGTTCAACATCGCCTCCTACGCCCTGCTGACCCACATGGTCGCCCAGGTCACGGGCCTCGAGGTCGGCGACTTCGTGCACACCCTGGGCGACGCCCACCTCTACCTCAACCACGTCGAGCAGGCCCGCCTCCAGCTGACCCGCGAGCCCCGCCCGCTGCCGCGCCTGGTGCTCGACCCGAGCGTGACCGAGATCGACGGCTTCGAGCTCGACGACATCGCCGTCGAGGGCTACGACCCGCACCCCGTCATCAAGGCCCCCATTGCCGTGTGAGGGGGACGACGCCGGGCGCCGCGTGGTCGCCGTCGCCGCGTACGCCCGCAACCGGGTGATCGGCGACCACGGCCGCATCCCGTGGCACATCCCGGAGGACTTCGCCCACTTCAAGCGCGAGACGATGGGCCTGACCATGGTCATGGGCCGGCTCACCTACGACTCGATCGGACGCCCCCTGCCGGGGCGCCGCACGATCGTCGTGACCCGCAACCGCGACTGGGCGGTCGACGGCGTCGACGTCGCCCACTCCCTGGAGGAGGCGATGGCGATGACCGACCCGGACGCCGACGTCGTGGTCGCCGGGGGAGCGCAGGTCTACGCCGAGGCGATGCCGCTGCTGACCCACCAGGTGCTGACCGAGGTGCACCTCGACGTGCCCGGTGACGCGTTCTACCCCGAGGTCGACCCCGCCGCGTGGCGCGAGACCCGCCGCGAGGCCGGGCCGGGGTGCACGTGGGTCTGGTGGGAACGTGCCTGACCTCGACCTGGTCGTCGACCACGACGGCGCCGTCGCGCCGTACGAGCAGGTGCGCGAGGGGATCCGCGCGCAGGTCACCGACGGCACCCTCGCCCCGGGGCACCGGCTGCCGCCGGTCCGCGCGCTCGCGACCTCGCTGGGCCTCGCGGCCAACACCGTCGCCCGCGCCTACAAGGAGCTCGAGGCGCTCGGCGTCGTCGAGACCCGCGGTCGCGCCGGCACCTTCGTCACGGGCCGCGGCGTCGAGCGCTCGGCGCGCGAGGCCGCGGCCGCCTACGTCGCCACCGTCCGGTCCCTCGGGCTCGACGACGCCGCGGCCCTCGCCGCCGTCCGCCGCGCCCTCGACCCCTGACCGGCGGGAGCCCGCGCCGACGTGAGGGGGACCACGTGCCGGCGGGAATGATCGCCGCGGCGACCTCGTTGGACCCTGACAGCTGGTTCCGCATCATGCCCCCGGGCCTCACCATTCGCCGCTACGAGCGGCCGTTCGCCGAGAGGCGGCTGACGGGCCAGCGAGCGTGACCACGCAGCCACCCGCCGGGTAAGCCCCGGTCAGGGTGGCTGCGTGCTGCGCGGACGGGGCGTGGGAGGCTCGGACCATGCCCGACGCCGCACCGGACGACCGACACATCGTGGTCGCCGCCGTGGCGCTGGTGCGCGACGGCCACGTCCTCACCGTGCGCAAGCGCGGCACGGAGCGCTTCATGCTGGTCGGCGGCAAGCTCGAGCCGGGCGAGAGCCCACGCGACGCCGCGCTGCGCGAGACCCTCGAGGAGGTCGGCGTCCGGGTCGAGGAGGCCACGCTGCTCGGCGAGTTCCTCTCCGAGGCCGCGAACGAGCCGGGCCACACGCTGCACTCGACCGTCTTCTGGATCGAGACCGACGCCGAGCCCGTGGCGTCGGCGGAGATCGCCGAGGTGCGCTGGACGCCGCTCGCCGACCACCCCGACGACCTCGCCCCGATGCTCGAGCACCACGTCCTCCCGGTGATCCGGAGCACGCTCGGCGGCTGAGGGCCGCGCGTTGACGCTCGGTGCTCAGGACGTGGATTTCCGGCCGATAGGAAGGGCCTGACCGTCCCCGGCCAGAACCCCCGTCGCGAGGAACCCCGTGCCTGCCCGCCTGCTCCAGCCCGCCCGTCCCGCCCGCGCCCTCGTGGCGGCGGCGCTCGGCGGCGCCCTGGCGCTCGGCGCACTCGCGGGCGCCCCGACCTCCGAGGCACGCACGGCGCCGTGCAGCAGCGCCGGCCGGTCGGTCGCCCCCGACCGCGCGACCCTGGAGCAGCACGCCGACGACGGCACCTTCCGGATCGACGAGTGCGGGCAGCTCTACGTCGTCGACCGGGCCGTCCCCGCAGCACAGCGGGTCGTGGCGGACCACCCGGCGGGCGTGACCGTGCCCGACGACGTCTTCGCCCTGTCGTCGCGTCCCTCCTCGCCGCGCACCCTCTACCTCGACTTCGACGGCTCCACCTACACGGGCACGGCGTGGCAGTCCGGCGCGACGATCGAGTCGGCGGCGTACTCGATCGACGCCGACCCGACCACGTTCTCCACCCTCGAGCGGGAGCAGATCCACCTCGCGTGGCGCAGCGTCGCGGAGGACTTCGCGCCCTTCGACGTCAACGTCACGACGCAGGTCCCGGGCGCCGACGCGCTCACGCGCACGAGCAGGACGGACCCGACCTACGGGATGGCAGTCGTCGTCACCCCCACCAACGCGGTCGGGGCCGGCTGCTCGTGCGGCGGCAAGGCCTACGTCGGGGTGTTCGACGCCGTGGACAACCGTCCCTACCAGCCGGGCTGGGTCTTCACCAACGGGTCGGGGACCGGCGGCTACAACGTCGGCCAGGTCATCAGCCACGAGGCCGGGCACACGTTCGGCCTCGGGCACGACGGCACCGCCACCTCCGCCTACTACTCCGGGGCCAACGGCTGGGCGCCGATCATGGGCGCCTCCTACGGCCGCCGGGCCTCGCAGTGGTCGCGGGGCGAGTACGCCGGGGCGAACAACGCCCAGGACGACGTCGCCGTCCTGGCCGCCGTCGCGCCCACCCTCGCCGACGACCACGGCGGCCCCGCCGCGGCGACCCCGCTCGCCCCGGGCGTCCCGGTCGCGGGCCTGGTCACCTCGCGCGCCGACACCGACGCGTTCACCTTCACCGCCGCCGGTCCGACGACCCTCGCGGTCGCCGGCCCACCCGGCGTCTCGGACCTCGACGTGCTGCTCACCGTCCTCGACGCCCAGGGGCAGGTCGTGGCAGCGGTCGACCCCAGTGCCGTGAGCGCCTCCGACGCCTCGCTCGACGCGACCTGGACCGCTGACCTCCCCGCCACCGCCGCGACCTACACCGCGGTCGTCGACGGCACCTCGCACGGCGACCCGGCGTCCCCGGGCGGCTACAGCGACTACGGCTCGCTCGGCGCGTACGCGGTGACGCTCACCACCGCCGCCGGCCCCGGCGTCCCGACGCCCACCTCCACCGCCACACCGACACCCATCCCGACGCCCACCCCGACGCCCACCGTGCCGCCGGCCGCCAGCCCGGTGACGCCCGGCGGGAGGGCGGCGCCGCTCGCGTTCGTGACCCGGCGCCTGCCCGCGGCCCGCGCAGGGGCGCGCTACCGCGCCGCGATCGAGTTCTCCGGCCCGGTCGTCGAGGCGCGGGTCGGGTGGCGGCTCCCGGCGGGCCTGCGGTGGCGCGTGCGGGGCACGCGCGTCGTGGTCAGCGGTCGGCTCCCCGCCCCGGGCGTGCGCCGGGTCACCGTGGAGCTCACCGGCGAGGACGGCGCGACGCTGCGGCACCGCTTCCGGATCAGGGTCCGCTGACCCTCACCGGAACAGGTCGAGCTCGGCACCCCAGTGGTCGACCATCGAGGACGTGCGGGTGTGGCCACGCCGCGCGTCGTGCGCCGCGCAGGCCGCCCGGACGCGGGGGAGGGCCTCGCGCAGCGCGGAGACGTCGCCGTCGAGCAGGCGCTGCACGAGACCGAGCAGCCCCAGCCCGTCGGCGTCCCACCCGTCGAGCGGGTGGGTGCGCAGCTCCCAGGGCAGGTACTTGTTGTAGGGCCGCACCCGGCCGGCGAACGCGAACACCACGTCGAGCAGCCACGCCACCGACTCGGCCGCGTCGAGCCGGGCCTCCAGCGGGCGCCCGTCACGGTCGTTCTTGAGGGCGCGGTAGGCGAAGTTGACCCAGCCGTCGAGCCGGTCGTGGTCGAGCAGCACCGCGTCCGCCTCCTCGGGCGTGAGGGTCGCCTGGCGCCGCACCGCCCGCGTGAGCTCGCCGCCGGTGCGGTCGAGCAGCACCGGCGCCCAGGCGTAGGACCACCGGAACCACCAGCCCTCGGAGCCGAACGGCGGCACGGTCGTCAGCTCGGACCACGCGTCGACCGCCTCGTCGACCTCGGGGGAGTGGACGGTCGACCGGCCGGCGGCCGCCTCGTCGGTGAGGACCACGGAGACGTCGACGTCGGAGCGCTCGGTGGCGTAGTCGCGGCCCGCGGACCCGCTGAGCACCAGGCCGAGCAGCCCGTCGCCGTGCGCGGCGTGGTTGCGCTCGGCCAGCTCCCGGAGCGTGGCGCACTGGGCAGGGGTGAGCCAGTCGGGCAGGTCGAGGTCGAGGTCGGGCACGCTGCTCCTGTCAGGGGGACGGCTTGGGCGGGAGGGCCGCCACCCTGCCACGTTCCGGCCCCGCATCTCCATCGGTTTCGCCGCGCCGCGGTCGGCCCGGCGCCGGGCGTCGTCGAGGCCCCGACACGAGCACGCGGCTCGCCGCCGACGCTCCGGGGGAGCAGGAGCGATAACCTTCGGTCCATGAGCTCCAACGTCCCGTTCGGTCGCCTGCTGACCGCGATGGCCACCGCGTTCCACGAGGACGGCACCGTCGACCTCGAGGCCACCGCGCGGATCGCCGTCCACCTGGTCGACCACGGCAACGACGGCGTGGTGGTGAGCGGGACGACCGGCGAGAGCCCGACGACGTCGGTGGCCGAGGACGGCGACGTCCTGCGGGCGGTCAAGGACGCGGTCGGCGACCGCGCCGTGGTCGTCGCCGGCGTGGGCACCAACTCCACCGCCCACTCCGTCGAGCTGGCCCGTCAGGCCGAGAAGACCGGCGCCGACGGCGTGCTGCTGGTCAGCCCGTACTACAACAAGCCCGGCCAGGTCGGGCTGCGCCACCACTTCTCGTCGGTCGTCGAGGCCACCGACCTGCCGGTCATGCTCTACGACGTGCCCGGTCGCACCGCGACGCTGATCGAGCTCGACACCTACGCCGCGATGCGGCGCTACGACCACGTGACCGCGGTCAAGGAGGCCTCCGGCCTGCTCGCCCGCACCGCCCAGCTCGTCGACATGGGCTACGCGGTCTACTCCGGCGACGACGCCAACACCCTCGGCTACCTCGCCTACGGCGGCGTCGGCCTGGTCTCCGTGGTCGCCCACGCCGCCGGCGACCGGCTCGCGTCGATGATCGACGCGTGGGTGCGCGGCGACCACGCCGAGGCGCTGCGGGTCCACACCTCGCTGGTGCCCGCCTTCGACGCCGTGATGGGCGTCCCCAACTACGGAGCCACGACCGCGAAGGCAGCCCTCGAGCTGCTCGGCGTGCTCGACAACCGCCGCGTCCGCGGCCCTCTGGTCGCCCTGGACGACGACGAGGTGGCGGCGCTGCGCGCCGGCCTCGCCGCCGCCGGCCTGATCTGAACCACACCCCGAACGAAGGATTCCCTTGAGCCATCCCCACCCCGACCTGAGCGCGCCCGCCCCCCTCGTCGACGGCGGCCTGCGGGTCATCCCGCTCGGCGGCCTCGGCGAGGTCGGGCGCAACATGACCGCGTTCGAGTACGGCGGCCGGCTGCTGCTGGTCGACTGCGGCGTGCTGTTCCCCGAGGACCACCACCCCGGCGTCGACCTGATCCTCCCCGACTTCGAGCCGATCCGGGACCGCCTCGACGCCGTCGAGGCGCTGGTGCTCACCCACGGCCACGAGGACCACATCGGCGCCACGCCGTACCTCCTGCGCGAGCGCGGCGACATCCCGCTGGTCGGGTCCCGCCTCACCCTGGCGCTGCTCGGCTCCAAGCTGCGCGAGCACCGCCTCAAGGAGACCGCGCAGTACGAGGTCGCCGAGGGCCAGACGATCACCTTCGGCCCGTTCGTGCTGGAGTTCGTCGCCGTCAACCACTCGATCCCCGACGCGCTGGCGGTCGTCATCCGCACCGGCGCCGGCGTCGTGCTGCACACCGGCGACTTCAAGATGGACCAGCTCCCGCTCGACGGGCGGATCACCGACCTCAACGAGTTCGCCCGCCTCGGCGACGAGGGCGTCGACCTGTTCCTCACCGACTCCACCAACGCCGAGGTGCCCGGCTTCACCACCTCGGAGAAGGACATCGCGCCGGTCCTCGACCGGGTCTTCGCCAAGAGCGAGAAGCGCATCATCGTCGCGTGCTTCGCCTCCCACGTGCACCGCGTCCAGCAGGTCCTCGACGCGGCCGTGGCCCACGGCCGCAAGGTCGGCTACGTCGGCCGCTCCATGGTCCGCAACATGGCGATCGCGCAGGAGCTCGGCTACCTCACCGTCCCGCCCGGCGTGATGGTCGAGGCCAAGGACCTCGCCGACCTGCCGCCGCACAAGCAGGTGCTGATCTCGACCGGGTCGCAGGGCGAGCCGCTCGCCGCACTGAGCCGGATGTCGCAGAGCAACCACCACTTCGTCCACCTCGAGCCGGGCGACACCGTCGTCCTGGCCAGCTCGCTGATCCCGGGCAACGAGAACGCCGTCTACCGCGTGATCAACGGCCTGTCGCGCCTCGGCGCCAACGTCGTCCACAAGGGCAACTCGCTCGTGCACGTCTCCGGCCACGCCAGCGCCGGCGAGCTGCTCTACTGCTACAACATCGTCAAGCCGCGCAACGTGATGCCGGTCCACGGCGAGGTCCGCCACATGCGCGCCAACGCCGACCTCGCCCGCGCCACCGGGGTGGAGAACGTCGTGCTGGCCGAGGACGGCGTCGTGGTCGACCTCGTCGACGGCGTCGCCCGGATCGCCGGCAAGGTCGAGGTCGGCTACGTCTTCGTCGACGGCACCACCATCGGCGACGTCTCCGAGGCCTCGATGAAGGACCGCCGGATCCTCGGCGAGGAGGGCTTCCTCTCCGTCATCGTCGTGGTCGACTCGGTGACCGGCAAGGTGGTCTCCGGGCCGGAGATCCACGCCCGCGGCTTCGCCGAGGACGAGACCACGTTCGAGGAGATCCGGCAGCCGATCATCGACGCGATCGACGCCGCGATCGCCGACGGCACGACCGACGCGCACCAGCTCCAGCAGACTGTCCGGCGTGTCGTGGGCCGATGGGTCAACCGTGCGCACCGTCGCAGGCCCATGATCATCCCTGTGGTGATCGAGGCCTGACCCGGCCTACGATCCTCGAGGTCGGCCGGGGAGTGGTGGGGGAACGCAGCGTGGTCAGGGAGGAAGTCGTGCCGCACAGGGAGGGTGCGCTGAGCCGGCTCGCCGAGCTCATGCGGCGCGTCAACTCCTCGACCGACACCGAGGTGATCCTCGAGGAGATCGCGCACGGCGTGGTCGACGTGCTCGGCTACGGCGTGGCCGCGATCGCGCGCCTCGACGGCGACACCCTCGTGATGACCAACGTCGCCGGGCCGGCCGACGTCGTGCGCGAGATCCTCGACCGGCGCACCCCGGCGGACCAGATCCTCGACGAGTTCCGCCAGGCCGACCGCTGGGGCATCCTGCGCTTCGTCCCCGCCGGGCGGATGTCGGAGGAGCGGCTGCGCGCCGCGTGGATCCCCGACCTCGACGCCCCCGACGACGACCCCGAGGCCTGGCACCCGCAGCACGCGCTCTACGCACCGCTCTACTCCGCCAGCGGCGAGCTGCTCGGCAACATGGCGGTCGACCTCCCGCGCGACAACCGGATGCCGAGCGAGGCCGACCGCGAGCTGCTCGAGATGTTCGTCGTCCAGGCGGGCGTCGCGCTGTCCAACGCCCGCGAGCGCGAGCGGCTCACCGAGCGGGTGCGGCTCGACCGGATGCTGACCTCGGTCGCCGGCGCCGCCACCCAGCCCGGCCTCGGCCAGGCGCTCACCGCGGCCGTCGCCGCGATCGACGAGTGCCTGCACACCGCGCAGGTGTGGGTCCGCACGTTCCCCAGCGACGCCCAGGGCCGCGAGCTCGGCGCCGGGACGCCGCGGGCGTTCGAGCCCGGGCACGAGGTGCCGGAGCTGCGCGTCGACCTGCTCAGCCAGGTGGTGCTGGCCCAGCCGCCCGGGCTGCTCGAGCTCGGCGTCGACGACGTCGCCTCCACCCTGCTGCCGGCCAGCCGCAAGTCGCTGCAGGAGGTGCTGCGGACCGTCGGCGCCCGGCGCGCGGTGATCTGCCCGTTCGTGTCGCAGGACGACCTGCTCGGCTACGCCGTGGTGTGCTTCGCCGAGCCCGTCCGGTCGCTCAGCGCCGGGGAGTCGGACGCGCTGCTGGAGGTCGGCCGGCTGCTCGGCCAGATCGTGCGGGCCTCGCGGGTGCTGGAGACCGAGCAGCGGCTGGTGCAGGAGCTGCGCGAGCTGGCGCGCTACCGCAGCGAGCTGATCGCCACCATCTCCCACGAGCTGAAGACCCCGCTGACCGCGATCCTCGGCCACGCCGAGCTGGTCGCCGACCGCTACCCCGACCTCAGCTCGATCGACGCGATCATCCGCAACGCCCAGCGGCTCGCCCACCTCGTCGCCAACCTGCTGCACTACTCGCGGGTGCAGGGTCGGCGCGAGACGGTGCGCCGCGCCGTCGACCTCGCCGAGCTGTGCGAGGCCAGTGTCGACCTGCTCTCCATCCGCGCCGACCAGGCGGGCGTCGCGCTGTCGTTCACGACCGACGCGCCGGGCCCCGTCGTCGTCTTCGGCGACCCCGAGGAGCTCGCGCGCGTGGTGGACAACATGGTCGACAACGCCGTGAAGTACACCCTCGAGGGCGGCACCGTCGACGTGCGGATGACGGTGTCCGACGACGAGGTGTGCGTCGACGTCACCGACACGGGGATCGGCATCTCGCCGGCCGACCAGCAGCACGTCTTCTCGGCGTTCCACCGCTCCACCAACCCCAACGCCCTGTCCATCCCGGGCACCGGGCTCGGGCTGCCGATCGCCGAGCGGATCGCGGAGTCCCACGGCGGCACGCTGGGCCTGACCTCCGAGCTCGGCCGGGGCAGCACGTTCCGGTTCACCCTCCCGCTGCGGACCGCACGGGACGCGGCGGACTGACCGGCCGCGCCTCGGCGCCGCCCACCCGCACGACCCGGTCCATCGCCTCGAGGCCGACGGTCCCGTGGGTGATCCACACGACCGAGCGCCCGGCCCGCGCCGCGGCGTCCAGCATCGACGTCGCCACCGCGCGGGCGGTCGGCCCGTCGAGGTGGGCGGTGGGCTCGTCGAGCACCAGCACGGGCGGGTCGGCCAGCAGCGAGCGGGCCAGGGCCAGGCGGGCCCGCTCGCCACCGGACACCTCGCGCGACCCGGCGCCCACGTGGGTGTGGACGCCGTCCGGCAGCGCGTCCACCCACGCCCCGAGGTGGGCCCTGGCGAGCGCGTCGCGCACCTCGGCGTCGGACGCGCCCGGGCGGGCCAGGCGTACGTTCTCGACGACCGTCGAGGCGAACACGTGCGGGTCGTCGTCGACCAGGCCGACCCGGCCCCGGACGTCGTCGAGGGCGAGGTCGCGCAGGTCGGTCCCGCCGAGCAGCACGCGTCCGGCCACCGGGTCGACGAACCGGACCAGGGTGGCCGCGAGCGTCGACTTCCCGGACCCCGACGGGCCGGTGACGCCGACGTGCTCGCCCGCTCGCAGGGTGAGGTCGCCGAGGTCGAGGACCGGGTGCCCGTCCCAGCCGAGGACCGCACGCTCCAGCGCGACGGCGTGGCCCGCCGGGAGGTCGGCGGGGGCGGGCGGGTCGGTGACGGCGGGCGGGGTGGCGCGTAGGGCGTCGAGCCGTCGCTGCGCGGCCCGGGAGCGCACCGACAGCGCACCCGCGTCGGCCAGCCCGCCGGTGACGTCGGCGAGGGCGAGCGGCACGAGCAGCAGGAGCGCGAGCATCGCGGGCGACACGCTCCGGCGCGACGCCGACGTGCCGCCGGCCGTGGTGAGCGCGGTGCCGGCGGCGACCGCGCGGGCCGAGCGGCGTACGGCCCCGGCGAGGGCGTCGGCCTCGCGCGCACCGCGGCGAGCGCACGGTCGGTGGCGCCCCACTGCTCGAGGTCGCGCAGGCCGTGGGCGACCTCCTCCACGCGGGTCCCGAGCGCCGCCCGCCGGGTGACCACCTCGTCCTCGGCGCCGGCCGCCGCCCGGCGCGCGAGCAGGAAGGACACCGCGCCGGTGGCGGAGACGGCCAGCACGACCGCGCCGGCCGCCGGGTGCACCGCCCCCGTGAGGAGCGTCGCGCCACCAGCCACGAGGAGGGTCGTGGCGACCGGCTGGCGCACCCGCAGCCGCTCGTCGAGCAGGGCGTCGACGTCGTCGACCACCCGGGTGAGCAGGTCGCCGCGACGAGGGCCGAGGCGACCGGGGACCAACGGCACCAGGTCGGCGAAGACCCGGGCGCGTCGCTCGGCCAGCTCGCGGAGCACGACGTCGTGGCTCAGGACCCGCTCGGCGTGGCGCAGCACGGGCCGCGCGAGGCCGAAGAGCCGGACCCCGACGATCGCCACCATGAGGTAGAGCACCGGCGGGTGCTGGCTGGCCCGGGTGATCAGCCAGCCCGCGGTCGCGGTGAGGGCCAGCCCGGAGGCGACCGACAGCGCCCCGAGGAGGGTCGCCGTGCGCAGCCCCCAGCGGGGGCGTACGTCGTCCTCGTCCGTCGCGACGACCGGCTCGGCCGGCCGTGGGTGGCGGCGCACGACATCGTCCGGGGCGGACCGGGTGTCGTCCGCCGCCACGGTGGCGGGCGGGGTGTCGGGTGCCGCCACCCTGGCGGCGGGGGAGAGCCGGACCACCAGGTCGGCGGCGTCGAGGACGGCCGGGCGGTGGGCGACGACGAGGACCAGGCTGGTGCGCGCGAGCCGGGCGACGGTGTCGAGCAGCACCTGCTCGGTCTCCTCGTCGAGGTGGGCGCTCGGCTCGTCGAGGAGCACGACGGGACGGCGGGCGAGGACGACGCGGGCGAGGGCGACGCGGGCCCGCTGGCCGGCGGACAGGCCGGCCCCGTCCTCCCCGAGGACCGTCGCGAGGCCGTCGGGGAGGTCGCGCACGGCGTCGTCGAGACCGACCGCGCGCAGGGCGCCCCAGACCTCGTCGTCGCCCGCCGACGGCCGGCCGAGCCGGACGTTGTCCGCGACCGTCTCGGCGAGCAGCCACGGGCGCTGCGGCGCCCACGCGACGCGGCTGCGCCACCAGGTCGGGTCGACGTCGCGCAGCGCGACGCCGTCGACGAGCACGTCGCCGGCGACGCTCGGCAGCTCGCCGCGCAGGGTCGACAGCAGGGTCGACTTGCCGCAGCCCGAGGGTCCGACGACCGCCACCAGGCCACGCTCGGGGAGGACGAGGTCGACCGGCGCGACCAGGGACGCGTCGGGGGAGTGGCCGACCTCGAGACGCGCGAGCGCCAGCCGGGCGCGGGACGGGCGGCGGGTGCCGGTCCCCGGCAGGGTCCGGGTCAGCAGGTCGTCGGCCCGCGCGAGCGCGGCGGCGCCCTCGGCGGCGGCGTGGAACTCCGCGCCGACCCGGCGCAGCGGCCAGTACGCCTCCGGCGCGAGCAGCAGGACGGTGAGCGCGACGCGGAAGTCGACGGAGTCCGAGGCGAGCCGCAGGCCCACGGTGACGGCGACGAGCGCGACGGACAGCGTCGCGACGAGCTCGAGGACCGAGGACGACGCGAACGCCAGCCGCAGGGTCTCGACGGTCGCGCGGCGGTAGCGGTGGGTGACCGCGCGGATCGAGTCGACCTGGGCCTCGGCCCGGCGGTGCGCGACGAGCGTGGGCAGCCCGCGCACCACGTCGAGGAAGTGCCCCGACAGCGCCTCGAGCGCCCGCCACTGCCGGTTGGCGCGGTCGCGGGTGGTGAGCCCGACGAGGACCGCGAAGACCGGGACCAGCGGCAGGGTGAGCGCGACGACCAGCCCGGACAGCGGGTCGAGCCAGGTGATCGCGGCGAGTGCGACGACGGGCAGCACCGCCGCGGGCACGAGGGCCGGGAGGTAGCGGGTGACGTACGGCTCGACGCCGCTCACCCCGCGGGTGGCGAGCACGGAGAGCTCGGCGGGCCGGGCGGCGGGGTCGTGCCGCGACGCCTCGAGGACGCGGTCGCGCAGCGCGCCCGACACCTCGCCGGCCGCGCGCACGGCGGCGCGCTGCCCGACGTAGGCGCTCGCGGTGCGCAGCGCGACCAGCGCGACGAGCCACCAGCCGGCGACCTGCCAGCCGCCGGCGGGCGGGGTGACGGCCGCGACGACGAGCGCCCCGAGGGCGAACGCCTGCGCGACCGTGGCGAGGCCGCCGACGACCCCGCTCGCCACCACCACGGCGAGCGGCGCCCGGGCGGGTCGCAGGTGGGGGAGGACGGCGGGGTCGAGGGGCCTCACCGCGCGCCGCTCCCGGCGAGCTCGGCGGTCGGGATGTGGTGCACCGAGATCCGCTTGCGGAACACCCAGTAGGTCCACGCCTGGTAGCCGAGCACGATCGGCGTGAAGATCACCGCGACCCACGTCATCACCTTCAGCGTGTAGGCCGTGGCGGCCGCGTTGGTGGTGGTGAGCGAGAAGGCCGGGTCGGTGGTCGAGGGCATCACGTCGGGGAACAGGGCCAGGAAGAGCCCGACCACCGCGAGCGCGATCGTGACGAAGGTGCCGACGAAGGCCCAGCCCTCGCTGCCGGCGCGGGCGGCGAGCAGGCCGCCGACGAGGGCCAGCGCGGCGACCACGAACACCACGGCGGTGACGGCGGTGCCGGTCTTGACCTGGGTCCACACGAGGAACACCACGGCGAGCACGGCGGCGACCGTCCCGATCCGGACCGCGAGGTCGCGGGCCCGGTGGCGGATCTCGCCGTCGGTCTTGAGCGCGACGAACATCGCGCCGTGGGTGAGGAAGAGGGTCAGCGTGACCAGTCCGCCGAGCAGGCCGAAGGGGTTGAGCAGCGTGAAGAGGTTGCCGGTGAACTCCTTGTCGGCGTCGATCGGCACCCCCGCGACGATGTTGGCGAACGCCACGCCCCACAGCACGGCCGGGAGGAAGGAGCCGACGATGATGGCGAGGTCCCAGCGCTGCTTCCACTCGGCCTCCTCGCGCTTGTGGCGGTACTCGAAGGCCAGGCCGCGCACGATCAGCCCGACCAGGATGAGCAGGAGCGGGAGGTAGAACCCGCTGAACAACGTGGCGTACCACTCGGGGAACGCCGCGAACGTCGCGCCTCCGGCGACCAGGACCCACACCTCGTTGCCGTCCCAGACGGGGCCGATGGTGTTGATCATGACGCGCCGCTCGGTGTCGTTCCTGGCGAGCACGGGGAGCAGCATGCCGACGCCGAAGTCGAAGCCCTCGAGGCAGAAGTAGCCGACCCACAGCACGGCGATCAGCGAGAACCAGACGGTGGTCAGTTCCATGGTGGTGGTGTCCTTGATCCTTCTCGGAGTGTCGGGTCAGGTGGTCGGGTCAGTAGGCGAACGTGAGCGGCTTGTCCTCGTCGGCGCCGCCGATCGGGACGTCCGGGGGCTCGACGAACGGCTCGGCGCCGGCCTTGACGTACTTCACGAGCAGGCCGACCTCGACGACGGCGAGCGCGGCGTAGAGCAGGGTGAGGACGATCAGCGAGGTCGCCGCCTCGAAGACCGAGACGCCCGGCGAGACCGCGTTCTCCGTGGTCATCAGCCCGAACACCACCCACGGCTGGCGGCCCATCTCGGTGAAGATCCAGCCCCACGAGCTGGCCAGCACGACCGCGATCGGCAGCGACAGGCCCAGGGTGCCAAGCCACCGCACGCCCGGGGTGCGGCCCTTGCGGGTCAGCCACAGGATGAGCGCGGCGCCGGCGGCGGCGAAGAAGCCGAGGCCCATCATGAAGCGGAAGGACCAGTAGGTGACCGGGATGACGGGCGTGTAGTCACCCTCGGTGAAGGTCGTCGAGGTGGGGTCCTGGCCGTACTGCTCGACGTACTCCTCGCGCAGCGGGTTGATGCCCTCGACCTTCCCGTCGACCGACCCCGTGCCGAGGAAGGAGAGCAGGCACGGGATCGTGACGGCGAACTTCTCGTGCTTGCCGTCGGGGGTGCCGACGGTGAAGACGGAGAAGGGGGCACAGCTCGAGCTGGTCTCGTAGAGCCCCTCGGCGGCCGCCATCTTCATCGGCTGGACCTCGGTCATCACCTTGCCCTGGAGGTCGCCGGTGATGGCCACGCCGAGGCCGGCGAGCAGGGTGACGACGGCGCCGATGCGGATCGCGCGGTGGTAGAGCGGTCGGTCCGCCTCGTGCTGCTTCTTGGTGTAAAGGTAGGCCGCGACGCCCAGCAGGAACGCGCCCGCCGTCATGTACGCCGCGAGGATGACGTGCGGGAACGTGACCAGCTGGACCTTGTTGAACATCACGGCCCAGAAGTCGGTCAGCTCGGCGCGGCCGGACTCGGGGTTGTAGCGGTAGCCGACCGGGTGCTGCATCCAGGAGTTCGCCGCGAGGATGAACCACGACGACGCCAGGGTGCCGAGGTGCACCAGCCACATGCAGGCGGCGTGCAGCCCGCGCGGCAGCTTGTCCCAGCCGAAGATCCACAGGCCGAGGAAGGTCGACTCGAGGAAGAACGCGAGGAGTCCCTCGACGGCCAGCGGGGCGCCGAAGACGTCGCCGACGAAGCGGGAGTAGTCCGACCAGTTCATGCCGAACTGGAACTCCTGGACGATGCCCGTCACCACGCCGATCGCGAAGTTGATCAGGAACAGCTTGCCGAAGAACTTGGTGAGGCGCAGGTACTCCTGCTTGCCGGTGCGGACCCAGGCGGTCTCGAGGCCGGCGATGACGGCCGTCAGGCCGATGGTGAGGGGGACGAAGAGGAAGTGGTAGACGGTGATGATCCCGAACTGCCAGCGGGCGATGTCGAGGACGTCCATGAGCACCCTTTCGGCGCGGCCATTACTACGAACTGTAGTAGATACTACGCCGTGTCGTAGTTCCGGGCACAGGGCCCCTAGACTCGGGTGCCATGAGTCCAAGGTCCCTCAACGGTGAGCTCGAGCAGGCGGTCCTCGAGGCGCTGTGGGCGCTCGACGCCGCCGCGGCCGACGGACGGCGCGGCGCGAGCGGGCGCGAGGTCCACGAGGTGCTCCGCGACCGCGATCTCGCCTACACGACCGTGATGACGGTCCTCGACCGCCTCGCGCGCAAGGACCTCCTCGTCCGCGAGCGCGAGGGCCGCGCCTTCCGCTACGTCCCGCGCCAGTCCCGCGCGGAGCTCACCGCCGAGGTGATGCGCGAGGCCCTCGACGGCACCGGCGCGGACCGGCGCCAGGCCCTCGTGTCGTTCGTGGGGGAGGCCAGCGCCGAGGACCTCGCCGCCCTGCGGCAGGCCCTCGCCGAGCTCGACTGAGCGCGCCGCCGTGCTGACACCCGTCGTCCTCGGTGTGCTCGCGGTGCTGCTCGCGGGCCCGGTGCCGTCCGCCCTGGCGCGCTGGCCGGGACTGCGGGGCACGCCCGCCGCGGCCATGCTGCTGTGGCAGAGCACCGCGCTCGCGGCCGTGCTCGCCGCGCTCGGGGCCGGCGTCTCGCTCACCACCGAGCACCTCTGGGAGCCGCCGATCGCCGCCGGCGACCTGGTGGTCGCCGGCCTGGCCGGGGCGGTGACGCTGGTCGTGGCCGGTCGCCTGCTGCTCAGCGGGCACCTCACCGGCACCGCGCTCAGGCGCGTACGACGCCGCCACCGCGAGCGCGTCGACCTCGTCGCCCGCATGGACCACGGCGTCTCCGTGCTCGAGCACGAGCTCCCCGTGGCCTACTGCGTGCCGGGCATGTCGGGGTCGCGCATCGTGGTGTCCCGCTCGACGATGGACCGCCTCGACGCCGACGAGCTGGAGGCGGTGCTGGAGCACGAGCGCTCCCACCTGCGCTCGCGCCACGACCTGGTGCTGGAGGCGTTCACGGCGCTGCACCGGGCGTTTCCGCGGTGGGTGGCCAGCCGGGCCGCGCGGGCGGAGGTGGAGGTGCTGGTGGAGGTGCTGGCCGACCGTGCCGCCGTGCGCCACGGCGACCGGCGGGCACTGCTCGGCGCGCTGCTCGCGCTCGCCGGGTCCGCCGCCCCCGAGGGAGCGCTGGGAGCCTCCGGTGCGCTGTCGGCGCGGGTGGAGGCGCTGCGCGACGAGGGCACCCACCCGGTGCAGGCGGGTGCCGTCGCCCTGCTCGCGTGCGGGCTGCTGGCGCTGCCCACGGCCCTGGTCGTGCTGCCCTGGCTCGCCGGCCTCGGCGCGGGCTGAGGCCGACCGGACGCGGGGAGGGCCCCGGCGGATCGCTCCGCCGGGGCCCTACCGTCCTGCTGGGGATGGTGCTCAGGTGCCGACCGGTGTCAGCGCACGACCCTGAACGTCATCTTGTCCTTGCTGCGCTCGACGTCGTCGCTGCCCTTGTAGATGACCACGAGCGTGTGCGTGCCGACCTTGTAGTCCTCGCGGACCGTCAGGACGGCACGGCCCTTGCGCAGCTTCTTGACCGCGACCTTCTTGCCGTCGATGCGGAAGATGACCTTGCCCTTGGCGCGGACACCCTTCGCCTTGGCGTCCACCTTGGCGACGACCTTGAAGTCCTCGCCGAACTCGGGCTTGGCCGGCTTCAGCTTCGCCGTCGTCTTCGAGGGCGCCTCGCCCGGGGTCGGCGTCGGGGTCGGGGTCGGCGTCGGGGTGCCCGGCGTGGCGCAGACCTGGACCTTCACGTTGTCGACGTACCAGCCCTCGACGCCGTTGCAGCCGTCGCGACCCATGTCGAAGCGGAACTTCACCACGTCACCGGCCTTGGCCAGCTTGGCCAGGTCGATGACCGAGGTGCCCCACGAGCCGCCGAGCTGGCCGCCGTCGGTGCCGGTCCAGGCGGCCTCGCCGCCCATCGGGCCCTGGTCGGGGTCGAGCGTGCCGCCGGGCGCGTTGAACAGGTACGCGTCGTTCGGCACCTGGGTGAAGGCGCCGCCGTTGACGCTGACCTTGACGTTGCCGCCGTCCCACGTCGACTCGGAGGCCATGTAGTGGTCCCACTGCAGGCGCGGCGTGGTGCCGGCCGGGACCGTGACGGCGGGGGAGATCAGGCCGTTGCGGCTGGTGAGGTCACCGGGCGCGCCACAGTTGCCGGCCACCGGGTCGGGGCCGAAGGCGACCCCACCGGTGTGCTCGGGGGCGTCGGTCGACGCCTCCCACGCGATTCCCTCGGAGACCGGCGAGCCGACCTCCTCGTCCTGGGTCCAGCCGGCGAGTCCGTCCTCGAAGTCCTCCGACCAGGTGGTGGAGGTCGTGGTGCCCGCACCACAGCTCAGCGCCGGGGCGCCGGGCTTGAGCAGCGGCTGCCAGTCGCACTCGGCGCTCGGGTCGAGCCGCAGCTCGGTCTCCGCGATGACGTCGGCGAGCATGGCGCAGTCGGCGTCGGTGGTGCCGCCCGCGATCACGCCGGCGCTGGCTGCACCGTCGGAGCCGTCGGCCTCGGTCGGGTTGCCGACCGTGGCCTTGTCGAGGGCGACGCCCTGCAGGTCCTGGCAGGAGGCCTCGAGGCCGTCGGCCAGGTCGGGGAAGTACGACGTGGGCGTGAGGTAGTTGGTCTGGGTGTGCCAGAACAGCCACGCGGCCTTGTCGAGCCCGATGCCGGTGCCCTGGCCGTCCATGCCGTCGACGAGGAGGGCGAACGTGCGGTTGACCACGCCGGAGTTGGAGTGGACGCCGCCCGAGTCCTCGTCGCCACACACGTACTCCTGGTCCGAGACCTTGCCCGGGTCGCCGTAGCAGTTGGGGTTCCACATGTCGCGGATCGCGCCGCCGAAGGCCGGGTCCGACTCGCCCGAGAGCCAGCGGTGGGTGGCGTCGGCGTCGGACGGGACCGCCGCGATGGTGAAGTCCGTCGTGCCGGCCTGCTTGAACTTCGCACCGTCGGCGTTGGAGACCATCACCCCGTAGAGGCCCGAGTTGCCCGCGATGGAGCCGAGGGCGCCGGTGGCGGTGTTGCCGACGACGATGCCGGTCGCACCCGCGTCCTCGGCGTGGGCGATCTTGGTGGCGAAGGCGCAGGTGCCGCGGTCGACGTAGGCCCACTGGCCGGCGACGGCGCCGGCGTTGGTGAAGGGCGAGCAGCCGTCGGTCGTCGAGGGACCGTCGGCGTCGGCCGCGTCGGTGGCCACGACGGCCGTGGCGTCGATCGGCGTCTGGGTGATGACCGGGCCGAAGGAGGCCGGGATGCTCACGCAGGGTCCGGCGACCTCGGCGGGCGCCGTGATCGTCATGACCGTCTCGGCGCGGGTGAACTCCGAGCAGGTGCCCGGGGTGCGGCTGACCGACCCGTCCTCGGAGTTCGGCTCGCCGACCTCGTTCATGCGGTCGTTGAGCATGTCGACGGTCTCGCCCCAGATGTCGGAGTACGCCTCGTTCATCGCGCCGGCCTGCCACTGGTAGATCAGGCCGGAGGTCGACTCGGTGTAGGCGTGGCCCCACTCGTGGGCGACGGTGTCGTCACCGGTGACGCCGGAGCAGTAGTTGGTGGTGACGCCGTTCCAGTTCGCGTTGGGGCAGTCGATGGTCGGGTCGTTGTTGACCGTGATCATCTTCCCGCCGCGACCGTCCCAGGCGTTGTAGCCGAAGGTGTTGCGGAAGAGCCAGTAGGCCTCGCCGGTGCCGAGGACCTCGTTCTGCTGGTCCTGGTCGAGCGTGCCCGGGAACTCCTGGCCCTCGGTGTAGACCTGGTCGGCGTCGACGAAGTCGTCGTTGGGGTCGTCCGGGGTGCCGTTGTCGTTGACGAAGGCCTCGTAGAGCTCGCGGTCGAGCGCGTCGGCCATCATCGACCAGCGGTTCAGCGGCTTGCCGCTGGCGGCGTCGAGGATGAGCGTCTCGCGGACCGACTTCTTGTTCCAGACCTCGACGGCCCAGGCGAGCCTGGCCTCGCCGTCGATGCCGCGCGGGGACCCGGTGCGGTAGACGACCAGGTCGGCCGAGCGGACCTGGAGGCCCTTGCGGAAGCCGCTGGGGCCGCCGTCCTCGTAGCCGGCCGGCTTCGCGCTGACGGCCTGCAGCGCCTTCGCGGAGGCCTGCTGGCGCGACAGTCCGGGGGTCACGTCGAGCGACAGGTCGGGGGCCGCGAAGCCGTTGACGGCGGTGAGGTCGCCGTCGGCGTCGACGAACGCCTTCAGCTCGCCGCCGAAGACGGGGACGCCCCGGTAGGACTGGGCGAAGGTGATCGACCAGCCGGCCTTGCTGGCGTAGACGTCGGTCTGCTCCAGCTCGCCGGGACGCGCACCGAAGGCTGCGGCGTAGTCGTCGAGGTAGGCCGTCGCCTTGGCGATGGCACCCTGGCGTCCCTCGGCCGCGATGGCCGGGAGCAGGTCGGAGCCGTCCGCGCGGGCGAACCCGACGCGACCGGTGGCGGGGTTGGACCGGAGGTCCACCTTCCCCGCAGCGGCGTCCTTCAGCCGGCTGATGACCGACTGGTCCGCCTTGCCCGTCTCGGCCGCCTGGGCCGAGAGGACCGGCTGGGCGGCGAGCCCAGCGGCGATGAGGGCGAGGCCGAGGGTCAGGCCCTGGCCTCGGGTGGGCTGCTTCAAGAGTTCTACCTCTCGCTCGCACCCGGGACAACCCCGAGTGATCTGGCACACCTTATGGAGCGCGAGCGCGGTCCGGGAAGCCCCTGTTGGGCTGATTTTCCCGTGCGTGGCGCCAGCGACGGGAGATCGTCCGCAGGCGCGACGAGGCCCCGACGGAACAGTTCCGTCGGGGCCTCGCCGGTGGTGCGGTCGCTCAGCCTCGCTGGGTCAGCGGACGACCCGGAAGGTGAGCTTGTCCTTGCTGCGCTCCACGGTGTCGGAGCCCTGGTAGATCGCGACGAGCTTGTGCTTGCCGACCTTCAGGTCCTTCGTCACCTTGAGGACGACGCGACCCTTGCGGATCTTGGCGGTCCCGACCTTCTTGCCGTCGATGCGGACGACGACCTTCCCGGTGGGCTTGCCGTCGCGCGACTTCACCTTGGTGACGACCTTGAAGTCCTGCCGGAAGGAGGGCTTCGCGGGCTTCACCGCGGCCGACGTCCGCGAGCCGGCCTTCTCCTCGCCGGGGGCCGCCTTGACCGTCACCGTCACCTTGGCGGTGGCCGAGGCCAGCGTCGCGTTGCCGGAGTAGGTCGCGGTCAGCGTGTGCACGCCGACCGGCAGGTCCGTCGGGAGCGCGATCGTCGCCGCCCCGCCGTCGAGGGTGCCGCTGGCCACGGTGGAGCCGTCGGCCTTGGTCAGGGTGACGTCGCCGGTCGGGGCCGAGCCGACGTTGCCCTTGCGCGAGACCTTGACCTGGACCGCGGAGGCCTCACCGAAGGTGGAGGGCTCGGGCAGGTGCACGGCCGTCATCTCGGTGCCCAGCTTGCACTGGATCAGCTGGACGTTGTCGACGTACCAGCCGTCGATGCCGCCGCAGCCGTCGCGACCGATGTCGAAGCGGAACTGCACGGTGTCGCCGGGCTCGATGCCGAGCGAGCCGATGTCCACCTGCGACTGGCCCCACGAGCCCTTGGCCTGGCCGCCGTCGACGCCGGTGAAGCCGTCCTGGCCCTCGAGCGGGTTGGTGTTGCCCTCGCCCAGGGAGAAGATCTCGCCCGGGGCGTTGAAGACGTAGGACTCGGCGGGGATGGTCTCGAAGGATCCACCGTTGATGCTCACCTTGACGTTGCCGCCGTCGTAGCCGCCCTCGATCGCCACGTAGTGGTCGAAGGTCAGGCGCGGCGCCCTGAGGGTGTCCGGGAGCTCCACGATCGGCGAGGTGATGGAGTCACGGCTGGAGAAGTCGTTGACCCCGTCACCGGAGCAGTCGCCGAGGTCCGGCGTCGGGCCGTAGGCGACCTTGGTCGCGTGGCCCTCGGGCGCCTTCGCGACCGACTCCCACGGCTTGCCGAAGCCACCGGCGTAGCCCTCGTCGGGCAGGTCGGTGAGCTCCTGCGAGGCGGTCCAGCCGGCCAGGCCGTCCTCGAAGTCCTCGCTCCAGATCGCGTCGCTGACGAAGCCCTCACCGCACGGGTTGGGGGCGTTCTTGGCGAGCAGCGGCTGGAAGTCGCAGCGGACCGGCTCGGTGCGCATCTCGACCGCGGCGACGGCCTTGGTGAGCTGGGCGCAGTCGTCGGCGGTGATCGGCGTGGTCGCGACCTGGCCGGCGTTGGGCGTGGTGCTCAGCTCGTTGATCGGCTGGCCGACGAGGTCGGCGCAGGACTGCTCGAAGGCGTCCGCGGCGTCGGTGAAGTTCGACGCCGGGGTGAGGTACGCCGACTGGGCGCGCCACCAGATGTTGGCGGCCTTGTCGAGCCCGATGCCCGAGATGGTCTGGCCGTTGAACGTGCCGCCGTCGACGGTCAGCGCGTAGGCGTGGTTCGGCACGCCCGAGTTGCTGTGCACGCCGCCGGCGTCGGTCAGGGCCGGGTCGCACTTGTACTCGGCGTCGGTGACCTTGGCCGGGTCGCCGTAGCAGGTGGGCGACCACATGTCGCGGATCGCGCCACCGAAGGCGGTGGACTTCTCGCCCATCAGCCAGCGGGTGGAGTCGGCACGGGCCGACGTGTCCTCGGCCGCGATGCTGACCGTGGAGGTGCCGTTGGCCTTGAAGACGACGCCGTCGTCCTGGCCGACCATGACGCCCGGGATGGTGGCGGTGCCGGCCGGGCTGATCGGGAAGTCGACGTTGTTGTTGCCGATGACGATGCCGGTGGCACCCGCGGCGACCGCGTTGTCGACCTTGACCTGGAACGAGCAGGTGCCGCGGTCGACGTAGGCGTACTTGCCGGAGATCGCGCCGGCGTTGGTGAACGCCGTGCAGCCGTCGGTCGTGGACGGGCCGGTCACGTTGGCGGCGTCGGTCGCGACCAGGACGGTCGCCGTGGTCGGGGTGGTGGTGAAGCCCGGGCCGAAGCCGGCCTCGACGGCGGTGCACTCCCGGGTGGCCGGCGCGGTGATGTTCATCGTGATGCCGGCGGGAGCGGTGACCTCGCAGCCCTCGGGACGCGGCGTGGTGAACTCCTCGCCCTCGTCCTCGCGGCCGTTGATCTGGTCGAGGGTCTCGCCCCAGACGTCGGAGTAGGACTCGTTGAGCGCGCCCGACTGGTACTGGTAGATCAGCCCGGAGGTGTACTCGGTGTAGGCGTGGCCCCACTCGTGCGACACCACGTCGTCGGAGGTGACGCCGTCGCAGTAGTTGGTGGTCGTGCCGTTCCAGTTGGCGTTGGGGCAGTCGATGGTCGGGTCGTTGTTGACCGTCTTCATCGTGGCGCCGGCGCCGTCGTAGGAGTCGCGGCCGAAGGCGTTGGAGTAGAGCCAGTACGACTCGCCCGCGGAGTTGACGAGGTTCTGCTGGTCCTCGTTGAGGCCGCCGGGGAACGCGTCACCCTCCGACCACACCGGCGTGGTGCCGGGGTTGAGCTCGTAGAGCTCGCGGTCCAGCGCGCCGTGCACGAGGGAGTAGCGGTTGATGATCTTGAGGGTCTGGGCGTCGAGCACCACGATGTCGCGGATGTTCTTGCCGTTGCTGACCTCCACCTGGTAGGCGAGGACCGCCTCGCCGGGCTCGCCCTTGACGAGGCCCTTGCGGTAGACGACCAGCTGCGGGTCCGCCTTGATCCCCGAGAGGTCGGTCGTGCCGTCGCCCTCGTCGTGGCTCGGCGGGTCGGCCTTGACCCAGCGCACGGCCTGCGCGCCGGCCTTGTCGGCGCTCGCCCTCGGGGTGACCGAGAGGTCGAGGTCGGGGACCGCGTTGCCGGCCACGCCGACCAGGTCGCCCTGGGAGTCGACGCTGACCTTGAGCTCACCGGCGTAGACCGGGATGCCGCGGTAGACCTGCTGGTAGGTGACGGTGGTGCCGTTGCCGTCGGTGGTGACGCGCGACTGCTGGAGCTCGTCGGCGCGCGCACCGAACGCGGCGGCGTAGCGGTCGACGTACTCGCCGGCCTTGGCGACGGCGTCCTTGCCGGTCGTGGCCGCGATCCCGGGCAGCAGGTCACCGGTGCGGCCGTTGGCCGTCAGGAAGGTGACCTTGCCGGTGGCGGGGGAGCGCCGCACCGAGACCGAGGTGTTGGCCTCCTGGCGGAGCTGGGACACGACGTCGTCGGGCCCGGCCGGTTGGGCCTGGACCGATGCTGCGGGTACCGCGGCGATGCCTGCGGCGAGGAGTGCAAGGGACAACCCTTGCCCGAGAAGCTTCACGTGATCTTCCTCCGGGGATGATGTGCACACCCGGGACAGCCCCGAGTGATCCGGGTCACCATAAGCACCCGACCGCTCGGTCAGGAACCCCCTGACCGCGGCTTTCCTCCACCGGGTCCGTCGGGGTGCGTCCCCGACGACACGCACTCCTGTGATCCATGGGGCGGGTGTGACGGGGCCGTAGGGTCGGACCATGGCGACCCGTACGTCTTCCCCGCCGGGGTCGCGGAGCTCGAGCACGTCTGGATCCAAGCGCAGCACCAGTGGCTCGAGCACCCGATCACGGAGTACCAGCACCAAGCGTCCCGCCCCTCGCGCCTCCGCGGCGAAGGGGCGGAGCGGATCGAGCGCGTCCAAGCGCCGTCCGGCCGCGCGTCCGGCACCCCGTGCGGTGCGCAACGGACCGGGTCCGGTGTTCCGCGCCTTCGGTGCGTTGTGGCACGCGGTCGCCGCGATCTGGCTCGGGCTGGCGCACGGCGTCGGCGCGGTCGCCCGCTCGGTCGGGCAGTCGGCCCGCGACCTCGACCCCGAGCACCGTCGCGACGGTGTCGGGCTGTTCCTGCTGGGCCTCGCGACGGTGGTCGGCGCGGCCGTGTGGTGGCAGCTGCCCGGCGGCGTGATGGACCTCGCCCGCTCGGTGACCTCCGGTGCCGTCGGCAAGGTCGGCTGGCTGGTGCCGCTGTTCCTCGTCTGGGCCGGCTGGCGCACGCTGCGCGACCCGGAGCGCAACGGCCCCGCGGGCCGCCAGGTCATCGGGTGGACCGCCTTCGCGCTCGGCCTGCTCGGCATCGTCCACATCGCCAACGGCAACCCGCAGCCCGTGCTCGGCGACGCCACCAACCTGCAGTCCGCCGGCGGCGCGGTCGGCTACGTCACCTCGAGCCTGCTGCTCGACCTGATGCAGACGCCGTACGTCGTCGTGCCGCTGCTCGCGCTGCTGATGACCTTCGGCGTGCTGATCATCAGCGCGACCCCGGTCTACCAGGTGCCCGCGCGGCTCGCCGAGCTCCGCGACCGGGCCCTGGGCCGTCCGCACGCCGACGACCTCCCCGTCGAGGACGAGGCGACCAAGCCGGTCCGCACGCGTCGTCGCTCGATGCTCGACGACGACGTCGACCCCGAGATGGGCGACCCGGCCTACGACAGCCCGGTGCTGTCGGACCGCGAGCTGAAGAAGCGTCGGAAGAAGAAGCCGGAGGCGGCCGAGGAGCCCTTCGAGGACTACGGCATCGACCTGTTCGCCGACGCCCCCACCGAGGTCGGCCCGGCGGTGCCGGACGCCCCCTCGGCACCCGAGGCGCTCGAGCCGCCGCCGCACACGCCGCTCCCGGCGCGCGTCGAGCAGCTCGCGCTGTCCGGCGACATCACCTACTCGCTGCCGGAGAACTCCGCGCTCAAGCCGGGGTCGGTGCACAAGGCCAGGTCCAAGGCCAGCGACGCGGTCGTCGAGCGGCTGATGCAGGTGATGGACGAATTCGGCATCGACGCCACCGTCACCGGCTACACCCGCGGCCCGACCGTCACCCGCTACGAGGTCGAGCTCGGCCCGGCGGTCAAGGTCGAGAAGGTCACCGCGCTGTCGAAGAACATCGCCTACGCCGTGGCCTCGGCCGACGTCCGCATCCTCAGCCCGATCCCGGGCAAGTCCGCGATCGGCATCGAGATCCCGAACACCGACAAGGAGATCGTCTCCCTCGGCGACGTGCTCCGGTCGAACACCGCCCGCTCGGACCACCACCCGATGGTGGCCGGCCTCGGCAAGGACGTCGAGGGCGGGTTCGTGGTGGCCAACATGGCCAAGATGCCGCACCTGCTGGTCGCCGGTGCCACGGGATCCGGAAAGTCGAGCTTCATCAACTCGCTGATCACCTCGATCCTGATGCGGGCCACGCCCGACGAGGTGCGGATGATCATGGTCGACCCCAAGCGGGTCGAGCTGAACGCCTACGAGGGCGTCCCGCACCTGATCACCCCGATCATCACGAACCCCAAGAAGGCCGCCGAGGCGCTGGCCTGGGTCGTGCGCGAGATGGACATGCGCTACGACGACCTGGCCAACTTCGGGTTCCGCCACATCGACGACTTCAACAAGGCGGTGCGCGCCGGCAAGGTCGAGGTTCCCCCGGGCAGCGAGCGGACGCTGTCGCCGTACCCGTACCTCCTCGTCATCGTCGACGAGCTGGCCGACCTGATGATGGTCGCCCCGCGCGACGTCGAGGACTCGGTCGTGCGGATCACCCAGCTGGCCCGCGCCGCCGGCATCCACCTGGTGCTCGCCACCCAGCGGCCCTCGGTGGACGTCGTCACGGGCCTGATCAAGGCCAACGTGCCGTCGCGGCTGGCGTTCGCCACCAGCTCGCTCGGCGACAGCCGCGTCATCCTCGACCAGCCCGGCGCCGAGAAGCTCGTCGGCCAGGGTGACGGCCTCTTCCTGCCGATGGGTGCCTCCAAGCCGGTGCGCGTCCAGGGCTCGTGGGTCACCGAGGCCGAGATCCACCAGGTCGTCAAGCACTGCAAGGACCAGCTCGAGCCGACCTACGTCGAGGACGTGACGGCGCCGAAGGAGTCCAAGCGCGACCTCGACGACGACATCGGCGACGACATGGAGCTCGTGGTCCAGGCCATCGAGCTCGTCGTCTCCACGCAGTTCGGGTCGACCTCGATGCTCCAGCGCAAGCTGCGCGTGGGCTTCGCCAAGGCCGGCCGCCTGATGGACATCATGGAGAGTCGCGGGGTCGTCGGACCCAGCGAGGGCTCCAAGGCACGCGACGTCCTGGTCAAGCCGGACGAGATCGACTCCGTGATCGCCACGCTGGAAGGGGGAGCCTGATGGGCGCCGAGGCACTGCACGAGGACCGCATCGACGAGCACGACGGTGCGACGGGGGACGGCCGGGACGTCCTGGGGGTCACCCCCGACGCCGTCGAGGTACGTCGTCGCGCCGGGGTCGCCGCCGGCGTCGGGCTGACCGCCTCCGCGGTCGCGATCGCCTACCTGGCCCGCGCCACCCAGAGCGGCTCGGCCCTGGACTGGGCCTTCGTCGTGGTGATGGGCCTGCTCGGCGGCTACTGGCTGGCCGGGCTGGTCGACGCCCGGACGCCGCTGCTGGTGGCCGACGTCCAGGGCATCCGGATCCGGCTCGGCCGCACCTGGCGCGGCCTTCCGTGGACCGCGGTGCACCACGTCGAGCACCTGCCGCGCCGCAGCCCCCTCCACGACGGCCGCCTGGTCGTCGTGCCGCACAACCTCGAGCTGATCGAGTCCGAGCTGACCGGCGCCGGCAAGCGCCACACGGTCCTCTCCCGCCTGCTGCACGGTGCGCCGCTGGCGGTGCCGCTGGGCCTGGCCACCCGGGTCGCCGGTGCCGACGGCGACCTCACCGAGGCGCTCGGCCGGGTCGCGCGTGACGCCAGCCAGGTCGTCGTGCTGGAGCCGGAGCCGGAGCCGGAGGTGGACGAGGACCCGTCCGTCGAGGACGTCGCCACCGACGAGCCCACCGGCACCGGGGAGACCCGGGTCGCCGCGCCGGTCGTCGCGAGCCCGACGCCGGCCGCGCTGCGCGAGACGGGCGCCGCCCGCCGCTCGGAGGTGCACCGCGAGGTCGAGGTCCAGGACGACGACGCCCCCGAGGGCCGCGAGCACCACCGCCCGGGCCGGGTCAGCCTCGTCGAGGAGACCCAGTCGTGGGGCGACCGGGTGCGGGCGATCGCCCGTCCGGGCGAGCCCGTGGAGCCGCTGGTGCTCGACGACTTCGAGGTCGAGCCCGCCGAGGACCCGGTCATCGGGCCCGAGCTCGCCGCGGCCCGCACCCGCATCGGGCTCACCGTCGACCAGCTCGCCGACCGCACCCGGATCCGGCCGCACGTCATCGAGGCCGTCGAGGTCGACGACTTCGAGCCCTGCGGCGGCGACTTCTATGCCCGCGGCCACCTCCGGACGCTGGCGCGGGTGCTCGGCGTCGACGTCGCCCCGCTGCTGGCGTCCTACGACGAGCGCTACGCCCACGCGCCGATCAACCCGCGCCGGGTCTTCGAGGCCGAGCTCGCCACCGGAGCCAACGGCTCCATCCGCGGCACCCGCGGCGGACCGAACTGGTCGGTGCTCGTCGCGGTCGTGATGGCGCTCGTCCTGGCGTGGTCGATCGCCCGCCTGGTCATGGACACCCCGCCCGAGCTGCGCGGCGCGACGCCGGTCCTCAACGGCTCCGGCGGCCCGAAGGGCGCGGCCAACGCGCCGGTCGCCGACGCGGTCCCGGTGGTGGTCTCGGCGCCGTCGTCCGGCGCGCGCGTGGTCGTGCGCGACGCCGCCGGCACGATCGTCTTCAAGGGCAACCTGGCTGTCGGCCAGACCCGGGAGCTCGCCGTGTCGCCGCCCGTGCGGGTGCAGTCGACCGACGGCGGCGTGACCGTCACGATCGCCGGTGGCGCGGCCCGCCCCGTCGGCGAGCCCGGCGTCGCCGGCCAGGGAACCTTCGTCGCCGACTGAGCGACCCGCACGCCGGGTCGGCGCGAACGTCGCGCCGACCCGGCGGCTCAGCGCTCGACGGGGACGCAGAGCACCGGGCGGTTGGCCAGGTGCAGCAGCTTGTGCGGGGTCGAGCCGAGGAGCGCACCGCGGAACGGGCTGTCGCCGGCCGTCCCGACCACGATGACCGTGGCGTCGAGCTCGTCGCCCACCTCGACCAGCGCCTCGGCCGGCTTGGCGTCGACGAGCCGCACGGTGGTCGCGACCCCCTCCGCGGTGGCGCGCTCGAGGGCGTGCGCGGTCGCGGTGCGTCCCATCTCCATCAGCGCGTCGCGGTGGACGTGGGCCTCCTCGCCCATCCCGCCGGGCGGTGCGGCGCCATAGACGAGGACGAGGTCCTCGCCCCACTTCTTGGCCACCTCGATCGCCGCCGCGAGCGCGGCGTCGGCGCCGGGGGACTCGTCGTAGCCCAGGAGCACGGTCACGGGCTCAGCCCTCCAGTCCGTCGGGATCGGGTCGCGCCGGCTTGAGGCCGCGCACGACGTCGGGGTCGGGGAGCGAGGGCCGTTCGGCCCAGTAGCGCCGCTCCTGGGCGCGCCACACGAACATGAGCACGACGCCGACGAGGAAGACGGCGATGCCGATCACCAGCGGCGGACCGACTCCGAACCACGCCTGCCCGCTGTAGGAGTTCGCGGGGTCCGACTGGTCGCGCACGGCGAGCGCGAGCAGCCAGATCAGCATGAGCGAGCCCAGGACCGGACCGACGCCGATGAGCAGCAGGTTGCGCACGCTCTCGGTGAGGTGCTTGCGGTAGTAGACGGCGCAGGCGATGCCCGTGAGCGCGTAGTAGAAGGCGATCAGCAGCGCGAGCGCGGTCAGGGAGTCGAACAGCGCGTTCTCGCTGACGAGGTACATGCCGACGTACCAGACGATCGCGATCACGGCGACCAGCCAGGTGCTCACGTCGGGGGTGCGGTGGCGGGGGTGGATCCGGCCGACCTGCGCGGGGATGGCGCCGCGCCGCGCCATCGACAGGCCGGTGCGCGAGGCGGGGATGATCGTGGTCTGGGTCGAGGCGATCGCGGCCGTCGACACCGACAGCAGCAGCACCCAGCCCCACCCGCCGAGCACCTCGGTGGCGAGGGTGAAGAAGACCGCCTCCTCCTCGCCGGCGTTGTCGCTGAGCCACTGGGTGCCGGCAAAGGCGACCACGGCGACCGCCACCGAGACGTAGGTCAGCAGCAGGATGAAGGTCGACAGCATCGCGGCGCGCCCGGGCGTACGGGCACCGTCGGTCGTCTCCTCGCTGAGGTTGACCGCGGACTCCCACCCCCAGTAGGCGAACACGCCGAGCAGGAGTCCCGAGCTCAGCGCTGCACCGCCGGCGCCGAACGGGTTCAGCCACCCGACCGCCGGGGTCACCTCGTCGAGCGGGCTGTCGCCACCGACGGCACGGACGATGGCCACCGCGGCGAAGACCAGCAGCGAGACCACCTGGACGAGGATGAGGACGTTCTGCAGCCGCGCCGACACGTCCGTGCCGAGCACGCAGATCCAGGTCATCACCAGCACCAGCACGATCGCGAGCGGCATCCGGACCCAGGCGTTGTCGGCGGCCTCGACGAGGGCGTCGCTGCCGAGCAGGTCGCCGAAGCCGTAGAGGCCGAACCGGATGCCCACGTCGGCCAGCGAGCCGACGATCAGCACGCCGGTCATCATGATCGCCCAGCCGCCGAGCCAGCCGAACCACGGTCCCATCGCCCGGGTCACCCAGCTGAAGGTGGTGCCGCAGTCGGGGTCGACGCGGTTGAGGTGGAGGAAGGCGGCGGCGATCAGCGCCATCGGGACGAACGACGCCAGCAGGATGCCCGGTGCGCTCACCCCGGCCAGGGCGGTGACCGCACCGATGATCGCGGCCAGCGAGTACGCCGGTGAGGTGGACGCCAGCCCGATCACGAGCGCGTCCACGAAGCCGATGGCTCCCGCCTTCAGCTGGCTGTTCCCCGTCTGCGTGTCCGTCATGGGCAGCTCCGCTCGACCGTGACGAATGTCTACCGGATCGCGGGGCTCGCGGGAACCCCGGAATGGGGGATGTGCCGACCGGAACCGGCATACTCACGGGTGCGATGACCACGACTGACGCTGCCCCCGAGTCCGCCCTCGACCCTGCCTCCCCGCTGCAGGTCGCCGTCGTCACCCTCGGCTGCGCCCGCAACGAGGTCGACTCCGAGGAGCTCGCCGGGCGCCTCGAGGCGGGCGGCTTCGTCCTCGTCGAGGACCCCGAGGACGCCGACACCGTCGTGGTCAACACCTGCGGCTTCGTCGAGGCCGCGAAGAAGGACTCCGTCGACACCCTGCTCGAGGCCGCCGACCTCAAGGAGTCGGCCGGCAACGGCGGGCGCGCGCAGGCCGTCGTCGCGGTGGGCTGCCTCGCCGAGCGCTACGGCAAGGACCTCGCCGAGTCGCTCCCCGAGGCCGACGCCGTCCTCGGCTTCGACGACTACCCCGACATCGCGGCGCGGCTGCGCTCGATCGTCGCGGGGGAGACGCACCACCCGCACACGCCGTCCGACCGCCGACGGCTGCTGCCGATCTCGCCGGTCGACCGCGACGCCTCCGCGATCTCGGTCCCGGGCCACGAGCCGGCCGTCGCCGACGTGTCCGAGATCGGCACGGGCGCGCCGGCCACCGGGCCGCGCGCCGTGCGCCGCCGCCTCGACGCCGGGCCGATGGCCCCGCTCAAGCTGGCCAGCGGCTGCGACCGGCGCTGCTCGTTCTGCGCGATCCCGAGCTTCCGCGGCTCCTTCGTCAGCCGCCGTCCCAGCGACGTGCTGCAGGAGGCGCAGTGGCTGGCCACGCAGGACGTCAAGGAGCTGTTCCTCGTCAGCGAGAACTCCACCTCCTACGGCAAGGACCTCGGCGACCTGCGGCTGCTCGAGACGCTGCTGCCCGAGCTCGCCGGCATCGACGGCGTCGAGCGGGTGCGGGTGTCCTACCTCCAGCCCGCCGAGACCCGGCCGGGCCTGATCGAGGCGATCGCCGGCACGCCCGGGGTGGTGCCGTACTTCGACCTGTCCTTCCAGCACGCCAGCGCCTCGGTGCTGCGCCGGATGCGGCGCTTCGGCGACCCGGAGAGCTTCCTCGGCCTGCTCGAGCAGGTCCGGACGCTCGCCCCGCTCGCCGGCGTGCGGGCCAACGTGATCGTCGGCTTCCCCGGCGAGACCGAGGACGACCTGCAGACCCTCTGCGACTTCCTCGTCGCCGCCCGGATGGACGTCACCGGCGTCTTCGGCTACTCCGACGAGGACGGCACCGAGGCGGCCGGCTTCGCCGACGACCTCAAGCTCGACGACGACGAGGTGCGCGCCCGCGCCGAGCACGTGTCCACGCTCGTGGAGGAGCTCAACGCCCAGCGGGCCGAGGAGCGCATCGGCGAGCGGGTGCGGGTGCTGGTGGAGTCGGTGTCCGACGGTGTTGTCGAGGGGCGCGCCGACCACCAGGGTCCCGAGGTCGACGGCACCACCGTCGTCGTCGGCGCCGCCGGAGCGCGCGTCGGGGACCTGCTCACCGCGACCGTGACCGGCACCGACGGCGTCGACCTGGTCGCCGACCTGGATGTCACCGTGGACGGAGCCCGCGCATGACCACCGAGACCGACCGGGTGTCCAACTTCAACGTGCCGAACGCCCTCACCACGCTGCGCATCGTGATGGTGCCGTTCTTCGGCTGGGCACTGCTGCACGACGGCGGCAACGACCCGCTGTGGCGCTGGGTCGCGTTCGCCCTGTTCGCGCTCGCGATGATCACCGACAAGATCGACGGCGACCTCGCGCGCAAGCACGGCCTGGTCACCGACTTCGGCAAGATCGCCGACCCGATCGCCGACAAGGCGATCACCGGGATGGCCTTCATCGGCCTCTCGATCGTCGGCGACGTCTGGTGGTGGGTCACGGTCGTCGTGCTGCTGCGCGAGTGGAGCGTGACCCTCCTGCGCCTCTCTGTCCTCAAGCAGGTCGTCATCCCCGCCGCCCGGAGCGGCAAGATCAAGACCGTGCTCCAGGCGTTCGCGCTCGCCGGCCTCACCTGGCCGCTGCCGCACGGCGACGCCCACGGCGGTGCGTTCGACTTCTGGCCCGGTCCGCTCGGCGAGGTGCTGTTCTACCTCAGCCAGGTGATGCTGGCCGGCGCGGTCGTGATGACGATGTGGTCGGGCTGGGAGTTCGTCCGCGAGGTGCGCAAGCAGCGCGCGCACGCCTCCTGAGGGTGCCGGCACGGCGCGACGAGAACACTGACCGACCAGTCGGGAAATCGTTGTCGTGCCGAGACGAGGACGGCCGGACCGGGCGCTAGGGTGAGCCGACTCACACGCACCCGGACGAAAGGCCACCTCGTGTCAGCATCACGAACCGGTCGCGGCATCGCCCTCGCGACCACCCTGACGGGGCTCGTGGCAGCCCCTCTCGCCGTCATCTCGACGGCGGCACCGGCGAACGCCGCGCCCGTCACGATCCAGATCCTGGCGACCAACGACTTCCACGGTCGACTCCTGTCCAACACCTCCAACGGTGCCCAGGAGGCCGGCGCGGCCCAGCTCGCCGGCGCCGTCAAGCAGCTGGAGTCCGACCACCCCGGCACGACCGTCTTCACCGCGGCCGGCGACCTGATCGGCGCCTCGACCTTCGAGTCGTTCATCCAGCGCGACAAGCCGACGCTCGACGCGCTCAACGCCGCGGGCCTCGACGTCTCCTCGGCCGGCAACCACGAGTTCGACGCCGGCTACAACGACCTCGTCAGCCGCGTGATGGCGCCCTACGACGCCACCACCAACCCCGAGGGCGGCGCCAACTGGCAGTACATCGCCGCCAACGTGCGCAAGAAGTCCGACAGCTCGTACGCCCTCCCGGACGTGACAGCCCGGACGCCCGACGCCAACGACGCGTCCGACGGCGGCACCTGGACCACGACGGTCGGTGGCGTGAAGATCGGCTTCGTCGGCGGCGTCACCGAGGAGCTCCCGAGCCTGGTGAGCCCGTCCGGCATCGCCGACCTCAAGATCTCCAGCATCATCGACGAGACCAACGCCGCCGCCGACCGGCTCAAGGCCGACGGCGCCGACGTCGTCGTCCTGCTGGTCCACGAGGGTGCGCCCGACACCACCGCCGCCTCGGCGTCGAGCAACGCCAACGCCTTCGGCCGCATCGTCAACGGCGTCGACGGCGACGTCAGCGCGATCATCTCCGGCCACACGCACCTGGCCTACAACCACACGATCAACGGACGTCCGGTCGTGTCGGCCGGTCAGTACGGCACCAACCTCAACCGCCTCGTCATGAGCGTCGACCCCGACACCGACGCGGTGTCGGTGACGACCAACGACATCGTCCGGGCCAACACGGTCACCCTGACCGACCAGACGGCGATCGACACCAAGGCGGCGGTGACCACGCTCGTCAGCGACGCGGTCACCAAGGCCGACGTCCTCGGCGCTCGGGTGCTCGGCAAGATCGCCGGTCCCTTCAACCGTGCCAAGCTCGCGGACGGCACCGAGAACCGCGGTGGCGAGTCCACCGCCGGCAACCTCGTCGCCGAGGTGCAGCGCTGGGCGACCTCGACCCCCGAGGCCGGCGGCGCGCAGATCGCGTTCATGAACCCCGGTGGCCTCCGCCAGGACATGACCGGCGTGGCGGGTGGCTTCCCGGCCAACCTGACCTACAAGCAGGCCGCGGTGGTCCAGCCGTTCGCCAACACGCTCGTCAACATGAAGATGACCGGCGCGCAGATCAAGACCGTCCTCGAGCAGCAGTGGCAGCGCGACGGCAGCGGCAACGTCCCGACCCGCCCGTTCCTGCGCCTCGGCGTCTCCGAGGGCTTCCTCGCCACCTACGACGCCAAGCGGCCCGAGGGTGACCGGGTGACCGGGATGTGGCTCAACGGCAAGGCGATCGACAAGGCCGCGTCGTACTCGGTCACGGTCAACTCGTTCCTCGCCAGCGGTGGCGACAACTTCCGTGGCTTCAACGCCGGCACGGGCAAGCGCGACACCGGCCGGGTCGACCTGCAGGCGATGGTCGACTACCTGGCGGCCAAGGCCGCGACCACCCCGCTGGCCGTCCGCTCGGAGCAGCGCCAGGTCGGCGTCTCCTGGGCGGCCGACGCGCCGCGGTTCTACCGCATCGGCCAGGACGTGAAGCTCTCGCTGTCCTCGCTCGCCATGAGCACGGCCGCCGACGCCAAGGACGCGGCCCTCGCGATCAAGGCGGGCGACGTCGCCCTCGGCTCCACCGCCGTCGACAACACCATCGGCACCAGCCCGTTCGACGACTACGGCACCAGCGCCGTGTCGGTGAAGCTCAAGGGCAAGACGAAGACCGGCAAGCAGGTGCTGACCTTCACCGGCGCCTCGACCGGCACGACGTTCTCGCTGCCGATCGACGTCCGCAAGGCCAAGGGCGCGCTCAAGGTCCGGACCAAGCCCGAGCGGGTCGTCAAGGGCAAGACCCGCATGCGCCTGAAGCTGAAGGCCTCGGCCCTCGGCCTCTCCAAGGTGACCGGCAAGATCACGGTCAAGGCGGGCGGCAAGACCTACACGGTCAAGCTCAAGAAGGGCAAGGCGTTCGTGCGCCTCGACCGCTTCGCCAACACCGGCAAGAAGCGGATCGTCGTGTCCTACGCGGGCAACCGCAAGATCCGTGGCGACCGCGAGGTCGTCGTGGTGAAGGTGCGCCGCCGCTGACGCGCTGACGCACCCCGATCGACCGAGGCGGCCCTCGTCCTGCTCAGCGCAGGGCGAGGGCCGCCTGCACGAGGGCGAGGTGGCTGAACGCCTGGGGGAAGTTGCCGGCCATCCGGTCGTGCTCGGCGTCGTACTCCTCGGCGAGCAGGCCGACGTCGTTGGCGAGCCCGCACAGCCGGTCGAACAGCGTGGCCGCCTCGTCGCGGCGACCCGCCGCCGCCAGCGCCGAGACCAGCCAGAACGAGCAGGCGAGGAAGGGGTGCTCGGCGCCTGCGAGCCCGTCGACGCCGGTGCTGGTGCGGTAGCGCAGCAGCAGCCCGTCGCGCAGCAGGTCCTCCTGGACCGCCGCGATCGTGCCGAGGACCCGCGGGTCGTCGCCGGGCAGGAACCCGACGAGCGGGATCACCAGCAGCGACGCGTCCAC
Source organism: Nocardioides okcheonensis (assembly GCF_020991065.1). Taxonomy (NCBI): domain Bacteria; kingdom Bacillati; phylum Actinomycetota; class Actinomycetes; order Propionibacteriales; family Nocardioidaceae; genus Nocardioides; species Nocardioides okcheonensis. Next base: position 154,141 of record NZ_CP087710.1, read on the forward strand.
CTCGCGGGTGTCGTAGTGCTGGGTGAACGTGCCGCGCTCGGCGTCGAACCCCTTGTCGAGCACCTCCTCGCGCACCCGGTCGCGCAGCTCGCGCCACCGCTCGACCGGCCCGGGGAGGCCGTGCTCCTCGACGGCCCGCACGGCGCGGTCGAACGCGACCCACACCATCACCCGCGAGTGGGTGAAGTGGCGTTGCGGGCCGCGGATCTCCCACAGGCCGTTGTCGGGGTCGTCCCAGTGGTCGGCGAGCTCGTCGACGAGCGCGCGCTGCAACGCCCACGAGTTCACGGTCTCCTCCAGCCCGGCCCGGCGGGCGAGGTCGAGGGCGATCATCACCTCGCCCAGGACGTCGTTCTGGCGCTGCGACACGGCGCCGTTGCCGATCCGCACCGGGCGGCTGCCTGCGTAGCCGGGGAGGTGGTCGAGCTCGCGCTCGGGCAGCTCGCGGCTGCCGTCGACGGTGTACATGATCTGCAGGTCGGCGGGGTCGCCGGCGACCGCGCGCAGCAGCCAGCGGCGCCACTGCAGCGCCTCGTCCTCGTAGCCGGCGCTGAGCAGCGACTCCAGCGTCAGCGCCGCGTCGCGCAGCCAGCAGTAGCGGTAGTCCCAGTTGCGCTCGCCGCCGAAGTCCTCGGGCAGCGACGTCGTCGGCGCGGCGACGATCCCGCCGGTGTCCTGGTGGGTCATCAGCATCAGGGTGAGCAGGCTGCGCCCCACCAGGCCGGCGTGGGGCACGTCCTGCGGTGCGCGGGCCGACCAGGCGCGCTGGTGCTCGACGGTCGACCTGATCCGCTCGGTGCGGCCCAGCGGGACCGGCACGTCGTGCCACGAGTGCACCCAGGTCATCGAGAAGGTCATCTCCTCGCCGGCCACGAGGTCGAACTCGTCGTCGTGGTGGCCCTCGTGGCCGCGCGGGAGGCGCGGGCCGCGCAGGACCAGCTTGTCCGGCCCGGCGACCGCGACCACCACCTCCTCGTCGTGTGCCTGCTCGCGGCTCACCCACGGACGTACCCGGCCGTAGTCGGTGCGGACCCGCCAGTCGTGGCGGACGCGGACCCGTCCGCGGGTGCAGGTGATCCGGCGCACGACGTCGGCACGCCCGTCCCCGGTCGGCATCACGTCGAGCAGCACCAGCTCGCCGTCGTCGGTGGTGAACGTCGTCTCCAGCAGGGCCGTCCCGTCGACGTACCTCCTGGTGGTCGAGACCACCGGACCGGCGGGCGCGAGCAGCCAGCGTCCGTGCTCCTCGCTGCCGAGCAGGGCGGCGAAGCAGGCGGGGGAGTCGAAGCGCGGCAGGCACAGCCAGTCGATCGACCCGTCCCTGCCGACGAGGGCAGCCGTCGCGCGGTCGCCGATGAGTGCGTAGTCCTCGATGGGGAGGGGCATGCGGCTAGTGTCACCGACATGTGGCTGCCGGAGGCGGAACGCGCGCTCGACCTGCTGGTCGCGAGCGGCGCCACGGTGGCGTGCGCCGAGTCCCTGACCGGCGGGCTGCTGGCCGCTCGCCTCGCCGACGTCCCCGGCGCCTCGCGTAGCCTGGTCGGCGGCGTGGTGTCCTACGCGACGCGGGTCAAGGTGTCGCTGCTCGAGGTGCCGGAGGCGGTGGTGGCGCGACACGGCGTCGTGTCCGGCGAGTGCGCCGCGGCGATGGCGCAGGGCGTGCGTCGACGCCTCGACGCGACGTGGGCGCTGTCGACCACCGGCGTGGCCGGCCCGGACCCGCAGGAGGGTCACCCGGCCGGCACGGTGTGGGTCGGCGTCGCCGGTCCGGACGTGCTCGAGACCCGTCTCCTCGCCCTGGAGGGTGACCGGACCGCGGTCCGCGAGGCGACCTGCAGCGCCGCCCTCGACCTGCTGGTCGAGACGATGCGCGGATCCTCGCCCGGGAAGAAACCCTCCTCGGGTAGCGTTGGCCCCACGACTCCACTCGAGCGAGAGTAAGGACATCGCGCATGGTTCTCTTCCGACGGTTGCTCGGTGAGGTGCTGCGCGGTGCCCGGATGCAGCGCGGCATGACCCTGCGTGACCTCTCCGCCGAGGCCCGGGTGAGCCTGGGCTACATCTCCGAGATCGAGCGCGGGCAGAAGGAGGCGTCCTCGGAGCTCCTCGCCTCGCTGTGCCAGGCGATGGACCTCCCGCTCTCCGACGTGCTCCGCGACGTCGCCGACGCGGTGGCGCTGGAGGAGGTCGCGCTCGGCCTGGCGCCCAGCGCGCCCATCGTCGCGGGCGACGTCGTCGCCTCCGCCGCCTGACCTCCGCTCACGGCGCCGGCTGGCAGCTGGGGCACCAGTACGCCGCGCGCTCGCGCCCCGGCTCACCGACCATGTCGACCGCGACCGGCGTGCCGCAGCGGCGGCACGGCGACCGGTCCCGTCGGTAGACCCACAGCCGCTCGCGCTGGCGCAGGTCGCCGGTGGTGGACTGGATGGCGCGCCGCTTGTTGACCTCGAGCATCTGGTGCGCGCGGCGCACCAGCCGGGGGAGGTCGCGCACCTGCGCGACCGGCGTGGTGGGGTGCAGCCCGCTGGTGAAGCACAGCTCGGCCATGTACATGTTGCCGATGCCGGCGAGGTTGCGCTGGTCGAGGAGCGCCTCGCCCACCGGCCGGTCCGGCTGCGTGAGCAGGCGTGCCACCGCCTCGTCGGGGTCCCAGTCCGGACCGAGCAGGTCGGGTCCGAGGTGGGCGGTGAGCGCACCCTCCTCGTGGCGCGGCACGACCTCGACGATGCCGAGCGAGAACCCGACCGCCGTGCGGCCCTCGACCCCAAGGACCGCCCGCACCTGCTCGCCGGGGCGACGCCAGCGGTCGCCGTCGGCGTAGACGTGCCAGGAGCCCTCCATCCGCAGGTGCGTGTGCAGGCTCCAGGCGCGGTCGTGGTCGATGCGGGTGATCAGGTGCTTGCCGCGCGACAGGGTCCGAACGACCGTGCCGCCGGACAGGTCGAGCGTGGCGAACGCGGGCACCCGGAAATCGGTGAGGGTGAGCCGGTGGCCGGTGAGGGCGCGGTCGAGCGCGGCCGCCGACCGGAAGACGGTGTCACCCTCAGGCACGCAGCCTCAGCCCCTTGGGGGTGGCCACGAAGCCGGCGGCCGAGAGGGCCTGCCGGATGGGGGTGTCGCCGCCGCCACCGATCAGCGGCTGGCCGTCGGCCTTCTCGACGGTGAGCCGGCCCAGGGCGCCGCGGCCGGCGGCCTCGGCGAGCGCGGCCACGGCCGGGGTGAGGACCTCCTCGTCCTCGCTCCAGGTGAGCAGCGTGCGACCGCCCCGCTCGACGTAGACCGTGAGCGCGCCGTCGACCAGCACGACCATGGCGCCCGCCTTGCGCCCCGGACGGTGGCCGGACCGTTCGGCGTCCGCCTCCGGCCAGGGCAGGGCGGCGCCGAAGACGTTGGCCGGGTCGGTCGCGGCGAGGGCGACCACCTCCGGCTTGCCCCCGGACGACGAGGCCGGGTCGGAGAAGGTGCGCAGCCGGTCGACCGCGCCTGCCGTGCCGAACTGGGCGGCGCCGAGGCCCTCGATGAAGTAGCCGCGCCGGCAGCGACCGGAGTCCTCGAACGCGCTGAGCACCTTGTAGACGCCGGCGAAGCCGCCGGCGACCCGCTCGCTGACGACCGCGCCGCGGGTGACGACGCCGTGGCGCTCGAGGAGGTGCTCGGCGCGCGCGTGGGCGCGGCGGGTGGGGTCGTCGTCGCGCTCGGGGAGCAGCGCCCAGCGCCCGGCCGTCTCCGGCGGGCCGGTGCGGGCCGGCATCCGGCCCCCGCCGCGGCCCGGGCGGCCCAGGCGCGGCGGCGTCCGGCGGGTGCGGTGGGAGGGAGTGCCGCTGCGGACGAGGGCGCGCAGCGGGGTGAGGGTGTCGTTGGTGACCCGGCCCTGCCAGACCAGGTCCCAGAGGGCGGTCGACAGCTCCGGGTCACTGGTCGAGCCGACCCGGTCGGCGAGCTGGCGGAAGAACCACGCCCCGCCGGGGTCGAGCGCGTCGAGGACGGCACGCTGCAGGCCGGTGGGCTCGTCGGCCTCGACCTCGGGCAGGGTGAGGTGGGCCTGGTCGGCGAGGTGGAGGCTCACCCAGCCGTCACTGCCGGGCAGCGGGGCGTGGCCCGACCAGATCACCTCGCCGGACGCGGTGAGCTCGTCGAGCATCGAGGGCTCGTAGTCGCGCACCCGCGCAGCGAGGACGAGGGGCTCGAGCGCGCTCGCAGGCACCGGGCAGCCGGCGAGCTGGTCGATCGCGGCGACCACGCCGTCGACGCCGCGCAGCTGGCTGCGACCGGTGCCACCGATGCGCTGCCAGGCGGGGAGGAAGCGTGCGACCGCGTCCTGGGGCACCGGCTCGATCTCCTGGCGCAGCCGGGCCAGCGAGCGGCGGCGGAGCTTGCGCAGGACCTCGGCGTCGCACCACTCGCTGCCCGAGCCCGAGGGACGGAACTCGCCGTCGAGCACCCGGCCACGGTGGGCGAGGCGCTGGAGCGTCTGGCGGGCGACCGCCTCGCCGAGCCCGAGCCGGGCGGCGACCTCGGCGGTGGTGAAGGGGCCGTGGCTGCGGGCGTAGCGGGAGACCAGGTCGCCGAGCGGGTCGTCGGGGAGCTCGAGGAAGGCGTCGGGGGTGCCGACCGGGACCGGCACGCCGAGCCCGTCGCGGAGCCGCCCGATGTCCTCGATCGCGGTCCACCGGTCCTCACCGGCCATCCGGACCTGCAGCACCCGGCGCGACGCCGCGAGCTCGGCGAGCCAGGACACGGCGTCGGCCCCGTCCACCGCGCGGGCACGGACCTCGTCGGTGGACAGCGGGCCGACGAGCCGGAGCAGGTCGGCGACGCCCTCGGCGGTGCGGGCCCGGCGGTCGTCGGCGAGCCACTGCAGCTCGGCCTCGACCTCCGCGAGCACCTCGGGGTCGAGCAGCTCGCGCAGCTCGGCTCGGCCGAGCAGCTCGGCGAGCAGGCCCTGGTCGAGGGAGAGCGCTGCGGCGCGCCGCTCGGCGATCGGCGAGTCACCCTCGTAGACGAACTGGGCGACGTAGCCGAAGAGCAGGCTCCGCGCGAACGGGCTGGGAGTCGTGGTGGCGACGTCGACGACCGTGACCTCGCGGCGCTGCACCCTGCCGAGCAGCGCGACGAGCGCGGGCAGGTCGTAGACGTCCTGGAGGCACTCGCGCACCGCCTCGAGCACGATCGGGAAGGACGGGTACTGCGAGGCGACCTCGAGCAGCTGGGCGCTGCGCTGGCGCTGCTGCCACAGCGGGCTGCGGCGACCCGGGTCGCGACGCGGGAGCAGGAGGGCGCGCGCGGCGCACTCACGGAACCGGCTGGCGAACAGCGCGGACCCGCCGACCTCCTGGGTGACGATCTGCTCGATCTCCTCGGGCTCGAAGACGATCACCTCGCCGGTGGGCGGCTCGGCGTCGGTGTCGGGGATCCGGATGACGATGCCGTCGTCGGAGGCGACGGCCTGGCCGTCGACGTCGAAGCGCTCGCGGAGCCGGGCGTTGATGGCCAGGGCCCAGGGGGCGTGGACGGGGGTGCCGTAGGGGGAGTGGACGACCAGGCGCCAGTCGCCGAGCTCGTCGCGGAACCGCTCGACGACGACCTGGGTGTCGTGGGGCACGACCTGGGTGGCCTCGCGCTGCTCGGTGAGGTAGGTGACGAGGTTGGTGGCGGCATAGTCGTCGAGGCCGCGCTCCTTGACCCTGGCGACGGCCTTGGCCGGGGGCAGCGCCGCGAGCTCGCGGGTGAAGCTGCCGACCGCGGCGCCGAGCTCGGCGGGGCGGCCGAGGGCGTCTCCCTTCCAGAACGGCAGGCGGCCCGGGATGCCGGGGGCGGGGGTGACGAGGACCCGGTCGTGGGTGATGTCCTCGATCCGCCAGCTGGTGGCGCCGAGGGCGAAGACGTCGCCGACGCGCGACTCGTAGACCATCTCCTCGTCGAGCTCGCCGACCCGGCTCGCCTTCTCGCCGACGAGGAAGACGCCGAACAGGCCGCGGTCGGGGATGGTGCCACCGCTGGTGACGGCGAGCCGCTGGGCGCCCGGGCGGCCGCTCAGGGTGTCGGTGACGCGGTCCCAGACGATGCGCGGGCGGAGCTCGGCGAACTCGTCGCTGGGATAGCGGCCGCTGAGCAGGTCGAGGGTCGCGTCGTAGGCGCTGCGCGGGAGCTGGGAGTAGGAGGCGGCCCGCTGCACGAGCGCGAAGAGCTCGTCGACCGCCCAGTCCTCCATCGCGAGCGCGGCCACCACCTGCTGGGCGAGCACGTCGAGCGGGTTGGCCGGGACCGACATCTTCTCGATGGCGCCGGTGCGCATCCGCTCGACCGCGACCGCGGTCTGGGCGAGGTCACCACGGTGCTTGGGGAACAGCACGCCGCGGCTGGTCTCGCCGACCTGGTGGCCTGCACGGCCGACGCGCTGGAGGGCGCTGGCGACGCTGGGTGGCGACTCGATCTGGATGACCAGGTCGACCGAGCCCATGTCGATGCCGAGCTCGAGGCTGCTGGTGGCGACGACGCAGGGGAGCCGCCCGCGCTTGAGGTCGTCCTCGATGACGGCGCGTTGCTCCTTGGAGACCGAGCCGTGGTGGGCCTTGGCGATGACCGTCTCGGCACCGCCGCTCTGCCCGGACTGCGCCATGACCTGCGCGGGCGACCCGGCGCCCGCCGGTCGAGGGGCCCGGCCCGCGCGCGTCTCGGGACCCGGGTCGTCGAGCGCCCGCTCGGCCCGCTCGGACGCGATCTCGTTCAGCCGGGCGGTCAGCCGCTCGGCGAGGCGACGGGAGTTGGCGAAGACGATGGTGGAGCGGTGCTGCTCGACGAGGTCGACCACGTGCTCCTCGACGTGGGGCCAGATGCTGGTGGACCGCCCCGGGTCGCCGGACTCCTCGTCGTACTCCTCGGGCATCGTCATGTCCTCGACGGGCACCACGACGCGCAGGTCCCACTCCTTGGTGCTCGGCGGGGAGACGATCTCGACCGGCTGCGTGCCGCCGAGGAAGCGTGCGACCTCCTCGAGCGGCCTGACCGTCGCGCTCAGCCCGATCCGCTGGGCGGGCTTCTCCAGCAGCGCGTCGAGGCGCTCGAGGCTGATGCCGAGGTGGGCGCCGCGCTTGGTGCCGGCGACGGCGTGGACCTCGTCGATGATCACCGTGTCGACGCCGCGCAGGGTCTCGCGCGCCTGGCTGGTGAGCATCAGGAACAGCGACTCCGGGGTGGTGATGAGGATGTCGGGGGGAGTGGTGCCGAGCTTGCGCCGGTCGGCCGGGCTGGTGTCGCCGGAGCGCAGGCCGACGGTGACGTCGGGGACGGTGGCCTCGAGCCGCTCGGCGGTGTTGCGGATGCCGGTGAGCGGTGCGCGCAGGTTGCGCTCGACGTCGACCCCGAGCGCCTTGAGCGGCGAGATGTAGAGCACCCGCGTGCGCCGGGACTTGTCGTCGGGCCGCTCGCTGCTGAGCAGTCGGTCGATGGCGTGGAGGAAGGCGCTGAGGGTCTTGCCGCTGCCGGTGGGCGCGACGACGAGGGCGTGCTTGCCCGCGGCGATGGCGTCCCAGGCGCCCTCCTGCGCGGGCGTCGGGCTGGCGAAGGACGCCTCGAACCACGCTCGCGTCGGGGCGCTGAAGCGGTCGAGGGCGGTCATGCGCGCCAGTGTGTCACCGGGGTCCGACAGCGGACCTCGCCCGTCGGGCTGGGCGTTCTGCGTGCCTGCCTGCCGGGGCGGACGGTCCCCTCGACCGGCGGTCCGGCACCACCACGCGCACACGGCCACCCCTGTGGCGATCGGCGGAGGGCAGCCTGCGGTCACGGACGGCCGCGCTAGGTTCGGGAGCACCGGACGACCGAGGAGCGAGCATGATCGAGCTGACCGAGGGGCAGGAGCTCTCCCTGGCCACGACTGACGGCGAGCCCCTGACCCGGGTCACGATGGCCGTCGGCTGGGACCACTCCCCGACGGCCGGCTTCATCGCCAGCGGTGCGCCGCCGATCGACCTCGACGCCTCGGCCGTGCAGTTCGCCGGCGGCCAGTTCTTCGACCTCGCCTTCTTCAACCACCTCGCGACCCGGGACGGCGCGGTGGTCCACCTCGGCGACAACACCACCGGCAGGGGCGAGGGTGACGACGAGGTGATCACCGTCGACCTGGCCAAGGTCTATCCCAGGGTCGAGTCGATCCTGTTCCTGGTCAGCAGCTACCAGGGGCACACCCTGGAGTTCATCCACAACGCGTACTGCCGGCTCCTCGACGACGACACCGAGCTGGCGCGCTTCACCCTCACCCTCGGGGTGCGGGAGACCGGACTGGTGATGGCGAGGCTGTTCCGCGACGGGCCGGGCTGGAAGCTCGGCGCGATCGGCACCGGCATCGCGCTCAAGACACCCACGGACTCGCTCGACGCGCTCCTGCCCTTCGCCTGAGCGTCGCGGGATCGCCGGCGTGCGCGATGATCTGCACGTGCTGGAGCTGCGACCCAACTGCGAGTGCTGCGACAAGGACCTGGCGCCGACGGCCCCGGACGCGATGATCTGCACCTTCGAGTGCACCTTCTGCCGCGCCTGTGTCGAGACGGTCCTGCGCGGCGTGTGCCCCAACTGCGGCGGCGGGTTCACCCCGCGTCCGATCCGACCGGCAGCAGCGCTCGTCCGACACCCGGCGTCGACGGTCCGCGTACGCGCGGAGGGGTGCGGTCCGAGCGCGTAGGCGCTGACCCGCAACGCGGGCTACTGCTCGAGGCGGCGCAGCGCGACGCCCTCGGTCCCGGACAGCTCCCCGGTCCGCCGCGACCACGCGGAGACGTCGGCGTCGCGCAGGCTCGTCAGCTGGTGCGGGTCGCGCTCGAGGTCGTAGAGCTCCCACTCCGCGGTGCCCCGGTGCTCGACGTAGGCGAAGGTCCCCTCGCGCAGCAGCGCCCAGTCGAGGTTGGTGTTCTCCACGAGCAGCCGCCGCCGCCACGAGGACCAGTCGCCGGACCGGAGCGGCCCGAGCATGGAGCGGCCGTCGAGCTCGCGTCCGGTGTCCGGGTCGACGCCTGCGATGTCGAGGGCGGTGGGCATCAGGTCGACCTGGGACACCAGCGCGTCGACGCCCCGCGGCTCGACACCGGGCCCGCGCACGGCGAACGGGATGCCCGACGCCTCCTCGTAGGGCTGCGACTTCGACAGCAGCCGGTGCTCGCCGAGGAGGTAGCCGTTGTCGGACACGAAGAAGATCCACGTTCGGGCGAGCTGGCCGGTGCGCCGCAGGACGTCGAGCACCTTGCCGATCTGGTCGTCGACGTCCTGCAGCTCCTCGAGCTTGCCCTCGTAGAGCTTCCGCATCCGGTCGCGGTCCTGCCGGGGGAGGTCCCGCAGCCAGGTGGGCTTGTCGCCCATGTCGGCCTCGTTGAGCGCGGGCGGGTCCCACGCGACCCCGTCGAAGTCGTCGGCGTGCTCCGGGCTGGGCGTGTACGGGCCGTGCGGCGCGGTCGGCGAGTAGACCGCGAACCACGGTCCGTCCTGGTGGCGACGGATGAAGCGACGCAGCCGCCGCGCGGCGAAGCGGTCGAAGGCCCGCTGCGAGTCGACCTTCCGGACCGTCCCGTCGACGTTCACCCGCGGGTCGTCGATCATGCCGTCGAGCAGCGTCACCCAGCGGTCCCACCCGGGGGCGACGTAGGTCGGGTCCTGGGCGACGCCGTTCATGTACTTGCCGAAGTAGCCGGTGTCGTAGCCGGCCACCTTCATCCGGGTCGCCGCCGTGTCCTGGTCGAGCCCGCGGGCGACGAACGGCTGGTGGGTCATGTTGGTGTCGCACCCGTGGTTGTGCGGGTAGCGGCTGGTCAGGATCGAGGCGCGAGCGGGCCCGCACAGCGGCATCGCGCTGTAGCCCTGCCGGAAGTGCACGCCCTTGCGGACCAGGCGCCGCCAGGTGCGGTCCATCGACCTCAGGGTCGAGCGCATCTGGTCGTCCGTCACGATCCACAACACGTTGTCGGCCATGCGCGCCACCCTACGCACGCGGCGCACCGCGCCCGCTCCGTCCGCGAGCGCGGTCACCGGGCCAGCCGGTCACACACCTCCGCCACCAGGTCGTAGGGCAGGTCCTGCGAGTGCAGGAAGCGCACGGTGTCCTTGCCGGTGCGGTAGGGCGCGACCCGCGACTCCAGCGGCTCGTCCATGACCGGGACGGGGTAGAGCGCGACGTGCTTCTTCCACCCCGCGAAGTGCAGCCCGTAGCGACCGCCCACCATCACCGCCGGCATGCCGTAGCGGACGGTCTCCTCGCCGCCGGGCAGGTGCTCGAGGATGACGCGGCGCAGGCCGGTCAGCCGCTCGCCGACCTCGGGCGGGAACGGGGCGATGTAGGCGTCGACGGCGGCCGCTCCGGAGGTGGTCATCCCTGAGCGTCCCCCAGCAGCGCCAGGTCGCGTCGGACGTAGCGCAGGTGTGCCCACTCCTCCTCGAGGATGACGCGTACGCAGTCACCGACGCTCGGGTGCCAGTCGAACCCCCACGGGTCGTCCCGCTCCTCCTCCAGCCGCTCCGGGGTCACGTCGGCGAGGAAGTCGGTGACGAGCCGCTGGCGCTCGGCGCGGACCGCGAGCACCTCGTCGTAGGACGGCACGTCGGTCCGGAGGGGCGACATGTCGAAGCCCATCTGCTCGGCGCCCGTGAACACCAGCCCGATCTCGTGGAACGGCTGGTCCACGCGCAGGATCGCACCCCGCAGCCAGGTGTCGGTGGCCAGGACGAGGTGGCGCAGGGTCTGGGCGAGCGACCACTCGTCCTCGACGTGGGCGTCCACCAGCCCGGGGGCGGTGTCCGCGACGGTGGTGGCCCACGCGGCCTGGACGGCGACCCACCCCTCGCGCAGGCCGTCGGGCGTCCTCGCGTGCTGGAGCTCGCGGCCGGGGAACCGCCGGTTGAGCTCGGCCTCGACGAGCGGCACGACGTCGACGCCGTTGACGAGCAGGGTGCCCATGAACAGGTCGTGGCTGTCGATGTCGAGCCCGTCGACGTCGACGCTGCGCATCGTCACCCCGCTGAGGTCGGAGCCGCGGAAGGTCGCGCCCTTGAGGCTGGCCCGGACGAAGCGGCCGCCCTCGAGCTCGTCACCGGAGAAGGTCGTCATGTCCCCATCATGGGGCCGGCCACCGACAGGCGACAGGAGCCGCGCTCAGTCCTCGATGACCGCCCGGCCCTCCTCGCGCAGCCGCGCCAGGCCGTCGAGCATCGCCCGCAGCGCCTCGGGGGAGTGGCGCTGCCAGTCGTGCACCTCGTGCAGCACCCGCAGCGCGTGGTGGGTGCGGTAGGACTCGGTGGGGTTGCCGGGGAACTTCTTGTCCGTCACGTTGGGATCGTCCTCGAAGGGGCCCATCGGCTCGACGGCGTAGACGTGTCCGTCCCCCTCGACCCCGGCGAGGGCCGTGGCGAGCTGGGCGCCCCAGGCCGCGGTGCTCTCCAGCGTCGTGAAGTAGATGTGGCGCAGCACCCGGTCCTCCTCGAAGTTGGACGCGTAGCCGGCGACCAGCTCGTCACCCGGGCTCAGCACGGCCTTGGTGCCGTGCAGGAAGGGGCCCGAGACGTGGTCGTGGTGCTCGAACGTCACGGGCCGGCGGTCGCTCACGACGCACCCGGGTCGTCGAGCACGTCGCGCCACGAGTGCTGCGGCTCGAAGCCGACCATCGAGCGTGCCTTGTCGATCGAGTAGAACGTCTCGTCGCGCCCCATCTCGCGCCGCACCTCGACGCCGTCGTAGAACCGCTCGACCACCTCGCTCGTCGTGGCGGCCACCGACATGTCGGCGTTGGCGACGTTGAAGACCTCGTAGCCCAGGCCGTCGGTCTCCAGGCAGCGCTGCACCATGTGGCCGAGGTCGCGCACGTCGATGTAGGCGAAGATGTTGCGCCGCCGCAGCGCCGGGTCGGTGAGGAACGGCGGGAACAGCTCGGCGTACTCGTGCGGCTCGATCACGTTGTTGATCCGCAGCCCGTAGACGTCGATGCCGCTGCGCGCCTGGAACGAGCGGGCGGTCACCTCGTTGGCCACCTTCGACATCGCGTAGGAGTCCTCCGGCACCGTGGGGTGCTCCTCGTCGACGGGGACGTAGAGCGGCTTGCGCTCGCCCTGCGCGAAGCACACGCCGTAGGTGGTCTCCGACGAGGCGAAGACCACCTTGGGGATGCCGAGCCGGGTGGCGGCCTCGAGGATGTTGTAGGTGCTCAGCACGTTGGTGGCGTAGGTCGCGGCGTCGGCCTGCTTGAGGATCGCGGGGATCGCCGCGAAGTGCACGACCGCGTCGTAGGACGGCTTCTCCGGGAGGTCGAGCTCGTCGAAGGTCGCGAGCCCGGCGAGCGCCGAGTAGACCTCGCCGGCGTCGGTGAGGTCGACGCGCAGGTCCGCGACGCCGGGGCGGTCGAGCGGCACCAGGTCCGCGTTGGTGACCTGGTGGCCCTGCTCGACGAGGTAGGGGGCTACGTGCCGGCCGGCCTTGCCGCTGCCGCCGGTGAAGAAGATGCGCATGACGACCTTCCTACCCCGGCGGCGAGCGGCGCGGCACACCCCGGCGGTCACCTCGCCGCGCTGCTCTAGGGTCGTGGCCATGGGGGAACACCAGTCCAGCAGCGTGTCGCACGCCCAGCTGCCCGCCGGATACGTCGACGTGCTGCCCGCCGAGAGGCTCGCCAACCTGATCGCGACCGCACGCACGGCGCTGGTCGTGCTGGTCCTGGTGGTCGGGATCGTCCTCGGCGTGACGTCCGGTGCCAGCCTGTGGCCGCCCGTGCTCGTCGGCCTCGCCGCCGCCCTGACGATCCACGTCACGTTCGGGTGGCTCGAGCAGACTCTGCGGCTGCTCGTCGGCATCGCCCGCAACACGGCGGAGGCCGCGGGGATCGGACCGTGGACGCCTGCGTCCGACGAGGTCGCCGACGGTCTCTGACCGGAGGTGCGGGATCAGCCGCGCGCGGCCGCCCGCGTGTGCAGCTCGCGCAGCTCGTCGGCGAGCTCGGGTGCGGGACCGGACAGCGGGACGCCCGGTGCGACGTCACCGATCGGGAGCGGCAGCACCGGACCGGCCGGCTCGTTCGCTCGCCACTGTCCGAGCTGCGCGGTGGAGCCGGCGTAGACGATCCGGCCCAGGCCGACCCACGCGTGTCCGGCGGCACACATCGGGCAGTGCTCGCCGGAGGTGTAGACCGTGCAGCGCGGACGCACCTCGGCGGGGACGTGCGCGGCCGCCCACCGCGCCAGGTCGAGCTCGGGGTGCCGGGTCTGGTCACCGCCGCCCGTGCGGTTGCGATCCTCGCGGAGCACGGCGCCGTCGGGGCCCACGAGCAGCGACCCGAACGGCTCGTCGCCCGCCTCCAGCGCCTCGCGGGCGAGCTGGACGCAGCGGCGCAGGTGGACGAGGTCGTCGGCGGTGGGTGGCGTGGGTTCCATGGGGCGACCGTAGGCAACCTCAGCCGTCGGCGACAGCCCGGTTGTCCGCCGCCCGGCGTCCGAGGACCGCGCGCTCACCCGCGTTGCGGGTCAGCGACGCCGCCTCGGTGAACGCCAGCGCCGCCTCGGCGTGCCGGCCGGCCCGCTCGAGCAGGTCGCCGCGCACGCTCGGCACCAGGGGCGAGCCCGCGAGGGCGGCCGGGTCGACCGAGGCGAGCACAGCCAGGCCCGCGTCCGCGCCGAACGCACGTCCGTGCGCGACCGCACGGTTGACCTCGACGACCGGGCCGGGCGCTGCCCCGGCCAGGACGTCGTAGAGCGCCGAGATGCGACGCCAGTCGGTGTCCTCCGCACGCCGCGCGACGGCGTGCTGAGCGGCGATCGAGGCCTGGAGGAAGTAGCGACCGACCGGAGCGCCCGAGGCTGCGAGCGTGGTCGCGCGCTCCAGCGCGGCGAGGCCGCGGCGGATCCGCAGCGCGTCCCACAGGCTGCGGTCCTGGTCGTCGAGCAGCACCGGCTCGCCCGACGCGGACCGCCGGGCCGCCGTGCGCGAGCCCTGGAGCTCCATCAGCGCCTGGAGCCCGAGCACCTCCGGCTCGGCCGGTGCGAGGTCGGACAGCATCCGGGCCAGCCGGGTGGCCTCCTCGACGAGGTCGGTGCGCACCCACTCGTCGCCCGCGGTCGCGGTGTAGCCCTCGTTGAAGATCAGGTAGAGCACGGCCATCACGTCGTCGAGGCGGGCGACCCGCTCAGCGCCGGTCGGCAGCTCGAGCCCGGCGCGGGCGTCGACCAGCGTCCGCTTCGCCCGCGAGATCCGCTGACCCATCGTCGCCTCGCTGGTGAGGAAGCCGCGGGCGATCTCGGCGGTGGTGAGCCCGCCGACCAGCCGCAGCGTCAGCGCGGCGCGCGACTCCGGGGTCAGCGAGGGGTGGCAGGTCAGGAACACCAGCCGCAGGACGTCGTCCTCGATGTGGTCGACCTGGTCCTCGAGGTCGGGCACGTCCGCCTCCTCCCCGCGCCCGGCGCCGAGCTCGGCCACCTTGCGGCGCAGCGTGTCCGCCCGCCGGAAGTGGTCGATGCCACGGCGCTTGGCCGTGGTCATCAGCCAGGCGGACGGGTTGTCGGGGATCCCGGTGGCCGGCCACTGCTCGAGGGCGGCGACGAGCGCGTCCTGCGCCAGGTCCTCGGCGAGGTCGACGTCGCGGGTCATCCGGGTGAGGGCGCCGACGAGGCGGGCCGACTCGGCCCGCCACGCGGCGATCACGGCCCCTGCGGGGTCGTCGTGGGTGGTCCCTTCCGGCACGCGGCCAGCGTAGGGGTGCAGCGTCAGGCGGTGGGCTCCTCGGGGCCCTCGGAGATCTGGCGCATCGTGGCGACGACGGTGACCTCGGGCCAGTGGTCGGCGTGCAGCTGGGCGAAGAGCTGCTGGTCGGCGATCGCGGCCTCCACGGTGTCGTACTCCGTGATCGCCCAGCCGCCGACGACCTCCTTGCCCTCGGCGTAGGGCCCGTCGACCCGGGTGACCTCGCCACCCCGGACGACGAAGTTCACGGCGTCCTCCGTGCCGAAGAGCCCGCCGCCGTCGACGAACCGACCGTCGGCCGCGCGCTCCCCGATGTAGGCGTCCATCGCCTCGAACAGCGACTTCGGCGGCATCCCGACGTTCTCCTCCATGCGGACGAATCCCATGAAACGCGGCATCTCTCTCAACTCCTGCTGGTGGGTGTGGACTGCTGTCTCGCACGTACGTCGGACGGGCACCGCGCGCCTCGACATCGGACGACCGAGAACTTCCGGTCAGTCTGGCGAGCCGGGGTGCCGCTTGCCACCCCGGCGCAGGATGGGGTCATGGCACACCGCGCACGCATCCTCGGCGGACTCCTCGCCGGCCTGGTCGCCGCCGTCACCGCCGGGTGCTCCGGCGACACCGCGGCGTCCGGCGCCCTCGGCCCGGCGACGGAGGAGGGCGACAGCGACTGGCCGTTCGCGGTCGAGGAGGTCGCGCGCTACGACGAGCCGTGGGCGATGGCCTTCCTGCCCGGGACGGGCGACCTGCTCGTCACCGAGCGCAGCGGAGCCCTGCACCTGCGCGACGCCGGCACCGGCGACCAGGTCGAGGTCGCGGGCGTCCCCGAGGTCGTGGACGCCGGCCAGGGCGGGCTCGGCGACGTGGTCCCCGCGCCGACCTTCGAGCAGGACGGGCTCGTCTACCTCAGCTGGGTCGAGGCGGGCGACGGCGGGACCGGCGCGGTGGTCGGCCGTGGCCGGCTGGAGACCGGCGGAGGAGGTGCGTCGCTGGAGGACCTCGAGGTGGTGTGGCGACAGACGCCGAAGGTCGACGGCGACGGCCACTTCGGCCACCGGATCGCGTTCTCGCCCGACGGCGAGCACCTGTTCGTGACCTCGGGCGACCGCCAGCAGGGGAGCCCGGCACAGGACACCACCAACACCCTCGGCTCGGTCGTGCGGCTCACCCTCGACGGCGACCCGGCCCCCGGGAACCCGCTCGCGGACCGCGGCGGCGTGACCGCCGAGATCTGGAGCTGGGGCCACCGCAACCCGCTCGGGCTGCAGTTCGCGCCGGACGGCACGCTCTGGGAGACCGAGATGGGGCCCGAGGGCGGCGACGAGCTCAACGTCGTCGAGCCCGGCGGCAACTACGGCTGGCCCAAGGTGTCCAACGGCAGCGACTACGGCGGCGGCGAGATCCCGGACCACGAGGAGGGGGACGGCTTCGTCGCCCCCGCCGCGTCGTGGAACCCCAGCATCTCGCCGGGCAGCCTGCTCGTCTACGACGGCGAGATGTTCCCCGACTGGCGGGGCGACGCGCTCATCGGCGCGCTCTCGGGCGAGGCGCTCGTCCGCGTCGACCTCGACGGCACCACGGCGGGCGAGCAGCAGGTCTTCGACCTCGGGCAGCGCGTCCGGGCGGTCGACGAGGCACCGGACGGCGCGATCTGGCTGCTCGAGGACGAGGGGTCGGGCCGGCTGCTGCGGCTGACGCCGGCCTGACCTCAGCCGCAGCGGGGGCGGCGGGCGTCGCGGGGGAGGCCGAACTCGGTGTACACGCCCGGGCTGAAGCCGACGTGGTCCGGCGCCCGCTCGGCCAGGCCGGGCAGACCGACCGAGGCCATCAGGCCGTCGTGGAGGGCGAGCACCTCGGCGTCGTGGACCGGCCAGGGCTCGTGCCGGTTCGGAACGTAGAGCGTGCGCCCCAGCACCGACGTGTGGAGCCCCCAGCGGGCGCTCAGGAAGTGGTCCAGCGCCGTCGGCTCGCGGCGTGCGCCGGGGCGTACGGCGAGGTGGGTCGCGCCGCGTGCGCTGGGCCAGCGCAGCCGGGCGTCGTAGGTGTGCACGCCGTCGTCGAGCCGGTGCCGCATGCGGGCCCACCGGTAGGGCACGTTGAACGCGGCCCGGGCGCCGAGCACCACGGCCAGCCGGTCGGCGTCGAGGCTGAGGAACACGATGCCGCGCCGCCCGGTGTCGTCGACGGAGTAGAGCCGCACGTTGGTCTCCAGGAACGTGCCGAGCCACGGGGTGCCCGGCAGCCGGAACGGCGACGCGTCGACCATGCGGAACGGGATCAGCCCGACGTAGGTCAGCCCGTCGAGGGTGTCGGGTCGGACACCGGGCGGCATCCGGTCGGCGACCAGCGCCGGGTCGACGGCCCAGTGCAGGAAGGTCAGGTCGCGCCAGTGCTGGTTCATCAGCACGGCGCCGGGCATGACCGGTGCCTGCGGGGTGACCTCCTCGACCGGGCGCGCGTCCACGCCCTCGATCCTACGAGCAGGGTGCGCGTCGATGGCGCGTTGTCGGACGGCTGAACTAGGGTCGACCGACGTGAGGGAGACCATGATCTCGGCGCGGGGGCTGCGCAAGTCGTTCGGGGACTTCGAGGCCGTCAAGGGCATCGACGTCGACGTGCTGCAGGGCGAGGCCTTCGGGTTCCTCGGCCCCAACGGCGCCGGCAAGTCGAGCACGATGCGGATGATCGCCTCGGTCAGCCCGGTGAGCGGCGGCGAGCTGCGGATCCTCGGCATGGACCCCGCCACCGACGGCCCCGCGATCCGCGGTCGGCTCGGGGTGTGCCCGCAGGAGGACACCCTCGACAACGAGCTCAACGTCTTCGACAACCTCTACATCTACGGCCGGTACTTCGGCCTCGACCGCGCCACCTGCCGCGAGCGCGCGACCGAGCTGCTCGAGTTCGCGCAGATCACCGAGAAGGCGAAGGCGAAGGTCGAGGACCTCTCGGGCGGCATGAAGCGCCGCCTGACGATCGCGCGCAGCCTGATCAACAACCCCGACGTGCTGCTGCTCGACGAGCCCACCACCGGCCTCGACCCGCAGGCCCGCCACGTCCTGTGGGACCAGCTGTTCCGGCTCAAGCAGGCCGGCGTCACCCTCGTCATCACCACCCACTACATGGACGAGGCCGAGCAGCTGTGCGACCGGCTCGTCGTCATGGACAAGGGCGTGATCGCCGCCGAGGGCTCGCCCCGCGAGCTGATCGACGCCCACTCCACGCGCGAGGTGGCCGAGCTGCGCTTCGGCGTCGGTGAGCACGAGGCGCTCGCGGAGAAGGTCGCGGACCTCGGCGAGCGGGTCGAGGTGCTGCCCGACCGGCTCCTGGTCTACAGCGACCACGGCGAGGACGTCGTCACGGCCGTCATCGAGCGCGGCCTCCAGCCGATCGCGACGCTCGTGCGCCGCTCCACCCTCGAGGACGTCTTCCTGCGCCTCACCGGCCGGAGCCTGGCCGACTGATGGCGTCCACGGCCTCCGCCCCCCGACCCGCCGGCACCCTCTCGGTGTGGGAGGGCATGGCGCGCCAGTACGACTACTGGCTGACCGTCTACAAGCGCACCTGGCGCGGGGGAGTGGCGAACTCCTTCGTGACCCCGCTGTTCTACGTCCTGGCGATGGGCGTGCTGCTCGGCGGCTTCATCGACGCCGACCCCGCGCGGCTCGAGGGCGCCACCTCGTACCTCGCCTTCATCGTGCCCGGGCTGGTGGCGGCGCACGCGATGACGCTGGCGGTGAGCGAGTCGACCTACCCCGTCATGGGCGCGATCAAGTGGCACAAGACCTTCTTCGCCCAGCTCGCCACGCCGCTGGCGGTGCGCGACCTGGTCAACGCGTTCCTGGCCTTCGTGGTCTTCCGGGTGGCGTCCGCGTGCGCGGTGTTCATGCTCGTGCTCGCCCCCTTCGGCGTCTTCGAGACCTGGTGGGGACCGCTGCTGGCGTGGGTGGCGCAGGTGCTCGTCGGCACCGCCTTCGCCGCGATCACGTTCGGCTACTCCGCGCGGCTGCGCTCCGAGGAGGGCTTCGGGCTGGTCTTCCGGCTCGGGGTGCTGCCGCTCACGCTGTTCTCCGGGGCGTTCTTCCCGATCAGCAACCTCGGCCCGGTGCTGGAGTGGGTCGCCCGCCTGACGCCGCTGTGGCACGGCGTCTCGCTGTCGCGGATGTTCTGCCTCGACACCGTCGACTGGCCGCTGGCGGCGGTCAACCTCGCGGTCCTCGTCGGGCTCACCGTGGTGGGCTGGGTGTGGTCGGTGCGCGGCCTCGACAAGCGGCTGGAGGTCTGAGGTGGCCGTCGTGTCCGGGGTCGCGATCCCCGCTCCGCTGACGCCGGTGGGCGCCGCCCGCCTGCTGGTGCTGCGCAACTTCCTCGTCTACCGCTCGGCCTGGAAGCTGTTCCTCACCGGGTTCCTCGAGCCGGTCCTCTACCTCTTCTCGATCGGCATCGGCGTCGGCCAGCTCATCGACTCCTTCGAGTTCCACGGCGAGCAGGTGCCCTACGCCGCCTTCGTCGCGCCGGCCATGCTCGCCACCTCGGCCTTCAACGGGGCGCTGCTGGACAGCACGTTCAACGTGTTCTTCAAGCTCAAGTACGAGAAGCTCTACGACCAGATGCTCGCCACGCCGCTGTCGACCGGCGACATCGCGCGCGGCGAGATCATCTGGGGCCTGCTGCGCGGGTCGGTCTACTCCGCCGCCTTCCTCGTGGTGATGCTCGCGATGGGGCTCGTGGAGTCGTGGTGGGCGGTGCTGGCGCTGCCGGCGACCGTGCTGATCGCGTTCGCGTTCTCGGCCGTGTGCATGGCGCTGACGACGTGGATGAAGAGCTGGCAGGACTTCGACAAGATCACGCTCGCCCAGATGCCGCTGTTCCTGTTCTCCGCGACCTTCTTCCCCGTCGAGGCCTTCGGCGACGGGGTGCTGCGCTGGGTCGTCGAGGCCACCCCGCTCTACCGCGGGGTCGTGCTGTGCCGCGAGCTCACGACCGGCGTGGTCACCTGGGAGTCGGCGGTGTCGGTCGTCTACCTCGCGGTGATGGGCGTGATCGGGCTGCTCGTCGTCCGCCGGCGGCTCGACACGCTGCTGCTGACCTGAGGCCGAGCGGCCTCACGGCCCGCACCCCCCCAGGTGGTGGTATCGGCAGCGGCGACACAGGCGTAGCGTCCTTGGCGGCTTCACGCCTGCGGCCGCCCTCGCGGGGCGGCGGGAGGGAGGGGGTGGGGTGCCATGGCTGCAGGATCTCGCCCGAGGGTGCCGGACCCGGCGACGCCCCGGAGCACGGGGCCGCCCACGACGCGTGGCGGGCACGCCGCGGCCTGGATCCTGTCCCTCCTGGCCACCGGGGTGTCGACCTACGCGCTCGAGGCGCTGGCCACCGCGGCCGGCATCCTGCTCGCGACCTCCGGGGTCCTCGACGGCCTGGACCACGGAGTCCTGCTGGCCGCGCTGGGGATCAGCTACGGGGTGTGGGCCCTCGGGCTCAGGACCAACCTGCGCGAGAACCATGCGCTGCTGGGCCGTACGGGGACGAGCACCAACGTGCTGTCGAAGGCCGCGCACGACCTGGCCCTGGCGCGGTCGTGCGGTCCGCGGGCGCTGCGGCTGGCGTCCTCCGGGGGCTACGTGGCGTCGGAGGTCGTCAAGGAGGTGCCCTACTACGCCGGCGCGTTCGGAGCCACCGTCGTGACCGACTCCATCTCCTCGTCCGACGCGCTCGTCTTCCTCATCGGCACCAACCTGGGCGCAGGGGCCTACGAGCACGGGCTGGGCAGGCTGACCCGCCTCCTGCTGGCGCGGCGGTGAGCCGCGCCCCACTGGCGGCGCGTCCGGGGGCGCACGTAGGTTTCCGGGCATGGATGCAGACGTGACGTCGTACGCCCGGGGAGAGACCACGCCGGCCCTGCTCGAGGAGACCATCGGGGCGAACCTGTCGCGCACCGTCGCGACCCACGCCGACCGCGAGGCGCTGGTCGAGTGCGCCAGCGGCCGGCGCTGGACCTGGGCCGAGCTGGACCGTGACGTCGACGAGCTCGCGCGCGGCCTGATGGGCGCCGGGATCCAGCAGGGCGACCGCGTCGGCATCTGGGGACCCAACAGCGCGGAGTGGACGCTCGTGCAGTTCGCCACCGCCCGGATCGGCGCGATCCTCGTCAACGTCAACCCGGCCTACCGCACCCACGAGTTCGCCTACGTCGCCAACCAGTCCGGCATGCGGCTGCTGGTGGCCGCGACGTCCTTCAAGACCAGCGACTACCGCGCGATGATCGAGGAGACGCGGGTCGACACGCGCGCGCTCGAGCGCGTGGTGCACCTCGACGACGAGGAGAGCTGGGCGGGACTGCTGGCCGACGGCCGTCGCGTGACGGCCGACGACCTGGCGCAGCGAGCGGCGTCGCTCGACCCGAACGACCCGATCAACATCCAGTACACGTCCGGCACGACGGGGTTCCCCAAGGGCGCGACCCTCAGCCACCGCAACATCCTCAACAACGGCTACCTCGTCGGCGAGGTGTGCGGCTACACCGAGGCCGACCGGGTCTGCATCCCGGTGCCGTTCTACCACTGCTTCGGGATGGTGATGGGCAACCTGGCCTGCTCCACCCACGGCGCCACGATGGTCATCCCGGCGCCCGGCTTCGACCCCGCGCTGACGCTGCGGGCGACGGCCGACGAGTCGTGCACCTCGCTCTACGGCGTGCCGACGATGTTCATCGCCGAGTGGGCGCTCCCCGACGTCGAGACCTACGACCTGTCGTCGGTGCGCACCGGGATCATGGCCGGCTCGCCGTGCCCCGAGGAGATGATGAAGAAGCTCATCGCCGCCGGCATCGACGAGATGACGATCGCCTACGGCATGACCGAGACGTCGCCCGTCTCGATGCAGACCCGCCGCGACGACTCGCTCGAGCGCAAGGTGGGCACGGTGGGCCGGGTCTGCCCGCACCTCGAGGTCAAGGTCGTGGACCCGCTGACCGGCGAGACGCTGCCGCGCGGCGAGGCCGGCGAGTTCTGCACCCGCGGCTACTCGGTGATGCTCGGCTACTGGGACGAGGAGGAGAAGACCCGCGAGGCCATCGACGCCGACGGCTGGATGCACACCGGCGACCTCGGCGTGATGGACGAGAGCGGCTACGTCCGGATCACCGGGCGGATCAAGGACATGGTGATCCGCGGCGGCGAGAACGTCTACCCGCGCGAGATCGAGGAGTTCCTCTACACGCACCCCGACATCGAGGACGTGCAGGTGGTCGGCGTCCCGGACCAGAAGTACGGCGAGGAGCTGTGTGCGTGGCTGCGGATGCGGTCGGGCTCCACCCCGCTCGACGCCGAGGCCGTGCGTGCGTTCGCGACCGGCAAGCTGGCGCACTACAAGATCCCGCGCTACGTCATGGTGGTCGAGGAGTTCCCGATGACCGTCACCGGCAAGGTCCGCAAGGTCGAGATGCGCGAGGTGTCGACCCGCGAGCTCGGGCTGGCCTGACCGGAGCTCAGGCGAGCACCAGGGAGTACCACGCCAGGTCGATCCACCGGTCGAACTTGCGGCCCACCTGCCGCATCACCCCGACCTCCTCGAAGCCGCACGCCTCGTGCAGGCGCTGGCTCGCCGGGTTGGGCAGGGCGACGCCGGCCACGACGGCGTGCACCCCGTCCGCGCGCAGCAGCGCCAGCAGGGCGTCGTACATCTGCCTGCCGACGCCGAGTCCCTGGTGGCCGGGCGCGACGTAGACGGTGCTCTCGCGCGTGTGGACGTAGGCCGGCTTGGGCCGGTAGGGCGCGGCGGAGACCCAGCCGACCACCTCGCCGTCGTCTCCGCGACGAGGAAGTGGTCGTCGGCGGCGAGCTTCTCCTCCCAGAACTCCGTCGGTCGCGGCTCGTGGTCGAAGGTGGCGTGCCCCTCGCGCGCCTCGCGTCCGTAGATGGCGGCGACGGCGGGCAGGTCGGCGGGAACTGCGCGGCGGATGTCCATTCCACCCATTGTCCCCGGCGCGGGGGCTGGTTGGATGCAGGCGTGAGCAGCACCCCCGACATCACACCCGACACCAAGGACTGGACCTGGGTCCTCGAGCGCCCGTGCCCCGACTGCGGCTTCGACCCGTCCTCCCAGGGCCTCGCCGACCTGCCCGGGCTGCTCCACGACACGGCGATGACCTGGTCGGAGGTCCTGGCGCGCGCCGACGTGCGCGAGCGACCGGCTCCGGGTGTGTGGTCGCCGCTGGAGTACGCGTGCCACGTGCGTGACGTGCACCTGCTCTTCGCCGAGCGGGTGCGACTCATGCTGGAGCAGGACGGACCGACGTTCGACAACTGGGACCAGGACGTCACCGCCGTCGAGAGCGCCTACGGCTCGCAGGACCCCGGGGAGGTCGCCGGCGACCTGATCGGGGCGGCCGGTGCGGTCGCCGGGCTCTACGCCGGTGTCGACGCGGACGCGGCGAGCCGGCGCGGCACGCGGTCCAACGGCGACGAGTTCACCGTCGCCTCGCTGGGCAGCTACCACCTCCACGACGTGGTCCACCACCTGCACGACGTGGGTGCGCAGGAGGACCGCGCGTGAACGAGACCGTCCGCTCCTACGACCGCGACGCCGCGGCCTACGTCGCCAGCACCGCGACGATGACCGCCTCGGTGCGCGCCCGGATCGAGAACCTCGCCGCCCGGGTGGGGCCGGGGGCACGCGTGCTCGAGATCGGCTCCGGCGGGGGCCGTGACGCGCTGGCGATGGAGGAGCTCGGGCTGCGGGTCCGGCGCACCGACGTCACGCCCGCCTTCGTCGCGCTGCTCCGGGAGCAGGGCCACGAGGCCGACCTCCTCGACCCGCTCGTCGACGACCTGACGTCACCCGACGGCGCGTACGACGCCGTGTGGGCCAACGCCTCGCTCCTGCACGTGGCGCGCGCGGACCTCCACGCCGTGCTCGCCCGCCTGGCCTCGGTGACGCGTGCCGGTGGCGCGCTCCTCGTCGCGGTCAAGGAGGGCGACGGCGACGGGTGGTCCACCCACGGGTCGATCACCAGCCGCCGCCACTTCACGTACTGGCGCGCCGAGGCACTGGGGCAGGTCGTCGCGGACGCCGGGTGGACCGACGTCGAGGTCCGGTCCGGTCTGGAGGGGAAGAGGTCGGAGTCGTGGCTCGAGCTGTCGGCCGTGCGTGGGACCGTGTCCCCATGAGGCACACCGAGTTCTGGGCGCGGCTAGACGACGCCCTGGGCCGCGACTACTCGCGCAGCTGGGCGGAGCTGACCGTCCTGCGCGACCTCGACGGCCGCACCACGCGGGAGGCGATCGACGCCGGGATGTCGCCCAAGGAGGTCTGGGCAGCCGTGCGCCGCCAGCTCGAGCTGCCCGCGAGCGAGCGGTGACCGGCACGGTCGAGCAGGTCGACCTCGCCGCCCTCCAGCGCCGCACGGTCCGCACCCTCGTCGTCTCCCAGGCGATCGGCGCCGTGGGCGTCACCATCGGCGTGGCCACGGCCTCGCTCCTCGCCCGGGACATCTCCGGGAGCGAGACCCAGGCCGGTCTCGCCCAGACCTTCCAGGTCCTCGGCACCGCCGGTGCGGCCTACGCGCTGGCCCGGCTGATGCGTCGGCGCGGTCGACGGGTGGGCCTGGTCACCGGCTACCTGGTCGGGGCCGCTGGCGCCGTGCTCGCGGTCGTCGCGGGCGTCGTCGACTCCATGGCGGTGCTGCTGCTCGGCGCGCTCCTGCTCGGCGCCACCACGGCGGTCAACAACGGCTCGCGCTACGCCGCCACCGACCTCGCCACCGAGGCCCACCGCGCCCGGGCGCTCTCGGTCGTGGTGTGGGCCACCACCATCGGCGCCGTCGCGGGGCCGAACCTCACCGGCGCGGGCGGCAGCGTCGCGCGCTCGCTCGGGATCCCCGCGCTCACCGGTGGCTTCGCGATCGGGTCCGTGGTGCTGGTGGTGGCGGCGGCGTGGGTCGCGTGGCGGCTGCGGCCCGACCCGCTGCTGGTCGCCCAGCAGGTCGCGGGCGTCAGCGCCGAGGTGGCCGACGGCCCCGGCGGCCGGTCGTGGACCCGCTCCGCCGCGGTCGTGCGCGACGTGCCGGCGGTCGGCGCGGCGGTCGTGGCCATGGCGTGCGCCCACGCGGCGATGGTGACCGTGATGATCATGACCCCGCTGCACATGGAGCACGGCGGCGCACACCTCGAGGTGATCGGCTTCGTCATCTCCGTCCACGTGCTCGGGATGTTCGCGTTCGCGCCGGTGATGGGGTGGGCGGCCGACCGGTTCGGTCGCAGCGCCGTCCTGGTCGCCGGGGGAGCGGTGCTGCTGGTGTCGCTGGCGCTGTGCGGCTCGTCGCCCGAGGGGTCGTCGTGGCAGATCTTCACCGGCCTGTTCCTGCTCGGGCTGGGCTGGTCGGCCGCCACGGTCGCTGCCTCCACCGTGGTCGCCGACCGCACGCCGGTCGAGGCCCGCACCGACGTGCAGGGCACCTCCGACATGGCGATGGCGCTCACCGCCGCGGGCGGTGGGGCGCTGGCCGGCGTGATCGTGGGGTCGCTGGGCTACGCCGCTCTCGCGCTCTTCGCGGCGCTGCTCGCGCTGGCCGTCGTCGTCGCCGGTGCCGTGACCGGCCGCCACGGCTGAGCCGCGATTCCCCGGCGACACGCCGGGCCGGCACCTGCCGTCGAACACCTGTTCGGGCTACTGTGCGTCCACAGGTACGACGAGGGGCGAGGTTGTCCACAGCGTGTGACGGTCCTGATCAGGGGCTGTCGGTGGCTCGCCCTAGCGTCGCAGACGTACCTACACATCACTCACTCGAGAGAACGGGACACAGCAATGGCTGGTGCAGACCGCGAGAAGGCCCTCGATGCCGCCCTCGCCCAGGTGGAGAAGCAGTTCGGCAAGGGCTCGGTCATGCGACTGGGCGACGAGACGCGTGCCCCGCTCGAGGTGATCCCCACGGGGTCGATCGCCCTCGACGTGGCCCTCGGGCTCGGCGGTCTCCCGCGCGGCCGCGTCGTGGAGATCTACGGCCCGGAGTCCTCCGGAAAGACGACGGTCGCGCTCCACGCGGTGGCGAGCGCCCAGGCGGCCGGCGGCATCGTCGCCTTCATCGACGCCGAGCACGCGCTCGACCCGGAGTACGCGAAGGCCCTCGGCGTCGACACCGACGCGCTGCTCGTCTCCCAGCCCGACTCCGGTGAGCAGGCGCTCGAGATCGCCGACATGCTGATCCGCTCGGGCGCCCTGTCGCTGATCGTCATCGACTCGGTCGCCGCGCTCGTGCCGCGCGCCGAGATCGAGGGCGAGATGGGCGACAGCCACGTCGGCCTCCAGGCCCGCCTGATGAGCCAGGCGCTGCGGAAGATGACCGGTGCGCTCAACAACGCCGGCACCACCGCGATCTTCATCAACCAGCTGCGCGAGAAGATCGGCGTGATGTTCGGCTCGCCGGAGACCACGACCGGTGGTCGGGCGCTGAAGTTCTACTCCTCGGTGCGCCTCGACGTGCGTCGCATCGAGACGCTCAAGGACGGCACCGACATGGTCGGCAACCGCACCCGCGTCAAGGTCGTCAAGAACAAGGTCGCGCCGCCGTTCAAGCAGGCCGAGTTCGACATCATGTACGGCAAGGGCATCAGCCGCGAGGGCGGCCTGATCGACGTGGGCGTGGAGGCGGGCCTGATCCGCAAGGCCGGCGCCTGGTACACCTACGAGGGCGACCAGCTCGGCCAGGGCAAGGAGAACTCGCGCAACTTCCTGCGCGACAACCCCGACCTGGCCAACGAGATCGAGAAGCTGATCCTGGAGAAGCTCGGCGTCACGCCGGTCGTCGACGCGCCCGCCGACGGCCTGAGCGACGAGCCCATCGGGGTCGATGACTTCTGAGCAGCGTCCGGCGCCCGACTGGGTCGGTGACGTCGGGCTGGGCGTGCAGGCGTGGGTGGGGGAGACCCCACCCACGCCGGACGAGCCCGCCCGTCCCGCCCGGCGTCCGGCGGGCTCCCGCAGCGGTGGCCGCCGGTCGGGAGGCCGCGGCCGCACCCGCACCTGGGAGGAGCGCGAGGCGGCCCGGGTCGCTCGCGCGGAGGCGGCGGCCGCCGAGGTCGAGGCCGACCCCGAGGCGGTCGCGCGCAAGATCCTCCTCGACACGCTGACCGGTCAGGCCCGCACGCGCCAGGAGCTCGCCGACAAGCTCGCCAAGCGCGGCGTGCCCGACGAGCTGGCGTCCGCGCTGCTCGACCGGTTCACCGAGGTCGGGCTGATCGACGACGCGGCCTTCGCCCGCCAGTGGGTGGAGAGCCGGCACCGCAGCCGCGGGCTGGCGCCGCGTGCGCTGAAGCAGGAGCTGCGCCGCAAGGGCGTCACCGACGACGACGCCGCCGAGGCCCTCGGGCAGATCGACGACGACGACCAGCGGGCGGCGGCGCGGGCGCTGGTCGACAAGAAGCTCCGCTCGATGCGCGGTCTCGAGCCGCAGGTCGCCACCCGTCGGCTCGCCGGGCTGCTGGCCCGCAAGGGCTACGCGCCGGGCCTGGCCTTCGCCGTGGTCCGCGAGGCGCTCGCCGACCTCGGTGCCGACGAGGACCTCGACGACGTCGCGCTGCCCGAGGACTGACCGAGGACTGACCACCCCCTTCCACGCCGGGACCCGGCTCTGGTGGGATGGTCGGCGTGAGCAACGAGCGCGAGGTCCTCACCTATGACCTGTTCGGCACCGCCACCCGCGAGCTCGCCCAGGAGGTCGCCGACTCGGGCTTCGCCCCCGACATGGTGCTGGCGATCGCGCGCGGCGGCCTGGCGCTCGGGATGGGCCTGGGCTACGCGCTCGGGGTCAAGAACATCTCGGTCGTCAACGTCGAGTTCTACACCGGTGTCGACCAGCGCCTCGACGTCCCGATCATGCTCCCGCCCACCCCGGCGGCGGTCGACCTGTCGGGCCTGAAGGTCCTGGTCGCCGACGACGTCGCCGACACCGGCCGCACCCTCGAGCTGGTCCAGGAGTTCTGCGCCGGCCACGTCGCCGAGGCGCGCACGGCGGTGATCTACGAGAAGCCGCAGTCGGTGATCAAGCCCGACTACGCGTGGCGTCGCACCGAGCGGTGGATCGACTTCCCCTGGTCGGTGCTGCCGCCGGTCGTCGGGCACGGACTGGCGCACTGACGCGCCGCGGGCGTGGGCCATGATGGGCCCATGACGACGTCCGCCATCGCCGACGCCCTGCGGCTGCCCGCCGGCCCCGTCGACCTCACCACGATCGACACCGACGCCGCCCCGGGCTTCGACGGCTCCAAGAGCGACGGCAGGGCCGCGCTGCTCGCGATGGGCGAGGAGCTCGCCGACCTCCAGGAGCGGCTGTGGGCCCAACGCACCGTCGGCGCCGAGCGCCGGGTGCTGCTCGTCCTGAAGGGGATGGACACCAGCGGCAAGGGCGGGGTGCTGCGCCACACGATCGGCCTCGTCGACCCGCAGGGCGTGCGGATCACCTCGTTCAAGGCGCCGACGGAGGAGGAGCGGGCCCACGACTTCCTGTGGCGCATCGAGCGGGGACTGCCGTCGGCCGGCTTCATCGGGGTCTTCGACCGCTCCCACTACGAGGACGTGCTGATCGCCCGGGTGCGCGGCCTCGCCGAGCCCGACGAGATCGAGCGCCGCTACGGCGCGATCAACGACTTCGAGGCGCGCCTGGCCGGCGAGGGGGTCTCGATCGTCAAGTGCATGCTGCACATCAGCGCCGACGAGCAGCGCGAGCGGCTGGCCGAGCGGCTGGCCAACCCGGCGAAGCACTGGAAGTACAACCCCGGCGACCTCGACGAGCGCGCCCACTGGCCGGCCTACCGTGCCGCCTACGAGACCGTCCTTGAGCGCACCAGCACCCAGGTCGCGCCGTGGCACGTCGTGCCGTCGGACAAGAAGTGGTTCCGCAACCTCGCCGTCGGGCAGCTCCTGCTCGACACCCTGCGCGGCCTGGACCTGCAGTGGCCGGCCGCCGACTTCGACGTCGCGGCCGAGCAGCAGCGCCTCGCGCAGGAGGCTCCCGTCCAATGAGCGCCGGACTGCCCGGCGTCACCGTCACCCGGTACGTCACGCCGCTGCGCGAGGGCGGCAGCCTGCCCGGCGTCGTCGAGGCCGACGACCTCGGGACCTACGTCTGCAAGTTCCGCGGCGCCGGCCAGGGGGCCCGGGTCCTCGTCGCCGAGGTCGTGGTGAGCGGGCTGGCCACCCGCCTCGGGCTGCGCACGCCGCGTCTGGTCGTGCTGGACCTCGACCCCGAGATCGCCCGCTACGAGGCCGACGAGGAGGTGCAGGACCTGCTCAACGCGAGCGTCGGCCCCAACCTCGGGATCGACTTCCTGCCGGGCTCGTTCGGCGTCGACGGCCAGGTGACGGCGGCCGAGGACGAGGGCGCACGCGTGCTCTGGCTCGACGCCTTCACCGCCAACGTCGACCGGTCGTGGCGCAACCCCAACCTGCTGCTCTGGAACGGCGATCTCTGGGTCATCGACCACGGAGCCTCGCTCTACTTCCACCACGGATGGCGCTCCGGCGTGACCGATCCGGCCCGGTTCGCCGCGCAGCCGTGGGATGCCTCCGGTCACGTCTTCGAGGCGTGCGCGGGTCGGGCCCGCGAGCTCGACGACGAGATCGGCGCACTGCTGGGGCCCGAGGTGTTCGCCGAGGTGCTCGCCGACGTGCCCGACGTGTGGCTGGAGCCGGTGCCGGGTGTGGACGGCGCCGGCCCGCTCGGGCCCGACGCCCTGCGCGTGGCCTACGTCGACTTCCTCACCGCGCGCCTCGCCACGCGGCAGTGGCTGCCGGGGGCGGACCGATGAGCGTCTCCCGGCTGGCCTACCAGTACGTCGTCCTGCGGTGCGTGCCGCGCCCCGACCGCGAGGAGTTCCTCAACGTCGGCGTGGTCCTGCACTGCCAGTCCGCCGACTTCCTCGACGTCGAGTGGTCCTGCGACCGCGACCGGCTCCTGGCACTGGACCCCCGGCTCCACGTCGATCAGGTCT
The DNA here is from genome assembly GCF_020991065.1 of Nocardioides okcheonensis. NCBI lineage: Bacteria > Bacillati > Actinomycetota > Actinomycetes > Propionibacteriales > Nocardioidaceae > Nocardioides > Nocardioides okcheonensis. The sequence goes on from NZ_CP087710.1 coordinate 183,823, forward strand.
GCGAGGCGCTCGGCTTCGTCGAGCGCGTGTGCCGCGGTGACGCGCGGGCGGGCGAGGCCGCCCGCCAGCCGCTGGGCCAGCGCTTCGGGTTCCTCAAGGCGCCACGCAGCACGGTGCTCCAGCCCGGCCCGGTGCACGGCGGGGTGACCGACGACCCCGCCCGCCAGCTCGCCCACCTGCGCGAGCGTCTCGTGGGGTGACGGTGCGCGGGGTGACCCGGCGATACTGAGGGCGTGAGCACCCCCGACGGTGTCGTCCGGGTCCGACTGGCGTCCACGCTCCGGGTGGAGGCGGGTGCCGGCGTGCTCGCGGGTCGTGAGCTCGGGAGCCGCAAGGCGCGCACGTTGCTGGCCCTCCTGGCCGCGGAGCGGGGCCGGCCGGTGGCCACCGACCGGATCGTGGAGACGCTGTGGGGCGCCGACCCACCGGCCGACCCGTCGGCCAACGTCGCCACGCTCGTCAGCCGGATCCGCCGCACCGTCGGCGCCCAGGCCGTCGCCGGGCTGCCGGGCGCCTACCGGCTCGCGGGCTCCTGGACCCTGGACGTCGCGGAGGCCGAGCAGCTGTGCGCGGCGGCCGCCGACCGGCTCGCCGCGGGCGAGCACGCACTGGCCGAGGCGGCGGCCGCCGCCGCGATGGACCTCCTAGGGGCCGGCGACGCCCTCCTCGACGAGGACGACGCTGCCTGGGTGCTCGACCTCCGGCGCGAGGTCGACGCGGCGCGGCGCGAGGCCCGGCACCTGCGGGTCGTGGCGCTGGCGCACCTCGACCCGGGACGAGCGGTGGCGATCGCGTCCGAGGGGACGCCCGATCCCTACGACGAGCGGGCGGTGCGCGACCGGATGCGGGCGCTGGCGGCCGACGGACAGGCAGCAGCCGCGCTGGCGGCGTACGACCGGCTCGCCCGCGTCCTGCGGGCGGACCTCGGCACCGAGCCCGACGCGGCCACGGCAGCACTCCACCTCGACCTGCTGCGATCGGTGGCGCCGGGCGGCGAGGCGCCGGCGGAGCGCCCCGCTGGTGCGGCGCCGGCCGTGACCCTCCTCGGGCGCGAGCGCGAGCTGGCGGCCATCACGGACGCCTGGCGGGGTGCGGTCGGCGGTGCGGACGCCGGCGTGGTGCTGGTCGTGGGGGAGGGCGGCATCGGCAAGACCCGGCTGCTGGACGCAGTGGCGGAGGTCGTCGTCGCCGGGGGCGGGCACGCGGTGCGGGGCCGGTGCCACCCGGCCGAGCGCTCGCTCTTCCTGCAGCCGGTGGTCGACGCGCTGCGCCCGACCCTCGCGTCCCTCCCGACCGACGCCCTCGCCACCGTGGTCCGGGACCACGAGGCGGCGTGGGTGACCCTGCTGCCCGACCTCGGCACCGTGCTGCGCGGTGCGCCGGCGCCGCCGGCCGACCACGACCTGCAGCGGCGGGCCACCTACGACGCCGTCCTCGCGGCCCTCCAACGGCTCGCCCTCGCGCGCCCGACGGTGCTCGTGCTCGACGACCTCCAGGACGCCGGCGCCGCCACCGTCGACCTGCTGGGCTACCTGGGTCGGCGGCTCGCCGGGTCCCGCGCGCTCGTGGTGGGCGCGGTGCGCAGCGAGGACGCGACGGTCGCCGAGCGGCTCGGCGACCTGGCCCGACCGGTCCGCGTCGGGCCGCTGCCACCGGACGCCGTCGCCGCGCTGGCGGCCGCGTCCGGCTGGCCGACCACGGCGACCAGGTGATGGCCCGCACCGCCGGGCACACGCTCAGCGTCGTGGAGTGCCTGCGCGCGCTGGCGACGGGCGACGCCGGCGTGCCGGCCTCCCTGTCGGCCGCCGTGCTGGCCCGCGTCGACCGCCTCGGACCCGACCGGCGGTCGGTCGTCGAGGCCGCGGCCGTGCTGCGGCGTCGGCTGGACCCGCGCCTGCTCGCCGGGTTGACCGAGCAGTCGGAGGTGGCCACCACCCGGCTCTGCGAGGACCTCACCCGCTCCGGCCTGCTCGCGCGCAGCGGTCCGCTCTACGAGTTCGCCAACGACCTGCTGCAGGAGTGCGTGTACGCCGCGTTGCCGCAGCCGGTCGCGGTCGCCTACCACCGCCGGGCCGCGGACCTCACGGCCGACCGTCCCGAGGTGATGGCGGCGCACGCGCACGCGGCCGGGGACGTCGGGCGGGCGGCCCGCGGGTGGCTGCTCGCCGGCGAGGAGGCGCTGAGACGCTCGGCGGTGGAGGACGCCCGGCTGCTGGTCGAGCGGTGCCTCGGCGTCGTCGGCACCACGCCCGACACCCGGGCCCGGGCGCTGCTGGTCCGGGCCCGGGTGCACGAGGCCCGGACCGCGTGGACCGAGGCGATCGCCGACATCGACGACGCGCTGGCGTGGGCGCGCAGCAGCGGCGAGCGGCGCCTCGAGCTGGCCGCGCTGCGGGCGCGGGCGGTGACGTCGCCGTGGCGCAGGTCCCCGCGGACGACATCAGCGGGCGCTCGAGGACGGGCTGCGCCTGGCGCCGGCCTGGGCGACCGCCGCGCCGAGGCCGACTTCGCGTGCCGGCTCGCGGTGATGGACGCCAGCCGGTTGCTGCTCGCGACCGCCGGGACGCGTGCCGCCCGGGCGCTCGCCCGCGCCGAGGCGGCCGGCTCCGCCGAGGGCACGCTCCTGGCGCTCGACGGCCTCAAGACGGTGGCGTGGTACCTGGGCGACGCCCCGGCGCTCGCGGACGCCGTGTCCCGGCTCGAGCCGCTCCTGGTGCAGCTGCCGAACCCCTGGCTGCGCCAGTGGGTGGTCTTCGAGGCGTCCTTCGTGCCCGCGGCGGCCGACGACTGGGCCGGCGCCGACGCCCGCCTGGTCGAGGCGCTCGACCTCAACCTCCGCAGCGGCTTCCACGCCTACGCCGGCTGGTTGCTCGCCTACCGCGGCTGGCTGACCCGCCTGTCCGGCGACCTCGACGCCGCGCGCGACCTGGGTCGGCGCTCGGTCGAGGCCACGTCGTCCGTGGACCACCCCTGGTGGCACTCGTGGGCGGCCGGCCTGCTCGCCGCGACGCTCGTCGAGACCGGTGACCGCGCCGAGGCCACGGAGGTCGCCCGGTCGGGCCTGGCGGCCCACAGCGGGACGGCCCGGCCCGGGCGGCTGCTGTGCGGCGCCGCGCTGGCTTCGCTCACGGGTGAGCACACCCGGGCGGCGACCGACGCCCTGGCAGCAGTCGACTGCCCGCCCGGCCGGGCGTGGGTGCTCGGCGCCGACGCGTACCTGTTGCTCGCGGGAGCCGCCCTCGCGCGCGGCGACGAGGTCGAGGCGGCGCGGGTGCTGACGCCGTTGGCGGAGGCCACGTCGAGCTCGTGGCCCGAGCTGCGCCGCCGTGTGGACGTGCTGCGTCAGAGCGCCTCGAGCACCAGCCGAGCCGCCCGGTCGGCGCCGTCGGAGGGGACCGGAAGGTAGTCCACCGGCCGGGCCAGCGCCGCGACGAGCTCGTCGGCGACCCGGTCCGGGTCGGAGGTGTCGGCGTAGGACATCGCGCGCCCCGCGCGGTGTCGCTCGAGTCGGTGTCGCACGTGCACCTGCTGCTCGAAGTGGTGCTCCAGCGGGACGTACACGAACGGACGCCCGGCCGCGGTCAGCTCCATCGTGGTGCTGAGCCCGCCCTGCACCACCGCGACGTCGCACGCGGCGTGGTGCAGGTCGAGGTCCGGCAGGAAGCCGTGCACCTCGACGCCGCGCGGCAGGTCGAGGGCCGCCCGGTCGATGCGCGGGCCGGTCACCACGACCATCCGCAGCCCCGGCACGCGGGCGGCCAGCGGGTCGTACGCCGCCGCGACCCGGCGCAGCAGGTGGTGACCGACCCCGGAGCCGCCGACCGAGACCACGCAGACGACCTCGCCGTCGCGGTAGCCCAGCCGCTCGCGCAGCTCGTCGCGCCGGGCCGGGTCCGGGCGCTCGCCCATGACGTAGCCGGCGAAGTCGAAGTGGTCCGCGGTCCACTCCCGGGTGCCCGGCAGGCCGGGGCCGAGCGGCAGGTCGGCCACGTCGTCGGGGTCGCCGACGAACACCGACCGGTCGCGCAGGTGGGGCGCGCGGGCGACGTGCTCGACCATCTCGGCGTTGTAGTCGGCCGTGAGGAAGGCCTCGCGCTCGCCCCCGTCCGGCATCGGCACCCAGCCGACGAAGTCGGTCATCCACACGAAGGGAGCCCGCTTGAGCGAGGGGTGCTCGTGGAGGAAGTGGTCGAGGTCCCAGGCCTCGTCCCCGACCCACAGGTCGAAGGTCTCCCGGTCGACGAGGTCGTCGAAGACCATGAAGTTGTTGACCAGCACCTCGTCCATGCGGCGCACCGCGTCGAAGGCGTGCAGGTCGTGCTCGCCGCACTCGGCCTCGAAGTGGCCCGACTCGCTGGCGAGGAGGCGCGACGCGGGGTGCACCGTCTCGCCGCGCGCCTCGAGGAAGTCCGCGACCGGTGACTGGGTGAGCCACTCCACCTCGAGGTCCGGGCGCATCCGCCGCATCGCGTCGGCCACGGCCAGGTCGCGGCGGACGTGGCCGAGCCCGATGGGGGAGGAGAGGTAGAGGGCGCGGGGACGCCGGCGCGACGGCGTACGCCGCGGGGGCGGGACGTCGTTGACCCGGTCGACGAGCGCCTTGATCGCCCGGTTGACCACCACCGGGTACCGCGCCATCGGCAGGTGTCCCGAACCCTCGATCACGAGGTGCTCGGCTCCGGTCCACGCCACGACGCTGCGGCTGCGGCCCTCCGGCTGGCACAGGTCGGCGGTGCCCTGGATGACGAGCACGGGGGCGGTGATCGTCCGCAGCAGGCGCTCGGCCTCCGCCGGGCTGTCGGTCCACCGCGGAGCGTCGTGCTCGGCGATGATCACGGACCCCGTCGTCTCGCCGGTGAAGCCGAGGATGTCCTCGAGCTGCTTGGTGGAGTGCGGCTCGGGCAGCATCTGGTCGAAGAAGAACTCGGCGTAGTCCTGCCAGTGGTCGGCGAGGTAGTGGCGGTTCGCGCCCCTCCACTGCGAGTAGTCGTCCCGTTCCTCCTCGAAGTGACGCATCGCGTCCTGCCGCACGGGGAACGGCTCCGTCTCGTCGCGGACCCACGGACCCACGGCCACGACGCCCTGGACCCGGTCGGGGTGGAGGGCGGCGGTCAGCAGGGCCTGCCACGCGCTCACGCACACGCCCACCAGGACGGCCCGGTCGATGCCGAGGTGGTGGAGCACCGCGACGGTCGAGGCGACCATGGTGCTGTCGGCGTAGGCCTGCGGGTCGACCGAGCGCCCCGACCGGCCGTTGCCGGGCGGGTCGACGGTGACCACGCGGAAGTGCTGGGCGAGGTAGGCCACCTGGCCCTTCCAGGCGCCGCTGTGGACGCAGGTGTCGATGGGCACGAACAGCACCGTGCTCGCGGCGCCGTCGTTGAACGACTCCCACGCCAGCCCCACGCCGCCGACCTCGACCGTGCCCTCGCTGTCAGGTTCCCGTGCCCTCATGGTGCGACCCTCCGTGTCCGTGGTTGCAGCCCGGTTGCAACCGGAGCGCAACCGGTGCCGCACACGCTCCGTGGACAGCATCCACCCGGGATGCCCTCGTGAGGGAGACCCAGATGACCACCATCGACTCGCAGGCCGCCGACCGCACCGCCGAGCAGCCGGCGCCCACCATCGACATGGACGCGCTGATGGCGTTCGTCGGCGCCTTCGTCGGCGACCTCGGCGCGACCGTCGGAGCCGGCAACGTGCTGCTCGGCGAGCGGCTCGGGCTCTACCGGGCGCTGGCCCAGGCGCCGGCCGATGCCCGCGACCTCGCCGCCGCCACCGGCACCGACCCGCGCTACGTCGACGAGTGGCTGCGCGGCCAGGCGGCCGGTGGCTACGTCGAGCACGACGCCGCCAGCGGGACGTACTCGATGACCCCGGAGAAGGCGTTCGCGCTCACCGACCCGGCGGGCCCGGTCTTCCTGCCGGGCGCCTTCGAGCTCGCGCTCGGTGCGCTCAAGGCGTTGCCGGAGATCGAGCACGCGTTCCGGACCGGCGCCGGCTACGGGTGGCACGAGCACGACACCGACGTCTTCACCGGGTGCGAGCGCTTCTTCCGCCCCGGCTACCTCATGCACCTGCTGACGGAGTGGATCCCCGCGCTCGACGGTGTGGCCGCCCGCCTCGAGCGCGGGGGCCGGGTCGCGGACCTCGGCTGCGGCCACGGTGCCTCCACCCTGCTGATGGCCGACGCCTTCCCGGCCAGCACGTTCGTCGGCTCGGACTACCACCGCGGGTCGATCGAGGCGGCCCGGCAGCGGGCCACCGACGCCGGTGTCGGCGACCGGGTGCGGTTCGACGTCGCGGGCGCCCAGGCGCTCGAGGAGCGCGACCTCGACCTGGTGACCACCTTCGACTGCCTGCACGACATGGGCGACCCGCTCGGAGCCGCGCAGCGCGTACGACGCTCGCTGGCGCCCGACGGCACCTGGATGATCGTCGAGCCCGCGGCCGGCGACACCGTCGAGGCCAACCTGACCCCCGTGGGCCGCGTGTTCTACGGCTTCTCGACCTTCCTCTGCGTGCCGAACGCGGTCTCGCAGCCGGGCGGCTACGCCCTCGGCGCCCAGGCCGGCGAGGCCGCGATCCGGCAGGTGGTGACCGAGGCCGGGTTCACCCGGTTCCGCAAGGTGGCGGAGACACCGTTCAACCACGTCTACGAGGCACGTCCCTGACCCTCGCCGCGGGGCCTGCGAGGATCGCGCGCATGACCTACGTCGGCGCGGTGCGGGCGGTCCTGGCCGAGGGGGGAGATCCGGCCAGGGCCGCCCAGCAGCAGGCCTACATGAAGTCGGCGCTGCCGTTCGTCGGCCTCGGCGCGCCGGCGCTGGCCGCCCTGCTGAGGCCGTTGCTCGTCGAGCACCGGTTCGTCGACCGGGCGCAGTGGGAGGCAGCGGTCCTCGAGCTGTGGGACGACGCGACGCACCGTGAGGAGTGGTACGCCGCGGTCGCGCTCCTGCGCCACCGTGCGTACCGCCCCTGGCTCGACGCCGACCTGCTGCCGCTGCTCGAGCAGCTGGTCCGCGCCGGCGCGTGGTGGGACGTGGTGGACGAGGTCGCCGGGCACGTCGTCGGCCAGGTGCTGCTCGACCACCGCGCGGCGACCACCCCGGTCGTCGAGCGCTGGTCGGTGGACCCCGACAGCCTGTGGGTGCGGCGCACGGCGGTCCTTGCGCAGCTGCGCCACGGTGCGGCGACCGACACCGACCTGCTGGAGCGGGTGCTCGCGGCCAACCTCGACGGCACCGCGTTCGGGCGCGAGTTCTTCGTCCGCAAGGCCGTCGGCTGGGCGCTGCGCCAGCACGCCCGCACCGACCCCGAGTGGGTCCGGGCGTTCGTCCGCACCCACGACGCGCGGCTCAGCGGTCTCTCCCGCCGCGAGGCGCTCAAGCACCTGGCCTGACTCGGGATCCCCGGCTGGCCGGGGATCCCGAACACATCGTGGAGCCCCCGAGCCACCAGGTGACCCGCCGACTCCACGATCCGTACGCGCCGGCCGGACCAGACCGCCCACCCCGAGCGGCGGACGGGCGGCTAGCGTGCCGGGCATGCCGGGCCACGCAGCGATCTACGTCGGCGACGTCGACCGGATGGTCGGGTTCTACACCGAGGTCCTCGGCCTCTCGCGGGTCGACGACGAGCCCGGTTTCGCGACGCTCGAGTCGGACGACTGGGTGCTGACCCTCGTCCGCAGCCCCGACGCCGTACCTCCCTCGGACCCGCCGCCGCGGCGGTCGGACTCGGCGGTCAAGCCGGTGTTCGCCGTCGCGGACCTCGACGCGACCGCCGACGCGGCGACCGCACGCGGCGCGGTGCCGGACCCGCCCGACGCCCGGTGGACCCACCGCGGCGAGGCGCGCTGCGACCTGGTCGACCCCGAGGGCAACGTGCTCGGGCTCCGCGCCCCGACCCACTGACGAGCGGTGCCCCACCCACACTTCGCCGGGGCGGAACGTGGCTCAGCCACCGCCCGCCGGCGCGCCGCGCCGCGACACGCTGACGGGCGGTGACCCACCCACGCTCCCGACGAAGGAAACGTGGGTGGGACACCGCTCCATCGAGCGAGGCGGGTGATCCGGCTCAGACCGGGACGAGCTCGACCGCGCCGACGGCGTAGCGGGCGAGGATCGCGCGGGCCACCGACGGGTGGGCGCCGAGCGGGTCGGACACCGCGACGGCACCGGCCTCGAGCGCGAGCTCGGCGGCCCGGTCGGGCAGCTTGCCGGGGGCGAGGAAGAACGACGCCACGGCGACGTGGCGCTTGCCCTCCGCACGGAACGCGCGGACCGCCTCACCGGTGGCCGGGGGAGCGGCCGACGCGAACGCCGCCGTCACCGGCAGGTGGTGGCGGTTGCCCCAGGCCCGCGCGATCCGGGCGACCGACTGGTTGGCGAGGGGGTCGGACGAGCCCGCCGCGGCGAGGACCAGCGCGTCGAGCTCGCGGACGCGGGCCGCCCTCAGCGCGTCGCGCAGGCGGAGGTCGAGCACCTCGAGGAAGGCGGACTCCATGCCGAGGATCCTGCTCGCGCGGATCCGGACGCCCTCGTGGCGGGCCATCGCGGCCTCGATCGCCCGCGGGACGTCGACCTTCGCGTGGTAGGCCTCGGTCAGCAGGAGCGGGACCACGACGATCTCCTCGTGGCCGGCCTTCACCAGCCGGTCGACGACCGTGTCGAAGCCGGGCTTGGACAGCTCGAGGAACGCCGTCTCGATGCGGAGGTCGGGACGCATGGCCTTGACCTCGGCGACGAGCGCCTTGATCGTCGCGGCCGAACGCGGGTCCCGGCTTCCGTGGGCCAGGGCAACCAGAGCAGGAGCAGCCATCAGGGGTGCCTCCGATCGTGTGTGGTGGAGCGGTTCTTCGTGGGCGCGACGACGGTGTCGCGGGAACGTGGGGTCGGGGTCGGCTCAGGCATGGATGCCGCACTCGGTCTTGGAGGTGCCGGCCCAGCGACCGCTGCGCGGGTCGTCGCCGGGGGCGACGCGGCGCGTGCAGGGCCAGCAGCCGATGCTGGGGTAGCCGTCGTGGACGAGCGGGTTGACCAGCACGCCGTTCTCGGCGATGTAGCGGTCGACGTCGTCGTCGCTCCAGCGGGCGAGGGGGGAGACCTTGACCTTGCCCTTGCGGGCGTCCCAGCCGACGACGGGCGCGATGACCCGGTTGTGGGTCTCGGCGCGGCGCAGCCCGGTGGCCCACGCGTCGTAGTCGGCGAGCGTCTCGGCGAGCGGGGTGACCTTGCGCAGCGCGCAGCACAGGTCGGGGTCGGTCTTGTAGAGGTCCTTGCCGTACTGCTCGTCCTGCTCGGCGACGCTGAGCGGCGTGCTGACGGTGCGCAGGTTGACCGGCAGGGTCGCCTCGACGGCGTCGCGGGTGCCGATGGTCTCGACGAAGTGGTAGCCCGTGTCGAGGAAGACCACGTCGATGCCGGGAGCGACCTTCGAGGCCAGGTGGGCCAGGACGGCGTCGCCCATCGAGGAGGTGATCGCGAAGCGGTCGCCGAACGTGGCGACCGCCCACTCGACGATGACCTCGGCCGGGGCGAGCTCGAGCTCGGCGCCGACGTGGGAGACCAGCTCGCGGAGCTCCTCGGGCGTACGCCCCTCGGTGTGGGTGCCCTTGAAGTCGCGGGCGGCCTGGGTGCGGGCGCTCATCGCGCACCCCCCGAGGCCGGCGGCCGGATCATCCCGGTCATCTTGACGGTGAAGGCGCGCAGGCACGAGCGGCACTCCCAGGCACCCGCGCCCTCCTGGGGGAACAGGTTCTCGTCCCCGCAGTAGGGGCAGTGGAAGGGCTGGGCGCGCTCGGACATCAGGAGGCCACCGGCTCCCCGCGCAGCAGCACCTCGTCGGCGCGGGTCACCCAGGCGGCGAAGCGCTCGCCCTCGGTGCGGTCGGCGAGGTACGCCGAGACGACGGCGGTGACGTAGTCGTCGAGGCCCGCGCTGGTGACCTTGTGGGCGCGCAGCTTGCGGCCCATCGCGGGGTTGAGCCCGAGCGAGCCGCCGAGGTGGACCTGGAACCCCTCGACCTGGTTGCCGTCCTCGTCCATCACGAGCTGGCCCTTGAGCCCGATGTCGGCGACCTGGGTGCGGGCGCAGGCGTTGGGGCAGCCGTTGACGTTGACCGAGATCTGGGTGTCGAGGTCGGGGAAGCGCTTCTCGAGCTCGGACACCAGGCGCCGCGCACGCTCCTTGGTGTCGACGATGGCGAGCTTGCAGAACTCGATGCCGGTGCAGGCCATGGTGGAGCGACGCCAGTTGCTGGGCCGCGCGGTGAGACCGATCTTCTCGAGGTCGTCGGCGAAGGCCTCGGTGTCGTCCGCGGCGACGCCGATGACGACGAGCTTCTGGTAGGCCGTGAGCCGGGCGCCGCGGGCGCCGTAGCGCTCGACGAGGTCACCGAGCGCGCTCAGCGTGGTGCCGTCGATGCGGCCCACGACGGGGGCGGCGCCGACGTAGAAGCGGCCGTCCTTCTGCTCGTGGATGCCGATGTGGTCACCGGCCGTGACGGGCGCCTCGGGGGAGGGGTTGTCGACCAGCGCGCGGTGGAGGTACTCGTTCTCGAGGACCTCGCGGAACTTCTCCTTGCCCCAGTCGGCGAGCAGGAACTTCAGCCGCGCCTTGGAGCGCAGCCGGCGGTAGCCGTAGTCACGGAAGATCCCGGCGACGCCCTCCCAGGCGTCGGCCACCTCGTCGAGCGGGATCCACACGCCCAGCTTGTGGGCGAGCATCGGGTTCGTCGACAGGCCGCCACCGACCCACAGGTCGAAGCCCGGGCCGTGCTCGGGGTGGACGGTGCCGACGAAGGACACGTCGTTGACCTCGGGCGCGACGTCGTGGCTCGGGTGTCCGGTCAGCGCGGTCTTGAACTTGCGCGGCAGGTTCGAGAAGTCGGGGTTGCCGAGGATCCGGCGCTTGATCTCCTCCAGCGCAGCCGTGCCGTCGATGATCTCGTCCTTGGCGATGCCGGCGACCGGCGAGCCGAGGAAGGGGCGCGGGCTGTCGCCGCACGCCTCCAGCGTGGTGAGGCCGACCGCCTCGAGGCGCTCCCAGATCGCCGGGACGCTCTCGATCTCGATCCAGTGGTACTGGATGTTGTTGCGGTCGGTGATGTCGGCGGTGTTGCGGGCGTACGCCGTGGACACCTCGCCGAGCGCCCGCAGCGCGGCGGCGTCGAGCACCGCGCCGTCGGTGCGGACCCGCATCATGAAGAAGCGGTCGTCGAGCTCCTCCTCCTCGAGCTGGGCGGTCTTGCCGCCGTCGAAGCCCGGGGCGCGCTGGGTGTAGAGCCCCATCCAGCGGAAGCGGCCGCGCAGGTCGGCCGGGTCGATCGAGTCGAAGCCGCGGCGGGAGTAGGTGTAGAGGATCCGGTCACGCACGTTGAGCGGGTCGTCGTCCTTCTTGGACTGCTCGTTCTTGTTGAGCGGCTCGGTGTAGCCGAGCGCCCACTGTCCCTCCGCGCGCTTGGGGCGGGGGATCTCGGTGCTCTGGGCGGCCTGGGGCTTGAACCGGAGGTCGGGCATGACAGGCGATGTCCTGTTCGCTGAGGGGGTGCCGCGCGCGACGGTGAGCGCGGTGGGGACTTCGGGCGGCGTTCAGCGATGCCAACAGGTCGCGCTGCCCACGCGCATGAGGTCGACGTGACGTCGGACCACGAGGTGCGTGTGGGTGGAAGCGGTGACCATGTCAAGAAGTCTCAGGGGTTGGACACCCGTTCCACAAGGCGAAATCTTGTATCGTGAGACGCCAGTCCATGTAATGAGATGCAGCCTCGCGTTCGCCGCGTGGGAGCGGCCCGGGTGCGGTCCAGGTCACACCCGTCCACGCCCGGACGACCTGCCCGGGTCAGGGTCGCGGCGACCTCTAGGCTGTCGGCCATGACGGACTCCCTCATCAGCAGCGCGTACTCCCAGGCCCTCGAGGTCATCGCCTCCGTCGAGCCGCGGATCGCCGAGGCGACCCGCCAGGAGCTCGCCGACCAGCGCAGCTCGCTCAAGCTGATCGCCTCGGAGAACTACGCCTCGCCCGCCGTGCTCATGACGATGGGCACCTGGTTCAGCGACAAGTACGCCGAGGGCACGGTCGGGCACCGCTTCTACGCCGGCTGCCAGAACGTCGACACCGTCGAGTCGCTCGCCGCCGAGCACGCGCGCGAGCTGTTCGGCGCGCCCTACGCCTACGTCCAGCCGCACTCGGGCATCGACGCCAACCTGGTCGCCTTCTGGTCGATCCTCGCCAACCGGGTGGAGAGCCCGTACCTCGAGAAGCTCCAGGCCAAGAACGTCAACGAGCTCACCGAGGCCGACTGGGAGACGCTGCGCGGCGAGCTCGGCAACCAGCGGCTGCTCGGCATGTCGCTCGACGCGGGCGGCCACCTCACCCACGGCTTCCGCCCCAACATCAGCGGCAAGATGTTCCACCAGCAGCAGTACGGCACCGACCCGGGGACGGGCCTGCTCGACTACGACGCCGTCGCGGCCAAGGCGCGCGAGTTCCGCCCGCTGGTCCTCGTCGCCGGCTACTCGGCGTACCCGCGCCGGGTGAACTTCGCGAAGATGCGCGAGATCGCCGACGAGGTCGGCGCCGTGCTGATGGTCGACATGGCCCACTTCGCCGGTCTGGTGGCCGGCAAGGTGTTCACCGGCGAGGAGAACCCCGTCCCCTACGCCCACGTCACCACTTCCACCACCCACAAGTCGCTCCGCGGCCCGCGCGGCGGCCTGGTGCTGGCGCAGGAGGAGTTCGCCGCCGACGTCGACCGCGGCTGCCCGATGGTCCTCGGCGGCCCGCTGTCGCACGTCATGGCCGCCAAGGCCGTGGCCTTCGCGGAGGCCCGCACCACCGAGTTCCAGGGCTACGCCCAGCGCATCGCCGACAACGCGAAGTCGCTGGCCGAGGGCTTCCTGACCCGCGGCGCGACCCTGGTCACCGGCGGCACCGACAACCACCTGGTGCTCCTCGACGTGTCGTCCTTCGGGCTGACCGGTAGGCAGGCCGAGTCGGCGCTGCTCGACGCCGGCGTCGTCACCAACCGCAACTCGGTCCCCGCCGACCCCAACGGCGCCTGGTACACCTCCGGCATCCGCCTCGGCACCCCGGCGCTCACCACCCGCGGCTTCGGCCACGACGAGTTCGACAAGGTCGCCGAGCTCATCGTCGACGTGCTGGCGAACACCGAGGCCGGCACCACCAAGGCGGGCGGCCCGAGCAAGGCGTCGTACGTCCTGGCCGACGGCGTCGCCGACCGCGTCACCGCGCAGTCCGCCGAGCTCCTCGACAAGCACCCGCTCTACCCCGGGCTCGTCCTCGGCTGAGGCCGTCGACCCGTCGGGTCGGCGCGAAGCTCGCGCCGACTCAGCGGATCCAGACGTAGCCGACCTCCGGCCGCCCGGTCCCGCCGTAGCGCGGTGACCGGGTGACCCGGCCCTCGTCGGCGAGGTGCTCGAGGTAGCGCCGGGCGGTCACCCGGGAGATGCCGATCTCCGCGGCCGCCTCGGCCGCGGAGAGGCCGTCGGGTGCCTCCCGCAGCGCCTCGACCACCTGGCGCAGCGAGTCCAGGCTCATCCCCTTCGGGACGGCCTCGCCGGTCGGGCGGCTCCTCAGCGCGCCGAAGAGCTGGTCGACGTCGTCCTGCACCACGTCTCCGGGAGCGCTCTCCAGCCGTGCCCGGAACTCGGCGTACTGCTCGAGCTTGCCGCGGAACGCCGCGAAGGTGAACGGCTTGAGCAGGTAGAGCACGACCCCCTGGGACACCGCGCGACGGACGACCTCGCTGTCGCGCGCGGACGTCACGGCGATCACGTCGAGGGTGCGTCCCTCCGCCCGCAGGCGCTGCAGCAGTCCCAGCCCGTGCCCGTCGGGCAGGTGCATGTCGAGCAGCACCAGGTCGACGTCGTCGTCGCGCTGCAGCATCCGCATAGCGTCCGTGGCGGAGTGCGCGACACCGGCGAGCTCGAAGCCGGGGACCCGGCCCACGTAGGTCGCGTGCGCCTCGGCGGCGAGCTCCTCGTCCTCCACGACGAGCACCCGCACGGTCACCGGAGCGCCCCCGACGTCCCGGCAGGCTCGACGACCAGCACGAACCGGGCGCCGCCGAGCGGGGAGTCGGCGAGCTCGAGGCTGCCGCCGTGGCGCGAGACCACCTGCGCGACGATCGCCAGGCCGAGCCCGCGCCCCTCGTCGGCCTTGCTCGACCACCCGCGGTCGAGCACGTGCTGCCGGTCCTCCTGCGCGACGCCCGGCCCCGAGTCGTCGACCTCGATCCTGAGGTGCCCGGCGTCGCCGGCGAGGGCGACGCGGACCCGCTGGGGTCGCCGGACCCGGGTCTCGGCGACGGCGTCGAAGGCGTTGTCGACCAGGTTGCCGACGAGCGCGACGAGGTCGCGGCCTCCGACGGGCAGGACGGCCGGCAGCTCGCCCTCGATCTCCAGGGTGATGCCGCGCTCCGCCGCCTGGGCGGTCTTGCCGAGCAGCAGCGCGGCCAGCACCGGCTCCTCGACCGCGGAGACGAGCTCGTCCGCGAGGTCCTGGGCCACCTGGAGCTCGGCGGTCGCGAACTCGACGGCCTGCTCGGGTCGACCCATCTCGACCAGCGACACGACGGTGTGGAGCCGGTTGGCGGCCTCGTGGTTCTGCGCCCGCAGCGACTCGGTCAGCCCGCGCACGAGGTCGAGCTCGCCGGTGACGGCCTGCAGCTCGGTGCGGTCGCGGACGCTGACCACCGCGCCCACCTCGTCCTGGCCCCAGTAGGCCGGCGACGTGCTCAGCACCAGCACCTGCTGCCCGAGGACGAACGTCTGGTCGACGACCGCCGTGCGCCGCTCGACGGCCGCGACCAGCCCCGGCGGCAGCCCGAGCTCGGCGAGCGGGCGCCCCTCCACCTCGGGTGGCAGCGCGAGCAGCCGCACCGCCTCGTCGTTGACCAGCTGCACGCGCAGGTCGGAGTCGACCAGCAGCAGGCCCTCGCGGACGGCGCTGAGCACGGCGCGGTAGTACTCGTACATCCGGGTGATCTCGCGCTCGCCGAGCCCGTGGGTCTGGCGGCGCAACCGCCGCGCGATCAGCCAGGCCCCGAGCAGGCCGGCCAGCAGCGTCGCGACGGCCGCGACGAGGATCCCCGGCAGGTCGTCGAGCAGGCGCTCGTCGATCCGGTCGACCGTGATGCCCACGGCCACCAGGGCGACCACGCGGTCGTCGGCCACGACGGGGACCACGGCCCGTACGGACGGGCCGAGCGTGCCCGCGTAGACCTCGGTGAACACGCGGCCCTCCAGGGCGTCGCCGATGCCGCCGACGAAGCGGCCGCCGATCTGGGCGGGGTCGGGGTGGGTCCAGCGGATCCGGTCGCGGCCCATGACCACGACGAAGTCGGTGTCGGTGTCGACCCGGACCTCCTCGGCGAACGGCTGCAGGGCTGCGGTGGGGTCCGCCGATCGGACCTGCTCGCGCACGAACGGGGAATCCGCGACCGAGCGGGCCACGGCCGTGGCCTGGTCGCGCGCCGCGTCGCGCAGGTCACGGCGCGCGTCGAGGGCCGCCAGCGCGACGGCGGTGACGACGAGGACGACGACGACACCGACCTGCAGCAGCAGGATCTGGCGGGCCACCGGGCTCTCGCCGTCGGCGCGTCGCGTCATGGGCGCATTGTGCCTCACCGATCCGGGCACCTGTGACGGCGAACACAACGAACGAAAGGGTGACGACGTTCACAACCCGCACCACGATGTGGAGCGCGGCCGGTGCACCCCGGCACCCCGAGCGAGGAGGACCTCCATGAGCACGACCCAGCCCGCGCCACCGGAAGCCCCGGTACGTCGCGACCGTACGCACTACCTCTACATCGCGGTCATCGTCGCCGTGGTCCTCGGCGCGATCGTCGGCCTGGTGGTCCCCGACTTCGCCGTCGACCTCAAGTGGATCGGCACCACCTTCGTGGCGCTGATCAAGATGATGATCCAGCCGGTCATCTTCTGCACCCTCGTGCTGGGCGTGGGGTCGGTGCGCAACGCCGCCAGCGTCGGCAAGGTGGGCGGCCTCGCGCTGGCCTACTTCCTCACCATGTCGACCGCCGCCCTCGCGATCGGCATGGTCGTCGGCAACCTGCTCGACCCGGGCAAGGGCCTCAACCTGTCCGAGGAGGTCGCGGGCGTCGGCCAGGAGCAGGCCGCCGAGGCGCACGGCTCGACCACCGAGTTCATCACCGGCATCGTCCCGGACTCGCTGCTCTCCTCGCTGACCTCCGGCGAGGTCCTGCAGACCCTCCTCGTCGCGCTGCTGGTCGGCTTCGCGCTGCAGGCGATGGGCCGCTCGGGCGAGCCGATCCTCACCGGCATCGGCCACCTCCAGCGACTGGTCTTCCGGGTGCTCGCGATGATCATGTGGGCCGCCCCGGTGGGCGCGTTCGCCGCCATCGCCGCGGTCGTCGGCGAGACCGGCGTCGACGCGCTCAAGAGCCTCTTCACGATCATGGTGGCCTTCTACATCACCTGCTTCCTCTTCGTCTTCGGCGTCCTCGGCGCGATCCTCAAGCTGGCCACGGGCGTCAACATCTGGAGCCTGCTGAAGTACCTCGGCCGCGAGTTCCTGCTGATCGTCTCGACCTCGTCGTCCGAGTCGGCGCTGCCGCGCCTGATCGCGAAGATGAACCACGCGGGCGTCGACAAGACCACCGTGGGCGTGGTCGTGCCGACCGGCTACTCGTTCAACCTCGACGGCACCGCGATCTACCTCACGATGGCGTCGATCTTCATCGCCGACGCGCTCGACAAGCCGCTGAGCATCGGCGAGCAGGTCTCGCTGCTGCTGTTCATGGTCATCGCGTCGAAGGGCGCCGCCGGCGTCACCGGCGCCGGCCTCGCCACGCTCGCCGGCGGCCTGTCCTCGCACCGGCCCGAGCTGCTCGACGGCGTCGGCCTGATCGTCGGCATCGACCGCTTCATGTCGGAGGCCCGCGCGGTCACCAACTTCGCCGGCAACTCGGTCGCCACGGTCCTCATCGGCCACTGGACCGGCACCCTCGACCGGGCCCAGCTCGACCGGGTCCTCGCCGGCGAGGACCGCTTCGACGAGGCGACGATGGTCGACGACGACCACGGGCACGGGCCGGTCGAGCGGGAGCCCGCCGCCACCCACTGACGTACCCGCCCACCGCGCCCCGGACCACCTCGGTCCGGGGCGCGGTCGCGTAGACGCGCGGACAGAAGTGGTCGCGCGCGGGTCGCGCTACGCGGCGAGGGGCCAGGCCTCGGGGACTTCTGTCCGCGCGTCTACGCCGATCGCGCGGCAGACCACCTCCCGTACCCATGCGGGGCGGAACATCACGTCCTCCCAGGTGAACCGCAGCACGGTCCACCCGCCGGCCGACAGCAACGTGTAGCGGCGCACGTCCTTGGTGAAGCCCTTCCGATCACCGTGCCACTCGAACGACTCGCACTCCACCACCAGCCGGTGCTCGGGTGCCGTCAGGTCCGGTCGAGCCCAGTAGTGGTCGGTCGACAGCACCATCTGCGGAGTCACCTCCAGACCGGGCACGGTGAGGCAGATCGCCCGCATGACCGACTCGAACGGGTTCGCTGCCCGCGCGTCGGCGGCCAGCGC
Source organism: Nocardioides okcheonensis (assembly GCF_020991065.1). NCBI lineage: Bacteria > Bacillati > Actinomycetota > Actinomycetes > Propionibacteriales > Nocardioidaceae > Nocardioides > Nocardioides okcheonensis. Next base: position 201,417 of record NZ_CP087710.1, read on the forward strand.
GATGCGCCGCACCTTGGCTGCCCCGGCGCCGCGCACCTGGGCGTTCACCCTCCGCAACGTGACGTCCTCGCCGTGGCGCAACGCGGAGTCCGCGATCGCCAGCGCCTCGTCGTCGGGGAGCTGCCGCAGGCACTGGAGCAGGGTGACCTCCCGGCTCGTGGCGACCCCGCTGACGTCGTCCGGCCCCAGATCGGCCCGGTGGACCTGCACCAGGCCGCGCCACGGGCGGGGCACGTTGCGGTTGCGCGGGAACGCGACGTGCGGCGTGCTCGGCACCTGCTTGACCTCCCAGCCGTGGGCGAGGGCGGCGTTGGTGAGGCACAGGTGGCCGTTGACCCGGAACGCGGTGGCGGCGGCGCGGTCCACCTCGGGCAGCGTGTAGCGCCCCTGGCCGACCCGCTCCAGAGCGCCGGTCCGCAGCGCCCGGTCGACGTCCGCGCGTGAGGTGGCCCGGATCAGGGTAGCCCGGGTGGCCATGCCTCCCATGCGCTCCACCGCGTCCACGACGTCCACCGCCCCAGCATCGACGAGATGGCGGTCCGGCCGCAGGCCCTCTCCACAGGCCGCAGACGCGCGGACCGAAGTCGGGCGCCCCGGCGTGTCGTCCCGGGCGGCCGCGCCCGGGACGGACTTCTGTCCGCGCGTCTACGTCAGAGGGAGCGGTAGATGTCGAGCGTGCGCTGGGCGATCGTGCCCCAGCTGAAGGCGTCCTCCGCGCGGCGGCGACCGGCGAGGCCGTAGGCGCGGGCCCGCTCGGGGTCGGAGACGGCGTCGACCAGCGCCGCGGCGAGGTCGGCGACGTAGCGCTCGGGGTCGAGCGGGGTGCCGGTGCCGTCGGTGGCCTGCTCGATCGGGACCAGCCAGCCGGTCTCGCCGTGGACCACGACCTCGGGGATGCCGCCCGTCGCGGTCGCGACGACGGCGGTCTCGCAGGCCATCGCCTCGAGGTTGACGATGCCGAGCGGCTCGTAGATCGACGGGCAGGCGAAGACCGTCGCGGCGGTGAGGAGGGCGACGACGTCCGGGCGCGGCAGCATCTCGGCGATCCACACGACACCCGAGCGGGTGGCGGCGAGGTCGTCGACGAGCCCGCGCACCTCGGCCTCGATCTCGGGGGTGTCCGGTGCGCCGGCGCACAGCACCAGCTGGACCTCGGGCGGCAGCGCCGCGGCGGCGCGCAGGAAGAGCGGCAGCCCCTTCTGGCGCGTGATCCGGCCGACGAACACGACGCTCGGGCGGTCGGGGTCGACGCCGAGCTCGCGGACCCGGTCGGGGTTGACGATCGGCGACCACTGGGTGGTGTCGATGCCGTTGTGGACCACGTGCACGCGCGCGGGGTCGACGGCGGGATAGCTGCGGAGCACGTCGTCGCGCATCGCCGCGCTGACCGCGATGATCCCGGCCGCGCCCTCGTAGGCCGTCCGCTCGGCCCAGCTCGACAGCGCGTAGCCGCCGCCCAGCTGCTCGGCCTTCCACGGCCGCATCGGCTCGAGGGAGTGGGCGCTGACGACGTGGGGGATGCCGTGCATCAGCGCGGCGAGGTGGCCGGCCATGTTGGCGTACCAGGTGTGGGAGTGGACCAGGTCGGCACCGACGCAGTCGTCGACCATCGCGAGGTCGACGCCGAGCGTGCGGATGGCCGCGTTGGCGCCGGCGAGCGAGGACGGCTCGGCGTACGCCGTGGTGCCGGGCTCGGTGCGCGGCGCCCCGAAGCAGCGGACCCGGGCGTCGACGTCGGGCAGCACCCGCAGCGCGCGGACCAGCTCGGCGACGTGCACGCCGGCCCCGCCGTAGACCTCCGGTGGGTACTCCTTGCTGAGGACGTCGATGCGCATGGGGCGAACCTAGTCCCGATCGTGGGCGCGTGGGTGGTCGACCGGGTGCCGTGGGACGGCTAGTTTCATCGCATGGCCGCCACCCCCCGTCGCAAGAAGGTCCTCGCCATCGTCCTGGCCGGTGGGGAGGGCAAGCGCCTGATGCCGCTCACGGCCGACCGCGCGAAGCCCGCCGTGCCGTTCGGCGGCATCTACCGACTGATCGACTTCGCCCTGTCGAACGTCGTGAACTCGGGCTACCTCAAGGTCGTCGTGCTGACGCAGTACAAGTCGCACAGCCTCGACCGGCACGTCACCACGACCTGGCGGATGTCCCAGCTCCTCGGCAACTACGTCACCCCGGTGCCGGCCCAGCAGCGGGTCGGCAAGCGGTGGTACCTCGGCAGCGCCGACGCGATCTTCCAGTCGCTCAACCTGCTCACCGACGAGCAGCCCGACATCGTGGTCGTCGTCGGCGCCGACCACGTCTACCGGATGGACTTCGCGCAGATGGTGGCCGACCACGTCGACTCCGGCGCCGGCTGCACGGTCGCGGCGATCCGACAGCCGATCGGCCTGGCCGACCAGTTCGGCGTGATCGACGTCGACCCCGCGAACCCGCAGCGGATCCGGGCGTTCCTGGAGAAGCCCACCGACCCGGTCGGGCTGCCGGACTCCCCGGAGGAGGTGCTGGCGAGCATGGGCAACTACGTCTTCGACGCCGACGCGCTGCGCGACGCGGTGACCCGCGACGCCGGCCGCGAGCAGTCCCAGCACGACATGGGCGGCGACATCGTGCCGTGGTTCGTCGACAAGTCCGAGTCGGCGGTCTACGACTACAAGGACAACGAGGTGCCCGGCGCGACCGACCGCGACCGCGGCTACTGGCGCGACGTCGGCACCATGCGCTCCTACTACGCCGCCCACATGGACCTGGTGTCGCCACTGCCGGTCTTCAACCTCTACAACACCGCCTGGCCGATCTACACCAGCTACGGCCCGCACCCGCCGGCCAAGCTGGTCGAGGGCGGCGGCGGCGAGAAGGTGTCGACCTTCAACTCGATCCTGTCGCCGGGCGTGGTGGTCAGCGGCGGCACCGTCAACCACTCCGTGCTCTCCCCGGCGGTGTGGGTCAAGGACGGCGCCGAGGTCTCCGACTCCGTCCTCATGGACGGCGTCTGGGTCGGCGAGGGGGCGGTCGTGCGCAACGCGATCATCGACAAGGGCGTCGTCGTGCCCCCGGGCGTGCAGATCGGCGTCGACCAGGACGCCGACCGCGCCCGCGGGTTCGTCGTCGACGATGGGCTCACGGTGCTCGCCAAGCAGCAGCACGTCCCGGAGGACTGAGTCACCCCAGCGCCGCGCGCTGCTCCTCGAGGAAGGCCCGCTCGACGTCGTTGCGGCACGCGGCGATCGCCTGGTCGTACGCGGCCCGCGCCGCGTCGGCCTGGCCGGCGCGGCTGAGCAGCTCGGCGCGCACCGCCGCCGGCCGGTGGCTGTCGGCGATCTCCAGGCCCTCGAGGGCCGCGAGCCCGGCGGCCGTCCCGCGGTCCTCGGCGACCGCGACCGCGCGGGCCAGGCGCGCGGCGGGCGAGGGGGAGACCTGCAGCAGCAGGTCGTACCAGCCGACGACGCGGTCCCACCGGGTGTCCTCGGCGGTCGGCGCGGTGGCGTGCTCGGCGGCGATGCGCGCCTGCAAGGCGTAGGACGCGGCGAGCGGGGAGACCGGGCCGGTGAGCGCGGGACCGGTGAGCAGCCGGAGCGCCTCGGCCACCTCGTCGTGGTGCCAGCGGGTGCGGTCCTGGTCGGTGAGCAGCACCAGCCGGCCGTCGCGCACCCGCGCGTCGCGCCGCGAGTGCTGCAGCAGGGTGAGGGCCAGCAGCGCCACCAGCGTCGGCTCGTCGGGTCGCAGCCCGAGCACCACGCGGACCAGCCGGATCGCCTCGCCGGCGAGGTCGGCGCGCAGCAGGTCGGGGCCGGTGCCGGGGGCGTAGCCGGCGGTGAACGCGAGGTAGGCGGTCTGGGCGACCGTGTCGAGCCGGTCCGGGAGGACCGACGCGTCCGGCACCGCGAACGGGATGCCGGCCCCGACGATGCGCTTCTTGGCGCGGGTGATCCGCGCGGCCATGGTCGCCTCGGGGACGAGGAAGAGCCGGGCGATGTCGGCGGTTGGCACGCCCATCACCAGCCGCAGGCTCAGTGCGCTCGCCGCGTCGGGGGCCAGCGCGGGGTGGGCGCACATCAGCACGAGGCGGAGCACGTCGTCCTCCACCAGGCTGCCGCCGTCCACCATGGTGCGCGCTCCTTCCTGGTGTCGTTCGGCGTCGGTGAGGAGCAGCGGCAGCTTGCGGCGCGCGACGTCCTCGGTGCGCAGCCGGTCGAGGACGCGCCGCCGGGCGGCGGTCATCAGCCACCCGGCGGGGTTGTCCGGCGTGCCGTCGACCGGCCAGGTGCGGCTCGCGGACTCGACCGCGTCGGCGAGGGCGTCCTCGACGAGGTCGAGGCGGCGGAACTGCGCCAGGAGCAGGGCCACGAGGCGGCCCCACTCCTGGCGCACGACGTCGTCGAGTCCGGGCCCGTCGCCGTCCATGTGTGCCCTCAGAGCGTCACGTCGACGGTCGGCTGGATCTGGATGTCGTAGGGCGGGAGGACCCGGAGCAGCTCCACCACCACGTCGAGGTCGGGTGCCTCCAGCAGGTAGAACCCGCCCATCCCCTCGATCACCTCGGCGTAGGGGCCGTCGGTCAGCTGCACCGACCCGTCGCTCGTGCGCATCACCGTCGTGTCGCTGGGGCCGCTCAGCGCCTCGCCGGCGAGGATCTCGACTCCCTCACGCGCCCGGCACGCGGCGTCGAACTCCCCGAACTTCGCCATCGCAGCCGTCTGCTCGTCCTCGGTCTGGTCCGACCACGGCTTCTCCGCCCCGTCGCCGATCAGCAGCACCAGGTACTTCATCGCGGCCTCGTCTCGGGAACGACGGTCGGCACGACCTGGATCGCGTCGCCGAGGGCCGCGATGATCTTGCAGCACTCGAGGAGGTCGTCGAGGTCCTCGGTCTCGATGTGGAAGTAGCCGGCGACCTGCTCCGCGGTCTCCGCGAAGGGCCCGTCGGTCACCGCCAGCCCGCCCGGCTGGACGGTGCGGATCGTGGTGCTCGCCTGCAGCTCCGCGCCGGCGACGATGCGGTGGCCCCGCTCGCCGAGCTGCTGGGCGAAGCGCCCGTACTCGGCGTAGCCGTCCTTGCGCTCCTGCTCGGTCATGGTGGTCCACCAGTGGTCGGCCTTGCCGACGATCAGCACGACGTACTCGCTCATGTCGCTCTCCTTCACTCCGCCATGCGACGGAACTCGATGTGTTCGCCCCGCGCCGCGAAGCGCTCGCAGGCGGCCCGCAGGTCGGCCTCGTCCTCGGAGTCGATGAGGTAGAAGCCGACGACCTGCTCAGCCGTCTCGGGGAAGGGTCCGTCGCTCACGAGCAGCTGGCCGTCGTCGCCGGGGCGCATCGACGTCGCCCGGTCCGAGGGCTCCAGCGGACCGGCGGTGACCAGGACGTGGCCACCCGCCTTGAGGTCCTCGTGGAACTGACCGTGCGACTGCATCCCCTTGTCGTGCTCCTCGGCTGGCAGCTCGGCCCACTCGGCCTCGGGTGCGGGAAGCAGGATCAGGTAGCGACTCATGGGTGCGGATCTCCTCCTGGAGGCGTCGGGCCGCGGGTGCGGCCTCACCACTGTGACGGACGACGGCGTGCCGGATCGACACCCCACCCCGAGGTTTCTCGACGCGCGTGGTCGGACCCACCAAGATGGGGCCATGGCCAACCACGAGAGAGCCGGACAGCCCGCCCGCACCGAGGACCTGGTGGACGTCGCCCACCTCGTGACGGCCTACTTCGACCTCGAGCCCGATCCCGACGACGTGTCGCAGCAGGTCGCCTTCGGCACCAGCGGCCACCGCGGCACGTCGCTCACCACCTCGTTCAACGAGGTCCACATCGCCGCCACCACGCAGGCGATCTGCGACTACCGCCGCGAGCAGGGCTACGACGGCCCGCTGTTCATCGGCCGCGACACCCACGCGCTCTCCGAGCCGGCGTGGGCGACGGCGCTCGAGGTGCTCGTCGCCAACGACGTGACCGTGCTCGTCGACGACCGCGACGGCTTCACCCCGACTCCTGCGGTCAGCCACGCGATCATCCGCGCCAACCAGGGGCGTACGACCGGAGGCGGCCTCGCCGACGGCATCGTGGTCACGCCGTCGCACAACCCGCCGAGCGACGGCGGCTTCAAGTACAACCCGCCCCACGGCGGCCCCGCCGACTCGGACGCCACCTCCGTCATCGCGGCGCGCGCCAACGAGCTCGTCCGCGGCAACATCGCCGGCGTGAAGCGGGTGACGTTCGCGAAGGCGCGGGCCGCGGTCGGCACCTACGACTTCCTCGGGCACTACGTCGACGACCTGCCGGGCGTCGTCGACCTCGACGTGGTCCGCGACGCCGGGGTCCGGATCGGCGCCGACCCGCTCGGCGGAGCCAGCGTGGCCTACTGGGGAGAGATCGCCGAGCGTCACCGCCTCGACCTGACGGTGGTCAACCCGCTCGTCGACCCCACGTGGCGGTTCATGACGCTCGACTGGGACGGCAAGATCCGGATGGACTGCTCGTCGCCCTACGCGATGGCGTCGCTGGTCGGGCGCAAGGACGACTACGCCATCGCCACCGGCAACGACGCCGACGCCGACCGGCACGGCATCGTGACGCCCGACGCGGGGTTGATGAACCCCAACCACTTCCTCGCCGTGGCGATCCAGCACCTCTTCGGCGGCGCCCGCCCGGGCTGGCCCGACTCGGCCCGGATCGGCAAGACGCTCGTGTCGAGCTCGATGATCGACCGCGTCGCCGCGTCCATCGGCAAGCCCCTGGTCGAGGTCCCGGTCGGCTTCAAGTGGTTCGTGCCCGGCCTGATGGACGGCTCCTTCGGCTTCGGCGGCGAGGAGTCGGCGGGCGCGTCGTTCCTGCGCCGCGACGGCTCGACCTGGACCACCGACAAGGACGGGCTGCTGCTGGCGCTGCTGGCCAGCGAGATCCTCGGCGCCACCGGACGCACCCCGAGCGAGCACTACGCCGACCTCGTCGCGCAGCACGGCGACCCGGCCTACGCCCGCATCGACGCCCCCGCGTCGCGCGAGGAGAAGGCCAAGCTCGCCGCGCTGTCGCCCGACGACGTGGCGGCGACGACGCTGGCGGGGGAGGAGATCACCGGCAAGCTCACCGAGGCGCCCGGCAACGGCGCGAAGATCGGGGGGCTCAAGGTCACCACCGAGTCGGCCTGGTTCGCCGCCCGCCCGAGCGGCACCGAGGACGTCTACAAGATCTACGCCGAGTCGTTCCGCGGTCCGGAGCACCTCGCCGAGGTGCAGGCCGAGGCGCGCGAGGTGGTGGCCGCGGCGCTGGGCTGACCGGCGCCGGGCCGACCGGTCAGAGGCCGCCGACCGGGCCGGCCTCGATCGGCTGGCGCTCGGCGCCCCAGTGGGCGCGGGCGCCGTCGTCCGCGGTCGGCTCGGGCTCGCCGTCGATCGCGGCGCGCGAGAAGCTCACCGCCACGATCGAGTCGAGGCGCACCAGCACCTGGTGGCCGTTGCCGTCGTCGAGGATCACGCCGAGGCCGTCGGCGCCGACGATGACGCCGTCGAGCCAGGTCCCGGACACCAGCACCCGCACCGGCGCGGCGGCGTCCTGGGCGTGGCGCAGCAGGGTGCCGACGGTGAACAAGGTGCTGGACTGGCTCGACAAGGTGGACCCCCCTCAGATCCCGTCCACCCTAGGCCGGGCCACGCCCGCCCCGCGTGGACTTGGCCCGATCGTGACCGAACGTCGCCCCGCGATGGCCCGTTCGGGTCACGGCCGGGTCAGACGACCGGCGTCGCGCGGTCGACGACCGCCCGCAGCCCACCGCTCGTCAGCATCCCGTACGTGCCGCCGTAGCCGGCGTCGAACCGGCTGCCGCAGAACGCGTCGGCGACCTCCGCCGGGGCGAAGCGGACCAGGAGCGAGCCCTGCAGGCACGCGGCCATCCGGCCGGCGAGCCGGCGCGCGCCGGACTCCAGCCCGCCGGTGTCGCCGAGCAGCGACAGGGTGTCGTCGACCGCCCGGTCGAGCCGGCTGTCGGCGCCGCGGGCGGCCCCGACCTCGGTGATCCAGGCCTGCAGCACCTCGGGCTCGCGGCCCAGGGCGCGCAGCACGTCGAGCGCGTTGACGTTGCCCGACCCCTCCCAGACCGAGTTGAGCGGCGACTCGCGGAACATCAGCGGCAGCCCCGACTCCTCCACGTAGCCGTTGCCGCCGAGGCACTCCAGCGCCTCGGCCACCATCGCGGGGGTGCGCTTGCACACCCAGAACTTCGCGAGCGGCAGCGCGATGCGGCGCAGCGCGACCTCGTGCGGGTCCTCCGGCCGGTCGACCGCCGCCGCGAGCCGCATCGCGAGCGCCGTCGCCGCCTCCGACTCGACCGCGAGGTCGGCGACGACGTTCTGCATGAGCGGCTTGTCGACCAGGAGCCCGCCGAAGGCGGAGCGGTGCGCGACGTGCCACGACGCCTCGGCCAGCGCGTGCCGCATGAGGGCGGCCGAGCCGAGGACGCAGTCGAGGCGGGTGGCTGCGACCATCTCGATGATGGTCCGCACGCCGCGGCCCTCCTCGCCGAGGCGCTGCGCGAGGGTGCCGTCGAGCTCGAGCTCGCCGGAGGCGTTGGACCGGTTGCCCAGCTTGTCCTTGAGCCGCACCACGTCGATCCGGTTGCGGGTGCCGTCGGCGAGCACCCGCGGCACGACGAAGCAGGTCAGCCCGCCGTCGGCCTGGCCGAGCACCAGGAAGACGTCGTTCATCGGCGCCGAGGTGAACCACTTGTGGCCGTGCAGGGTGTACCACCCGTCGTCCGCGGTCGGCCGCGCGCGGGTGACGTTGGCGCGGACGTCCGAGCCGCCCTGCTTCTCGGTCATCCCCATGCCGGCGAGGGCGCCGGTCTTCTGCGCGGAGGCCCGCACCCCGGGGTCGTACGAGCGGGCGGTGAGGAGCGGCGTCCACGCGGCCGCGATCGCGGGGTCGGTCCGCAGCGCCGGGACGGCGGCGTAGGTCATCGAGATCGGGCAGCCGTGTCCCGGCTCGGTCTGCGACCAGGCCAGGAAGCCGGCCGCCCGGCGCAGGTGCGCGTGCGGGTCGCCGGCCTCCTGCTGCTCCCAGGGCGCCGCCTGCAGCCCGTGCGCGACGGCCCGGTCCATCAGCCAGTGCCACGACGGGTGGAAGTCGACCTCGTCGACGCGGTTGCCCCAGCGGTCGTAGGGGACCAGCACGGGGTGGTGCCGGTTGGCGAGCACGCCGTGCTCGCGTGCCTCGGCCGAGCCGGCCTCGCGACCGAGCGGGGCGAGGTCGTCGACCAGGGCGGCGGACCCGTGGCGCACGAGCGCCTCGGTGAGCGCGGCGTCGGAGGCGACGACGTCGTGGCCGACGAGGGGCGGGGCCTGGTTGGTGGCCGAGCGCAGGTCGGGGGAGGTCATGGGCACACCGTAGGCGGGCGGGCGGCGCACGGCCCGGATTCGCCGGGAGGGGGCCCCACCTCGGTAGCGTGGCCTGGTGGTCGAGGCGCGCGAGGACATCCCTGCCCCGCGCCGGGTCGAGGTCCTGGTGCGTCGGTGGCGCGAGCACCTGTGGCGCGTGATCGTGACCACGGTCGGCGCGTGCCTGCGGCACCGGGTCACCGGCCTCGCGGCGGAGGCGGCGTTCTTCGCCGTGCTGTCGGTGCCGCCGCTGGTGTTCGCGCTCGCCGGCGCCGTCGGCTTCGTCAGCGAGCGCTTCACCGACACCCAGGTCGAGGACGTGCGCAACGCCGTCCTGGAGGTGTCGCGCCAGGCCCTGACCGAGCGGGCGGTGGACAAGATCATCGAGCCGACGATCAACACCGTGCTCAACGGCGGGCGCTACGACGTGATCTCGATCGGCTTCATCCTGGCCCTGTGGTCGGGCAGCCGAGCGCTCAACGTCTTCGTCGACACGATCACGATCATGCACGGGCTCGGCGGCCACCGCGGGATCGTCGCGACGCGGGCGCTGTCGTTCGTGCTCTACGTCCTCGCGATGGTCACCGGAGCGGTGAGCATCCCGCTCGTGGTGGCCGGCCCGACGCTGGTCGACCGGCTGGTGCCGCAACGGCTCGACTTCCTCAACGCGCTCTACTGGCCGGTCGTGCTCGCGGTCTGCATCTGCTTCCTCGCCACGCTCTACCACGTGTCGGTGCCGGTCCGGACGAGCTGGAGCTTCAACCTCCCGGGCGCGGCCTTCGCCCTGGTCTGCTGGATCGCCGGCTCGTACGTCCTGCGCTGGGTGCTGACCGTGACCGCCGCGGAGTCGCGGACCATCTACGGCCCCCTCGCCGCGCCCATCGCGGTGCTGCTGTGGCTCTACCTGCTGGCGCTCGCGGTGCTGATCGGCGCAGCGGTCAACGCGGCCTTCGACACGGTCTTCCCGCAGAAGAACACGATGCGCGCGCGGCGCGAGCTGGTGCAGCGGCTCCGCACGCGCATGGGCGTGAAAGACTCCTGACCGTGCAGCACGCGAGCAACCACCCCAGCGTGGGTCGGGTGTCCCTGCCGGAGCGGGTCCGGTCGCCGTGGTGGGAGCTCGGGCGCCGGGTGCTGCTGGCGCTCGCGATCCTGGTCGGGACCTGGATGCTGGTCTGGCTCGACCGCGACGGCTACCGCGACGGCAACGACCCCCTCAACCAGATCAGCCTGCTCGACGCGTTCTACTACACGACCGTCACGCTCAGCACGACCGGCTACGGCGACATCGCGCCGGTCTCCGACGCGGCCCGACTGGTCAACGCGCTGGTCATCACGCCGGCGCGCATCGGCTTCCTGGTCCTGTTGATCGGCACCACCCTGGAGGTCCTCGCCTCGCAGGGCCGCGAGATGTTCCGGGTCTCCCGGTGGAGGAAGAAGATGGACGAGCACGTCGTCGTCGTCGGCTACGGCACCAAGGGCCGCAGCGCGATCGAGACCCTCGTGAGCAACGGCTACGACCGTGCCGCGATCGTGGTCGTCGACCCCGGGGTGGTGGCGATGGAGGAGGCGAACCGCGACCAGCTCGTCGGCATCGCCGGCGATGCCACCCGCCGCGGCGTGCTGCGCCAGGCGGGGGTGGAGAAGGCCACCCACGTCATCATCACCACCGACCGCGACGACTCCAACGTGCTGGTCACCCTCACCGTGCGCCAGCTCAACCCCGACGCCTGGATCACCGCGTCGGTGCGCGAGCAGGAGAACGTCTCGCTGATGCGCCAGTCCGGCGCGAACTCGGTGATCACCTCCTCCGACGCGGTCGGCCGGCTGCTCGGCCTGTCGTCGATGTCGCCGATGCTCGGCTCGGTCATGGAGGACCTGATGACCTACGGCGACGGCCTCGAGGTCGCCGAGCGCGACCTGCTGGTCAACGAGGTCGGCAAGCAGCCGCAGCGGCTGCCGGACCAGGTCATCGCGGTGATCCGCGACGAGAAGGTCTACCGCTACTTCGACCCGGTCGTGTCCCTGCTCGCCCGCGGCGACCGGCTGATCGTCGTCCGCCCGGCCAAGGAGCTGCCGTGGGCGCCGCGCCCCGGCACCCACGGCGAGGACACCTCCGACGAGGACGACTGAGGTCGGCGCGGTCCCGTGATCTGCTCGCACCGCCACCGCTTCGTCTTCGTCAAGACCCGCAAGACCGCCGGCACCAGCCTCGAGATCGCGCTGTCGCGCCACTGCGGCCCCGACGACCTCGTCACCCGGATCAGCCCGGAGGACGAGGTCCTGCGCGCGGCCGCCGGGGGAGTGGGTCCGCAGCACGACGACACCAGCCCGTCGTCGTACGCCCACATGGGCGCGCGGCGGGTGATCGAGGTGATCGGCCGCGAGACCTGGGACGCGTACTTCACCTTCGCGGTCGAGCGGAACCCGTTCGACGTGGTCGCCTCGTCCTACCGCTACAGCGCCCGCAAGCCGACCTTCACCAAGACCTTCGCCGAGTTCGTCCGGACCCCGCGGCGCATGGAGCGGCTCGCGCTCAACGAGCGGCTCTACCGTCTCGACGGGCGGATCGTCGTCGACCAGGTCTACCGCTACGAGGACCTGCCGGCCGCGGTCGCCGACCTCTCCGCGCGCCTCGGCCTCGAGCTGGACCTGCCGCACGCCAAGCAGGGGAGCGGCCCGCACTACCGCGAGCTCTACGGCCCCGGCGACGCCGAGATCGTCGCCGAGCGCTTCGCACGCACCATCCGGCACTTCGGCTACGAGTTCTGAGGCGCGTCTTCCCGGATCAGCAGATACATACCCAGGGTCAGGGCGTCCTTGACTATGCTGACGGCACTAGCCAGAGGCGTCTGACGAGGAGAAGTTTGACGATGCGTGTTCGTGCCCGATCGACGGCCAAGCAGTAGTGGCGCGCTTCTTCCCGAGCCGCCTGATGGGGTCGAAGGTTACCTACGGCGAGCGGATGGTATTTGAGCGGCTGCACGATCTCGATGACTCTTGGGTCGTCCTGTCAGAACTTGAGTTCTTGCATGGCCGAGAAAAGGGTTCTCGTCTTCGTGAGGGGGAAGCCGACTTTGTTTTGCTGCACCCGAAGCGAGGGCTCCTCCTTTTGGAGGTAAAGGACGCTCGGTATCGAGTAGAAGGCCGTCAGTGGTACCGGCTGCCGAAATCTGGCGCGGAGTCCAAGGATCGAAGCCCGTTCATTCAGGCACGCGACAATCGGCACAGAATCGACAAGATGTTGGTAGACGCTGGCGTAAGGATGGTCCCAAGCGGGTACGCGGTCTTTTTCACGGCTGGCAGGCCATCAGGACGCTTGGGACCTGAAGCTCCGAGCGAGATCGTCGTGACCAGGGACCAGTTCGACGACGTTCCAGTGCGAATTCAAGCCATCACTAGTCATTGGGCAGCTGGGTCTTGGAAAAGTCCCCAAGACTTCGAACTTGCAGTTCGCACCTTAAGCCCGACAGTCGTCATGGACTCAGGCATCGACTACCAAGTAGACGTATCGATAGGCGAGCTCGACAGACTGACAAATGCGCAGGTTGCATTGACGCACCGCCAACTGGAGGCCGTGCGCGCTACGGCCGCCGTGCCCCGGAGTCTTGTACTTGGCGCAGCCGGAACCGGTAAGACATTCGTCGGATACTCGTACGCTCGCGAGCGTGCACGCGCAGGGATGAGGGTCGCCGTCGTTGGCACACCTTCTCAGCTCCGGCTGGTCACCCGCCGGAAGTTGACTTCCCAGGGCATAATCTGCGGCGAGCCGTACGATGTACTGTCAGACATATACGGTTCCGCCGTTGCAAACCAATACCTTGGTGCTTCGCTCTGGGAGACAGCGCTCGATCTCGTTGAAAAACACGGGCCGCGAATCGATTGTCTTATCGTCGACGAGGCGCAGAGCCTCGATAGCGACCTGCTCGAAAGCATGGGCGAGCTGGTTACGGAAGATGGACAGGTTGTACTTCTCGCGGATCCATATCAAAAGGACTCATCCGGAACATGGCGGCCTCCCGGGACGTTTGAAACTTTTTGGCTGACAGAAAACTGTCGAAACACCCTCCCGATCGCGCGCGTTGTGTCGCGAGTCGCTGGCATGCAAACCCCCGCGAACGGTGCGCCTGGCGGCATGCCAGTGTTCAAGGTCGGGAAAAGCAATTTCTGGGATTTTGCAGTGAATGCTATTTCCAGCGATCTACAAAAGCTCGCCCCGTCGGACATTGCCGTTCTTACACGTACCGCGCCCGGCGCACGGCGCGCGTACGAGGCTTTGCAGCGAGGAGGTTTCCGCGCCAGTACTCGGCTAAGCAGTGACCGCATTTCAGTTTTCTGCATAGAAGAATTCCGAGGGTGCGAGGCGAAGTACGTGGCCTATTTAGCCGAGGATTACGATTCGGCCGACATGCGTACGATCGACTACTTGTCTGTTAGCCGAGCCTGTGGCCACTTGGTGATTGTCGTGGAAGACGCGGCGCCCTGGACGTCGCTACAGCATCTTTTTGAACCGCAGGAGTGGACCGAGTGACGTTGTTTGACGAAGTATCGACATACCTCTCCGCAGAGGGATGGTCTATTGACATGTCCAGAGTCGACATTGGCTTCGTGAGAGCATCGCGAGCTGGCTTCGGCGGCGGCCGTGATCAAGTCTCGATATGCTGTCCAGATACTCCGCCGGCAGGATGGACGGCCAGCGGCACGGCAATCCTGAATCGTTTCGTGAGCGAAAAGGCCGGGGGTGAGAGGTTCCTACTTGTCGAGTCGCGCGAGGGTATGTCGCAGGAGTTTCAACGGCGCGCCCGCTTCGACTTCCAAGTAACCATCAGGACTCCCATTCAGTTTTTTGATGCATCTTTTCGCTGGGACGCACAATCCCGCGATGGCGGCTCCATCGCACCCAGTGCTGCGGCTCGCCTTAGATCGGACGGCGAGTCTCAGGCCAAGAAGCGAACTAAACAGCCCTACATTGCTGAGGGTCGGGATGAGCCAGGCGAAGACATCCTGCAAGAACTGACCAAGTTGTTCAGGTCTTCGCGACCTTGGCCTGCTCCAGTACTCCTTGTCACGGCGCCGGCTGGCTACGGAAAGAGCATGTTGTTCGGGTCGTTGTACGCGAATCTGTATTCAAGCTTCCAGGCGGACAAGCGGGAACAGACGAAAGCGCGGCGTCCGTTCCCAATTCTTCCTGAGTATGCAGCTGGAGCAAGTGGTCCGACGTTGAAGGGCCTGATGGAGTCCTTCATCCAATCTGACATTGCCAACCGAATTGGCCTGCCAACCTTCGAATGGATGCTCGGCAACGGTTACGCGTGTCTGCTCCTTGATGGACTCGACGAGTTGATTTCGCGAGACCAAGGCTTCTTCGAGTATCTCGAGGACCTGTTGACCCGTGATACGCCAGCGTCGCCACGAATTCTAATTTGCGTTCGTGATTCTCTACTGAGTGCAAGTCAAGGGCTGCGAGACTTCATCGTGGATTCTGCCGGCCTCGTGCAGCAGTACCAGATTTTGCCTTGGGACGAAACGACAGTTACTGAGTTTGGTCGCAGGAGGCTTGGCGGTGAGGATGCGCAATTTCGTGAGGCGCTTTCCCGTCCAGACGTTCTTCGACTGTGCTCGACGCCTTACTACGCTGAGCTTTTGGCAGACAAGTTAAAGGGCCAGAGTGACGGCCGCGTTGATGATTGGACCGAGGCTCAACTCGTCGAGGATGCGTTAACCGCGATTGTTGACCGGGAGTATGAGAAGGGCCTCCTGCTCGAGAAGTTTGTTGATCGCCAAGACGTGCTTGATGTAATTGAGGATGTCGCGATCATGGAACTGGAGAATGGTGCACGCGGAGTACCGGTTGACGACATCACCGATCTGGCGCAGGTGATCGTCGACGAAGAGGTTTCTGATGACATCAAAGAAGATCTCGATCTACAGTTCACGCAACTTTCGGTATTTCAGCGGGCGACTGAGATTGGTCGCGTCCGGTTCGCCCAGGATACAATCTACGAGTATCTCGTAGGGAAAAGGTCTGTCCGTCTGTTTGATTCGGATCCAAGAAAGTTGGCGGAGGTGCTTGGCTGGAGGCGCATGCCGCCAGATTCAATCTCACTTCGGTTGTTGCGAGATCATGTCGAGGCCCATGGGGCGCACAACAGCCTTCAAAGCCAGTTGTCAAATGCTGCGTCAAGGCCGATCGCATTTGTGAATCTTTTGCAGGTGGCGATTGGCATCGCAGGCGGAGAGGGGGTGCTTCGCGAAGTCTCGCTAGAGCGCCAGGACCTGTCTGGGGTTGCTTTCCGGAATCTCAGGCTGTCGGGTGTCTCGATGAGGGGCACCAACTTGGAAGGTGCGCTGTTTGAATCGTGTGACCTCAAGGATGCCGATTTCAGCGAAGCCAGCCTTCATCAGACGCGGTTTCGGAACTGCCAGGACTCGCTTGCGCTCGCCGAGTTCGGCTCTCTTGCTGGATTCGTCTCGGTCAAGGTCGATGACGACGTTGCTATCGACGCAGTGGATGAATTTGTGCGGCTGATTCGACGTCAGGTCGAGGGGGACCCCGTTCTGGGCCCGTGCGCGGCGGCACAGCAGCTGCGACTGATGATGCTCAAGTACATTCGACCGGATGGCAAGCCGCGGCGCGATTGGAACAGTCAGAAGACGCTGCTCTCGGGCCGTCGCGTGGCCGACCCCGGAACGGTTTTGAAAGCCGCAACCAGGTTCGGTTTGCTTACTAAGCAAAGTGGCCGAGACGAACGGTACGATCGTGCGTCGGGCGACCTATACGCGGAGACGGTGACATTCGTCACTACTCTCCAACTGGGAGACACCGTTCGTGACTTGTTGGAAGAAGTTTGCGCTATTGAAGGTTGCCAGCACGTCGTCGAGTTAGACTGATATCAGGATAAGAGGTTCCCTTTTTTGGGAGCGTTCAGTTGCGCTGCTGAGCTGCGCACTGAGGTGTTGTTGGGATGAACCATGGTTCTGCCGGTTCTCCGTTAGTTGCGCAATTGCGTCAGATCTCTTGACCTGTGGTGCGACGGCGGAGCGCTGGTAGCTGACAGTGGAGTGAAGCTGCTGGCCGTGGTTGCCGTGGTCGGTCGACTTTTCACGCCCGCCGGTGCGATCGACGTGAATTACACGATTGTTATTCACTCAACGGCGTGGCGCGCTTGACTTCTGCCCCATACGATCGCCAATCGTGCACCAAAGGCCACATGAATCCCACGCGTCACAGAGGCGTGTCGTCGCCCTGTCCGCGGTCGGACACGTCGCGCGCCGTGCTGCGCGCACGGCGCTGCTGGCCACCGGTGTGCTCGGCCTGCTCCTCGCGGTCGTGCCGAGCACGACCACCCGGATCGACCTGGTCACCTCGACGTACCTGTGCACCGGCTACCAGGGCTGCCAGGACGCCGGCTTCGGCAACGCCGGCTACCGGCAGGCGTCCTCGACGATGTACTGGCGGATGTACGCCGGGCACAACTGCACCAACTACGTCGCCTACCGGCTGATCCAGAACGGCATGCCCGACGCCCGTCCGTGGTCGGGCGACGGCAACGCGTCCAACTGGGGCACCGCGATGGCCTCGATCACCGACCAGACCCCGACGGTCGGGTCGGTCGCCTGGTACAAGCCGCACGTGACGCCGGCCGGCTCCAACGGCCACGTCGCCTACGTCGAGCAGGTCATCTCCCCGACCGAGATCATCGTCTCGGAGGACTACTGGGGCGGCGACTTCTACTGGCGGCGGGTGACCAAGACCGGCGGTGGCTGGCCGACCGGGTTCATCCACTTCAACGACCGCGTGGTCACCCCCACGACGCCGCCCACCATCTCGGGCTCCCCGATGGTCGGCGCGCCGCTCGAGGTGGCCGGCGGGGCGTGGACGCCCGCGCCCACCAGCGTGAGCTACCGCTGGCTCGCGGACGGTGCCGCGATCCCCGGCGCCACCGGGCCGGCGTACGTCCCGACCCCCGACGTCAAGGGCAAGACGCTGACGGCGGAGGTGACCGCGGCGCTGAGCGGCTACACCCCGGGCGAGGCGACCCTCGCCACCGCACCCGTGGCGCCCGGCACGTTCACGCCCTCGCAGCTCCCGACGATCCAGGGCAACCCTGAGGTCGGCACGACCCTGTCGCTCACGGCCTCGGCCTGGACCCCGCAGCCCGCGAAGACCGAGACGCAGTGGTACGCCGACGGCAAGCCGCTCGACGGCGCGACCGGCTCGTCGTTCACGCTCACGCGCGACCAGATCGGCGCGGCGATCAGCGCACGCGTCATCGCCAGCGCCAAGGGCTACAAGAAGTCGCGGTCGACCGCAGCGGCGACGGCGCCGGTGCTGGCCAAGCAGGTCGCCCTCAGCAGCCAGTCCCGCGTCAAGGGCACGCCGCAGGTCGGCCAGCGCCTCCAGGTGCGTCCCGGCACCACGAGGCCCACAGGCGCCACGACGACGTACCGCTGGCTCCGCGACGGCAAGCCCGTCGCCAAGGCCACCCACGACACCTACACGGTCCGCAAGGGCGACCTCGGGCACGCGATGTCCGTCGAGGTCACCCACGACCACCGCCACTTCCGCGCCATCACGGAGACGATCGCGGTGCCGGCCGTCACGACGACGCCCAAGGTCAAGGTCCGCGCCGAGGCCACGCGGCGCAAGGTCGTCGTCGAGGTCCGCGTCAAGGCGGTCGGGGCACGCAAGCCGGCCGGCGCGATCACGATCGCCGTCGGTGGTCGGACGGTGCAGGGCGAGGTCGTCGACGGTGTGGTGCGCCTGGTCCTCCGCGACCTCAAGCCGGGCACGAAGAAGGTGGTCGTGCGCTACGCCGGCACCAACGTCGTGCAGGCGGCCGTCGCACGCACGACCGTCGTCGTCCCGCGAGGCAAGAAGTCCTGACCAGCGCGGCGCGCGCGAGGTCGCGACCTGGGCTGGACCGATCGGATCGTGGAGCCCTCGAGCCACCAGGTGGCACGACGGCTCCACGTTCACGTCGAGGACGCGTCGAGCGACTGACGCGACCGCCTCGGACCGCCTAGCATCTGGCCACTGCATCACGTTCGGGGGAACACGTGCTCAACCGCCTCGCGGCCGTCGTGGTCGCCGCAGCCGTCTTCGCTGGGTTCGCACCCGCAGCCGCGCACGCCGACGACCCGACCCGCATCCTCATCGTCGGGGACTCCATCACCCAGGGGTACCGCGGCGACCACACGTGGCGCTACTTCGCCCACCAGGCGATCACCGGCGCCGGCACCGCCGTCGACCTCGTCGGCCCCCGGACCAGCACCTTCGACCCCGCGCAGGGCGGCAACACCGTCAACTGGCACTACGACGGGCCCGACGCCTACGCCGACCCGGCGTTCGACCAGCAGCACGCCGCGTACTGGGGGCAGCGGCTCGGCGCCTCCTGGATGCGCGAGCCGATCGGCGACCTCGCGGCAGCTGCCCAGCCGAACATCATCGTGTCCAACCTCGGCATCAACGACCTGTCCGACGGGACCGCCGTCGCGCTCATCGACGGCTACCGCCAGTGGGTGGCCGACGCTCGCGCCGTGAACCCCGACGTCGACCTCGTCATCGGCGAGATCCCCCACGCGTGGGTCTACGCCGGTCGCCCCGCCGAGTTCAACGCGCTCATCGACGACCTCGCAGCCGAGCTCACCACTGTCGGGTCGCGTGTCGAGGTGTTCCGCGTCGAGGGCTTCACGCGGGCCGACACGTGGGACGGCATCCACGTCAACGAGTCGGGCGAGCGGAAGTACGCCCGCGCCGTCACCGCGGCCCTCGGTCGCCTCGGTGTCGCCTCGGCTGCCGTCCCGGACCCGGTCGTGCCGGTCGTCCAGGAGCCCGTGCCCGGGGTGCCTGCCGAGCCGCAGGTCACCGCCCCCGCTGCCACGGCGCCCCCGGTCGCTCGGGCGGCTCGCCCAGGCCGCGTGTCGGCGCGGAAGGTCGGCGACCAGGTGGTGGTGCGGTGGCGCGCGAGCGCGTCGGCGGAGTCCTACCGGGTGAGGTGTGGGCGGCGGGAGGTGAAGACCTCGGGGACGACGGCTCGGCTCCGGAGCGGGGCGCCCTCGTGCAAGGTCCGTGCGGTCAACGACGCGGGTGCGTCGCCGTGGGTGACGGTGCGAGTCCGCCGCGCTCGACCATGAGGGAGCGGCCCGGCCACGGGTCCGGACATGCGAAAGGGCCCCGGATCTCTCCGGGGCCCTTCCGTGCTGGTGGGCGATACTGGGTTTGAACCAGTGACCTCTTCCGTGTCAAGGAAGCGCGCTACCGCTGCGCCAATCGCCCGTGTTGAGTTGTGTGCGAGGTGGGTACGGGATTTGAACCCGTGTAGACGGATTTGCAGTCCGTTGCCTCGCCTCTCGGCCAACCCACCGTGGAGGCCCACGTGTGATGGGAGACCCCTCAGAGCGGACAACGAGACTCGAACTCGCGACCTCAACCTTGGCAAGGTTGCGCTCTACCAACTGAGCTATGTCCGCCTGTTCTCCGGAGCGGCTGACCGCTCCTTGGAACGAGTGGAACAGTAGTACATGGCTCGCGCGGGTCCAAAATCGGGTCCCCCCGGGCGTGTTCGCGCGGCCCCTAGAGTGACCGCATGCGCGCATGGATCGACGGGAACCTGCTGTCCGACCCGGGTCAGGGAGCGGTCGCGGTCACCGACCACGGCTTCACCGTGGGCGACGGGGTCTTCGAGGCGGTCAAGACGATCCACGGCACGCCGTTCGCGCTCACCCGCCACCTCGCCCGGCTGGGGCGCAGCGCGGCCGGGCTCGGCCTCCCCGCCCCCGACGCCGACCGGGTCCGGGAGGGGGTCGCGGCGGTGCTCGCCGACGGCGCGGACCGCGACGCGATGGGGCGGCTGCGGATCACCTGGACCGCGGGACCGCACCCGATGGGCTCGGGTCGCGGCGGCGGGCCGCCGACCCTGGTCGTCGCCTACAGCGCGATCGAGCCCGCGCCCGCGGCCACGACGATCGTCACCGTGCCGTGGACCCGCAACGAGAACGGCGCGACCGCCGGGCTCAAGACCACGTCGTACGCCGAGAACGTCATCGCGCTCGCCCACGCCCAGCGCCACGGCGGGAGCGAGGCGGTGCTCGCCAACACCGCGGGCGACCTGTGCGAGGGGACAGGGTCCAACCTCTTCTACGTCCTCGACGGCGAGCTGCGCACCCCGAGCCTGGCCTCGGGCTGCCTGGCCGGGATCACCCGCGAGCTGGTCGTGGAGTGGTGCGGCGCCCGGGAGGTCGACCAGCCGCTCGCGGACGTGCGCGACCGGGCGAGCGAGGTGTTCCTGGTGTCCACGACCCGCGACGTGCAGGCGGTCTCGCGCTGGGACGACCGCGACCTGCCGGCCCCCGGCCCGGTGACGGAGAGGTGCGCGGCGACGTGGGCCGACCGGGAGGCTGGGAGCATGGACCCGTGAACAGCCCGGTGAACCCCACGGAGTCCTCGCTCGACCCCGCCGTCTCCGCGCGCATGCGGCACACGGCAGAAGGCCTGGTGCCGGTCGTGGTGCAGCAGCACGACACCCGCGAGGTGCTGATGCTCGCTTGGGTCGACGACGAGGCGCTCGCCCGCACGCTCGCCACCGGCCGCGCGACGTACTGGTCGCGCTCGCGCCGCGAGTACTGGGTCAAGGGCGACACCTCGGGCCACGTGCAGCACGTCAAGGAGGTCCGCCTCGACTGCGACGGCGACACCCTCCTCTTCCTGGTCGACCAGGAGGGCGCTGCCTGCCACACCGGCGACCGCACCTGCTTCGACGCCGACCTGGTGCACCGCGTCGATGGCTGACCCCGCGCTGCGCCGCACGTTCGGCCCCGTCGTCCTGCTCGGCCTCGCCGCGGCCGGCCTCGCCGCCACCGCCGGCACCAAGCCCTGGGTCTCCGGCCGCTCGGGCGCCGTGGACACCGACCAGGGCGCCGAGATGACGTCCGTGCTGTCGCTCGACTCGGCGCGCGACGCGCCGCTCGCCGGTGCGCTCGCGCTGGTCGTCCTGGCCTGCTGGGGCGTGCTGCTGGTGACCCGCGGCCGGTTCCGACGGGTGGTGGCGGTCGTCGCGCTGGTCGCGGCGCTCGGGACGCTGGTCGTGACGATCGAGGCCGCCCGCAGCCTGCCGCCCAAGCTCGCCGACGCGCTGGTGGAGGCCTCGGGGAGCGACGAGGTCACCACGTCGACCACCGGCTGGTACGTCGCGGCGCTGGTCGCCTCGGTGCTCTGCGTGCTGGCCACCGCCGCGGCGGTGCGACTGGTCGGGAGCTGGCCGGAGATGGGCACCAAGTACGACGCGCCGACCGGCGGGCGCGGCAGCGGCCGGGTGGACGCAGGGGAGGGCACCGGCGAGGTGCCCGCCGAGAACATCGACATCTGGAAGGCCCTCGACGAGGGCCGTGACCCGACCGCCTAGACTTCGGCGCGCACGCACCGGATCGACGAAGGAGCTCAACCATGGCTGGTGGCCACGGCAACACCCCCGCTGCTTGGACCGGGGTCTCGGTCGCGATGCTCGGCTTCGTCCTCGGCAGCGTCGCGCTGCTCCAGGTCCCGACCCAGATGACGCTCCTGTGGATCGGCATCATCGTCGCCGTGGTGGCCTTCCCGCTGTTCCTGGTGCTCTCGAAGCTCGGCTTCAACAGCTCCGACCACTGATCCACACCGACCGGACCACCGGGGCCGCCGGACGTCCGGCGGCTGGGCACCGGTGCCGGTGCGACTGGTGCCGGGTGAGAGGCTGAGGGCATGCCTGCGTCCGGTTCCGTCCTCGACGACATCGTCGCCGGGGTGCGCGAGGACCTCGCCCGCCGCGAGGCCGCGCTCCCGCTCACCGAGCTGCTCGCCCACCTCCCGGAGGCCCCGGCCCCGAGGGACCCGATGCCGCACTTCCGGGCCCGCGGGGCGAGCGTGATCGCCGAGGTGAAGCGGCGCAGCCCCAGCAAGGGCGACCTCGCCGCGATCCCCGACCCGGCCGACCTCGCGCGCGCCTACGAGCGCGGGGGAGCGGCGGCGATCTCGGTCCTCACCGAGGAGCGCCGCTTCGGCGGCAGCCTGGCCGACCTGCGCGCCGTGCGCGCCGCGGTCGAGACCCCGCTGCTGCGCAAGGACTTCATCGTCGAGACCTACCAGCTCGTCGAGGCCCGCGCCGCGGGCGCCGACCTCGCCCTGCTCATCGTCGCGGCGCTCGACGACGACACGCTGCGCCGCCTCCACGACGAGGCCGGCGAGCTCGGTCTCACCGTGCTCGTCGAGGTCCACGACGAGGCCGAGGTCGAGCGCGCCCTGGCCCTCGACGCCGAGCTGGTGGGCGTCAACAGCCGCAACCTCAAGACCCTGGCGGTCGACCCCGACGTGTTCGGGCGCCTGGCCCCGCAGATCCATGCCGACGTCGTCAAGGTCGCCGAGAGCGGCATCACCGGCGTCGGCGACGTGCAGCGCTTCGTCTCGGAGGGGGCCGGCGTCGTGCTGGTCGGCGAGGCGCTCGTCAAGGACGGCGACCCCGAGGCCGCCGTACGAGCCATGACAGGAGTGACCGCACCGTGAGCGTCCCCACCAGCCCCACCGCGCCGATCCGCTACGAGGCCGACGAGCGTGGCTACTTCGGCGAGACCTGGGGCGGCCGGTTCATGCCCGAGGCCCTCGTCAAGGCGCTCGACGAGCTGACCGTCGCCTGGCAGGACGCGATGGCCGACGAGGCGTTCGTGTCCGAGTTCGAGCGTGTGCTGCGCGACTACGCCGGCACCCCGAGCCGGCTCTACCACGCCGAGCGGCTCTCGCGGCAGGTCGGCGCCCGCGTGCTTCTCAAGCGCGAGGACCTCAACCACACCGGCGCCCACAAGATCCGCAACGTGATGGGCCAGGCGCTGCTCACCAAGCGGATGGGCAAGACCCGCGTGATCGCCGAGACCGGCGCCGGCCAGCACGGCGTCGCCAGCGCCACCGCGGCCGCGTGGTTCGACCTCGACTGCACCGTCTACATGGGCGCCGTCGACACCCGCCGCCAGGCGCTCAACGTGGCCCGCATGCAGCTGCTCGGCGCGAAGGTGGTGCCCGTCGAGTCCGGAAGCGCGACGCTCAAGGACGCCATCAACGAGGCGCTGCGCGACTGGGTCGCCAGCGTCGACCACACCGCGTACCTCTTCGGCACCGCGGCCGGCCCGCACCCGTTCCCCAGCATGGTCCGCGACTTCTGCCGCGGCATCGGCGACGAGGCCCGCGAGCAGTGCCTCGAGCAGTACGGCGTGCTGCCGGACGCCGTCGCGGCGTGCGTGGGCGGCGGCTCCAACGCGATCGGCCTGTTCACCGCGTTCCTCGAGGACGAGGGCGTCGAGATCCACGGCTTCGAGCCGGGCGGCGACGGGGTCGAGACCGGCCGGCACGCGGCCACCATCCACGCCGGCGAGGCCGGGGTGCTGCACGGCGCCCGCACCTACGTCCTGCAGGACGAGGACGGCCAGACGGTCGAGTCGCACTCGATCTCCGCCGGCCTCGACTACCCCGGGGTCGGTCCGCAGCACTCGTGGCTCGCCGCCATGGGCCGCGCCACCTACACCCCCGTGACCGACCGGCAGGCGATGGACGCGATGGCGCTGCTCAGCCGGACCGAGGGGATCATCCCGGCGATCGAGTCGGCCCACGCGGTCGCCGGCGCGCTCGACGTGGCGCGCCGCCTCGGCGAGGAGAAGGGCCCCGACGCGACGGTGATCATCAACCTGAGCGGCCGTGGCGACAAGGACATGGGCACCGCCATCGAGTGGTTCGGCCTCGGCGACGCCGAGGGCGAGGCCGAGCCGGTCGTCGCGACGGCCCCGGGGGAGGAGGCCTGATGGCGTCGACCACCACCGCCTTCGAGAAGGCCCGCGCGGAGGACCGCGCGGCGCTCGTCGGCTACCTGCCCGCCGGGTTCCCCAGCGTCGACGGCTCCATCGCCGCGCTCCGCACCATGGTCGAGGCGGGGTGCGACGTCATCGAGATCGGCCTGCCCTACAGCGACCCCGTCATGGACGGTCCGACCATCCAGGCTGCCGCCCAGCAGGCCCTCGAGCGCGGCATCCGCACCCGCGACGTCATCGACGTCGTCCAGGCGGTCGCCGAGACCGGTGTGCCGACGCTGGTGATGACCTACTGGAACCCCGTCGAGCGCTACGGCGTGGAGCGGTGGGCCACCGACCTCGCCGCTGCCGGCGGCGCCGGGCTGATCACCCCCGACATCACCCCCGACCACGGCGGCGCGTGGTCCGCCGCGGCCGACGCCCACGACCTCGACAAGGTCTTCCTGGTCGCCCCCAGCTCCACCGACGAGCGGATCGCGATGACCTCGGCCGCGAGCCGCGGGTTCGTCTACGCCGCCGCCGTCATGGGCGTCACCGGCGCCCGCGAGGCCACGTCCGACCTCGCCGGCCCGCTGGTCGCGCGCGTCCGGGCGAGCGGCGACATCCCCGTCGCGGTCGGCATCGGCGTCAGCACCGGCGACCAGGCCGCCGAGGTGGCCGGCTTCGCCGACGGCGTGATCGTCGGCTCCGCGTTCGTGCGGGCGCTGCTCGACCACCCGGACGACGAGGCCGCCGGGCTGGCCGCGCTGCGCACGCTCACCGAGGACCTGGCCGGGGGCGTACGTCGTGGCTAGGCCGCGCGCCCTCGTCCTGGCCGCGCTGCTGCCGCTCCTCGCCGCCTGCGGTGGCGCCGGGGCGGCGCAGGGGACCGAGCTCACCGGGACGGTGCTGGACCCGCCGTTCGAGGTCTCCTCGACCCCGCTCGTCGACACCGCCGGCGACGCCTTCAGCCTCACCGACGACACCGACAAGCCGCTGACGCTGGTGTTCTTCGGCTACAGCAACTGTCCCGACATCTGCGGCCAGGTGATGGCGACGCTCGCCGGGACGCTGGCGCGGCTCGACGACGCGCAGAAGGACGACCTCGACGTCGTCTTCGTCACCACCGACCCCGCCCGCGACGACGAGGCGACCACCGCGAAGTACGTGGAGGCCTTCGACCCCTCGATCATCGGGCTCACGGGCGACCTCGACGACATCGTCGAGGTCGGCACCAGCCTGGCCGTCGGCATCGACAAGGGCGAGAAGCTGCCCAGCGGTGGCTACGACGTCACCCACGGCACGCGTGTCTACGCCATCGACGGCGACGACGAGTCGCCGATGATGTGGGACCAGGACGTCTCCCAGGCCCAGCTGGCCCACGACGTCACCGTGCTGCTCGACGAAGGATGATGCTCCCCATGACCTCCCCGCTGGTGACGCTGATGTCGATCCCGAGCCCGGCCCAGGGCGTGTGGCACCTCGGCCCGGTCCCGATCCGCGGCTACGCGCTGTGCATCATCCTCGGCATCGTCGCCGCCATCTGGATCGGCGAGAAGCGCTGGGTCGCCCGCGGCGGCGCCCCCGGCGAGGTCAGCGACCTCGCGATCTGGGCGGTCCCGTTCGGCCTGGTCGGCGGCCGGCTCTACCACGTGGCCACCGACTGGGAGCTCTACTTCGGCGAGGGCAAGAACCCCGTGACCGCGCTCTACGTCTGGCGCGGAGGTCTCGGCATCTGGGGTGCGATCGCGCTCGGCGCGGTCGGCGTGATGATCGGCTGCCGCGCGCGCGGCATCAAGGTGCTGCCGCTGCTCGACGCGCTCGCCCCCGGCGTGCTCGTGGCCCAGGCCCTGGGCCGCTGGGGCAACTGGTTCAACCAGGAGCTCTACGGCGGGCCGACCAACCTCCCGTGGGGCCTCGAGATCGACGTCGCCCACCGCGAGTCGCGCTACCTCGACGTCGCGACCTATCACCCGACGTTCCTCTACGAGTGCCTGTGGAACCTCGCCGCCTTCGCCGTCCTGATCTGGCTCGACCGCCGCTTCCGCCTCGGCCACGGCCGGGTGGTTGCGCTCTACGTGATGCTCTACACCGCCGGTCGCGGGTGGATCGAGAACATGCGCATCGACGAGGTGCAGCTCAACGACGTGCTCGGGCTGCGGCTCAACGTCTGGACCTCGATCGTGCTGTTCGTCCTCGCCACGGCGTGGTTCGTCTGGTCGGCCCGTCGCCACCCCGGCCGCGAGGACGTCGTGCGCACGAAGCCGCCGCTCGGCGAGGAGCCCACGGCCGAGGTCGAGGAGCGCTCGACCGCCGATCCCACGGCCTGAAACGTCGCGCGCCGGCCGGTGGCCCCGGTGATAGGTTGCGCAGTGCTCGGGCCAACGTCGTCCCCAGCGGATGTGCCCACTCCTTGCCCCGACCCGTCCCGCGTGGACCGGGGGCAAGACTGACGACGGGAGAACCAGTGTCCTCGATGCACGCGTTCCCGCCGAGCTTCCCGCCTCCGCAGGGGCTCTACGACCCGCGCCACGAGAAGGACGCCTGTGGCGTCGCCATGGTGGCGACGCTGACCGGTGAGGCCAGCCACGACATCGTGGTCAAGGCGCTCACGGCGCTGCGCAACCTCGACCACCGCGGCGCCGCCGGCGCCGAGGTCAACTCGGGCGACGGCGCGGGCATCCTGCTGCAGGTGCCCGACGCGTTCCTCCGCGAGGTCACGCGCGAGGCCGGTTTCGAGCTGCCGCCGGCCCGCTCGTACGCCGTCGGCACGGCGTTCCTGCCTGGCGACGCCGACGCGGTGGCCGCGACCCGCCGGCGGATCGAGGAGATCGCCGACGAGGAGGGCCTCGAGGTCCTCGGCTGGCGCGAGGTCCCCGTCGACGACACGACGCTGGGCGCGACCGCCCGCAGCGTGATGCCGGCCTTCGCCCAGCTGTTCGTCGCCGGCAAGGGCGCCCGGGTGGGCGGGATGGCGCTGGAGCGCCTCGCGTTCTGCCTGCGCAAGCGCGCCGAGTCGGAGACCGACGTCTACTTCCCGTCGCTGTCCTCGCGGACCCTGGCCTACAAGGGCATGCTCACCACCGACCAGCTCGACCAGGTCTTCCCGGACCTGACCGACGAGCGGGTCGCCTCGGCCATGGCGGTCGTGCACTCCCGGTTCTCCACCAACACGTTCCCGAGCTGGCCGCTGGCGCACCCGTTCCGGTTCATCGCGCACAACGGCGAGATCAACACCGTCATGGGCAACCGCAACTGGATGCGCGCCCGCGAGGCGCTGCTCGAGAGCGACCTGATCCCGGGCGACCTCGAGCGGCTGTTCCCGATCTGCACGCCCGGCGCGTCGGACTCGGCGTCGTTCGACGAGGTGCTCGAGCTGCTGCACCTCGGCGGCCGCTCGCTCCCGCACGCGGTGCTGATGATGATCCCCGAGGCGTGGGAGAACCACGCCGACATGGACCCGCAGCGACGCGCGTTCTACGAGTTCCACTCCACGCTCATGGAGCCGTGGGACGGCCCGGCCTGCGTGGTGTTCACCGACGGCACCCAGATCGGTGCCGTGCTCGACCGCAACGGCCTGCGTCCCTCGCGCTACTGGGTCACCGACGACGGGCTCGTCGTGCTGGCCTCCGAGGTCGGCGTGCTCGACCTCGACCCCGCGTCGATCGTCCGCAAGGGGCGGCTCCAGCCGGGCCGGATGTTCCTCGTCGACACCGAGGAGCACCGGATCATCGAGGACGAGGAGATCAAGGGCCAGCTCGCCGCCGAGCACCCCTACGACGAGTGGCTGCACGCCGGCCTGGTCCACCTCGACGACCTCGACGACCTCGAGCACATCGTCCACACCCACGCGTCGGTGACGCGTCGCCAGCAGGTCTTCGGCTACACCGAGGAGGAGCTGCGGGTGCTGCTGAGCCCGATGGCGTCCACCGGCGCCGAGGCGATCGGGTCGATGGGCACCGACACGCCGATCGCGGCGCTCAGCGAGAAGCCGCGGCTGCTGTTCGACTACTTCGCCCAGCTGTTCGCGCAGGTCACCAACCCGCCGCTCGACGCGATCCGCGAGGAGCTCGTCACCTCGCTCAGCGGCTCGATCGGCCCCGAGGCCAACCTGCTCGAGCCGACCCCGGCGTCGTGCCGCCAGGTCGTGCTGCCGTTCCCGGTGTTCTCCAACGACGACCTCGCCAAGATCCGCCACATCAACCGCAACGGCGACATGCCGGGCTTCCAGGTCCACATCGTCCGCGGCCTCTACGAGGTCGAGGGCGGGGGAGCCGCGCTCGAGGCACGCCTCGACGAGCTGTGCGCCGAGGTGTCGGCCGCGATCGCCGACGGCGCCCGGATCATCGTGCTCTCCGACCGGCACTGCACGGCCGAGCTCGCGCCGATCCCGTCCCTGCTGCTCACCGGCGCGGTCCACCACCACCTGGTCCGCGAGAAGACCCGCACCCAGGTCGGGCTGCTGGTGGAGGCCGGCGACGTCCGCGAGGTGCACCACGTGGCGCTGCTCGTCGGCTACGGCGCGGCTGCGGTCAACCCCTACCTCGCCATGGAGTCGGTCGAGGACCTCGCCCGCGAGGCCCACTACGTCAAGGTGGAGCCGGAGAAGGCCGTCGCCAACCTGATCAAGGCCCTCGGCAAGGGCGTGCTGAAGGTGATGTCGAAGATGGGCGTCTCGACGGTGGCGTCCTACACCGGCGCGAAGATCTTCGAGTCGGTCGGCCTGTCGCAGACGGTCGTCGATCGCTACTTCACCGGCACCACCTCCAAGCTCGGCGGCATCGAGCTCGACACGATCGCCGAGGAGGTCGCCCGGCGGCACGCCCTGGCGTACCCGCGCGGCGGCATCTCGCCGGCGCACCGCGAGCTGTCCATCGGCGGTGAGTACCAGTGGCGCCGCGAGGGCGAGCCGCACCTGTTCGACCCCGAGACGGTCTTCCGCCTGCAGCACTCCACGCGCACCGGCAGCTACGACGTGTTCAAGCAGTACACCGACCGGGTGAACCAGCAGTCCGAGCGGCTGATGACGCTGCGCGGGCTGTTCACCTTCAAGGACGCCGCCGGCACGGGGCGCGAGCCGGTCGACATCGACGAGGTCGAGCCGGTCTCCGCGATCGTCAAGCGCTTCTCCACCGGCGCGATGTCCTACGGCTCGATCAGCCAGGAGGCCCACGAGACGCTCGCCATCGCGATGAACCGGCTGGGCGCGAAGTCCAACACCGGTGAGGGCGGCGAGGACCCGGAGCGGCTGCACGACCCCGAGCGGCGCTCGGCGATCAAGCAGGTCGCGTCGGGACGCTTCGGCGTGACGTCGGAGTACCTCACCAACGCCGACGACATCCAGATCAAGATGGCGCAGGGCGCCAAGCCCGGCGAGGGTGGCCAGCTGCCGGGTCACAAGGTCTACCCCTGGGTCGCGAAGACCCGGCACTCGACCCCGGGCGTGGGCCTGATCAGCCCGCCGCCGCACCACGACATCTACTCGATCGAGGACCTCGCCCAGCTGATCCACGACCTCAAGAACGCGAACCCGTCGGCACGGGTCCACGTCAAGCTGGTCTCCGAGGTCGGCATCGGCACGGTCGCCGCGGGCGTCTCCAAGGCGCACGCCGACGTCGTCCTGGTCTCCGGCCACGACGGTGGCACCGGCGCCTCGCCGCTCACCTCGCTCAAGCACGCCGGTGGTCCCTGGGAGCTCGGGCTCGCCGAGACCCAGCAGACGCTGCTCCTCAACGGGCTGCGCGACCGGATCGTGGTGCAGGCCGACGGCCAGCTCAAGACCGGCCGTGACGTCGTCGTCGCCGCGCTGCTCGGCGCCGAGGAGTACGGCTTCGCCACCGCGCCGCTGGTCGTCAGCGGCTGCATCATGATGCGGGTCTGCCACCTCGACACCTGCCCGGTGGGCGTGGCGACGCAGAACCCGGTGCTGCGCGAGCGGTTCAGCGGCCAGGCCGACCACGTCGTGAACTTCTTCGAGTTCATCGCCCAGGAGGTGCGCGAGCTGCTCGCCGAGCTCGGCTTCCGCAGCCTCGACGAGGCGATCGGCCAGGTCGGCACCCTCGACGTCGCGCCGGCCATCGACCACTGGAAGGCCTCCGGCCTCGACCTCACGCCGATCCTCCACCAGGCCTCGCGCCACGGGGAGTTCGGCCAGTTCGAGGACCAGGACCTGCGCTGCACCAGGAAGCAGGACCACGGGCTCGACAAGGCGCTCGACAACGAGCTGATCGCCATCGCCACCCCGGCGCTGGAGACCGGCGAGCCGGTGCGTGCGCAGGTCGCGGTCCGCAACGTCAACCGCACCGTCGGCACGATGCTCGGCCACGAGGTGACCAAGCGCTACCGCGGCGACGGCCTGCCCGACGGCACGATCGACATCACCCTGACCGGATCGGCCGGGCAGTCGTTCGGCGCGTTCGTCCCGCGGGGCGTGACGCTGCGCCTCGAGGGCGACGCCAACGACTACGTCGCCAAGGGCCTCTCGGGCGGACGGATCGTCGTACGCCCCGACCGGGCCGCGACCTTCGACGCCGCCGAGCAGATCATCGCCGGCAACACGATCGGCTACGGCGCCACGTCGGGCCAGATCTTCCTCGGCGGACGCGCGGGGGAGCGGTTCTGCGTGCGCAACTCCGGCGCGAGCGCGGTCGTGGAGGGCGTGGGCGACCACGCCTGCGAGTACATGACCGGAGGCGTCGTGGTCGTCCTCGGCCCGACGGGGCGCAACCTCGCGGCCGGCATGTCGGGTGGCTACGCCTTCGTGCTCGACCTCGACGAGTCGCTCGTCAACCGCGAGCTCGTCGAGCTCGCGCCCGTCGTGGGGGAGGCGGCCGCCGAGCTGGAGGACCTGGTCCGCCAGCACGGCGAGGAGACCGGCTCGGCCGTGGCGCAGGCGCTGCTGGAGGACTGGCCGGCGTCGCTCGCACGCTTCACCGAGGTGATGCCGCGCGACTTCAAGCGAGTGCTCGAGGCACGGGCCGCGGCCCTCGAGGAGGGCCTCGACGAGGACCAGGCAAACGCACGCATCATGGAGGTGCTTCATGGCTGACCCCAAGGGATTCCTCAAGCACGGCCGCGAGGTCGCCTCGCGTCGCGAGGTCGCCGAGCGCGTCCAGGACTGGGACGAGGTCTACCCCGACGGCATCGGGCGGGCCCTGCTGCCGATCATCAACACCCAGGCGGCCCGCTGCATGGACTGCGGCATCCCGTTCTGCCACCAGGGCTGCCCGCTGGGCAACATCATCCCGGAGTGGAACGACCTGGTCTGGCGCGACGACTGGGACGGCGCGATGGACCGGCTGCACGCGACCAACAACTTCCCGGAGTTCACCGGTCGCCTCTGCCCGGCGCCCTGCGAGACCGCCTGCGTGCTCGGCATCAACCAGGAGCCGGTGACGATCAAGAACGTCGAGGTCTCGATCATCGACCGCGCCTGGGGCTCGGGCTACGTCCGCCCCCAGCCGCCGGAGTGGCTCTCGGGCAAGACGGTCGCGGTCGTCGGCTCGGGGCCCGCCGGCCTCGCCGCCGCCCAGCAGCTCACCCGCGCCGGCCACACGGTCGCCGTCTACGAGCGCGCCGACAAGATCGGTGGCCTGCTGCGCTACGGCATCCCCGAGTTCAAGATGGAGAAGAAGCACCTCGACCGCCGTCTGGACCAGATGCGACGCGAGGGTACCGTCTTCCGTGCCGGCGTCGACGTCGGCGGCGGCGACCTCACCGGGCCCCAGCTGCTCGCCCGCTACGACGCCGTCGTGCTGGCGATGGGCGCCACCCAGGCCCGCGACCTCCCGGTCACCGGGCGCGAGCTCGGCGGCATCCACCAGGCCATGGAGTTCCTCCCGCAGGCCAACCGGGCGTCGCTGGGCGAGACGGTCGAGGACCAGATCCTCGCCACCGGCAAGGACGTGGTGATCATCGGCGGCGGCGACACCGGTGCCGACTGCCTCGGCACCTCGATCCGCCAGGGCGCGCGCTCGATCACCCAGCTGGAGATCATGCCGCGACCCGGCGAGGACCGGCCCTCGGGCCAGCCGTGGCCGACGTACCCGATGACCTTCAAGGTCTCCTCGGCGCACGAGGAGGGCGGCGACCGGGTCTACGCGGTCTCCACCCAGCAGTTCGTCGGCGACGCCGACGGCCACGTCGCCGAGCTGCACCTGGTCGAGGTCGACGCGTCGTTCCAGCCGGTGGCCGGCACCGAGCGCGTCATCCCCGCCCAGCTGGTGCTGCTCGCGATGGGCTTCACCGGTCCCGAGCAGCCCGGCATCGTCGAGCAGCTCGGCGTGGAGCTCGACGAGCGCGGCAACGTGCGCCGCGACTCCTCGTACGCCTCGTCCGTCCCGGGCGTCTACGTGGCCGGCGACGTCGGCCGCGGGCAGTCGCTCATCGTGTGGGCGATCGCCGAGGGGCGCAGCGCGGCCGCGTCCGTCGACGCGTTCCTCACCGGCTCGACGACGCTGCCCGCGCCGATCAAGCCGCACGAGCGCCCGCTCACCGTCTGAGCGTGCCGGCGGGCCCCGTGCCGGGGGCCCGCCGGGCACGGTCGTGGACGAACCCTCCTTGGAACGATCCAACGTCCGCTAGGGTGGTCCCGTGCGTAGAGCCAAGATCGTCTGCACCATGGGTCCCGCGGTGAACACCCCCGAGCGGATCCGAGCCCTCGTCGACGCCGGGATGGACGTCGCCCGGCTCAACATGAGCCACGGGGCGTACGCCGACCACGAGGCGGTCTACCGGATGGTCCGCCAGGCCTCCGACGACTCCGGCCACGCGATCGGCATCTTCGCCGACCTCCAGGGTCCCAAGATCCGCCTCGAGACCTTCGCCGACGGCCCGCAGAAGCTCAAGCGCGGCCAGCGGTTCACCATCACCACGCGCGACGTGCCGGGCGACGCCACGATCTGCGGGACCACCTACAAGGGCCTGCCCGGCGACGTCGCCCCGGGCGACCCGATCCTCATCGACGACGGCAAGGTCCGGCTCGAGGTCGTGTCGGTCGACGAGACCGACGTCGTGACCGAGGTCGTCGTGGCCGGCAAGGTCAGCAACAACAAGGGCATCAACCTGCCCGGCGTGGCCGTGTCGGTGCCGGCGCTGTCGGAGAAGGACACCGAGGACCTGCGCTGGGCGCTGCACCTCGGCGTCGACTTCGTCGCCCTCAGCTTCGTCCGCCACGCGGCCGACGCCGAGGACGTGCGGGCGGTCATGCGCGAGGAGGGCATCTCGGTGCCGATCATCGCCAAGATCGAGAAGCCGCAGGCGCTGGAGAACATCGACGCGATCATCGACGCGTTCGACGGGATCATGGTGGCGCGCGGCGACCTCGGCGTGGAGTGCCCGCTCGAGGACGTCCCGGTCCACCAGAAGCTGCTGGTCGACAAGGCCCGCGCCAACGCCAAGCCCGCGATCGTCGCCACGCAGATGCTGGAGTCGATGATCTCGGCCCCCGCGCCCACCCGCGCCGAGGCCTCCGACGTCGCCAACGCGGTGCTCGACGGCGCCGACGCGGTGATGTTGTCGGGCGAGACGTCGGTGGGGGAGTACGCCGTCGAGGCGGTCGCCACGATGGCGCGCATCGTCGCCTCGACCGAGGACCACGGGCTGTCCCACATGGCCGCGGTCACCTGGTCGCCCCGCACCCGTGGCGGCATCATCGCCAAGGCCGCCGCCGAGGTCGCCGAGGCCGTCGGCGCCAAGTACATCGTGGCCTTCACCGCGAGCGGCGACTCCGCGCGGCGGCTCGCCCGCTACCGCGGCCGGATCCCCGCCCTCGCCTTCACCACCACCGACCGGGTGCGCTCCCAGCTCTCGCTCACCTGGGGGATCGAGACCTTCAAGACCGGCGAGGTCGAGCACACCGACGAGATGGTGCGCCAGGTCGACGAGGCGCTGCTCGCGATCGGCCGGGTCAAGGAGGGCGACCTCGTCGTCCTCATCGCCGGCAGCCCGCCCGGGATCCCCGGCTCCACCAACGCGATGCGCATCCACAAGATGGGCGACGCGATCAACGGCGTCGCGCCCGCGTACCGTCGCGCGCGCTGATCAACGGTTCGTCCTGGGCGGTGGCTGAGCCACGTTCTGCGTGCCCGGACCGTGGCTGGGGCACCGCCGACGGGCGTGGCGGGCTGCGACGCGCGGGTGGGCGGTGGCTGAGCCACATTCTGCGTGCCCGGACTGTGGGTGGGGCACCGCCGGCGTCGCTGTGTCGATGTCGTGCCGGGTGTGGGAGTCGAACCCACACGCCCTTGCGGGCAGTGGTGTTTGAGACCACCGCGTCTGCCATTCCGCCAACCCGGCTAGGTGGCCACACCGTAGCGGAACTAGCCTTGCGCCCGTGACCCAGCCCGCCGACGCCAGCACCGCCCCCGACGCCGTCCGCCGCGTGGTCATCGCCGAGGACGAGGCGCTGATCCGGATGGACCTCGCGGAGATGCTCGGCGAGGAGGGCTACGAGGTCGTGGGCCAGGCCGCGGACGGCCAGCGCGCCATCGAGCTGGCCCGCGAGCTGCGCCCGGACCTGGTGATCCTCGACGTGAAGATGCCGCGGCTCGACGGGATCGCCGCGGCCGAGGTGATCGCGGGCGAGCGGATCGCGCCCGTGGTCATCCTGACCGCCTTCTCCCAGCGCGAGCTGGTGGCGCGGGCCCGTGACGCCGGCGCGATGGCCTACCTCGTCAAGCCGTTCCAGCGCGGCGACCTGGTCCCGGCGATCGAGATGGCGGTGAGCCGGTTCGGCGAGATCGCCGTGCTCGAGCGCGAGGTGTCGGACCTGCAGGAGTCGCTGGCGACCCGCAAGGCCGTCGACCGCGCCAAGGGCGTGCTCCAGGAGCAGCTCGGCCTCAGCGAGCCGGACGCGTTCCGCTGGATCCAGAAGACCGCGATGGACCTGCGCCTGTCGATGAAGCAGGTGGCCGACGGGGTCGTCGAGCACGGCGTCGCGGGCCTCGGCGGCGCCGCGCGCTGACCCGCGCCGGTCCGTGCCGGTGCGCCCGAACCGGTCCGTTCTGTGCCGTTCGGCCCCGTTGGGCGACGATTCCGCGCGCATCACGCCATGTTTCGGTTGCATTTCCGGTACAGACCGGATGATCACGAAACGGCAACGGCCTGTCGATCCGCGGCACTAATCGTGTCCCACGCCACATCTCGGGTGTTAGGTTCCCGCCACGAGGCTGCCGAGGTGGACAGCCCATAGAGCTATGGAGGGATCCATGATCCGCTCGACCAAGACGTGGCAGGCCGTCGCGTTCACGGCGGTCGCCGGACTGGCGCTCAGCGCCTGTGGCACGACCGACACCGGCGGCGGCGGCGGCGACGCCGACGGCGGCGACTGCAGCTTCAAGATCGGTGCGATGGGCGCGCTGTCCGGCGCGAACGCCAGCATCGTCATCCCGTCCGTCGACGGCGCGGAGCTCGCGCTGAAGCAGTGGGACAACGACGAGTGCGACGTGACCCTCGAGCGCTTCGACACCGAGGGTGACCCGGCCAAGGCGACCCCGGTCGCGACCCAGATCGCCGGCGACGAGGACTTCATCGGCGTCATCGGTGGCGCGTTCTCCGGTGAGACCCGCGCGACCAAGACCATCTACCAGGATGGCGGCATCCCGATGATCAGCCAGTCGGCCACCGCGACCGACCTGACCCAGGAGGAGCCGGTCGAGGTCTTCCACCGCCTCGTCCCCTACGACGACTACCAGGGCGCGGCGATCGCCAAGTACCTCACCGACGAGCTCGGCGCCACGAAGGTCTTCGTCATCGACAACGCCGAGGCCTACGGCGAGCCGCTGGCCGACCGCGTCGAGGAGACCCTCGGCGACAACATGATCGAGCGCGACAAGACCGAGGTCGGCCAGACCGACTTCGCGCCGACCGTCTCGAAGATCGAGTCGGCCGAGCCCGACGCGATCATGTACGGCGGCTACATCGCCGAGGCCGCGCCGCTGCTCAAGCAGATCCGCGACGCCGGCATCGACGCCCCGTTCATCGGTGGTGACGGCCTCTACGGTGCCGACTTCGGCAACGCCGTCGGCGAGGCCGGCGAGGGCGCGGTCGTGATGTGCCCCTGCGCCCCGATCGAGGAGGACAGCACCTTCGCCGCCGACTTCGAGGAGGAGTTCGGCGGTGCTCCCGGCGCCTACGCGGCCGAGGGCTTCGACGCGATGAACGTCTTCCTGGCCGCTCTCGACGACGGCGCCCGCACCCGTGCGGAGGTCCTCGAGTTCGTGAACAGCTACGAGGGCGACGGCCTCAGCAAGTCGATCGCGTTCGACGAGAATGGCGACGTCCCGGCCGAGCAGGTCTCCTACTGGGCCTACAAGAACGAGGGCGGCACGCTGACGCCCGAGGTCGAGGTCAAGCCCGAGGGCTGATCCGCAACACCCATGCACGACTCCGCGGGGGCGGCCGACACACGGCCGCCCCCGCTCCATGGGCCCGCACCGGGCCGCTACCTGGGAGGGCCCTGAGTGAACTTCGACGCCCTGATCAGCGGGTTGGACCGTCACACGCTTGACGGCATCACCCGCGGATCCATCTACGCGCTCGTCGCGCTGGGCTACACGATGGTGTACGGCGTGATGAAGCTGATCAACTTCGCACACTCCGAGGTGTTCATGGTGGGCACCTGGACGGTGCTCGGCACGTACACCCTGATCGGTGCGACCGGCGGCGCCGGGCTCGGGATGGTCATCGCGGCC
Organism: Nocardioides okcheonensis; assembly: GCF_020991065.1. Taxonomy (NCBI): domain Bacteria; kingdom Bacillati; phylum Actinomycetota; class Actinomycetes; order Propionibacteriales; family Nocardioidaceae; genus Nocardioides; species Nocardioides okcheonensis. The sequence goes on from NZ_CP087710.1 coordinate 238,272, forward strand.
ACCCTGCTCGCGCTGCTGGCCGCGATGCTCGCCTCGGCGGGCACCGCGCTCGCCGTGGAGCGGATCGCCTACCGCCCGCTGCGCAAGAAGGGCGCGCCGCCGCTGATCTTCCTGATCACCGGCATCGGCTGCTCGATGGTCCTGGTGGAGACCTTCGGCCAGGTGCTGCGCGTCGTGTTCGGCCCGCCGTTCGGTCGCGTCACGGTCAACGTGCCGTCGGTGCTGGAGACCAAGGTGCTCTTCACCATCCCCGGCGTCGACCTCGCGGTCAGCAACACCCGCGTGCTGATCATCGTCGGCGCGATCGTCATGATGTTCGCGCTCGACACCTTCGTGAACAAGAGCCGCCTCGGTCGCGGCGTCCGCGCCGTCGCGCAGGACCCCGACACCGCCTCGCTCATGGGCGTCAACCAGGAGCGGGTCATCATGCTCGTCTTCGTGCTCGGTGGCGCGATGGCCGGCGTGGCGGCGCTGCTCTACACGATCCAGTACGACATCACGAAGTTCGACATCGGCTTCTTCATCGGCCTCAAGGCGTTCACCGCCGCCGTGCTCGGCGGCATCGGCAACCTGCGCGGAGCGCTGGTCGGTGGCCTGTTCCTCGGCATCGCCGAGGTCTACGCCTCCATCGTCTGGAGCTCCGAGTGGACCAACGTCACCGCCTTCGTGGTGCTCGTCGTCGTCCTCATGTTCCGTCCCACCGGCCTGCTCGGTGAGTCCCTCGGAAAGGCACGCGCATGAGCCAGATCCTCGACTCCTACCGCAACCTGCACCTGGGTGACCGCTGGGACGGCGCCCCGAAGCCGGTGCGCTGGCTCGCGCTGCTGCTCGTGGTCGCGTTCGCCTACTACCTGCCGTACCTCAACATCCTGCCGTTCGCCTACATCCGCACCGACCTGGCCTCGACGGGCTCGGACTGGGCGAGCGTGCTCTTCCTGGTCGTCGTCTACATGATCGTCGCCGTCGGCCTCAACGTCGTGATCGGCCTGGCCGGCCTGCTCGACCTCGGCTACGTCGGCTTCTACGCCCTGGGCGCGTACTCGATCGCGCTCTTCGGGTCGCCGTCGTCGCCGGTCGTCGTCTCGCTGCAGGAGCGCTTCGGCTTCTCCGACACGTGGGCGGTGCCGTTCGCGGCGTGCATCCCGATCGCGATCTGCATGTCCCTCGTCGCGGGCGTGTTCCTCGGCGCACCGACGCTGCGGCTGCGCGGTGACTACCTCGCCATCGTGACGCTCGGCTTCGGCGAGATCATCCGCATCACGGCCCGCAACCTCGACAACGTCACCAACGGCGCCGCCGGCATCACCCAGGTCCCGGTCCCGCCGGGCCCGGAGGTCGACGGTCGTGCGTTCTTCAACACCATCGACGCCGAGCGCTGGTACTGGCTGGCCCTCACCGTCCTGATCCTCATCATCTTCCTCGCCAAGCGCCTCGAGCACAGCCGCGTCGGGCGCGCCTGGCTGGCGATCCGCGAGGACGAGGACGCCGCGGCCGTGATGGGCGTCGCGGGCTTCAAGTTCAAGCTCTGGGCCTTCGCCATCGGCGCCACCCTGGGTGGCCTCGCGGGCCTGCTGTTCGGCTCGAAGCAGCAGTACGTCGAGCCCAACGCGTTCATGGTGCAGCTGTCATTCCTCTTCGTCGCCATGGTCGTCATCGGCGGCTCGGGCAACATCTACGGTGCACTGCTCGGCGCCTTCCTCCTCACCTACCTGCCCGAGCGCTTCCGCGAGTTCGTCGACTGGCGTCCCTTCGCCTTCGGCGTCGCGCTGGTCGCGGTGATGATCTTCCGTCCGCAGGGCCTGGTGCCGAGCAGACGGCGGGCGAGGGAGTTCGAGGACCGACGACACGAGGCAGAGGAGGCTGCGGCCGATGTCTGAGCAGAGCCAGACCACGATCGAGGGCGCCGAGATGCTGCCCGACACGTCCGACCACGACCAGATCGCCATCGAGACGTCCGGAGCGGTGGGGGAGACCCTGCTCGAGGTCGACCACGTCACCCTGCGCTTCGGCGGCGTCGTGGCGCTCAACGACGTGAACTTCGAGATCCGCCGCGGCGAGATCCTCGGCCTGATCGGTCCCAACGGCGCGGGCAAGACGACCTGCTTCAACGCGATGACGGGCGTCTACACCCCCACCGAGGGCACGATCCGGTTCAAGGGCAAGGAGATCGCCGGCACCAAGCCGCACCGGATCAACCACCTCGGCATCGCCCGCACGTTCCAGAACATCCGGCTCTTCCCCGAGATGTCGGCCCTGGAGAACGTCATGGTGGGCTGCGACGCCCGCCACAAGACGAGCGTGCCGGGTGCGCTGTTCCGCCTCTACCGGGCCCGCCCGAGCGAGGACGAGCTGCCGAGCGGCGGCCTGAGGCGCTCGCTGGCGAAGGTCTTCGGGATCAGCCGGCACACGCTCGAGGAGCGCGCCGGCCGCCGTCGCTCGATGGAGCTGCTGCGCTTCGTCGGCATCGCCGACCGGGCCCACGAGCTGGCCCGCAACCTGCCCTACGGCTACCAGCGTCGCCTGGAGATCGCCCGAGCCCTGGCCACCGAGCCGGAGCTGATCTGCCTCGACGAGCCGGCGGCCGGCTTCAACCCGGCGGAGAAGGAGGACCTGATGGGCCTCATCCGCCGGATCCGCGACCTCGGCCACACGGTGCTGGTCATCGAGCACGACATGAAGCTGGTCCTCGGCGTGACCGACCGGATCGTGGTGCTCGAGTTCGGCCAGAAGATCGCCGAGGGCACCCCCGAAGAGGTCGCCCGCAACCCGAAGGTCATCGCCGCCTACCTGGGAGAGCCCGACGATGCTGCTTGAGATGAAGGACGCCGTGCTCAGCTACGGCAAGATCGAGGCCCTCCACGGGGTCAGCGTGCAGGTCAACGCCGGCGAGGTCGTCTCGCTGATCGGCGCCAACGGCGCCGGCAAGACCTCGACGATGCGTGCGCTGTCGGGCGTGCGCGGCCTGGCCTCCGGGTCGGTCGTCTTCGACGGCGAGGACGTCACCAAGCTGCGCGCCGACCAGCGGCTGCGCAAGGGGCTGGTGCTGTGCCCCGAGGGTCGCGGCATCTTCCCCGGCATGACGGTCACCGAGAACCTCAACATGGGCGCCTACACCCGCAAGGACAAGGCCGCCATCGACGAGGACTACGACCGGGTGTTCGGCCTGTTCCCGCGCCTGCTCGAGCGCAAGAAGCAGGTGGCCGGCACGATGTCCGGCGGTGAGCAGCAGATGCTGGCCATCGGGCGTGCGCTGATGTCGCGCCCGAAGCTGCTGATGCTCGACGAGCCGTCGATGGGCCTGGCGCCGATGCTGATCCAGCAGATCTTCGACATCATCACCGAGATCTCCCAGCAGGGCACCACGATCCTGGTCGTGGAGCAGAACGCCAAGCAGGCGCTCTCGCGCAGCGACCGGGCGTACGTCCTCGAGACGGGCACGATCGTGAAGTCGGGCACCGGTGCGGACCTCCTCGACGATCCGTCGGTGCGGGAGGCCTACCTCGGCGTAGCCTGAGGGGGACGCGGGCGCTATCCTCGCCCGGGTGTGTGGCGCCGGGACAGGCCGGTGGGGGGCCACGTGGTCGAGTGCAGGAATGGTGGATCGATGACTCGGACGCCGGTGACCGTACGTGCGGCGGGCCCCGCCGACGTGGCCTCGCTGCGTGAGCTGTGGAGCGACATCCTGCGTCGCGGCGGGCTCGACGAGCAGCTCGCCGACGTGGCGCGCATCGTCGCCGCGGCCGCCGGGCGTGACGACCAGTGCGTCGCGGTGGCGGAGGTCGACGGCGAGGTCGCCGGTGCGGTGTTCCTCGAGGCCACGACCTTCACCCCGCTCAACCTCGAGCCCGCGGTCCTCGCGGTCTCGCCGCACGTCTTCGACCGGTTCCGGCGCAAGGGCGTCGGCAGCGCGCTCATGGAGGCGGGCTGCCGCTTCGCCGACCAGCACGGCATCACCCACATCCAGACCGCGGCGGCCGCGGAGGCGCGCGACGCCAACCGGTTCATGGCGCGGCTGTCGTTCGCGCCGCAGGCGATGCTCCGCGCGGCCACCACCAGCGCGGTGCGGGCCCGGCTGCCGAAGTCACGCCAGGCGACCCCGGCGGCGACGAGCAAGCAGCGCATCGACCGGGTCCTCGCCGCGCGGCGGGTCCGGCGCGGCGAGCGCGTCCCCGGCTGAGCGCCCGGCCGGCGCCGGCGACCGGCCTCAGGCGCCGGGCGCGTCGATCAGGGCGCAGGTGATCCGCGAGGTGCAGACCCGCTTGCCGCGCTCGTCGGTGATCACCACCTCGTAGGACGTGCTGCTGCGGCCGAGGTGGACCGCGGTCGCCACGCCGGTGACGATGCCCGAGGTCGCCGAGCGGTGGTGGGTGGCGTTGATGTCGACGCCGACCGCGATCTTCGCGGGGTAGGCGTGGATCGCCGACCCGATCGAGCCGAGCGTCTCGGCGAGCACGACCGACGCACCGCCGTGCAGGAGGCCGAACGGCTGGGTGTTGCCCTCGACCGGCATGGTCGCGACGACCCGCTCCGCCGAGACCTCGACGAGCTCGACGCCCATCTTGTCGTTGAGCCGGCCGTTGCCCTCGGGCATGAAGGCGATCAGCTCCTCGACGCTGAGGTCGGCGAGGGACTCGGGACGGGACGCAGACGTGTCGCTCATGGCGCCATTGTGTCGTCCGGCAGGGTGGCGCGGGGGAGCAGGGCTGGCCACGGACGGTGTCGGTGGCGGCCGCTAGAGTCGGCGGGTGCCTGAGACGAGCGAGCCCACCCGTGACGAGCCCCGCCGCCCCCGCCTCCTGCTGCTGGACGGCCACTCCCTGGCCTACCGGGCGTTCTTCGCCCTCCCGGTGGAGAACTTCGCCACCGCCACGGGACAGCACACCAACGCCGTCTACGGCTTCACCTCGATGCTGGTCAACGTCCTGCGCGACGAGGTCCCCACCCACGTCGCGGTCGCGTTCGACCGCTCGCGGCAGACGTTCCGCCTCGAGCAGTACTCCGACTACAAGGCCAAGCGCAACAAGACGCCCGACGAGTTCGGCAGCCAGCTGCCGCTGATCCGGCGGGTGCTCGACGCGCTGTCCATCCAGCACCTCGACCTCGCGGGCTACGAGGCCGACGACATCATCGCCACCCTGGTCACCGAGGCCCTGGCCGAGGGGATGGAGGTGCTGGTCCTCACGGGTGACCGTGACTCCATCCAGCTCGTCACCGAGAGCTCGACGGTGCTCTACCCGATGCAGGGCGTGAGCAACCTCGCGCGGCTCACGCCCGAGGCGGTGCAGGAGAAGTACGGCGTCCCGCCGCACCGCTACCCCGAGCTCGCCGCGATCGTCGGCGAGACCTCCGACAACCTGCCCGGCGTCCCGGGCGTCGGACCGGGCTTCGCCGCGCGGTGGATCAACCAGTTCGACGGCCTCGACAACGTCATCGCCCGCGCCGACGAGATCACCGGCAAGAAGGGCGAGGCGCTGCGCGAGCACCTCGGCGACGTGATCCGCAACCGTCAGCTCAACGCGCTGGTGCGCGACCTGCCGCTGCCGGTCCACCCGGGCGACCTCGGACGCCGGCCGTGGGACCGCACCGCCGGGCTCGAGCTGCTCGACGAGCTCGAGTTCCGCGGGGAGCTGCGCACCCGTCTGCTCGACACCATCGACCCCGAGCCCGACGGCGCGATCGAGGCCGAGTCGGGCTTCGAGCTCGACGGGCGCCGGCTCGCCGCCGGTGAGGTCGGCGCGTGGCTGGAGCAGCACGCCCCGGCCGGAGCGCGCGTGGGCGTCGCCGTCGGCGGCACGTGGCGCGCCGGGACCGGCGAGGTGCACTCGCTGTCCGTCGCGGCCGCGTCCGGCGACGCCGCCTGGGTCGACGTCGCCGACCTCGGCCCCGACGACGACGCGGCGGTCGCGGCCTGGCTGGCCGACGCGTCCCGCCCCAAGGCACTCCACGACGCCAACGGCCCGAGCCTCGCGCTGGCGGCGCGCGGGTGGCGCCTCGACGGCCTCGAGGTCGACACCGCCCTCGCGGCCTACCTCGTCCAGCCCGACCAGCGCTCCTACGACCTGGCCGACCTCACCCTGCGCTACCTCAAGCGCGAGCTGCGCCAGGACACCACCGACGCCGACCAGCTCAGCTTCGACGCGCTCGACGACACCACCGCCAGCGACGCGGGGATGCTGACCGCGCGGGCGGTCCTCGACCTCGCCGACGCGCTCGACGGGGCCGTCGAGGAGCGCGGCGGCACGGCGCTGCTGCGCGACGTCGAGCTGCCGCTCATCGCGACGCTCGTCCGGATGGAGCAGACTGGCATCGCGGTCGACACCGACTACCTCGAGGGCCTCGAGTCGGAGTTCGGCGACCAGGTGCGTGCCGCGGCCGAGGACGCGTACTCGGTGATCGGCAAGGAGATCAACCTCGGGTCGCCCAAGCAGCTGCAGGTGGTGCTGTTCGACGAGCTCGACATGCCGAAGACCAAGCGCACCAAGACCGGCTGGACCACCGACGCCGACGCGCTGCAGCAGCTGTTCGAGAAGACCGAGCACCCCTTCCTCCAGCACCTGCTGCGCCACCGCGACGTGATCCGGCTGCGCCAGACGGTCGAGGGCCTGCTCAAGACGGTCGCCTCCGACGGGCGCATCCACACCACCTACAACCAGATCATCGCCGCGACCGGTCGGCTCTCCAGCACCGACCCGAACCTGCAGAACATCCCGATCCGCACCGAGGCGGGCCGCCGGATCCGCGAGGGCTTCGTGGTCGGCGAGGGCTACGAGTCGCTGATGACGGCCGACTACAGCCAGGTCGAGATGCGGATCATGGCCCACCTGTCGGAGGACGAGCTGCTCATCGAGGCGTTCCGCTCCGGGCAGGACTTCCACTCGATCACCGCGGCCCGCGTCTTCGGCGTGGCGGCCGAGGACGTCTCGGTCGAGCAGCGGGCCAAGATCAAGGCGATGAACTACGGCCTCGCCTACGGCCTGTCCGCCTTCGGGCTCTCGCAGCAGCTGCGGATCAGCACCGGGGAGGCCGCGGGCCTGATGGAGGAGTACTTCCAGACCTTCGGCGGCGTGCGCGACTACCTCGGCGGGATCGTCGACGAGGCCCGGCGCTCCAGCTTCACCGAGACCATCCTCGGGCGTCGCCGCTACCTCCCCGACCTCACCAGCGACAACCGCCAGCGGCGCGAGACCGCCGAGCGGATGGCGCTCAACGCCCCGATCCAGGGGTCCGCGGCCGACCTCGTGAAGGTCGCGATGCTCGGCGTCGAGCGCGCGCTGCACGAGCAGGGGCTGCGCTCGCGGATGCTGCTGCAGGTCCACGACGAGCTCGTGCTGGAGGTGGCGCCCGGCGAGGCCGAGGCGCTCGCTGCGCTGGTCCGCACCGAGATGGGTGGCGCCGCGGACCTCGCGGTGCCGCTGGACGTGTCAGTCGGCGTGGGGCGCAGCTGGCACGACGCCGCCCACTGACGGCGGCCGCCCGGACCCGCCGTCGCGGGGCGCGCCCCGGTCGGCGCGGAGGCTGGCCACGACGAGGACGCCGGTCAGCACGGCCGTCACCGCGATCATCACGGCGAGCAGCTGGGTCGGGGTGGTCGTCGTCGCACCGACGGCCACCGCCACGGCGAGCGCCGCCCAGACCAGCAGGATCGAGCGCCGGCCCTCCCGGGCGAGGGTGGCGTAGACGAGGAGCTGGGTGACCGACAGCAGGGTGCCGAGCACCGCGAAGAGCCACAGGTGCCCCTCGACGGCCCGCAGCTTCTCGCTGTCGAGGAGGTCGGCGACGAACCCGGCGAGGAGCACGACGCCGGCGGTGCACACGGCGCCCAGCGCCAGGATCGCGGCTGTCCCGCGCAGCACGGCCCGACGCCGCTGGGTCGCGGTGGCCAGCGACGGGAACATCACGATCACCACGAACTGCGGCAGGTAGAGCATGATCTTGGCGACCAGCAGGCCGACGGCGTAGAGCCCGGAGCCCTGGGCGTCGAGCACGTGCCGCGCCACCACGATGTCGACGTTGGCGAGGGCGAAGAAGGCCAGCAGCGCCTGGGCGCTGTGCAGCGCCTCCCGCACCACCTCGCCGGAGCGCGGTGGCGTCGCGGCTCCCGGTGACGGTGACAGCCCCGGTGACGGCGTGCGGTGCGGGTCGGCGGTCCGCGGCCGGCGCAGCACCCACCAGCCGAGCACGACCGGAGCGATGTAGCCCAGGCCGCTGCCGAACAGGCCGACGCTCTCGGTCGGGTGCCACCACAGCAGCGCGAGGCCCACGATCCGCGGCACGCCCGCCAGGACGTAGAGCCACGACAGCTCGGCCCACCGCTTCTCGCCCTGCAGGATGCCGACGTGCGCGCCCATCAGGGTGGTCGGCACGGCCAGCGCCGCCAGGACGAGGGCCGGCACGACCGAGTCGAGCTGGAGCAGCCAGGTGACGGCGGGGGAGAGCACCAGCAGCGCGGCACCCACGGCCAGCGAGGTGGCGTAGGCGACCCGCAGGATCGACGCCTCCACCGTCGCGACCGACGCCGGGTCGGCGACGATGCGCCGCGCGGCCGTGGCCTGGAGGCCCATGTTGACGACCGAGACCACCATGAGCAGGTTGAGCAGGGCGAAGAACGCGCCGTAGGAGGCGGTGTCGAGGAGGCCGGCCGCGACGATGGTGAACCCGAAGGTGCACACGTTCATCACCGCGGTGCCGACGACGATGCCGCCCGTGCCGGACAGGAACGCCCGCACGCGAGGGACGCTCACGCGACGGACGCCGTGCTCGGGGCCGGGCGCCGTCCGGCCCGGGAGCCCAGGACGCCGAGGACCACCAGCAGCGCCGCGTCGACCGCGGCGACGGTCGCCACCAGCTCGGTGACCGTCGTGGCCCGGGACCCGACCAGCACGGCCACGACCAGCGCCACCCAGACCAGGACGACGGCACGCCGGCCCTGGCGGGCGATCGCGGCGTAGACCTGCAGCTGGAGCATGGCGAGGACCGTGCCGAGGACCGCGAAGACCCACAGCGCGCCCTCGACCTCGGCGAAGTCGGCGCCCCCCACGAACACCATCGCGATCCCGGAGAGCAGCTTGGCGCCGGCGACCACGACCAGGCCGAGCCCGCCGACGAGCACCAGGCCGCGCACCAGTGCGCGGTGCCGCCCGTCGGCGGTCGCCATGTCGGGGAAGGCGATGACCACGACGAACTGGGGGAGGAACAGCATCACCTTGGCCATGATCAGGCCCGCGGCGTAGAGGCCGGCGTCGTGCTCGCTGAGGACCTGGCGGGCCAGGACGATGTCGACGCTGGAGAGCGCGTAGAAGGCGAGGAGCGCCTGCATGTTGTGCGCCGCCTCGACCAGCACGGCTCGGGCCGAGTGGTCGGGGTCGGGCACGGCCGGCTCGGGCCTGCGCCCGCGCAGCACCCACCACCCGACCACGACCGGGAAGCAGAGCCCGACGAGCACGCCGAGGAAGGCGCTCGTCGCGTCGGGGCGCCACACCACCAGGGCCGTGCCGACGAGGAGGCGGGGCAGTCCGCCGGCGAGGTAGAACGCCGCGAGCGCGCCCCACCGCTTCTCGCCCTGCAGCACCCCTGCCTGCGCGCCGGCGAAGGTCAGCGGGATCGCGGCGAGGCCGACGAGCGACGCGAGGAGCAGGTCGTCGAGGTTGAGCAGCCGGTCGACCAGCGGGGTCGCGACCACCAGGACCACCCCGACGACGAGCGACACCCGGGCCCCGAGGGCGAGGACGACGCGCTGGATCGTGGCGACGCTGCCGCCGTCGACGGCGATCCGCCGCGCGGCCGCCGCCTGCAGGCCGTAGGCGACCACCTGCACCACGAGGGCCAGCCCGAGGCAGGCGACGAACGCGCCGTACTCCTTCGGTCCGACGAGGCGCGCGGCGATCATGGTGTAGCCGTAGGTGGCGACGTTCATGACGCTGGTCGCGACGGCGACCGCGCCGCCGTCGAAGGTGCGGCGCGTGCCTGCGCTGCTCGGGGCCGTCACGACCGGCATCCTAGGTTCACCTCGCGCGCCCCATCAGTAGGGGTCGGCGGTGTCGTCGTGCCCCAGCAGGCGCGCCAGCGGGCGCGCGCGCAGGCGCAGCAGCACCTTGACCACCACGTTGCGGGCGAACCACGGCATCTCGCGCAGGACCCGGACCCGGTCCGCGACGCGGGGCCGGCCGACCTCGAGGTGGGCGAGCGAGCCGGTGCGGGAGACGTAGCGGAGCCGGTCGCCGGCGACGCAGGCGCGCAGCACCGCGAGGGTGACGCCGACGGAGGAGAACGCGTCGTGCACCAGGACGGTGTCGCCCGGCTCGAGGAACCGGCTCCACCGCAGGTCGTCGAGGCACGACCACACGTCGTGCTTGCCGTCGACGTAGACCATCCGCACCGGTGCGGTCCACCGCTGGCGCACCTGCGCGCTGGTGGCGACGCGGACGTCGACGCGCGGTGCGACACCGGCGGCGGCGAGGTGGGCGCGGAACCGCTCCTCGGTGTCCGGGCGGCCGTACCTCCAGTCGCCCGGGAACGGGTCGACGGCCGTGACGGCGGCACCCGACGCGGCCAGCACGATCGTCGACCGGCCGAGGTGGCTGCCGATCTCCACGACGCGCGCCGGGGCCACCGCGCGGGCGGCGGCATAGAGGTCGGCGGCCTGGGCCTCGGTGAGCCAGCCGGGCACCTGCCGGGCGACGGTCCACGCGGCCTCGAGGTCGAGGACCGGCAGGGTCGGGTCGGTCACGTGGGTCCTCGTCGAACGGCGTCATGGGGAACCGGCACAGCATAGGCTGGTCGGGTGGCGTCGACCCCCGGAACGACCGCACCGGCGGCGCCCACGTGGCAGGACCGGGCGGTGCTCGCCTGGCCCTTGGCGCTCGCGCTGGTGCTCTGCCTGCCGCTCTACCTCCGCGCCGGCCACCCGCTCGCGCGCGACCTCGTCTTCGTGCCCCGGCAGCCGTTCACCGACGCCACGTGGGGACTCGGCGACGTGGCACCCCGCGCGGTGCCGCTCGACGCCGTCGTCGCGACGCTGACCCACGTCGTGGACGGGGGAGTCCTGGCGCGGGTCGTCCTCCCGGTCACCCTCGCGCTGCTGGGCTGGGGCGTCGCCCGGCTGGTGGTGCCGCTCGGTCGCACCGCCCAGCTCGCGGCGTCCGGGTTCGCGGTGTGGAACGCCTACGTCGTCGAACGGCTGGCGCTGGGGCAGTGGGCCCTGCTGCTCGGGTGCGCGGCGCTGCCGTGGCTGGGTGGCCGCCGCGATGCGCTTCCGGGCCGAGGGCCGACCCGCCGACCTGCTGGCTGTCGCGTGGACCGCGGTGGCCGCGCGGATGCCGGCCGCCGCCGCCTGCTCGCCGTGGCCGGCCTCGCCGTCGCGTGCCTCCCGCACCTGCGGCGCACGACCGCGGCCGTGGCGGCCGGGGTGCTGCTGCAGCTGCCGTGGGTGGTCGCCGCCGTCACCGGCCCCGCCGGCTCCACCTCCGACGCGTCGGGGGTGGCGGTCTTCGCGCCGGACACCGAGTCGAGGTTCGGCCCCGTGGTCGCGCTCCTGGGACTGGGCGGGATCTGGGACCGCGCGTCCGAGCCGGCCACCCGCGCGACGGCGGTCGCGCTGGTGGCGGCCGTGGTCGTCGTGGTCGTGCTCGCCGTCGGCGTCCCGCTGCTGGTCCGGGCCTGGGGGCCGGGTGACGCGGTGCGGTGGGTCGTGCTGTCCGCCGTGCTCGGGGGGACGGCCCTGCTGGCCGCGACGCCGTGGGGGCAGAGCGGCCTGGTCGGGCTCGTCGACACCGTGCCCGGCGCCGGACTGCTGCGCGACACCCAGAAGCTGCTGGCCCCGGTGGTGGTGCTCGCCTCGGCGGCGTTCGGCGCGTGCGCCGCCAGGCTGGTGGCGCTGCTCGGCAGGGTCGAGGGCGCCTGGGCGGGCGTGGTGGTCGTCGCGCTACTGCCGGTCCTGCTGCTGCCGGACGCGACCGTGCGGACGTGGGCGACGGTCGCCCCGGTGCGCCTCCCCGACGACCTGGGGCGTGCGGCCGAGGTGCTCGACGGCACGCCGGGGGTCGTGGTCACGCTGCCGTGGCGCGCCTACCGCTCCTTCGACTGGGCGCACGGGGGCGTCCTCACGTCGTCGGACCCGGCGACCCGGATGGTCGACGCCGACGTGGTGACCAGCGACTCGCTCCAGGTGGGCCCGGTGCTGGTGCCGGGGGAGAGCCCGCTGGCCGCCGAGATCGGAGCCGCCCTCGCCCAGGGACCGCCCGCCGCGGTGCTGCCCGACCTCGGGGTCACCCGGGTCGTGCTCTACCCCGACGACCCGGACGCCGCGACGGTCGACACGTCCGGGCTCGAGCCGGTGCTCCGCACGCCCGTGGTGGAGGTCTTCCGGGTCCCCGGCGCGGAGCCGGCCGCGCGCGCCGGCACCACCGTCCGCAGGCTCGCGGTGCTGGGGGCGCACGCCGTCGCGCTCGGGGTGCTGCTGGTCGCGATCGGCGTCCTGCTGGCAGGTGCCGTACGCCGTCGGCGGCCGCGGGGCGGCGATCGCCGGAAGTCGGCGCGCGGAGTCCGAGACGCGGACCCCCCGGTCATGTACCCTGACGCTCGGTAACTTCGGCAGAGGGAGACAGATCAGTGAGCAGCACGGGCACCTCCGGATCGGCACTCGGCGGCTTCATCGCCATGTTCCTCCCGATCCTCATCGGCTGCATCCTCGCCGCGATCGGTCTCTTCAGCCTCGTCTACAGCCAGACGACGGCCCCCGACAAGAACCCTGCCAGCCAGCAGATCCTCGTCTACGGCGACTGATCGGCCGCGCCGGCCGCCAGCAGCACCTGCTCGGCCCGCACGGCGCACGCCTCCCAGGTGAGGGAGGCCGCCATCTCGCGCGCCGCCGCTCCCATGCGTCGGCGCGCTTCGGCGTCCGCCAGCAGCCTCCGGGTCGCCTCGACCATCTCGTCGAGGTCGTCGACGAGCAGCCCGGTGGCGCCGTCGCGGACGGACTCGGTCACGCCACCCGCGCCGGCGTAGGCGATGCTCGGCGTGCCCTGGGCGCCCGACTCGGTGATCGCGAGGCACCAGCCCTCCTTCACCGACGGCATCAGCATCACCCACGCCCGCCCGACGATCTCGTCGCGCCGTGCCTCGGTGACGTGGCCGTGGAAGGTGACCCGGTCCGTGACGCCGGCCGCGGCGGCCGCGGCGGTCAGCTCGTCGTGCCACCACCCGTCGCCGACGACGTCGAGGTGCAGGTCGGGCAGGTCCTCGGCGAGCCGTCGCACGACGTCGAAGGCGTGCTCGATCCGCTTGTGCGGCACCAGCCGCGAGAGCACGGCGAGGCGCGGCGCGGGTGACTCCGCCGGCGGCTGCGCCGGCGGTGCGGTGGACAGGCCGTTGCGCACGACGGTGATGGAGGCGGCGGGGACGCCGAGCGAGGCGAGGTCGCGCGCCGAGGCGTCGGAGACGGTGAGGAAGGGGCGCGAGCGGTAGAGCAGCGGCACGACCCGGCTCTCGACGAACCAGCCGATCCGCCCACCCCAGCCGGGGTAGATGATGCGCCACTGCTCGGCGTGCACGTGGTGCACGAGCGCGACGACGCCGCGCCGCCTCACCAGCGGGGTGGCGAAGGGCAGCCCGTTGACGACGTCGACCACCACGTCGACGTCGCGCCGGTGCCGCAGCAGCCAGGCCAGCCCGGCCGGGTAGACGGTGAGCCGGCCGCCGAGGCGTCGCAGGCGCACGCCGTCGCGCTCCTCGCGCCCGGCGGCGCCGGGGTGCCGGGCACACAGCAGGGTCACGTCGTGCCCGCGGCGGGCGAGCTCGCGTCCGACCGACTCGACGAACACCTCCGAGCCACCGCCGTCGGGGTGCGTGGTGTCGCGCCAGGAGAGGATGGCGATGCGCATCGCCTCAGGTCCCGGCGAGCGCGCGGGCAGCGCCGGCGAGCTCCTCGCACAGGGGCATGTCCAGGCCCTCGAGCTGCTCGAGGCTGACGCCGACCCGCTCGGCCGCGAGGTCGGAGCCGATCCACTCCAGCGGCGCGGGTCGGGTGTACCAGTCGTCATCGGTGGCGGTCGAGCGGAGGAAGCCGACCGGCCCCGACGGCATCGCGGAGATCTCGTAGTAGCCGAACTGGGTCTGGTTGCGCAGGTCGAGGTCGGCGTGGCCGCTCGGCGGGAAGTCGAACGGGTTCGCGCCGTACTCGCCGTCCGCGCCGGTGAGCACGAACCGCAGCTCGCGCTCGTCGGTCACCTCGAGCAGGACGGTGTCCTGGGTGCCCTCGATCCGGAAGAGGGGGACGCGACCCGGTCGCAGCCGCCCGTCCGGACGGATCCGGACGGCACGCCCGCGCGCCTGGACGGTGGTCCACGGCTCGTAGGCGTCGCCGGTGTTGAGGTAGAGGGCGTCGCAGTCGCCGACGACGCGGAGCTCGTCGGTGCGCCCGCCGTCGAGGGAGTCGGCGAAGGTGACCAGCCGGGCCTGGGCGGTCGGGGTCGCGGCGCGCTGCCACTCGAGGTAGCGCTCGAGGTCGGGGCCGCGCGCGGCCACCGAGGCGGTGCTGACGCCGATGGCGAGCTGCGCGAGGACCGAGAACGCCGCGAGCCCGGTGGCCGCGACCGCCACGACCCGGAACGTCAGACGGCTCCGCACGTGGTGGCCGATCAGCGCCGTGCCGATGGCCCCGCCGAGGACCAGGGCCGGCACGAACTCGCTGGCGTAGCGCGCGGCGAAGTAGCCGTAGGCCATCACGCCGCCGGTGATGAGCACCGCCGCGATCATCGGCACCCGCAGCACCCGCACGCGCTCGGGGGCGCGCGGCGAGCAGACCACCACCGTCGACAGGATCTGCAGCAGCATCAGCAACGGCATGAACGCGGTGGCGCTGCCGGTGCGGTAGGCCTGGTCGACGAACGCGCCGGCCAGGGCCTCCGGCGGCCGGGCGGGCAGGGTGATCCAGGGGAAGTAGTCGACGAACCGGATCCCGGTGGGCCACAGGTAGGCGTGGAAGGCGGTCGGGAAGAACTGCAGGCCGGTGATGGCGCCGCCGTTGACATCCAGCGCCTCGCGCCGGTGCGCGTTGACCTGGGTCCAGACCTGGTCCTGCAGCGGGAACATGTAGACGTGGTCGAACTTGTGGAGGTTGTAGAGGATCGACACGGTGAGCGGGACGGCTCCGGCGAGCAGGATGCCCCACCACATGCGCCGCCGCGCGGGGGTGGTGCGCCGCACCGCGAACCACGCGGCGACCGCGATGACGGTGAGGCACAGGGCCCAGCCCGCGGTCGCGCGGGTGCCGATCGCGGCCAGGCAGAACGCTCCCAGCCAGCGCACCTCGTGCCAGCCGGGTGCGGTGAGGACCCGCAGCAGCCAGTAGAGCGCGCCCACGGACGCGGCGATCGCCCAGGCGTAGACCTCGTGGTAGACCCACGGGAGCGAGGCGTCGTAGGTCATGAAGGTGCCGCCGCTCGCGGCGGCGAGGAAGACGCCGACGAGCCACGCCTGGCCGCGTGAGACCTGCGACGACCCGCTGACGCGGGCGAGGAGCCACCACACGAGCTTGGTCGTGCAGACCACGAACACGATCCAGGCCAGCGCCATCGACAGGAGCGTGAGCTTGCCGTCGAACTCGCGGGTGGTCATCAGGACCGGCAGGCGCAGCAATGCCGGGAACGGCGGGAAGTACATGTAGGTCACGCCGTCGCGGATGAACCCCTCGATGGCCATGCTGCCGTCGGGCACGGCGATGCGCCCGTCGAGGAACGCGCGTGCCTGGAGCTCGTAGACCCCCGAGAAGAAGCCGGACGCGGCCGTGCGCCCGAGATCGCGTGAGACGTTGAAGAGGGTGAGGAGGTGGACGATGCCACCGATGGTGAGCCCTGCTGACGTGCTGATGACCCGGCGCTGGTGGTCGGGATCGGTCACGCCACCTCCAGTCGGTAGAGGAACTGGTAGCCGAAGAGGCGGGGCCACGCCCGGACCATCACCTGGTCGGCCCGCGTCACGCCGTTGACCACCTTGCGCCGCGCCGGCGGGGTGCCGGGCCCGTCGATGACGGCGTCGAACGGGGTGCCGACGGTGCGCCGCTCGACGACCCGCAGACCGGACTCGGCGAAGAGGCGCTCGATGGTGGTGCGGGTGAAGAAGCGGACGTGGCCGCGGTCCAGCGGACCGCGCTGGTCGTAGTCGAACTTGCCGACGGCGATCCGCCCGCGGGGGTACCAGTGGCCGAAGTTCGGGACCGACACCAGGATCTCCCCGCCGGGGACGAGCTTGGAGACCAGGTCGTCGAGGAGCTGCTGGGGCTCCATCACGTGCTCGAGGATGTCGCCGGCCACCACGACGTCGTACTCCGCGCGGATGGCGGCGGGCAGCGGCTGGTTGAGGTCGGCCTCGATGAAGGCGTTGACCCGGTCGGCCACGCCGTCGAGCTTCTGGCGGTCGAGGCCCGTCACGTGGTGGCCCTGGCGCCGGGCGAGGTCGGCGAACCGGCCGTCGAAGCAGCCGGCGTCGAGGACCTTGGCCGGCTCGCGCCCGGACAGCCACTCGAGCAGCACGCCGTGGGAGCCGGTGGCCTTGAGCTCGTAGAGGTCCGACTCGGTCGAGGCGACGCCGCCGCCGAAGCCGCGCTCGTTCGCCCAGTGCCGCAGCACGTCGCCGGCGACGTCGCGGGCGTACTTCATGCCGTTGACGTAGCAGATCTCGTCGCCGTAATAGGTGGGGATCGGCACCTCGACGATCCGCTTCCGGGCGCGCACGAGGCCGAGGATGATCTCGGTGTCGAAGTCGAAGCCGTCGGAGTACGACGCGAGGTCGAGGTCGCTGAGCGAGTCGGTGCGGTAGGCGCGGTAGCCGGAGTGCCACTCCGACAGGCGCTGCCCGGTCAGGGCGTTCTGGAAGCCGGTGAGGATGCGGTTGCCGACGAACTTGTAGGCCGGCATGCCGCCGGAGCGGGCGCCGCCCTTCTCCAGCATGCGCGAGCCGAAGACCGCGTCGGCCTCGCCGCTCACCAGCGGCGCGACGAGGTCCTCGATGCACTCGGGTGCGTACTGGCCGTCCCCGTGGAGGAGGACCACGACGTCGAGGCCGTGCTCGATGGCCCAGCGGTAGCCGGCCTTCTGGTTGCCGCCGTAGCCGAGGTTGCGCTCGTGCTTGACCACCGTGACCGGGAAGGTCGCGGTGTCACGGAAGCGCAGCCCGATCTCGTAGGTGTCGTCCTGGCTCGCGTCGTCGCAGACCATCACGTGGTCGACCGAGGCGGCGAACGACTCCGGCAGGCGGGAGAGCGTGCGCTCCAGGGTCGAGGCGGCGTTGTAGGCGACGACGAGCACGCCCACGCGAGGGGTGCGGGCCTCCTGGCCGGTGACCTCCGGCACGTCAGCAGACTTCACGGGCACTCCTCCAAGGCGTGCAGGCGGGCGCTCCACGTGACGAGCGCCTCACGAACCGGCCGAGTGTAACCCGTCGGTAGCCTCCGCAGGCGCGGTTCTGGGGAAGCCTCGGGAGTGCTCCTCGCGGTGCCGGTCGTGGTGGCATGATGCGCGCCATGGAGACCGCCCTGCAGCTCGTCGACATGACGCGCCTCGACGCCGGCCGCGACGCCACGGCCGCGCAGTACCAGTCCGCGACACCCTTCCCGCACGTCGTCCTCGACGACGTGCTCCGGCCGGAGGCGTTCGCCGCCGCGGTCCGTGACTTCCCGGGGATCGACGACGAGTTCTGGAAGGGCTACCTCCACGTCAACGAGACCAAGTTCAGCAACACCGATCCCGACACGTGGGCCGAGAGCCTGCAGGCGGTCGCCCAGGAGTTCTGCTCGGCCGAGTTCGTCGCCTACCTCGAGGACCTCACCGGGATCGCGAACCTGATCCCGGACTACACGATGGACGGGGGCGGGCTGCACATGACCAAGCGCGGCGGCCACCTCAACATCCACGCCGACTTCACCACCCACCACACCCACGAGAACTGGGCGCGGCGGGTCAACATCCTGCTCTACCTCAACGAGGAGTGGGAGGACGACTGGGGCGGCAAGCTCGAGCTCTGGGACCCGGCGATGACCGCGTGCCAGGGCACCGTGACGCCGGCCGGCAACCGGATGCTGGTCTTCACCACCACCGCGGACTCCTTCCACGGCCACCCGGACGGGCTGACCTGCCCGCCCGACGTGGCCCGCCGCTCCCTCGCGATGTACTACTTCACCGAGGAGGCCGCGCCGGTGCGCCGGTCGACCAACTACCAGGCGCGCCCCGACGAGGGTCGCGCCCGCAAGGCCGCGATCGCCGCCGACCGCACCGTGCTCGACGTCTACGACCGGCTCAAGCGTCGCCTCGGGATCTCCGACGAGGCCGCGCACAAGGTCCTCGGGCGGCTCTCGAAGCTGCGCAAGCGCAGGTGACCGGCGTGGCGGGCCGGCGGCGACGCCGGCCCCCGCACCTCGGCTGGGACTCGTGGGTCCTCCTCGCGGCACTCGCCGTGCAGGGGGGCGTCGCGCTGTGGCTGGGCGGCCGGGGCTGGTTCAGCGGCGACCTCCTCCACTACTACGTCGAGCGCGGCGGCGCGCCCGGCGGCACCGAGAGCCTGATGGCGCCGCACGCGTCGCACTGGCAGCTCACCCTGGTGCTGGTCTACCTGCTGCCGTTCAAGCTCGTCGGGCTCACCGCCTACTGGCCCTACCTCGCCCTCACGGTGCTGGTGCACCTGGCCCTGGTCGTCGTGCTGCACCGGCTGCTGCGCCGCCTCGGCGCCGGCAGGGTGGCTGCGCTCGTCGCGGCGCTCGTCCTGCTGACCTACGGCGCAGGGTCCGAGGCGTTCATGGTCGAGGCACCGGTCGCCCTGACGTCGTCGGTGCTGCTCGGCGCGATCGCGATGCTCGTGCTCGTGCGCCGCGACGTCGACGGGCGCGCGTGCCTGGTGGCGGGCCTGCTGCTGCTCGTCGCGGTGACGATCTCCCTCGGCGGTGTGGTGGCCGCGGTGTGGGTCGGGGTCTTCGCGCTGTCGCGCGGATTCGTCGCCATGTTGCGGGTGGTCGCGGTCCCGGCGGTCGCCTTCCTCGCGTGGTACGCCGTGTGGGGCCGCGGATCCACCCGGATCCTGCTCAGCCGCGAGGAGGTCCTGCAGGTGCCCGGAGCGGCTGCCGCCCTGGTCGTGGCCCCCTTCGAGGACGTCTCCGGCGGCTGGGGCGCGGGCCCCGCACTGATGCTTGGCGTCGTCATGGCGATCGTCGTCACGGCAAGGCGCCGCCCGATCCTGGTCCAGGCGGCCGTCGCCGGCCTGGTGGCTGCGCTGTTCCACGCGGTGGTCAGCGCGGTCGCGCAGGTGCCGTACGGCATGGAGCAGGTGACGACCAGCCGCTACCGCTACGTCGTGCTGGCGCTCCTGCTCCCGGGGCTGGCGCTGCTCCTCGACGTCGCCGTCCGGGCGGCCGCACGGGTGGTGGACGCCCACGGCCGGCGACAGGCGTACGTGCTGGTCGGTGTTGTGGCGTGCCTCGGGGTAGTGCACGCGGCGCTCGGTCAGTACCGCGTAACCCAGCAGACGGAATACATCGGCGACATCACCCGGTCCCGACTGGCTGGCACGATCCTCGCGTCGGAGGCAGGGGAGAAGCTGCTGAACGACGCCATCCGCGGCTCCTACATCAGCGGCGAGGACCTGGCCCGGCTGGCCGACCCCGCCCTGCGCTCGGAGCTCCCCGACCTCGACCCGTCCGAGCAGGACCGGCTCGAGGCCGAGAGCAACTACTACGTCACGGTCACCGGCGACGAGGTCGAGCTGGCCCCGCCGGCACGCCTGGACACCGACTCCTTCACGCCGGCGGTGACCGGGCGTGCGGGCTGCCGGACGTTCCAGGCGACGAACGCGACGCCGACCCTGGTGCTCACCAGCTACCTCGGCGCCGGCTTCCGCTTCCGCGGACCAGCCGGCTCGGTGACCACCGTGCTCTCGCGTCCCGACGAGGACCTGACCTCGGACCCGGTGACGTGGAGGGCAGCGCCCGAGGAGTGGACCTACGTCGCGACGACCGCGCAGCTCGCCGACCTCGCCGTCACCTTCGACGCGGGCGGCACCTACACGTTCTGCTTCGTGTCCTGAGCCCCGTCCGCAGGTGCGGCGGCGACCGGCACCGAGAGGTCGTCGGCAGCCAGGTCGTCCCGGCGCGGGTCGGCGGCGGGGGCGACGGGGGTCCGTGGCCGCAGCCGCAGCCAGGCCGGGTGTCGCAGCAGGCGCGCGACGTGCCGCTCGAGCAGGTAGTGGGTGGCCACGCAGAGGGCGGCGGTCACGACCAGGGCGACCGCGGCCCGCGGCGGCCAGTCCCACGACCGGGTGCGCGCCTCGACGGCCGCGAAGGCCGGGTAGTGCCAGACGTAGATGACCAGTGAGTGCCGGCCCAGGAAGCTGAGCGCGGACAGCCGCGGCGTCGTCAGCACCCGCCCGCCGAGGGCGATCGACCCGAGCAGCACGGCGACGTCGAGCTCGAGGAGGGTGACGCCCCAGCCGAGGAAGCGGGCGTCGTCGGAGCAGTACCAGAAGAGCGGCACCAGCGCGACGAGCGCGGCGCCCCCGGTCCAGGTGAGCGCCCGTTGCGAGAACCGCCCGGGCGGGACGAAGGTGAGCACGACGCCCAGCAGCACCCCGACGACGACGGCGTCCATGCGAGCGGTGGTGCGGAGCAGGACGTTGATCACCGACTCGAGGTCGGCGACGTGCATGCGCCACCACGTGAGGAGCAGCAGGAGCCCGGTGAGGCTGGCCACCTGGGCGACCGGTCGCCGGCGCACGAAGTAGAGCAGCAGCGTGAGGGCGACGAAGGCCTGCATGTCGACCGAGAGGTACCAGAGGTGCCCGAGGTCCCAGCGGGAGTCGATCGCGTCGGTCTGGAGGTACCAGTTCCAGGTGTAGGTGAAGACGTGGAAGGTGGTGCTCGCGTTGGTGCTGCTGGAGTTGGGGTCGTCGACCAGTGCACCCGCGACGATCACCGCGGGCACCGCGACCAGCACGACCGGCGCCACGCGCAGGACGCGGCGCACGATCCCGACCGCGGGGTTCATGTTCGCCAGGCCGTGCGCGGCCAGCGAGCGGTGGACGAGGAAGCCGGTCGCGACGAAGAAGATGGTGACGGCGAAGTTGCCGCTGCGGAACACCGGCCGCACCCACGCGTGCGCGTCGATCCACTCGATCGGCCAGAGGATCCAGCCGTGGGAGAGGACGACGACGACGATCGCGAGGCCGCGCAGGCTGTCCATGGCGCGGAGCCGTTCGGAGCCCACCTCGCTCCGGGCTGCGGGGCGCGACGCCCGCGGCCGGGCACTCCTCACGATCGACATGCGCGGACTCTAACCCCGCCGCGAGGGGTCGCGAGGAGTGTGCGAAAAAGTGCGTGTCAGATTGGCTACCGGGAAGTCACTTCGCTGCTAGAGTCGCCCAGACTTTGAGGCGACCGGGAGGAAAAACGCTATGCGCAAGGGCTTCGGCATCGGTTTGTCGGTGCTGGGTGGATTCTTGGTCACCCTGGCCATCCTGGCCCAGTTCTGGGCCCCCGGGAGGCTGATGAAGACGCCGCTCGACACGGACAGCCTCACCCTGCTCGACGGGACCGCGGAGCTCTCCGACGGCAACGGTGGCACCACCGAGTTCCCGGTCAAGGCCTTCAGCGTCACGCGCGCCGACTCCGAGCGCTCCGACTCCGACGTGATCGTCTTCCAGAACTCCAGCTGCCTGGTCAAGGACGAGGGCGGCATCGACGAGTGCGTCAGCGCCGACGACCCCGAGGAGCGCCTCGTCTCGGCGAGCACGGACAACTTCGCGACCGACCGCCGCACGGCGCTCGCCGTCGACGACCCGAAGTACCTCCCGCCGAGCGCCGAGGACAAGCAGGGCCTGATCAACAAGTGGCCCTTCGAGGCGGAGAAGAAGACCTACCAGTACTGGGACGGCTTCGCCGGCGAGGCGGTCGACGCCGTCTACGACCGCACGGAGGACGTCGACGGGCTCGAGACCTACGTCTACGCCATCGACGTCTCCGACGCCCCGATCGAGCTCAGCGACGGCGTGCAGGGCACCTACTCGGTGCAGCGCGAGATCTGGATCGACCCCACCACCGGGGCGATCATCAACCAGTCCGAGCAGCAGCAGCGCATCGACTCCGACGGCAACCCGTTCCTCATCCTCGACTACGGCTTCACCGAGGACCAGATCGCGGGCAACGCCGACGACGCCAAGTCCAACGCCAGCGCGCTGGACCTGGTCACCAAGACCGTCCCGCTGATCGGCTGGATCGTCGGCATCCCCGCGCTGCTGATCGGCATCGCGCTGCAGCTCATGCGTCGCCGCTCCGCCGCCTGAGCCCGCCGCACGGCCCCGAGAGGTAGCTCAGCCACCGCATGCCTGACATCGCGACCGTCCACACCGACGACGTCCGGTGGTTCTCCGAGACGTTCGACCGCGCGGCCCGCAACATGGAGTCGGCGGTGCTCGGCAAGCGGCACGTCGTCCGGCTCGCGCTGACCTGCCTGGTGTCGGGTGGGCACCTCCTCCTGGAGGACCTGCCCGGCACCGGCAAGACCATGCTGGCCCGCGCCCTGGCGAAGTCGCTGGACTGCTCGTTCGCGCGCATCCAGTTCACGCCGGACCTGCTGCCGTCGGACGTCACGGGCGTGACCGTCTACGACCAGGCGCACGGGGAGTTCTCCTTCCACCCCGGTCCGATCTTCCACAGCGTGGTCCTCGCGGACGAGATCAACCGCGCCTCGCCGAAGACGCAGTCGGCACTGCTGGAGGTGATGGAGGAGGGGCACGTCACCGTCGACGGCCGGACCCACGAGGTGCGCCGCCCGTTCATGGTGATCGCGACCCAGAACCCGATCGAGCAGGCCGGCACCTACCAGCTGCCGGAGGCGCAGCTCGACCGGTTCCTGATGCGCACCAGCGTCGGCCACCCCGACGCTGAGTCCACGGAGATGCTGCTGGCCGAGTCGCAGGTGCGCGACCGGGCCGCGGGGCTCGGACCGGTCATCAGCACGACCGAGATCCAGCAGATGTCGCAGCTCGCGGACATGGTCCACGTCGACCGGTCGCTCATCGCCTACGTCCGGCGCCTCGCCGAGGCGTCGCGTGAGCTCCCCGACGTCCGCATCGGGCTGTCCACCCGCGGCGCGCTCGCGTGGGTCCGCACCGCCAAGGCGTGGGCGCTCGCCGAGGGACGCGGACACGTCGTGCCCGAGGACGTCGCCACCCTGGCCCACCCGGTGCTGGTGCACCGCCTGCTCATGTCGTCGGGCGCCGCGTTCGGCGGCCTGACCCCGGACCAGGTCATCGACGACCTGCTCGCGCAGGTCCCGGTGCCCCGCAGCGGCGCGTGAGCCGACGCAGCCCGGTCCGCCCCGGCGGCCGGCTCGCCCCGCTGGTGGCCTCCGCGCGGAGGTGGCCGCGGCTGGTGACGCCGCTCGGCCGGGGCGTCCTCCTGACGGGGGTGCTCACCCTCACCGTCGCCGTCGCCCTCAACTGGCAGGAGTTCGTGCAGCTCGGGGTCGCGGCGATCGCCCTGGTGGGCGTCGGGCTGGCCTGGCAGGCACTGCCCGGTGCGCCGTCCACGTCCCTCGTCCTGCGCCCGAGCCGGCTGGTCGAGGGCGGAGCGACGGCGAGCGCCGAGCTGCGCGTCCACGCAGGAGCGGTGCCGATGCTGTTCCCGAAGGTCGTCGTGCCGGTCGGTCCGCGCGAGGTCGCGGTGCGGCTCCCGTTCCTCGGGCCCTACGCCGAGCACACCGCGTCCGTCGCGCTGCCCGCCCTGCCGCGAGGGGTGCACGCCGTCGGCCCGGTCGCGCACGAGAAGGCCGACCCGGTCGGGCTGGTGAGCCGGCGGGTGTCGTCCGGCACCCCGACCGAGCTGTTCGTCGCTCCCCGCGTGGTCGAGCTCTCGGTGTTCGCCGGTGGCCTCACCAACGACCTGGACGGCGCGACCAGCCAGCAGCTGTCGATGAGCGACCTGGCGTTCCACGCCCTGCGGGAGTACGCACCCGGTGACGACCTGCGCCACGTCCACTGGCGCAGCTCGGCCAAGGCCGGCGAGCTGCTGGTGCGCCAGTACCACGAGACCAGGCGCGGTCACGTGACCATCCTCCTCGACGACTGCGCCGGGTCCTACCGGCGGCTGCGCGACTTCGAGCTGGCGGTGTCGGTGGCGGCCTCGGTCGCGCTGCGCGCCGTGCGTGACGACTTCGACACCTACCTGCGGTGCGGGCCGCACGTCGCCCGCGGGCGGAGCGCGGCCGAGATGACCGACGCGAGCTGCCGTTTCGTCACCGCGCGCGACGACCGCTACCTCCCGCTGGCCGCGGAGGCGGCGGGCGCGGTCAGCGGCACCGGCCTGGTGGTCCAGGTGACCGGGGCCGCGCGCACCGTCGCCGACCTGCACGCCGCCGCGGGCCGGTTCGGCCAGGGCGTCGACTGGCTGGTGGTCCGCGCCGACAGCGAGGGCCGGGCGGCGACCGACGACGCGGCGGGCGTGCACCAGGTCGTCGTGCCCGAGCTCGCGTTGCTGCCGGAGCTGATGGCGAGGGGACGACGATGACCTCGGGGCCGCAGGACGGACGCTCGACCGTCGTCGACGCGCTCGTCGTCGTCGGCGCGATGGCGCTGGTGCTGACCCTCCTCGACGAGAGCTTCTGGTCGCGCGCCTACCTCGTGGCCGGGCTGGTGCCGGTGGTGTTCCTCCTCGTCCTGGCCTGGACGCTGCGGCGGTCCGCGGACGGCGTGTGGCTCTACGCGCTCGTCGCCGTCCTCGCCTACGCGCCACTCGGCGCCCTGGCGGCCCTGCGGCGTCCCGGGCCGTGGGTCGTGCCGACGGTCGACACGATGAGCCGGGTGCTGGGGGACACGTGGTCGGCCCCGCGCCTGTTCGTCAGCACGCTCCCTCCCGTGGAGGCCTCCGGCAGCGTGATGCTGCTGCCCTACGCGATCGGCTTCTTCACCGCGCTCCCGGCCGCCTGGCTGGCGGTCGCCACCCGGCGTCCGCTCGCCCCCGTGGTCGCCGTGCTGGGCGGGCTGGCGGCCACGATCCCGATGGCCGTGCTGGTGCCCGACCACTACGTTCTGCGCGGCATCGTGCTCACGGTGGTGCTGCTCACCTGGGCCGCGGCACGCAGCCGTCGCCTCGAGGCCGTCGTCGGGTCGGTGCGGTCCGGGCTGGTGGGCACGCTGGTCGCGGTGGTCGTGGTGGCCTCGGTGTCGGGGCTGGTGGGGCTGCTGACGCCGGACGACGACCAGACCGACCGGACCCGTCTCGACCCCGCGGGCGAGGGTGTCGCGGCGCGCACGCTCGACTCGCTGGTCGCGCCCTCGGCGGGACGGGCGCCGCTGCTCAGGGTGAGCGGGCTGCCCGACGGCGCGCGGGTGCGGTTCGGCGCGCTCGACGCCTACACGCCCGGTGCGTGGGTGGCGGCCGACGAGTCGCCGGGAGCCGGTCCGTCCGGCACCTTCCGCCGGATCTCGCCGCAGGTCGACCCGCTGCACGACGGCGAGGAGGTCGAGGTCCGGGTGCGGGTCCGGCCGGCCTACACGAGCGACTGGCTGCCGACGTTCGGTGAGCTCACCACGATCCGCCTCGAGTCGACCGACGGGCGCACCCAGCTCGCGGACGTCCGCTACAACCAGGCCTCCTCCAGCGCCCTGGTGGTCGGCGGGGTGAACCCGCGCGACGACTACACCTTCACGGCCGTCGCGCCGCCGACCGGGTTCGGCGCCGGCGACGCGACCATGGAGCCCACCGACGACCAGCGCCAGCCCGAGGGCGCGTTCCTCGACCAGTTCCTCGAGCCGTTCGACCGCGCCGACCTGACGCCGTTGCGTCGCGTCCTGCTGGTGGCGCGCTACCTCCGGCTCAACGGCGAGGTCCGGCTCAGCGGGACCTCCTCGCAGTCACCCGTCGACCTCGGCCTGCGGCTGATGGGCGCCAGGCACATCGTGGCGACACCCTTCCAGTACTCCGCGGTGACGGCCCTCGCCGCCGCGCGGCTCGGTGTCCCGGCCCGCGTGGTGGTCGGGGCCGCACCCGGCCGCGGCGGCACGGTCCTGCAGTCCGACGTCGAGTCGTGGGTCGAGCTCCAGTTCGCCGACGGCACGTGGCGCACCCTCGACCCGAGCCGCTACACCGGCGTGCACCCCTACACCGAGGACGACAGCGACGAGGTCGTCGAGGCGGGTGAGTGGGTCACCCGCGAGCTCGACGTCGACGACTCCGAGATCAAGATCCCCAAGGGTGCCGACATCGACCTGCCGCCCGACGCGGTCATCGAGGAGCAGCACGGACCGTGGTGGGTCGTCGGTGTCGCGGCGGCCGTGCTGGCGGGTGCGGTGCTGCTGCTGTGGGCCTCCGTCCCGGTGGTGAAGGCGGTGCGGCGGCGCCGGCGGCGGGGGTCCGACCCGACGGCGCTCCACGTCGATGCCTGGCAGGAGGTGCTGGACACGGCGCGTGACCTGGGCCGACCGGTGCCGGAGGGCTGGAGCCGGGTGGCGCAGGCCCGGGCGCTCGGGGTGGACGTCGAGCTCGCGCGGCGCGCCGATGCGGTCGTCTTCGCACCCGTCGCCGCGGCACCGGGGGACGGCGCCCGGTTCTGGGAGGACTGCGCGGCGCTGCGGCGCGGCCTGCTCGACCGCGAGGGCCGGCGACGGCGTACGTGGTCCCACCTGAACCCGTCCTCCCTGCTCGCCGGTCGGGCCAGGCGCCGGGCACCGCGGGGGTCAGCGGGCGAGGTGCGCCACGAAGATCGCGGTGCCGGGCGTCAGCCGGCCGCGCACCTGTGACCAGCCGCCCCACACCCGGTCGTGCCCCTCGGGCCACTCGGGCTCGACGAGGTCGGCCAGGGTGAAGCGGTGGCCGGCGAGCAGCCGGACCCAGTCGCCCAGCGTCCGGTGGTGCTCGACGTAGGACACCACCCCGGAAGCGTCGTCGATCTCGACGTAGGGCGTGCGGTCCCAGTAGGACTGCGTGGCGGTGAGGCCGGCCGGGCCCGGGTCGTCGGGGAACATCCAGCGGGTGGGGTGGGTGATCGAGAAGGCGAACCGGCCGCCCGGACGCAGCACGCGGGCGACCTCGCCCAGCGCGTCGTCGATGTCGCTGACGAACTGGAGCGCGCCGAAGGAGCAGAAGACGACGTCGAACGAGCCGTCGGCGAAGGGCAGGGCGGTCGCGGTGCCCCGCACCGAGGGGACGGCCGTCCCGGTCTCCTCGTCGAGTCGCAGCGAGTGCTGGAGCTGGCGGTGGGAGAGGTCGAGGCCGTACGCGCGACCGCCGCGGGTGCGGACCCAGCGGGAGCACTGCCCGGCACCGCTGCCCACCTCGAGCACGTCGCGGTCGGCGACGTCGCCGAGGATGCCGAGCTCGTCCTCGGTGTGCCCCTCCGGTCCCCAGACGAAGCCGGCGTCGCCGAGGAACGCCCCGTGGGTGGCCTGGTACTCGTCGGCGTAGCGGTCCCAGTCGGGCCCGTTGGCCAGCCGTGACTCGCGCTCGGTGACCGGTCGCCTCTCGACCCGCACGGACTGCGGCAGGTGGTCCTCCACGTCGACGAGCGTAGCCACCGGCGCAGGGCGGTGGGGCACCGGGCGACGAGCGCCCGGTGCCCCACCTCTCTTCCAGGGGGTCGGTCAGCCCATGGAGCCCGGCAGCCGGTCGCTGCGGTCCCTGCGCGACATCGCGCCCCGCGGCCCCGAGCGGATGTCGCTCGGGTCGGAGCCCGCGCGCACCTCGCGCCCGTCGCTCACGCCTCCGCGGTCGGTGTCGCACTTGCTCGGGTCGGTCTTCGCCTTCCCGTGCCGCTTGTTGGCCTTGCCGGTCTTCTCGACCTTGTCCTTCAGCCCGTCGCGGTCGGTGTCCAACTTCCGCGGGTTGGTGCGCGTCTTGCCGATCACGACGGTCCGCAGGGTCTTGCCCTTGCCCCGCAGCGAGACTCGCTGGGTCACCCGCTGCTTGATCCGGTAGCCCTTGACCTCGCGGCCGTCCGAGATCCCGTCGCGGTCGGTGTCCGCGCGCAGCGGGTCCGTGCGGACCGTGATCGAGGACCGGGCCTTGCGCCCGCACACCTCGAAGCGCTCCCGGATCTTCATCCCCCTGACCTCGCGACCGTCCTTGAGGCCGTCGTCGTCGCTGTCGGCGTCGCGGGGGTCGGTGCCGTGGGTGTTGACCTCGGCGCCGTCGGTGAGCCCGTCGTTGTCGGAGTCCGGGTCGAGCGGGCTGGTGCCGTGGGTGTTGACCTCGGCGCCGTCGCCGAGCCCGTCGTCGTCGGAGTCGGCGTCGTTCGGGTTGGTGCCGAGCGTGCCCTCCTGCTGGTCGTCGACGCCGTCGCCGTCGCTGTCGCCGGGCGGGGGAGCAGGAGCCCGCACCACGGTGAACGTGCTGGTGTCGGCCGGGCTGGTGTTGCCCGACGCGTCGGCCTGGGTCGCGGTCACGGCGTGCTGGCCCACCGCGAGCTCGCGGGCCGGGGTGCACGCCCACGTGCCGTCGCCGGTGACGACCGCGGTGCAGAGCACCGTCGATCCCTCGCGCACGATGACGGTGGCACCGGTCTCCCCGGTCCCGCCGATGCGCGGGGTGGTGTCCTGGGTGCTCGCACCGTCGGCGGGTGCGGTGATGACCGGCGCGTCGGGGGCCGTGGTGTCGCCGCCTCCGACGAAGACGACGGTGAAGGTCGTCGAGGCCTCGGCGGTGTTGCCTGCGGCGTCCCTGGCCGTCGCGGTGAACGTGTGCTGCCCGAGCACCAGCGGGGTGGTGGCCGAGCACGACCACGCGCCGTCCCCGTCGGCGGTGGTGGTGCACACGGTGGTCCCACCCTCGCGCACGGTGATCGTGGCGCCGGGCTCGCCCACGCCGGTGACCTCCGGGGTGAGGTCGGTCGTCGCCGACCCGTCGGCCGGGGTGAAGACGGTGACCTGTGGGGCGGTGGTGTCGATGGTGACGGTGGTCGAGTCGGGCGCCGAGGTGTTGCCCGCGGCGTCGGTCGCGGTGGCGGTGTAGGTCGCCTCGCCGTCCGGCAGCGCGGTCGTCGGGGTGCAGCTCCACGCGCCGTCCCCGTCGGCCTGGTCGGTGCAGACCTCCGTGCCCGCGGGGTCGCGCACGACGACGGTCGAGCCCGGCTCGGCGGTCCCGGAGAACTCGGGCGTCGCGTCGTCGGTGACGGAGCCGTCCGCCGGCGCGGTGATCACCGGTGCCTCCGGCGCGGTGGTGTCGTCCGCGCCGCACTCGACGCCGCCGGCCGGGGCGCTCGCCTCGACCGACATCGGCGCGACCGCGAGCGACACGTCGGCCGCCGCGGGAGCACCCGGCAGCAGGCCGAGGACGTCGAGGTCGATGCGGAGCAGCGCGTCGAGGGTGCCGCGGCCGGTCGCGCCGGACGACTGGTCGGTCGGGGTGAACGCAGTGATCGAGAGGTCCACGAGCGGCTCGAGCGCGCCCGGCAGGTCGATGCGCTGCGGCTGGCCGTTGAGCGGGATGTCGACCGGGGTGCCGCCGACCGTGGCGGTGATGGTCGGCGGGCTCACGAAGCCGGCACTGCCGGTCGTGCCGTCCGACCGGGCCTGCAGCACCACCGGGTTGGTCACGTCGACCGTCACCTGGCCGCCGAGCAGGTCGATGTCCCCGACGGTGGTGGTGGTGCGCGCGACCACGTCCGACGTGGTGCCGCGGTCGACGAGCGCCGTGCGGCTGCGGGTCTGCGACGCCTGCACCTCGGCGAGCGTGCCCACCGGGGCGGGCAGGTCGAGGAGCGTGACGCCGGCCAGGGCGGTGCGCGCGTCGGACAGCACGCGCTCACCGCCGGTGGCCGGGACGCAGGAGGCCGCGCCGTTCCAGGCCGCCTGCACGTCGCCGGTGACCGCGTCGACCCCTGCCAGCAGGTCGAGCGGCAGGTCGACGAGGGTGCGCTCGGGCGGGTCGCTGGACGGCGGGGCAGTGGCGGTCTCCCGGTCCGGCGCGATGGGGACGCCGCCGAACAGCAGCTGGGCGTCGAGGTTGGCCGACGTGGCGTCGCTCGTGCCGCCCCCGGAGTCGCTCGCGACGGTGCTGCGGCTGTGGCCGATCACGGCACCCGCCAGCGAGCCGGTCCCGAGCACCTGGGCGTCGAGGTCGACGATGTCGCCGTGGGCGGTGGCGCCGTAGGTCGCCGGCAGCGGCTGCGCCGTGGCCGGTTGCGCGAGCGTGACGAGTGCGGTCGGTGCCAGCAGCGCGAGGACGACCCCTGCCGCGGCGGACCGCCGTGGTGTGCGTACGTGCATCTTCAGTTTCCCCCTGGTGTGGTGCTCCCCCTGAGCAACGAGAGAGCAACGAAACGGTGCTTGCTACTCATTCAGGCAACGAGACGGCCGCGAGCAGGTAACGACCGACCTCACCCGATGGGGTGGAGCAGCCGGCGCCGTGCCACGATCGGCGGGTGATGGAGGACGGGGCCGTGCTGACGCCGCTGGCCGGTGGCCACTCCGGGAGGACCTTCGCCGCCGAGGTCGCGGGGGAGCGGGCCGTGGTCCGGATCTACCCGCCCGTGGACGGCCGCGGGCACCGTCCGCCGGAGGTCGACGAGGCCGTCCTGCGCCTGGTGCGCGGCCTGGTCCCGGTGCCCGAGGTGCTCGAGGTCCGACGGGTGCGTCCGGGCGCGGGGGAGCCGGGCCTGCTGGTGACCAGTCGGCTGCCGGGGGAGCGTGGCGACCTCGTCCTCGCCGGGCTCGACGACGACGGCGCCGCGCGCCTCGGCCGGGCACTCGGCGCGGTCGCCGGCACGCTGGCGGGGATGCCGTCGCTGCGCCCCGGAGCGTTCCTCGACGCCGACCTCGCGCTCGGCGCGCTGCCCGGCGACGGGCTCGTCGAGTGGGTGGCCCTGCGCCTCGGCGCGTGGTCCGAGCGCGACCTCGGGCGCCTCGAGGACGTGGCGGTCCGCGCGCAGGACCTGCTCGACACGGTCGGTCGCGCCTGCGTCGTGCACGGCGACCTCAACCCGAAGAACGTGCTCGTCGATCCCTCGGGACCCGACCTCACCGGGGTGGTCGACTGGGAGTTCGCCCACGCCGGACACCCCTGGACCGACGTCGGCAACCTGGTCCGGCTGGACCGTCGACCGGCCTACGTCGAGGGCGTGCTGTCGGCGTGGACCGACCTGCGCGGCGGGCGCCCCGAGGAGCTGCTGGAGGGGGCGCGCGCGGCCGACCTGTGGGCGCTGGTCGACCTCGCGGCGCGGGCGGGGGAGAGCCCCGTCGCGGACCGCGCGGAGGTGCTCCTGCGGGCCGTCGCCGCGACGGGCGACCTGCACGCGTGGCCGTTCGCCCGCTGAGCGTGGTCCGGGGCCGCGTCCGGGCGGGTCACGCCGGTTGGACGGCGGCCCGCGCACGCGCGTAGGCTTGCGAGCTGCGCCAGTCGTCTGCCCGGTTCCCGTACCGAGCGGACCCGGGCTCGCCGAGTCCCCACGACGTCCACACGTCGGGAGGACCAGTGAAACAGACGGCTGTGTGCGTCCGCACGACTCCATCCATCCAAGGAACCTCCTTCCACATGACGAGCACCCTCTCCACTCTTCCGGACTACGACGCCCCGCAGGTGGCGATCAACGACATCGGGTCCGAAGAGGACTTCCTCGCGGCGATCGACGCGACCATCAAGTACTTCAACGACGGCGACATCGTCGACGGCACCATCGTCAAGGTGGACCGTGACGAGGTCCTCCTCGACATCGGCTACAAGACCGAGGGCGTCATCCCCTCGCGCGAGCTGTCGATCAAGCACGACGTCGACCCCAACGAGGTCGTTTCCGTGGGCGACAAGGTCGAGGCCCTGGTCCTCCAGAAGGAGGACAAGGAAGGCCGTCTGATCCTGTCCAAGAAGCGCGCCCAGTACGAGCGCGCCTGGGGCACGATCGAGCAGGTCAAGGAGGAGGACGGCGTCGTCGAGGGCACCGTCATCGAGGTCGTCAAGGGTGGTCTCATCCTCGACATCGGCCTGCGCGGCTTCCTGCCCGCCTCGCTGGTGGAGATGCGTCGCGTCCGTGACCTGCAGCCCTACGTCGGCCAGACCCTCGAGGCCAAGATCATCGAGCTCGACAAGAACCGCAACAACGTGGTCCTGTCGCGCCGCGCCTGGCTCGAGCAGACCCAGTCCGAGGTCCGCCACGGCTTCCTGACCCAGCTCCAGAAGGGCCAGATCCGCAAGGGTGTCGTGTCCTCGATCGTCAACTTCGGTGCGTTCGTGGACCTCGGCGGCGTCGACGGCCTCGTCCACGTCTCCGAGCTGTCCTGGAAGCACATCGACCACCCGTCCGAGGTCGTCGCCGTGGGCGACGAGGTCACCGTCGAGGTCCTCGACGTCGACATGGACCGCGAGCGTGTCTCCCTGTCGCTGAAGGCGACGCAGGAGGACCCGTGGCAGCACTTCGCCCGCACCCACCAGATCGGCCAGATCGTCCCGGGCAAGGTCACCAAGCTGGTGCCCTTCGGTTCGTTCGTCCGCGTCGAGGAGGGCATCGAGGGCCTGGTGCACATCTCCGAGCTGGCCGAGCGCCACGTCGAGATCCCCGAGCAGGTCGTCCAGGTCAACGACGACGTCATGGTCAAGATCATCGACATCGACCTCGAGCGTCGCCGGATCTCGCTGTCGCTCAAGCAGGCCAACGAGACCGCTGCGGCCGCCGACGTGGAGGAGTTCGACCCGACCCTCTACGGCATGACCGCCACCTACGACGAGCAGGGCAACTACGTCTACCCCGAGGGCTTCGACCCCGAGACGGGCGAGTGGCTCGAGGGCTTCGAGGAGCAGCGTGCGGTCTGGGAGGACCAGTACGCCAAGGCGCACGCCCGCTGGGAGCAGCACGTCAAGCAGCAGGAGGAGGCCAAGCAGGCCGAGGTCGAGGCCGGCGAGGCCACCTCGTACTCCTCCGGCGGCGACGTCGCGGCCGAGACCGGTGGCGACACCGGCGGCTCGCTCGCCTCGGACGAGGCGCTGCAGGCGCTCCGCGAGAAGCTGACCGGCGGCCAGGCCTGATCGCCTGATCCGCTGATCGACCGCACGACACGACGGCCCGCCGGGACTCCCGGCGGGCCGTCGTCGTCCGCGGACGTGCCCGGTCAGGGTGGGTCCGCTAGAACTGGCGCATGACAGGCAGCGGCAGCTCGGCACTCGTCCTCGGCGGCGGTGGCATCACCGGCATCGCGTGGGAGCTCGGCATCCTGGCCGGCCTCGCCCGCGAGGGCGTCGACCTCACCGACGCCGACGTGGTGGTCGGCACGTCGGCGGGGTCCGTGGTCGGCGCCCAGCTCGGCAGCGGCATCCCCCTCGACGACCTCCACGCCGCCCAGCTCGAACCGCCGGACGCCGAGCTCGGGGGGCGGATGTCACGGATCGCGGCGCTCCGGCTGGTCCCGCCCTACGTCCTGCCCGGCACCGACCGGCAGAAGCTGTCGCGCGTCGGGCGGGTGGCCCTCGCCGCCCACCCGCCCGGCAGCGTCGACCGCGAGGCGGTGATCCGCTCGCGGCTCCCGGTCCACGCCTGGCCCGACCGTGACCTGCGGATCACCGCCGTCGACGCGGTCAGCGGGGACTTCACCGTCTTCACCCGGGACTCCGGCGTGGACCTGGTGTCGGCCGTGGCGGCGAGCTGTGCGGTGCCGACGGTCTGGCCGCCGGTCGAGGTCGGCGGCCGTCCCTTCGTGGACGGGGGGATGCGGTCGACCGCCAACGTCGACGTGGCGGCCGGTGCCGCACGGGTCGTCGTGCTCGCCCCGCTGCCGAGGTCGTTCAGCCGGCGCACGTCGATCCGGGCCCAGCTCGAGGGCATCGCGCCGCGGGCGTGGTCGGTCGTGACGCCCGACGCGGACGCGCTGGCCGCGTTCGGCAAGAACCTGCTCGATCCCGCCCGGCGACGGGCCGCCGCCGAGGCTGGCCTCCGGCAGTCGGGTGACCTCGTCGAGCAGCTCCGGGCGGTCTGGGAGGCCTGACCCCGCTCAGCCGCGGGGCCGCACCCGGACGCGCACCACGTCGCGGGAGTCGCCCGCGGACGCGGCCAGGCGCACGAGGCCCGGTCGCACGCGCGCCGACGGCGGCCACCGCAGGACGAGGCGGAGGCGGGCCGCGGAGCCGGGCTGGAGCCGAGGGGTCCGGAAGGTGCCGTTGCGCACCCGCGCCGTGACGTCGCGCCCACCGACGTACCAGCGGCCCGGGACCCCGCGCTCCGCCCGCGCCGACAGGAGCACCCGCCCGGCGGCGTCGCCGGCGTTGCGGACCCGGAACCGCACGACCGCGCGCGAACCGGCGCGGGACCGGACCGTCACCGTCTGCCGGCGGGCGCGGTAGGTGTCTCGCCCGGTCCACCTGCCCGAGGGGCCGCGGACGACCAGGTCCGCCTTCGCGGTCCCTGCCGGGCCCGGCGTGGGCTCCGGTGTGGCGGTGGGGGTGGCCGTCGGGCTCGCGGTCGGCGAGGTGGTGGGCTCCGTGGTGGGGGAGGGAGTGCCCGGCGCCCCGGGCGTGACGACGTAGGTGACCGTGGTGGTCGCCTGGTTGCCTGCCCGGTCGGTCGCGCGCACGACGAGCTCGTGCTCTCCCGGCTCGTCGGTGCTCGGCGGTGCGTCCGGCGCGCAGGTGGCGAGGTTGGAGCCGCCGGTGTCGACGCACGATGCCTCGACCGGGAGCTCGGCGCCCTGCGCGACCTCCTGGCCGTCGACGGGCGACGTCACGGCGATGCGCGGGTCGGTCGCGTCGGGTGCGTCCAGCTTGAAGGCGCGGTAGGAGAAGAACGAGCCTGCTGACAGCGACCAGATCTCGTCGCCGGAGCGGGTGACCTCGGTGGCGACGGGTGCCTGCTGCCCCTGGGGCACCTCGGACTGCGACCAGCCGACCATCACGTTGCCGCCGGGGAGGGGCTGGGCGTTGCCGGCGAACGGCGCGTAGCGCCCCTGGGGCACGTGGCTCCAGACCAGCCGGGCGGTCGGGGGCGTCGTCGTGGTGTCGAGCTCGTACTCGCTCACCCGGCTCTGCGGTCGCGCCACCCGCGGGCCGGAGGGGTCGCCGGGCGTGGGGCACATGTCGGCGGTCTGCGGCGCGATCGGGCCCGACTCGTCGCGGCGCGCGCCGTTGTCGAAGACCATGAGGTGACCGTCGGGCAGCAGGGTCGCGGCGTGCTGGGCGCAGGGTCCGCCGTAGGGGTCGTCGAGGAAGGTGAAGTCGTTGCGGACCCCTCCGAAGCGCCAGAGGACGTCCCCGGCGTCGTGGCCGGCACCGTCGCTGCCGGCGATCCGCATGATCTGGCTCAGGTTGCGGAAGGACGCCAGCACGTCGCCGCCGGGCAGCAGCTGGAGGGAGTTGATGTGGGCGTAGTCCGCGGCCGAGCGGTCGACCAGGCCCTCGGCGGGGTCGACGTGGTCCTTGCTGTTCCAGCTCCACGTGGCCTCGCCGGCGGCGTCCTGCAGCTCGATGACCGCGTCGGTGAGGACGGTGCCGTCGCGGGTGACGGGCCAGTAGCCCATCAGCAGCGCCCCGCCGTCGGCCAGCAGCACCGAGTCGTGGAAGTCCGTGGTGTCGGCCGGGGCCGACGCGAGCTGGTGGGAGCGGGTCTCGCGGAACTGCTCGTCGAGCTCGGCGATCCGCCAGCCGCCCCCGGCGGCGGGGATGCCCGTGGAGTAGTGGGTCGGGTCGGCCGCCGACTGCTTGAGGTCGTTGAGGGTCTCCGCGACCGCTCGCACGGGCACGCCCCACTCGTCGACCACGGCGCTGTAGTTGCCGCCGAGGAAGGACGCGAGGGTGAGCGCCACGGCTCCGGGGGCCAGGTCCGGGTGCGGGCCGGAGGCGGTGAGCCGCGGGAAGCCGGGCGGAAGCACGATCCACGACTGGTTGGACGTCCCGGCGTCGTCGACGACCTGCACGTTGACCTCGTCGCCGCTGGCGAGGTCCGTGAGCACCAGCGGCTCGCCGTTGGTCGCCTCCCGACCGTTGACGAGGATCCTGGCGTCGACGTCGCTCGAGGTCGCCGTCACCGTGACCTGCGGGCTCGCCGACCCCGTCCGGAGGGCGAACCTCTCGATCGCCGGGTCGAACGCCGGCCAGGTCTCCGCAGCCGGGTCCGAGACGACGCCCACCACGACGTCGTGGACGGGATCGGCCGCCGCCTCCGACCTCCCGGCACCGAGGGCCGGGAGCGACAGCGAGGCGGACACCAGGGCGAGGACCACGAGACGGGGCACCCGGCGACCCTATGCGGATCCTCGCCCGAGCGGGCCGGTCCGGCCGATCAGGTCGACGACGCCCCGCCGTCCGGCGGCGCGACCAGCCGGTCGGCGAGCAGGTCCGCCAGCCGGTCGCGCCGCACCTTGCCGGTCGGGGTGAGGGGCAGCTCCGCCACCGGCACGTAGTCCTTGGGCCGCTTGGCCGGTGCGAGCACCTCGCGTGCGTGGGCGCGCAGGGCCTCGGGGGCGACGTCGCCGACGACGGCGGCCACGACCCGCTGGCCCCAGTCGGGGTCGTCCGCGCCGAGGACCGCGACGTCGACCACGCCCGGCACCTCGCGCAGCGCGTTCTCCACCTCGAGCGGGTAGACGTTGACGCCCCCGGAGATGATGAGGTCGGTGCGGCGGCCGTCGAGGAAGAGGTAGCCGTCCTCGTCGAGGCGGCCCGCGTCGCCGACGGTGAACGCGGGTCCGTCGGGGGTCTCGCGCCAGGCGGCAGCGGTCTGCTCCGGCGCCCCGAGATAGGTGAAGCGCGCGTGCTCGGGCACCGCGCACCAGATGCGGCCGTCGTCGTCGGTGGAGAGGGTGCGCCCGGGGCGCGCGCGCCCGACGGTCCCGGGGCGCTCGCGCCACTCCTCGGAGGGGCAGGCGGTGAACTGGCCCTCGGTGGAGCCGTAGAACTCCCAGGTCGACCCGGCGGGGAACAGCGCGACGAGGCGCTCCTTGACCGCGGCGGGGCACGGCGCGCCGGCGTGGGCGACGAGGCGGAACGAGGAGAGGTCGGGGACGCCGACCTCGTCCCAGTGGGCGAGAAGCCGCTGCAGGTGGGTCGGCACGCAGAACATCGACGTCGGACGCTCGTCGCGGATCGCCGCGGTCACCCGGACCGGGTCGAAGCGGCCCGGGACGACGATGCGTCCGCCCGCCAGCAGGGTCCCGGTCGCGAAGCGCAGCGGGGCGGAGTGGTGCAGCGGGCTGAGCACCAGGTTCACGTCGTCGGCCCGGAAGCCCCAGAGGTCGCGCTCCTCGGCCACGAGCGCCGCGGCCTGCTCGTCCGGCAGGAGCCCGGAGAAGACGCCCTTCGGCGTCCCGGTGGTGCCGCTGGTGCAGTGGATCGGTCGCCCGCGGGGCAGCGACCGCGTGCGGTCGGTCCGCGCGGCCAGCAGGTCGGCGACCTGCTCCACCTCGTCGACGACGAGGTCGGGTGCGATGGGCGCGAGCACCCGCCGCCGCTCGGCCTCGGTGAGCGCGGGGTCGAGCGGGACCGGGAAGATCCCGTCCGCGAGCAGCGCGATCACGAGGTCCACGTAGGCCGCCGAGCCCGGGACCAGCAGCGCGACGCGCGAGCCGGGGCCGAGGGCCGCGGGGTCGCCCCCCGGTCCGGGGGCGGGGGCGGGTCGGCTCATGGCCGCATTGTGCCGCCCCGCGTGCGGCGTCAGGCGCGGGGGACGAGGTGCCGGCGCTCCTCGACCGGGCCGAGCTCGTCGTGGGGGTGGGTGGTGACGGACGGGCCGGCGAACCGGTCGTGACGGGCGTACCCCACGAGCAGGGGGACGAGGGCGGTGAGGACCAGGAGGGCGAGGATCGTGTTCATGGCAGTAATTCTCCGCTCGCCCCGTTCCTGCCACCAGTGGCAGGAACGCCAGCATTCGTTGACATCCTGCCAGTGATCGGCGACGCTGGCGGCATGAAGAAGGTCGCCGTCGTCGTGCAGGAGCAGCCCGAGCCGTTCGGCCTCGGAGCGTTGTGCGAGGTGTGGGCCGAGCCCTACCACCCGGAGGACGACAACCCGGTCTTCGACTTCCGCGTGGTCACGCCCCGGCCCGGGCGGCTGCGCACCCGCGCCGGCTTCGACCTGGTCGTCGAGCACGGGCTCGACGAGGCGGCCGACGCCGACCTGGTCTGCCTCGCCCCCAAGAGCGACCACCGCGGCACGTCACCGGAGGTGTCGGAGCTGCTGCGCGCCACCCACGAGCGCGGCGCGATGATCTTCGCGCACTGCTCGGCGACCTTCATGCTCGGCGACGCCGGCCTGCTCGAGGGGCGCCGCTGCACCACCCACTGGCGCTACGCCGCCGAGCTGGCCGCAACCTTCCCGGGCGCGATCGTGGACCCGGACGTGCTCTACGTCCAGGACGGCACGGTGGTGACCGGGGCCGGGTCGGCCGCGGCCCTCGACGCCGCGCTCCACGTCATGCGCCAGCACTTCGGCGCGAAGGTGGCCGCGACGACCGCCCGGCGGATGGTGGTCCCGCCCCACCGCGACGGTGGTCAGGCCCAGTTCATCGAGCGGCCCGTGCCGGTGTGCGAGTCGGAGGCGCTCGCGCCGCTGCTGGCGTGGATCAGCGCCCACCTCGCCGAGGAGCTCGACGTCGAGACGCTCGCGCGCCAGATGCACATGTCGGCGCGCACGTTCGCGCGGCGCTTCAAGGAGGAGACGGGGACGACCCCCTACAGCTGGATCCTGGGGGAGCGGGTGCGCGCCGCGCAGGAGCTGCTCGAGCAGACCGACCACTCCGTCGACTGGGTCGCCGGCGAGGTCGGCTTCGGCAACGCGGCGACGCTGCGCCACCACTTCGGCCGCTCGCGCGGGGTCAGCCCGCAGGAGTACCGACGCAGCTTCAAGACGCCCGCCTGACCCCCGCGCGTTCCTCGGTAGCCTTGGCACCGTGAACGCGACCCCGCTGGCCGACCTGTCCGCCGACGACCTCGCCGCGCTCCTGGAGGAGCAGCGCGCGGCCTACGAGGAGCTGAAGGGCCAGGGCCTGGCACTCGACCTCACCCGTGGCAAGCCGTCCGCCCAGCAGCTCGACCTGTCCGACCGCCTGCTGCAGCTGCCCAGCACGACCCGCTCGGCCTCGGGCGTGGACGTGCGCAACTACGGCGGCCTCGAGGGCCTCGCCGAGCTGCGGGAGATGTTCGCCGACCTGCTGTGGGTCGAGCCCGAGCAGGTCGTCGCCGGTGGCAACTCCAGCCTGACCATGATGCGCGACTGCCTCGTCGACCTCGTGCTCTTCGGTGCCGTCGACTCCGAGCGCCCCTGGGGCCGGGAGGAGCGGATCCGCTTCGTCTGCCCCGTCCCCGGCTACGACCGCCACTTCACGCTGCTGGAGAGCCTCGGCATCGAGATGGTGACGGTGCCGATGCACGACGACGGCCCGGACGCCGAGGCCGTCGCCGCGCTGGTGGCCGACGAC
The DNA here is from genome assembly GCF_020991065.1 of Nocardioides okcheonensis. Lineage (NCBI taxonomy): Bacteria > Bacillati > Actinomycetota > Actinomycetes > Propionibacteriales > Nocardioidaceae > Nocardioides > Nocardioides okcheonensis. Next base: position 277,619 of record NZ_CP087710.1, read on the forward strand.
CCGAGCATCAAGGGCATGTGGGTCGTGCCGACCTACGCCAACCCGACCGGCGCGGTCGTCAGCCAGGAGGTCGCCGCCCGGCTCGCCTCGATGCCCACCGCCGCGCCCGACTTCAAGATCTTCTGGGACAACGCCTACGCGCTGCACCACCTCACCGAGGACGAGGCGAAGAGCGCCGACGTGCTCACCCTCGCCTCGGCCGCCGGGCACCCGCACCGGCCGATCATGTTCGCCTCGACCTCGAAGATCACCTACGCCGGCGCGGGCGTCGCCTTCCTCGCCGCGTCCACCGACAACGTCGCGTGGTACCTCCGGCACCTCGGCAACGGCTCGATCGGCCCGGACAAGGTCAACCACCTGCGCCACGTGGAGTTCTTCGGCTCGCCCCAGGGCGTGCGCGACCACATGGTGAAGCACCGCGAGATCATCGCGCCGAAGTTCGCCGAGGTCGACCGGGTCCTCACCGAGCGCCTGGGCGGTCGCGGCGTGGCCACCTGGAACACCCCGGCCGGCGGCTACTTCGTGAACCTCGACGTGGTGCCGGGCACGGCCAGCCGGGTCGTCGAGCTGGCGAAGGCCGCGGGCGTCGCGCTCACCCCCGCCGGGTCGTCGTTCCCCCACAAGCACGACCCCGACGACACCAACATCCGGCTCGCGCCGACGATGCCGCCGGTCGAGGAGGTCACCGGGGCGATGGAGGCCGTCGCGACGTGCGTGCTGCTCGCCGCTGCCGAGCGGGCCGTCGCCCGGGCGTCCTGACGTGGCGCTGCGGGTCGGGCTGACCGGCGGGATCGCGTCCGGCAAGAGCACCGTGTCGGCGATCCTGCGCGACCTCGGCGCCGTCGTGGTAGACGCCGATCTGATCGCCCGCGAGGTCGTGGAGCGAGGCACGCCCGGCCTCGCCGCGGTGGTGGAGGCGTTCGGGGACCAGGTGCTGACGCCGGAGGGTGACCTCGACCGCGCCGCGCTGGGCGCCGTCGTGTTCGCCGACCCGGACGCGCGCCGCCGGCTCGAGTCGATCGTCCACCCCCTCGTGCACCAGCGGGGCGCCGAGCTCGAGGCTGCCGCACCGGCGGGAGCGCTGGTCGTCCACGACATCCCCCTGCTCGCCGAGGGCGACCGCGCCGGGTCGTTCGACGAGGTGGTGGTGGTCGACGTCCCGACCGAGGTGCAGGTCGAGCGGATGGTGCGCGACCGGGGCTGGACCCGTGAGGAGGCGGAGGCGCGGATCGCCGCCCAGGCCGGGCGCGAGGAGCGGCTCGCGATCGCCACCCGCGTCCTCGACAACACCGGCACGCCCGAGGAGCTGCGGCGTGCGGTGGAGGAGCTCCACGCCGAGCTCGCGGCCCGCCCCTGACGTTTCCGCCCCGTCGGGGTGCGGCCGGTAGCCTCCGGGAGTGCTCTCGCTCCGCCCCCGCCTGGCCGTGACCGCGACCGGACTGCTGCTCCTCAGTGGTTGTGCGACCCTCGGCGCCGCCCCCTCGGACCCGGCGTCGGAGGCGCCGACCCGCACGGACGCGTCGTCGTCCCGCAGCGCCGGCGAGCCGACCACGTCACCGAGCGCCGACCCCGACGCCCCCACCTCGTGGGGCCCGACCGCGGGCGAGCTGGAGCAGGCGCAGGAGATGGTCGCCGGCTGGAGCGACGAGAGGCTCGCCGGACAGGTCATCGTCGGCCGCTTCCACGGCACCGACCCGGCCGTGCCCGCGCAGATGGTGCGCGACCTCCACCTCGCCGGCATCTCGATCACCGGCGACAACGTCACCGACGGTGACCAAGTGCGGGCGATGACGAAGGCGATCACGGACGCGTCCGCCGCCGACGGCCGGGCGTTCCCGCCCGTCATCGGGGTCGACCAGGAGGGCGGCTACGTCTCCCACCTGCGCGGCATCGCCACCGACTTCCCGCACTTCCAGACCTCCGGGATGGCGATCCAGGCCGACGCGCGCCTCGGGCGCCGGGTGACCCGCGCGGCCGCGCTCGCCACCGGTCTCGAGCTGCGCAGCCTCGGCTTCACCTGGGTCTTCGCGCCGGTCGCGGACGTCACGATCGGTGCCGCCGACCCGACCATCGGCGCCCGGTCGCCGTCGATGGACCCGAAGGCCGCGGCGCAGGCCGTCGGCGCGGCCGTCAAGGGCTACGACGACGCCGGCGTGGTCTCGACCGTGAAGCACTTCCCGGGTCACGGCACGGCGACCACCGACAGCCACGACACCCTGCCACTGGTGGACTCGACGCTCGCGGAGATCGAGGAGCACGACCTGCCGCCCTTCGAGTCGGCGATCAAGCACGCGGCGCCCGCGGTGATGCTCAGCCACCTCGACCTGACCAGCATCGCGCCGGGCGTACCGGCCAGCATGGCGCCCGAGGTCTACTCGATGCTCCGCGACGACCTCGGCTTCGAGGGCGTGACCATCACGGACTCCCTCGGCATGGGCGCCGTCGCCGGTCGCCCCACCCCTGCCCTCCAGGCCCTGAAGGCGGGCGCCGACCTGCTGCTGATGCCGGTCGACAACGCCGCGACCCACCAGATCGTGGTCGACGCGCTGGCGTCGGGCGAGGTCTCCCGCGAGCGGGTCGAGGAGGCGGCGGCCCGGGTGGTCGCGGTGCAGATGTGGCAGGCCCGCCTGGCAGCACAGCGGCCCGTGCCCGCCGACGTGGTCGAACGGGCACGGGCCGCGAGCGCGGACCTGGAGTCCGCGGCGTACTGACCGGGCTGCTGCGACACGGTCGGCCGGGCGCGGTGAGGCCCGCGACGGCCACTCGGTCAGGCTCTCGCTGAACTTGTCAGGCCGTGCACGCCCTGACAAGTTCAGCGATCCCCGGCTGACCGGGGATCGCTGAAAGGGTGGAGGGGCCTAGGTCCCGCCGTCAGGCAGCCAGGTCGGGGTCGCCGGCGCGGCGGAGCTTCTGCAGCGCCTCCCGCTCGAGCTGGCGGACCCGCTCGGCGGAGATGCCGTGGCGGGCACCGATGTCGGCGAGCTTGTGCTGGCGGCCGTCGGCGAGGCCGTAGCGGGCCCGCACGATGTCGGCCGAGCGCTCGTCGAGGATGCCGACGAGGTCGTCGAGACGCTGGCGGGCCTCGGCGTCCAGGACGTTGAGGTCGGGCCCCGGGGCGGTCTCCTGGGCCATCAGGTCGCCCAGCGAGGTGTCGCCGTCCTCGTCGACCGGGGTGTCGAGCGACACGTGGTCGCGGCCCCAGCTCATCAGGTCGAGGACCCGGTCGAGGTCCATGCCGAGCTCGGTCGCGATCTCCTGCGGCTCGGGCTCGCGGCCGAGCTGGCGCTCGAGCGTGCGTCGCGCGCTGCCGACCTGGTTGAGCTCCTCGACGACGTGGACGGGGAGCCGGACGACGCGGGCCTGCTGCGCGATGCCGCGGGTGATCGCCTGCCGCACCCACCAGGTGGCGTACGTGGAGAACTTGTAGCCCTTGGTGTAGTCGAACTTCTCGACCGCGCGGATCAGGCCGGTGTTGCCCTCCTGGATCAGGTCGAGCATCGGCATCTGCGAGCGGCCGTACTTGCGGGCGATCGACACCACCAGGCGGAGGTTGGCCTCGATGAACCGGTCGACCGCGAGGCGGCCCTGCTCGGCGAGCCACTCGAGCTCGGCCTCGCTGGCGCTCATCGGGGCGCCGCCCTTGCGGCGGCCGATGCGTCCGGTGTCGAGGAGGTGCTGGGCCATCAGGCCGGCCTCGATGGTCTTGGAGAGCTCGACCTCGGTCTCGGCGTCGAGCAGGGGGGTGCGGGCGATCTCGTCGAGGTAGAGCCCGACGCTGTCGCGGCCCTCGATCTCGCGGGTCGTGGTCGTGCTGCGGTTGGCCTGTGCGGTGCTCATGGTGTGTCCTCCTGCTTCCGGTGCGACCACCCCGTGTCGCACGCCTGTTCCAACACCTGTGTTCGACGCGGTGTTCCCTGCCGATTGCCGGTGCCTTCACCTGCCTTGACGACTCAGGTACCCCGTGAGTTGCACGATCGACGAACTCTCAGGGACTTCTCAGGGGTACGTCGTGCGGGGTCGTCCTCGGTGGCCGATGGTCCCGGGCCCTGTGGACGGTCGGCGCCGTGCTGTGGAGGACGGCACGAGTTCTGTGGGCAACCCTGTGGGACCCCAGGTTTGTGCGCCGGGACCCTTGTGCCGACGGGGACGACGGGCATAGAACTCTGGCTACCGGCACCGCTTCGGCGGGGTCGGAGATCGGATCGGACGGCACGAGTTCCACCCGGCGAGCACGCTCGCCGCGCAGGCCCGGTGACGGGGTCGGCGGGGACGCGGTGCCGGGTCCGGTGGGCCGGACGTCACCACACCCGGCCGAATCGAGGGGCTCCTGGCGCTCATACCGCCGGGAGCCCCTCACCTCGTTCCGGAGCCGCCCCGCCCGGAGGAGCGCTCAGTCGTCGGCGGGCGGCTCGACCCGGCGCAGGGCCGGGTCGTCGGTCCGATAGCTGCGCACCGGGCCGGGTGGCGTGTCGGCGGTCTCGAAGCGGACGGTGACGACGCCCGACCCGGACCCCCAGACCCAGCCCGGACCCATCTCGTCGTGGACCACGTCAGCACCGGGCGGCCAGGCCCGGCGCGGCGGCGTGGGCAGCGCGACCTCGACCTCGTCCTCCTCGGCGGTCGTCTCCCCGAACAGGTCCTCCTGGACCCAGTCGGCGAGGCCGGAGACGCCGACGCCGAGGAGCCGGACGCCTCCGGTGGTGTCGAGGTCGGCGAGCAGCGAGCGGGCGACCCGGGCGATGGTGCCGCCGTCGTCGGTCGGGCTGGACAGCGTGCTCGACCGGCTCAGCGTCGTGAAGTCGTGCAGCCGCACCTTGATCGTCACGGTGCGACCCGAGTGCCCGCCCTTGCGCATCCGTGCGCCCACGTCCCGGGCCTGCCGGGTGAGCAGGCCCTCCATCAGCCGCCGGTCGGTGAGGTCGGAGTCGTAGGTGCCCTCGACGCTGATCGACTTGGCCTCGCGCTCGGACACGACCGGGCGGTCGTCACGGGCGCGGGCGAGCTGCCACAGGCCGTGCCCGTGGGCCTTGCCGAGGAGCGCGACCAGCTCGTCCTCGCCGGTGCGCTCGAGCTCGGCGATGGTGTGGATGCCGGCGCGGCGCAGCCGGTCGGCCGTCGCCGGCCCGACCCCGGGGATCACGCCCACCCGCATCGGCCGCAGGAGGTCGAGCTCGGTGCCCGGCGCGACCACCGTCATGCCGTCGGGCTTGTCGAGCTCGCTGGCCACCTTGGCGAGGAACTTCGACGAGGCGATGCCGACCGTGGCCGTCAGCCCGCCCGTCACCTCGTGGATGCGACGGCGCAGCTCCGCCCCCACCTCCGTCACGGTCGCCACCTCCAGGTCGGGCAGCCCGGCCGCCGCGAGGTCGACGAACGCCTCGTCCAGCGAGAGCGGCTCCACCAGGGGCGACACGTCACGCAGGACGTCCATGACCAGCCGGCTGGTGGCGCGGTAGGCGTGGAACCGGCCGCTGAGGAAGGCGGCGTGCGGGCAGCGGGCCCGCGCCTCGCGCCCCGACATGGCCGAGCCCACGCCGTAGCGGCGTGCCTCGTAGGAGGCCGTGGCGACCACGCCCCGCCCGCCCGTGCCCCCGACGATCACCGGCTTGCCCCGCAGCGACGGCTTGTCGCGCTGCTCCACGGCGGCGAAGAACGCGTCGAGGTCGACGTGGAGGACGGAGGCGGTGGCGCGCATCAGCCCCGGGTCCCGGGGCCGTCGGTGGGGGAGTGCGCCGTCACCGGACCAGTGTCCCAGCCCGCCAGCCGTCCACAGGTCGCCCCCGGGGGCCGTCGTCCACAGGCCGCCGACCCGGGAGGCGTGGGAGGTCGGTGCGCGCGGGAAGCGTGGTCCCCATGACACCGACACCCTCCACTCCCGAGCAGCGCCCGGTGCCGCCCGTGCCGCTGCACCCGCTGCACCCGCCGCACCCGGACCGCCCGCCGGCCACCCGGCTGCGCGCCCGCACGCCCGAGGACCTCGTCGCCTTCGTCCCGCTCGCGCTCGGTTTCGTCCCCGAGCGCTCGGTGGTGCTGGTGAGCGTCGGCGCGTCCGGCGGCCTGCACGCCCGCGTCGACCTCCCGCACGACCCCGACGACGTCGACGACGTGGTCGAGGCGCTGGTGCGCCCCGTGCGCCGCCACCGCGTCCGCGAGGTGGTCCTCGTGGTCTACGACGACGACACGACCGTCGCCGACGAGGCCGCCTGGGCGCTCCACGAGGAGCTCGTCGCCGAGGGGGTCACCGTCCACCAGGTCCTGCGGGTGCACGACTCCCACTGGTTCGCGGTGCTCCCCGGTGCGCCCCTCGACGCCTACCAGGGGGTGCCCTTCACCCTGGCCGACCACCGGTTCACCGCCCAGGGCGTCCTCGACGGACGCGTCACCCACCCCAGCCGCGAGGCGCTGCGCGCCACGATCGCACCGGACCCGCACGAGGCGGCGCTCACCGCCGCCCGGGTCCCGCACGCGGTCGCGCTCGCGCCCGGTGCCCTGGGCGCGCTGTGCCACCGCCGTCTCGCCGGCAACCGCTCGTTCTCGACCGACGAGCTGGCGGCGGTCGCGGTGAGCGTCACCTCCGGCCCGCTCCGCGACGAGGCGTGGGTGTGGCTCTCGCGCGAGCGGGCGCGCGCCGCGGTCGACCTGTGGTCCGACGCCGTGCGTCGCCTCCCGGTCGAGCACGTGGCCGGACCGGCGGCCGTCCTCGGCTTCGCGGCGTGGCTCCTGGGCGACGGCGCGCTGGCCTGGTGCGCGGTCGACCGCAGCCGGGAGGGGCGCCCCGACCACTCGCTGGCCGGGCTCGTCGCCCAGCTGCTGGAGGGAGCGGTCGACCCCGCCACGTGGGAGGGCCTCCGGCCGGCGCTGGACGGGTCGGGGGACCCCGCCGCGTGAGACGTCGCCCGCGCGGGCGTTCCCGGCGGACCGTCGGCCTGACTAGGGTGCGGTCATGGGAGAAGAAGTCGATCAGCAGGAGTTCAGCCGGGCTGACCGGACCCGCCACCGCGAGAAGATCCGTCGCAACCTCGACGTCTTCGCCCGGATGCTGCGCGAGTCCCGCTTCGACACCGACGACCCGATGACCGGGCTCGAGATGGAGCTCAACCTCATCGACGACGCCGGCGACCCGGCGCTGAAGAACGCCGAGGTGCTCGAGGCGCTCGCCGACCCCGACTTCCAGACCGAGCTCGGCCAGTTCAACATCGAGGTCAACCTCGCCCCGGCCAAGCTGCGCGAGGGCGGCCTGTCCACCTTCGAGGACAGCCTGCGTCGCTCCCTCAACAACGCCGAGGAGAAGGCCGCCGAGGTGGGCGCCCACCAGGTGATGATCGGGATCCTCCCCACCCTGGCGGAGGGGCACATGGGCGTCTCGGCGCTCAGCGCGAACCCGCGCTACAAGCTGCTGTCCGAGCAGATCCTCAACGCCCGCGGCGAGGACATCACGATCAGCATCTCGGGGCGCGAGCGGCTCACCACGTCGGCGGACTCGATCGTGCCCGAGGCGGCCTGCACGAGCACCCAGTTCCACGTGCAGACCTCGCCCGACCAGTTCGCCGCCTACTGGAACGCCGCGCAGGCGATCGCCGGCATCCAGGTCGCGGTCTCGGCCAACTCCCCGTTCCTGCTCGGCAAGGAGCTCTGGCGCGAGACGCGCATCCCGCTCTTCGAGCAGGCCACCGACACGCGCAGCGAGGAGCTCAAGGCGCAGGGCGTACGCCCCCGGGTGTGGTTCGGCGAGCGGTGGATCACCTCGGTGTTCGACCTGTTCGAGGAGAACGTCCGCTACTTCCCGGCCCTCCTCCCGGTCACCGACGAGGAGGACCCGCTCGAGGTCCTCGACGGGGGCGGCACCCCGCAGCTGCACGAGCTGCGCCTGCACAACGGGACGATCTACCGCTGGAACCGCCCCGTCTACGACATCGCCGACGGCGTGCCGCACCTGCGGGTCGAGAACCGCCTGCTCGCCGCCGGGCCGACCGTGGCCGACACGATCGCCAACGCCGCGCTGTGGTTCGGCCTCGTGCGCCACCTCGCGGAGAACGAGCGCCCGCTGTGGTCGCAGATGTCGTTCTCCGCGGCCGAGGAGAACTTCCAGGTCGCCGCCCAGATGGGCGTCGACGCCCAGGTCTACTGGCCGGGCATCGGCCAGGTCCGGGCCACCGAGCTGGTGCTGAGGCGGTTGCTGCCGATGGCGCGCGCCGGTCTCGACTCCTACGGCGTGCCGAGCGAGGAGAGCGACCGGTACCTCGGCATCATCGAGCAGCGCTGCCTCAAGGAGACCAGTGGCGCCGCGTGGTTCGTCGGGCGCGTCCACGAGCGCGGGGGAGCCGACCGCTACGACGCGCTCCGGGCGACGCTCCTCGACTACCGCGAGCGGATGCACAGCAACCAGCCGGTCCACGACTGGGACTGAGCCCGGACCGGGCCGGGCTCACCCGCCCGCGCGTCGCCGGATCCGCCGCCACTCCCGCCGGACGTCGGACACCGGGTCGAACCAGCCGCGGGGCGTCACGACCACGAGCCCGACCGGCAGGCCGAGGGCGCCGGCGGCCCACGACGTCGGGTGGAGCCAGCGCAGGTCGTCGTCGTGGACGCTGAGCTCGCCGGGCCGGGTGAGCCAGACGAGGGGCCGGGGGTGCAGCGCCAGCGCCCGGCGCAGCAGCGCGAGCGCGAGGTCGGCGCGCACGCCGGGGTCGTCACCGGGAGCCGCGCGCACGGTCGGGGGTCCCGGGTCCGGGTGGTGCACGGCGAGACCCGGGCGGCCCGCGTGCAGGACCGGGTCGAACCGGCGACCGGGTCGCGCGTCGACCAGCCCCAGCACGGCAGCGCGCAGCGCCGCGTGGGTGTCGCGGTCGATCGGGGCCCGGAGGGCGGTGCGGATCACCGTCCCACCCTCCCGGACGGGGGCCGCCCCGACGCGCCTGTCCACAGGCTGTCCGACCCTGCCGGTTTCCGTTACGGTGCCAGCAGGCCAGCCACACGGGGCTGCGGCCGCGAGAGGAGACCCCATGGGCACCGTTGTCGTCGGATACGTCCCGAAGCCGGAGGGCGAGGCTGCCCTCGCAGCCGGCATCAGCGAGGCGAAGCTGCGCGGCGGCAAGCTGGTCGTGGTGAACTCCCACCGCGGCGGCCAGGAGTTCGACGGGGTCAGGGCCCGCGCCGCCGAGGACGACATGGCGTCGATCCGCGAGAAGCTCGAGGCCTCCGGCGTCGAGCACGACGTACGCCAGCTGGTGCGCGGCTTCGAGCCCGCCGAGGACCTGATCAGCATCGCGGAGGCCAACGACGCCGAGCTCCTCGTCATCGGCCTGCGACGTCGCTCGCCGGTCGGCAAGCTGATCCTGGGCAGCAACGCCCAGCGGGTCCTGCTCGACGCCCCGTGCCCGGTGCTCGCCGTCAAGGCCCAGTGACGCCGACCCGCTAGCGGCCGCGCGGGACGTCGGACTGGCACAATCGCCCCATGGGCTTCCAGATCACCGGTGACCCGGCCGCCGACAAGGTCCTCGACGACTCCGCGTTCGCGCTGCTGGTGGGCATGATGCTCGACCAGCAGTACCCGATGGAGCACGCGTTCCGCGGCCCGGCCAAGGTCCTCGACCGGTTCGGCACCGTCGAGCCGGGCGCGATCGCGGCCGCCGACCCCGAGGAGTTCGCGGCGATGGCCTCCACGCCGCCCGCGATCCACCGCTTCCCGGGGTCGATGTCGGTCCGGATGCAGGAGCTGGCGCGCATCGTCGAGGACACCTACGGCGGGGACGCGTCCCGGCTCTGGACCGAGGCACGCGACGGCAAGGACCTGCTCAAGCGGGTGATGGCGCTGCCCGGCTTCGGCAAGCAGAAGGCCCAGATCTTCGTGGCCCTGCTCGCCAAGCAGCTCGGCGTGCGGCCCGACGGGTGGGAGGCCGCCGTCGGCGACTACGCCCTCGAGGGGCACCGGTCGGTCGCGGACGTCGTCGACGCCGACTCCCTCCAGAAGGTCCGCGACTTCAAGAAGGCGAAGAAGGCGGCCGCACGCGACGCGCAGTGAGGGCGATCCACGCTTCCGTGGACCCTCGTGGCAGAATGACCGAGCGGCTCTTGACGTCTCCGGGCCTCGCCGCGCCCCGAAGTTGCTTGACGAGAGGTGTTCGTGTCCTCACACGCACGCAAGTTGCTCCCCGCCGAGGTGCTGTCGCACCCCTCCATCACCGCCCTGGTCGAGGGCGGCGCCCCGACCGGCACCGTGTCCCCCCAGGACGTGCGACGGGCCAGTGACGAGGCGGGGGTCGAGCCTCGCCACCTGAAGGCGCTGCTCGTCCACCTGGGCGAGCTCGGCATCACGGTGCAGCTCGACGCCTCGAGCCTGCGCGCCGTCGCCGCCACGAGCAAGCGGGCGTCCACCTCCGCCGCGGCGAAGAAGGCGCCGGCCAAGAAGGCCGCCGCGTCCTCCGCCGCGTCGGCCACGGCCGAGCCCGCGGCACCGGCCAGGAAGGCCGCCGCCAAGAAGGCCGCGCCCGCCAAGAAGGCGCCGGCGAAGAAGGCTGCCAAGGCGACCGACGCCGACGAGGTCGTCGACCTCGGCGCCGTCGAGGCGCCGGCCGTGGGGGCCGACGGCAAGAAGGTCCTGCCGGACATCCCCGACGACCAGTTCGAGAAGGACGTCGTCGCCGATCCCACGATCAAGGAGGACGAGAAGCAGGCCTTCACCGTCTCCGCGGCCGACGAGACCGACGAGCCCGAGCAGCAGGTCATGGTCGCCGGTGCGACCGCCGACCCGGTCAAGGACTACCTCAAGCAGATCGGCAAGGTGCCCCTCCTCAACGCCGAGATGGAGGTCGAGCTCGCCAAGCGGATCGAGGCCGGCCTGTTCTCGGAGGAGAAGCTCGCCAAGGGCGGCCGGATCAGCGCGAAGATGCTCGAGGAGTACGAGTGGATCGCCGAGGACGGTCGGCGCGCCAAGAACCACCTCCTCGAGGCCAACCTCCGCCTCGTCGTGTCGCTCGCCAAGCGCTACACCGGTCGCGGCATGCTCTTCCTCGACCTGATCCAGGAGGGCAACCTCGGACTGATCCGTGCGGTCGAGAAGTTCGACTACACCAAGGGCTACAAGTTCTCGACCTACGCGACCTGGTGGATCCGGCAGGCGATCACCCGCGCGATGGCCGACCAGGCCCGCACCATCCGCATCCCGGTGCACATGGTCGAGGTCATCAACAAGCTCGCCCGCGTGCAGCGCCAGATGCTCCAGGACCTGGGCCGCGAGCCCACGCCGGAGGAGCTGGCCAAGGAGCTCGACATGACCCCGGAGAAGGTCATCGAGGTCCAGAAGTACGGCCGCGAGCCGATCTCGCTGCACACCCCGCTCGGCGAGGACGGCGACTCCGAGTTCGGTGACCTGATCGAGGACTCCGAGGCGATCGTCCCCGCGGACGCCGTCTCCTTCACCCTCCTGCAGGAGCAGCTGCACGCGGTCCTCGACACGCTCTCCGAGCGCGAGGCGGGCGTGGTGTCGATGCGGTTCGGACTCACCGACGGCCAGCCCAAGACGCTCGACGAGATCGGCAAGGTCTACGGCGTGACCCGCGAGCGGATCCGCCAGATCGAGTCGAAGACGATGTCGAAGCTGCGCCACCCGAGCCGCTCGCAGGTCCTGCGCGACTACCTGGACTGAGCACCCCGCACGTCCGACGAGGGCCCGACCGCAGCAGCGGTCGGGCCCTCGTCGCGTCGTGGCCGTGCCGGCTCAGCGGCGGTCCTCGGAGCCGTGGTCGTCCGTCTCGTCCTCGTCGTGGTGGTCGTCGTCGGAGGAGCACCGGTCCTCGGACGAGTCGTCCTCGTCGGAGTCGCTGACGGAGTCGTCGTCGCTGTCCTCCTCGCCGTCGACGGTGCCGTCGTGGTCGCTGTCCGCGACGCCCGGACGCGTGCCGTGCTCGTTCTCGTCCTCGTCGCGCACGCCGTCGTGGTCGCTGTCGTCGTCGTCGGCGGTGCAGGACTCGAGCGCGTCGTCCTCGTCCTCGTCGTCGACGCCGTCGTGGTCGGAGTCCTCGTCGCCGTCGCGCACGCCGTCGTCGTCGGTGTCGCGGTCGGTCGGGTCGGTGCCCCGACGGCCGTCGTGCACCTCGTCGCCGTCGTCGATGCCGTCGCCGTCGGTGTCCTCGTCACGGGGGTCGAGGCCGAGCCGGCGCTCGACGCGGTTGCGCAGGCCGTCGTGGTCGCGGTCGCGCCCGGCCGCGCGCTCGCTGGTGGGTCCCGCGGCGGCGGCAGCGTCCGACGCCGACGCGGTGGGGGAGCCGAGCAGCACCAGGCTCGCGGCGACGGCCGCGACGGCGGCTCCGACCGCCAGTGACCGGTGCGACGCGGATCGGAGGGTGGCGTCCATGGGGTTCCTCTCGTCGGGGGTGGGGCGATCATGGCGCGGCCCGCGGCCCGGTGTCATCGGGATCGGGCGGGCCGAAGGTCCTCGGTTCGCGGGCTACGGTGGCTGCCATGGGTCCGCAGCGCCGCGCCGCCGCCGCGGTGGTCCTCGCCCTCGCGCTGTCCGGCTGCACCGGGGCCGGCGAGCGCGACGCCGACCGGGACGGGCCGGGGCCCGACCCCGGCGCGCCGACGTCCGACGGGTCGGCCCGGGCCCCCGCGACCCCGCCGACGCCCGACCCGACCACGGAGGCCGCCGCACCCACGGAGGCGCTGCGTCCCGGGGACCTGCGGGCGGCCACCGCGGTCCGTGCGGTGCGACACCTCGCGGGCCGGATCGGTCCGCGGGAGGCCACCGGACCGGCGTACGGGCGCGCCGCCCGGTGGGTGACCGGCGAGCTGCGCGACCTCGGCTGGGAGGTGGAGCGGCAGGCCTTCGACGTCCCGGCGGGGGAGTCCTGGGGCGTCGCCGTGCCCGCGGGTCGGTCCGTCAACGTGGTCGCCACGCTCCCCGGGGTCGACCGGACCCGTCCGCACCTCGTGGTCGGCGCCCACCTCGACACGGTCCCGCAGGCGCCGGGGGCCGAGGACAACGCGTCGGGGGTGGGCGTGCTCCTCGCGGTGGCCGAGGCGGTGGCCCAGCGGCGCACGAGGCTGCCGGTGGTGCTCGTGGCCTTCGGCGCCGAGGAGCCGCGCGGCCCCGGCGACGAGCTCCACCACTTCGGCTCCCGCGCCCACGTCGCAGCGCTCGGGCCACGCGAGCGGAGGGCCGTGCGGGCGATGGTGTCGCTGGACCGGGTCGGGGTCGGCGAGGTGGTGCCGGTCGGCTCGGCGGGGGACGGCGACCCGGTGCAGCGGTCGCTGCTGGACGCGGCACGGCGGGCCGGGGTCCCGGTCGTGGCCGAGGGCGGCCAGCGCAGCAGCGACCACTGGTCCTACGTCCGGGCCGTCTGCCGGCCGCGCGCCTCGGCTCGACGCCCTACGCCGGCTATCACTCGGCCGCGGACCTCCCGCCGGTCGTCTCGGGCGCCCAGCTGGCGCGAGTCGGGCGCCTCGTGCTCGCCTGGCTGGCCCCGCGGCCGGGCTAGCGAGCCCAGCCCCGCGCACGCGCGCAGGGACCGCCGCTCGTCGCGCGAGGCGGCCGCGGCCGCGCCCGCGACCCCGCGGGCGACGCCGTCGACGCCGATCCGCGCCGGCCACCACGCGGACCCGGTGACGCTCGCCCGGGCCTCCGACCGCGGCCGGGCCGCACGGTGAGGGTGAGCACGCCGGTCGGGCCGGGGGAGTACCAGGCGAAGTTCCCGAGCCCGTAGCCGACGTAGCCGCCGCCGAGCCGGCCGTCGCCCTGCAGCACGTGGGCGTGGGCGCCGACCACGACGTCGGCGCCCGCCGCCACGAGGCGGCGGGCCAGCCCCCGCTGGTCGGGCGACGGGCACCGTTCGCCCTGCACCCCCCAGTGGAGGTAGACCACGACGACGTCGGCGGCCGAGCGGGCACGACGCACCTTCCGCAGCAGCCGGGCCGGGTCGAGGGCGACCGCGATCCCGGGGCGGCCGGGGCCGGCGGCCCAGTGGGCGGTGGGGTCGGCGGTGGGGTCCTGGTCGGCGACAGACGCGGCCACGGTGGCGACGCGGGTGCCGCGGACGTCCGTCACCACCGCCCGCTGCGCGGACCGCGCGTCGCGGCCGATGCCCGCGACGTCGACGCCCGCCGAGCGGGCCGCCCGCAGCGCCTGGCGGACCCGACCGCGGCCGAGGTCGAGCGCGTGGTTGTTGGCCATCACGGCGACGTCCACCCCGGCGCCGGCCAGCGCCTCGAGGGCGGCGGGCGGCGCCGAGAAGGTGAAGCGCTTGCCCGGCTCGGGCCGGCCCCCGGTGCCGACCGACGTCTCCAGGTTGAGGATCGCCAGGTCGGCCGCCCCCAGGACCCGAGCGGCCGGCCCGAGGGCGGTGGCGGGCTCCGCCAGCCGCTCGGACAGGGCCCCCTCGAAGTGGACGTCGCCGGCCAGCGCGAGCCGCACGGGCGCGCGACGCGGTGGGCCGGGGTCGCCGGGTGGCACCGTCGGGGTGCTGGTCGGGGTGCTCGTCGGGGCCGACCCGGGCTGTCCCGGCACCTCCGGCGCACCCCGCCCGGGGGCCTCGGGACCGGGCGCCGTGCACCCACCACCCACGACGGCGGCGAGGACGAGGGCCCCCGCGAGGCGCCGGCGTACGCAGCCGTCCCCGGTCGACCCCGCCTGCCCGCCCATGGCGCCATGGTGCCACCGCGCGGGTGTCCACCCCCCAGAAGTGGGTGGACGCCGACCGGGGGAGGGGTGCCACACTCGAGGCATGAGAACTCGGATCTCGCTCGCAGCCGTGCCCGCGCTCCTGCTCGCCGGTCTCGTCGCCGCGCCCGCGGGCGCGGAGTACTACGGCATCGACGACCCGGCCGACGCGACGGCGTCGCTCTCCGACATCACCGCCCTCCAGGCCATGCACGGCAACCGGAACCTGCTGGTCAAGGTGAGGTTCACCGAGCTGGTGCGCTCGAGCGCCGCGGGGCTGTCGCTCTACATCGACACCGACCGGGGCGCCCGCGGGGCCGAGTACCTGCTGAGCAGCGGTCTCGGCGACGGGACCGACTACGTGCTGACCAGGGCGAACGGCTGGCGCGGCAGCGACGACCGGGTCGACTGCGACTACTCGGCCCGCCCGAAGTGGCGCAAGGACGTCTTCCGGGCGCTCGTCAGCCGCGCCTGCCTCGGCGACCCGGACACGGTGCGGGTCTCGGTGAAGATGGTCGACGAGGCCGACGGGTCGCACCCGGTCATGGACTGGGCGCCGAAGCGGCACCGGTGGAGCCTCCCGATCGCGCCCGGCCTCGGGGTGTGACCCTCGCGGGTCAGGCGGCGGCGACCAGGCCGACCGCGAGCCCGCACAGCAGCAGTCCGACGCCCTGGGAGGCGTGGACCCGCTCGCGCAGGACGACGGCCGCCAGCGCGATCGTGACGGCCGGGTAGAGCGAGGTCACGACCGAGGCGACCGTCAGCAGGCCGGTCTGCGTGGCGCGGAGGAAGGCGACCACGGCGGTCGTGGCGAGCAGTCCGGCCGCGACGCCCCACGCCTGCGACGGGTGGTCGGGCCTCCACCGGCCGCCCAGCAGCGTCGCGGTGACGGCGACGCAGACCACGCCGACGCCCTGCGCGAGCGCCAGCGGCGCGAACCCGGCCTCCTCCGGCACCTGTCCCGTCGCGGCGAACAGCAGGCCGAAGCCCGCCCCCGCCAGCACCCCGTCGACGATGCCCGCGGCGAGGTCACCACCACCCGGCTCGCGGCTCACCAGCCAGATCCCGGGCACCGCCGCGACCAGGCCGAGCCAGACGAGCAGGTCGGGGCGCTCCCCGGTCGCCACACCGACGACGACGGGCAGCAGGGCCGCACCCACGGCCGAGACGGGCGCGACCACGCCCATCCGGCCCGCGGCCAGCCCGCGGTAGAGGAACGCGCCTCCGGTGCCGGTCCCGACGCCGGCGAGCGCGCCCCAGCCGAGGTCGGCGGCGGTGGGGGAGCCCGCGGTGACCAGGGCGAGGACGACGGCACCGGCGCAGGCCGACGACGACGCGACGAACGCGACCGGCCACGCCGACGTACGCCGTGACGCGATCCCGCCGACGAAGTCCGAGAGGCCGTAGGCGACGGCCGCGGCGAGCGCGAGCAGGACGGCCACGTCAGGTCACCACGACGCCCACGACCCAGGCGGCGGCGGCGAGGAACGCGGCGACCAGCTCGACCAGGATCGAGACGCCCACGGCGCGCAGCGCGGCGCGGGTGGACGGTCCGGCCTGCGCGGCACCCACGCGGGCCCGCTCGGCGAGGTAGACGCCGAGCACGAACCCGATGAACATCCCGACCAGCGGGACCACGAAGAAGCCCACGAACGCCAGCAGCGCCCCGACCGCGAGGGTGCGGTTCGGCACCCCGGAGGCCTTCAGCTGCCGCCCGGGGACGAGGAACTTCACCACGGACCCGCCGGCGAGCAGCACGGTGCACACCGCGAAGACCACCCACGCGGTGGAGGTGTCGACGTCGAGGGCCCACACGAGGACGGCGCCGAGCACCAGCAGGGTGCCGGGCAGCACGGGGACGATGATGCCGGCGATGCCGACGGCGATCGCGACGGCGACGAGGACTTCGGTGAGGCTCACCGGGCCAGCCTCCCAGAAGGGGGTCCGGACGCAGGACGACCCCGGAGAGCGTGTCCGGGGTCGTCCTGGGAGTCGGTGTGGTGCTGCTGGGTCAGGCGTCGCTGCCGAGCTTGTGCGTCTCGTCGTGGACGGTGGCAGCGACCTCGCGGAGCTTCTCGCCGTGCTCGCGGGCGTGGTGGGCGCAGAACAGCAGCTCGCCGCCGGTCTGGAGCTCCACCCGCAGGTAGGCCTGGGCGCCGCAGCGGTCACAGCGGTCACCCGCCGTGAGGACGGCCTGGGTGGGTGCGGTGGCAGTGGTCACGTCAGCCTCATTTCTGTTCATCGGTGTCTTGCCCAACGTAGCCAGTGGGACAAAGATTCCCAGCGGCCCCCTCGTGCAGCGATCCCCTCCAGTGAATCACGCCACGTCGCCCGACGCGTGCGTTGTCCGCAAGCGTGTACCGGATGTTGTGGACGAGGGACCAACGTCCGGCCGACCAGGCTAGACCGGACGGGTGGGCAGGATCCGGGCAGGCGTGCCTGCACGGCCGGGCGGCGTGTCGCGGGTAGTGTCGGGGTGTTCCGAGATCCACCCGAGCACGACAGGACGTCCGTGGCAGCACCGGCAGACAACTCGTACAACGCAGCGCACCTCCTCGTCCTCGAGGGCCTCGACGCCGTGCGCAAGCGCCCGGGCATGTACATCGGCTCGACCGACACCCGCGGCCTGATGCACTGCCTGTGGGAGATCATCGACAACGGCGTCGACGAGGCGCTGGCCGGTGTCGCGCACCGGGTCGAGGTGACCCTGCACGAGGACGGCTCGGTCGAGGTGTTCGACGACGGCCGCGGCATCCCGACCGACAAGGAGCCCAAGACCGGGCTCTCCGGCGTCGAGGTCGTGGCGACCAAGCTGCACGCCGGCGGCAAGTTCGGCGGCGGCTCCTACGTCGCGACCGGCGGCCTGCACGGCGTGGGCCTGTCCGTGGTCAACGCGCTGTCGTCGCGGATGGACATCGACGTCGACCGCTCGCCGACCCAGCGCGGCCTGTCCTTCCAGCGCGGCGTGCCGGGCGTGTTCGACGGCGACGGCCCGTCCGCGTCCTTCACCCCGCAGTCCGGCCTGACCCGCACGGGCAAGCGCGTGGCCAAGGGCCGCACCGGCACCCGGATCCGGTTCTGGCCCGACCGGCAGATCTTCACCAAGGACGCCCGCTTCGAGATGGAGGGGCTGGTCGGCCGCGCCCGCCAGACGTCGTACATCGTCCCCGGCCTCGAGCTCGTCATCCGCGACCAGCGCGCCGGCGAGATGGTCGAGGAGAAGTTCCGCCACGACGGTGGCATCGCGGAGTTCGTGGAGTTCCTCTCCCACGGCGAGCCGGTCACCGACATCCTGCGCCTGCAGGGCACGGACACCTTCACCGAGACGGTGCCCCTGCTCGACGACAAGGGCCACATGACGCCTCAGGAGGTCGAGCGCGAGCTCACCGTCGACGTCGCCGTGCGCTGGGACACCGCCTACGACACCGAGCTGCGCTCGTTCGTCAACGTCATCGCCACGCCCAAGGGCGGCACCCACGTCAGCGGCTTCGAGGCCGCGCTGACCAAGACCTTCAACGACGCCATGCGTGGCGCGAAGGTGCTCAAGGCGGCCGACGCCGACGTGATCAAGGACGACGTCCTCGAGGGCCTGACGGCCGTGGTCACCGTGCGGCTCGCCGAGCCGCAGTTCGAGGGCCAGACCAAGGAGATCCTCGGCACGCCGGCGGCTCGCAGCGTGGTCCGCAAGGTCGTGGCCGGCGAGCTCAAGGCGTTCCTGACCTCCACCAAGCGCGCCGAGAAGGCGCAGGCCAAGCTCCTGATGGAGAAGGTCGCCGGCGCGTCGAAGACCCGGCTCGCCGCGCGCCAGCACAAGGAGAACCAGCGCCGCAAGAACGCGCTGGAGTCGTCCGCGCTGCCCGCGAAGCTCTTCGACTGCCGCAGCACCGACACCGAGCGCACCGAGCTGTTCATCGTCGAGGGCGACTCGGCGATGGGCACCGCCAAGGCGGCGCGCAGCAGCGAGTTCCAGGCGCTGCTGCCGATCCGAGGCAAGATCCTGAACGTCCAGAAGGCGTCGGTCGGCGACATGCTCAAGAACACCGAGTGCGCCTCGATCATCCAGGTCGTGGGCGCCGGGTCGGGCCGCACGTTCGACCTCGAGGCCGCGCGCTACGGCCGGATCATCCTGATGGCCGACGCCGACTCCGACGGCGCGCACATCCGCTGCCTGCTGGCGACGCTGTTCTTCAAGTACATGCCCGACCTGGTCCGCGACGGCCGGCTGTTCTCGGCCGTGCCGCCGCTGCACCGCATCGAGCTGTCCAACCCGAAGAAGGGGATGGACAAGTACATCTACACGTACTCCGACGACGAGCTGCAGCGCAAGCTCGCCGAGCTCAAGCGCAAGAACGTGCGGTGGAAGGACCCGGTCCAGCGCTACAAGGGCCTCGGGGAGATGGACGCCGACCAGCTGGCCGAGACCACGATGGACCCGCGCCACCGCACCCTGCGCAAGCTCACCATCGACGACGTCGACGAGGCCAGCCGGGTCTTCGACCTGCTGATGGGCTCCGACGTCGCGCCGCGCAAGGAGTTCATCGTGCAGGGCGCCTACGAGGTCGACGTCGAGGCCCTCGACGCCTGAGGGCCGATCCCGCGGCTCGCGCCGGCGTACGCCCCGGCGTGTCGCGGCCGACACGCCGGCACGAGTGCGGAGGCGGCGTCGGTCCGGCCCGTGCCGGACTAGCGTGCGCGCATGGACATCGGGTTCGGTGAGTTCGCGCTGCTGGTGCTGCCCCTGTGGCTGCTGTTCGCGTTCGTCGTCTACTGGGTCATCCGGCTGGGCGTGCGGCACGGCACCCTCGACGCGTACCGGATCGACCGGACCGACCAGCGCATCGCGGCGATGAGGGCCGAGGCGAGCGAGCGGGTCCGCGACAGCAGGGGATCACCCGGCCCGTCCGCGGACCGCACGGACTGAGCCGTGGCGCGCTCCCGGGGCGCCGTTCGACCAGGTCGGTCAGGCTCTCGCTGAACTTGTCAGGCCGTGCAAGGCCTGACAAGTTCAGCGATCCCCGGCTGACCGGGGATCGCTGAAGCCCCGCGACGCTGACAGTCATTGTGTCGCGGTCCCCCTCTCAGTAGGTTTGTGGCCCGCGTCACAGCAGGTCGAGAGGGAGCACATGCCCGACGAGAAGTTCGACTACGTCGTCATCGGATCGGGCAGCGCCGGCGGTGTCGTCGCCGCCCGGCTGACCGAGGACCCGGACGTCCGGGTGCTGCTGCTCGAGGCCGGTCCCGCCGACGACGACGACAACATCCACATGCCACTGGCGTTCTCGATGCTGTTCAAGACGAAGTGGGACTGGAACTACGAGACCACGCCGCAGAAGCACCTCGACGGGCGCCGGGCGTACTGGCCCCGCATGAAGGCGCTGGGCGGGTGCTCGTCGATGAACGCGATGATCTACATCCGCGGCAACCACGCCGACTACGACGAGTGGCGCGACGCCTACGGCGCGACCGGCTGGGGCTTCGACGACGTCCTGCCCTACTTCGTCAAGGCCGAGGGCAACACGCGCCTCGGCGGGCGGTTCCACGGCACCGACGGGCCGTTGCACGTCGAGGACCGGACCTACGACCACGAGCTGAGCACCGCCTTCATCGAGGCCGGGGTCGCGGCCGGGCTCAAGCGCACCGACGACTTCAACGGCGCCGAGCAGGAGGGCATCGGCCGCTACCAGGTGACCTGCAAGAAGGGGCGCCGCTGGTCGGTCGCCGACGCCTACATCCATCCCGCGGCGGCGCGGCCCAACCTGACCGTGCGGACCGAGGCGTTCGTGACGCGGATCGTGCTCGAGGGCACCCGCGCGGTCGGCGTCGCGTACACCCGCAACGGCGCGCAGCACGTCGTGCGCGCGGAGGCCGAGGTCGTGCTCAGCGGCGGCGCGATCAATAGCCCGCAGCTGCTCATGCTCTCCGGCATCGGCCCCGGAGCCCACCTGCGCGACCTGGGCATCGACGTCGTCGTCGACTCCTCCGGGGTCGGCCAGCACCTCCAGGACCACCCCGTCTCGGGGATCCTCAGCTACACCAAGGACACCACCGACATCGCCGAGATGCTCGGGATCGGCAACCTGGTGAGGTGGAAGGCGACCGGCAAGGGGCCGCTGAGCTCCAACGTCGCCGAGACCGGGGCGTTCTACGCCTCCCGCGACGACCTCGCGCTGCCGGACATCCAGCTCCACGTCGCACCGACGGGGTTCTACGACAACGGCATGCACGAGCCCGTACGCCGTGCGCTGACCACGGCCGTGACGCTCGTCAACGTCCAGAGCTCGGGCCATGTCCGGCTGCGCTCGGCCGACCCGACCTGGCACCCCGAGATCGACCCGGGCTACTTCGACGACCGCGCCGACCTCGAGGCCATGGTCGGCGGGTTCCGCACCGCGCTCGAGGTGCTGCGCCAGGGCCCCATCGCCCGGTTCGTCGACGAGCCGTGGGTCCCGGCCTCGAGCGACCCGTCCGACGACGAGATCATCGAGGCGATCGGCCGCCTCGGCCAGACGCTCTACCACCCCGTCGCGACGTGCGCGATGGGCACGGTCGAGGGCAGCGTCGTCGACCCCGAGCTCCGCGTCCACGGCGTCGAGGGCCTGCGGGTCGCCGACGCCTCCGTCATGCCGCGGGTGCCCCGCGGCAACACCAACGCCCCCACCGTCATGATCGGTGAGAAGTGCGCCGACCTCATCAAGGAGTCACGATGAGCACCACCCTCGAGCCCACCACCTCCGGCGCCACCCAGACCTTCGACTCGCTCGACCCGGCCACCGGCGACGTCGTCGGCACGCACCCGGTGGCCGGCCCGGCCGAGGTCGACGCCGCCGTCGCCCGCGCCCGCGACGCGGTCGACTGGTGGGGCAACCTGTCGTTCGACGAGCGCGCCGACTTCCTCCTCACCTGGCGCAGCGTGATCACCCGGAGGATCGCCCAGCTCGCCGACCTCTCCCACCGCGAGACCGGCAAGCCCCACGGGGACGCCCAGCTCGAGATCGTCCTGGCCATCGACCACATCGCGTGGGCGGCGAAGAACGCCAAGAAGGTGCTCGGGGCGCGGAAGGTCTCCTCCGGGCTCCTGATGGCCAACCAGGCGGCGACGGTGGCCTACCACCCGCTCGGGGTGGTCGGCGTGATCGGCCCGTGGAACTACCCCGTCTTCACGCCGATGGGGTCGATCGCCTACGCCCTCGCCGCGGGCAACGCCGTGGTGTTCAAGCCCAGTGAGTACACCCCCGGCGTCGGGCAGTGGCTCGCCGACAGCTTCCGTGAGGTGGTGCACGGTCGCGACGTCCTGCAGGTCGTGACGGGCCTCGGCGAGACCGGCAACGCGCTGTGCCGGGCGCGGATCGACAAGCTCGCGTTCACCGGGTCGGGGCGCACCGGCAAGCTCGTCATGGCGACCTGCGCCGAGAACCTCACGCCGGTCGTCATCGAGGCCGGCGGCAAGGACTCCCTGATCGTGGACGAGGACGCCGACCTGGCCAAGGCCGCCGAGGCGGCGCTGTGGGGCGGGATGGCCAACGCGGGGCAGACCTGCATCGGCACCGAGCGCGTCTACGTCCACGAGAACGTCTTCGACGCCTTCATGACCGAGATCCTGTCCCAGGCCGAGGGCCTGCGCGCCGGGGCAGACTCGGGCGCGAAGATCGGGCCGATCACGATGCCGTCGCAGCTGGGCGTCATCAAGAGCCACATCGACGACGCGATCGCCCGCGGCGCGAGGGTGGTGCTCGGCGGGTCCGACGCGGTCGGGGAGCGCTTCGTCCAGCCGACGATCCTCACCCACGTGCCCGAGGACTCCACGGAGATCACCGACGAGACCTTCGGTCCGACACTGGCGATCAACCCGGTCGCGAGCATGGACGAGGCCGTACGCCTCACCAACGCCACCGAGTACGGCCTGGCCGGCGCGGTGTTCTCGCAGGCCAACGGCATGTCGATCGCCCGCCGGATCCGCTCCGGCATGACGTCGGTCAACGCGGTCATCGCCTTCGCCGCCGTCCCGTCGCTGCCCTTCGGCGGCGTCGGGCAGTCGGGGTTCGGCCGCATCCACGGCCCCGACGGGCTCCGGGAGTTCACCTACGCCAAGGCCATCACGCGGCAGCGGTTCGCGCCGGTCATGAACCTGACGTCGTTCGCGCGCGACGCCGCGACCGACGGGAAGGTCGCCCAGCTGGTCACGCTGCTGCACGGGGGCAAGCAGACGCTGCGCTGACCGGTCCCGGGAGCGACGGTCGCGGCGACGTACGACGGCCCGGCTCGCAGCCCGGCGCCGGGCACGACGTCCGGCGTCGGGGTCCGAGCGCTCGAACTTGTCAGGCTCTCGCTGAACTTGTCAGGCCTTGCACGGCCTGACAAGTTCAGCGATCCCCGGCTGACCGGGGATCGCTGAAGAGGCGGGCCGCAGCCCCCAGCAGGCGCTCAGACGTGCTGGGTGAGCAGCCCGGAGTCGACGTCGTAGAGGAAGCCCCCGACCCGGGCGCGGTCGCCGATGAGGGGGTGCGTGCGGACCTTGGCGACGTCCTGGCGCAGCTGGTCGAGCTGGTCGGTGACCACGCCGAAGGACGCCCAGCTGGCGTCGACGCCGGCGGACTCGCCGACCTTGACCCGCAGCTCGGCCTCGCTCGAGGAGGCCATCGCGCAGCGGGTGTGGGGGACCACGAGGATCCGCTGGACGTTGAGCAGGTGGACGCCGAGCACCAGCGCCTCCAGCGCCTGGGGCGTCACCCGGGCGCCCGGGTTGCGGAAGATCTTCGCGTCGCCGTGCTTGAGCCCGAGCATGCGCAGCGGGTCGATGCGCGAGTCCATGCAGGTGATCAGGCCGATGCCGGCGTGGGCCTTGCCGTCGAACCCGCCGAGGTCGAAGTCGTCGGCGAAGGCGCGGTTGGCGTCGATCAGGTCGTCGAAGTCGTGCGAGGAGTCAGCCACGACTCGCAGGCTAGCGCCCCTCAGGCGCCGCCGCCGAAGAGGTCCCGGGTGCTGAGCCGGGTCGGGCGCACCTCGCGGAACAGGACGAGCGCGAGGACTGCCGCGACCACGGCGCAGCCGGCGGCGCCCCAGAACACGGCGTGCTCCTGGGCGATGCCCGCGACGCGGAGCAGGTCGGAGAACGCCTTGCACCGGCTCTTGCCGTCGCACACGTCCTGGACGGGCGGGATGGCGATCTGCTCGGAGTAGTAGCGGCGCAGCCCGATCGTGGTGAGCGCCGAGATGCCGACCAGCATGCCCACCATCCGGGCGACGACGACGAACGCGCTGGCGACCCCGTGCACCTCGTCGTCGGTGAAGGCGAGCAGCGCGGCGTTGACCGGCGCGAGCGCCAGGCCGAAGCCGAGGCCGCCGACGACGAGCGCCACGTTGGCGACGGGCTCCTCGATCGTCGTGAGGCCCCACCGGGTCATCAGCACGAAGCCGGTGGCTGCCATCAGCATCCCGCCGGCGGTGACCACGCCCGGAGCGACGGTGCGGATCAGCCAGCCGCCCGCGACGGCCCCGACGGGCAGCGCGAGCAGGAAGCGCACCAGCACCAGCGCGGCGGGGAGCTGGTCGTCGGGGTAGACGGTGGTGCGGGCGAAGAGCGGGATGTCGATGAGGGCGGCGATCAGCGCGGCGCCGACGAAGAAGCTGACCACGAGCGCGCCCCACGCGGGCGTACGCACCAGCGCCCCGCGCGGCACCAGCGGGGCGCTCGCGCGGCGTACGTGCCAGGCGAAGGCGGCGGCCGCCACGACGGCGCCGAGGAGGTACCACCGGCCGCGGGGGGAGAAGACCTCGACCTTCGGGTCGGCGGTGGCGAAGGCCAGGATCACCCCGCCGAGGGCGAGGGCGAGCAGCAGCGCGCCGACGAGGTCGGCGTCGACGAGGACGCGGGTCCAGCCGCGCAGGTCGAGCAGCGGCCGGGGCGCGAACCACGACCAGGCGAGCAGCAGCACGAACGCCACGACGGCGGCGGCGCCCGCCGGCGTCAGCCAGCGACCGTCGCCCGCGAACGGGATGAAGAGCTGTCCCCACGTGAGGTCGCGCATCAGCGCGGGTGGGCGCAGGAAGACGACCCCGCCCGCGACGAGGGTGAGCACGACCAGGAGCAGGCCGATCAGGTCGGGGCGTGGTCTCGAGGCTCGCTGCGCTCGCCCCTCGCCCGCCGCGGAACGGGTCAGCGCCCGGATGGCGGCGGCGAGCACGAGGCCGACGGCGAGGTTGACCGCGAAGATCGCGCGCCAGTCGGCGACCGCGAGGACCACGGCGCCGAACAGCGGCCCGAGGACTGAGCCGATCTCCTGGACCGCGGACACGACGCCGAGCGGGACGCCGCGACGCTCGACGGGGTAGAGGTCGGCGACCAGCGCGAGCGTCGCCGGCACGAGGCCGCCGCCGCCCACGCCCTGGAGGAACCGCCCGGCGACGATGCTGGGCATGTCGTAGGCGAGCGTCGTCACCAGCGAGCCCAGCGCGAAGAGCACCAGCGACATCACGAGGACGGGGACGCGTCCGCGCAGGTCGGCGATCCGCCCGATGAGCGGGAGCATCGCGACGTAGCCGAGGAGGAAGCCGCTGACGATGGGCGCGGCGCGCTGGAGCTGGTCGATCGGGATCCCGACGCCGGTCATCATGTCCGGCAGTGCCAGGACCACGACGTAGGTGTCGGCCGCGGCGAACGCGACGGCGACCGCGGCGACCGCCAGCAGCAGCCGCGAGCTGCGCGGCACCGTGTCCGTGGACGGCTCCGAGGGCCGGCTCACGGCGCGGTGATGTCCTTCTCCGTGCCGTAGTCGGCGAACTCGACGGTGTAGGTCATCGGGTCGGTGCGGGGGTAGAAGACGCCGGTGAGCGTGGCCTTGCGCAGCTCGCCGTCGTCGGTCACCTGCCACTCGGCGTCGAAGGAGTCACCCGACGCCGACGGGATCACGGCGTCCATGGCGTCGCCCGGGACGGTGCCGGAGTAGGTGGTCAGCACCTCCTTGTTGTCCGCGCCGCCGCGCACGCTCTCACCGGCCTCGGGGGCGTCGGTCAGCTCCAGCAGCCCGGCGAAGCCGTCCTGGCCGACGAGGCCCGACGGGTCGGGGGCGCCGTACTCCTTGGGGTTGACCTTGTTCCACCCGGGCGTGAACGGGAGCTGGGCGTAGACGGTGTCGTCGACCGCGACCACCGGCACGTCGACGGTCTGGCCGGCGAAGACGACGGTGATCGTGCCCTCGAAGGCCGGTGCGTCGGTCACCGTGCCCGCCGCCTCCTTGATGCCGGCCACGCCGTCGGGCAGGGCGGGGGTCGACAGCGTGAGGTCGACGCCGCTGGTCTCGGCGAGCTTCGTCGACGCCTCGGACAGGACCTCCTCGGGCGTCTTGCCGTCGGCCGCGGCGGAGTCGTCGCCCGAGCAGGCGGCGAGGGCGGGCAGGGCCAGGAGGACGGCCGTGGCCGTCGCGGCGAGGCGGCCGGCGGGCCGGCCACGTCCGGTGAGGGGAGCACGCATGCGCTCAGCCTTCCACAGGCGCGGTCGTCCGGGGCTCCGGCGCCTCGGCGTCGACCTGGCGCGCGACCGGCGAGGCGATCGCGGCGATCGGCTGCGGCGCAGGCACGCCGGAGCCGTCGCGCTTGCCGGTCGCCTCGGGCAGCTCGACCGGGGCGCCGCTCGCGCGGCGCGCGGCCGGCCCGGGGCCGGCCCACGCGCGGTGACCAGGACGTCCTCGCCCTTGAGGAAGCGGTGGCTGCGCACGCCGCCCGTGGCGCGGCCCTTGCCGGGGTACTCGCTGAACGGCGTCACCTTGACCGACCCGGGCTCGGTGCCCTCCAGCGCCGTCGACGACCCGGACGCGGTGACGACCACCGCCTCGGCAGGGTCGAACGCGCCGAAGAACGCGACCCGCTGGCCCGCGCCGAGCTTGATGCCCGCCATGCCGCCGCCCGAGCGCCCCTGGGGGCGTACGCCCGAGGCGGGGAAGTGCAGCAGCTGGGCGTCGGTGGAGATGAAGCAGAGCTCCTCGTCGCCGGTGCGCAGCTCGGCGGCGCCGACGACCTCGTCGCCGTCCTTGAGGCCGATGACCTCCCAGTCGTCGCGGTTGAGCACCTCGGGGTTGACCCGCTTGACCACGCCGTCGCGGGTGCCGAGCGCGAGGCCCCAGCCGTCGCTGGCCAGCGTGGTGAGGGCGAGGACCCGCTCGCCGGCCTCGAGCGAGACCAGCTCGGTGAGCGGGACGCCGCCGGCGACGTGGGGGTCGTTGGCGGTCGAGGGCAGCTCGGCGCCGATGTCGATGACCGCCACCTTCACCAGCCGGCCGCGGTTGGTGAGCAGCCCGACCTCGCCGCGGCGGGAGGTGAGCACCGCCGACACGACGGCGTCGTGGTTGGCCCGGTCGCCACCCGAGCCGAGCGGGGCGGTGTCGCGCGTACGGGCCAGCAGCCCGGTCGAGGAGAGCAGGACGAAGCACGGGTCGTCGGAGACCTCGACGGCCGTGGCGGCCGCGGAGACCGCCGGTGCGGCGCCGAGCAGGACCGTGCGGCGCGGGGTGCCGTGCTCCTTGGCGACGTCGCCGAGCTCGTCGGAGACCACCTTCCGCAGGAGCTTCTCGTCGGCGAGGATCGCGTCGAGGTGCTCGATGGTGCGCTCGAGCTCGGCCTTCTCCTTGTCGAGCTCCAGCTTGGAGAACTTCGTCAGCCGGCGCAGCGGCATGTCGAGGATGTAGTCGGCCTGGACCTCGGAGAGCTCGAAGACCTGGATCAGCCGCTCCTTGGCGGCGGCGGCGTTGTCCGAGGACCGGATGACCTGGATGACCTCGTCGATGTCGAGGATCGCGATCAGCAGGCCGTCGACGAGGTGGAGCCGGTCGGCGGCCTTGGTCCGGCGGAACACCGAGCGACGGCGCACGACGTCGAAGCGGTGCTGGAGGAACACCTCGAGCAGCTGCCGGAGCCCGAGCGTGCGGGGCTGGCCGTCGACCAGCGCGACCGCGTTGATGCCGAACGAGTCCTCCATCGCGGTCTGCCGGTAGAGCTGCTCGAGGAGCGCCTCCGGCACGAAGCCGTTCTTCACCTCGATGACCAGCCGCAGGCCGTGGTCGCGGTCGCTGAGGTCCTTGATGTCGGCGATGCCCTGCAGCTTCTTGGCCAGGACCAGCTTCTTGATCTGCTCCATCACCCGCTCGGTGCCGACGCCGTAGGGGAGCTCGGTCACGACGATGCCCTTGCGCCGGGCCGTCACCGACTCGACGCGGGCGGTGGCGCGCATCTTGAACGTGCCGCGCCCGGACTCGTAGGCGTCGCGGATGCCGTCGAGGCCGACGATCTTGCCGCCGGTGGGGAGGTCGGGACCCGGGATGAAGCGCATCAGGTCGTCGAGCGACGCCTTCGGGTGGGTGATGAGGTGCTTGAGCGCCTGGACCACCTCGACGAGGTTGTGCGGGGCGATGTTGGTGGCCATGCCGACGGCGATCCCGGCCGAGCCGTTGACCAGCAGGTGCGGGATCGCGGCCGGCAGCACGACCGGCTCCATCTCGCGCGAGTCGTAGTTGGGCTTGAAGTCGACCGTGTCCTCGTCGATCGACGCCGTCATCGCGACCGCCGCGGGCGCCATCCGGCACTCGGTGTAGCGCATCGCGGCGGGGGAGTCGTCGGGGGAGCCGAAGTTGCCGTGGCCGTCGACGGTCCGCAGCCGCATCGACCACGGCTGCGCCATCCGGACGAGCGCGTCGTAGATCGCTCCGTCACCGTGCGGGTGCAGGCGACCCATCACCTCGCCGACGACACGGGCGCTCTTCACGTGGCCGCGGTCGGGCCGCAGCGACATGTCGTCCATCGTGTAGAGGATCCGGCGCTGGACGGGCTTGAGGCCGTCGCGCGCGTCGGGCAGCGCCCGGGAGTAGATGACCGAGTAGGCGTACTCCAGGAACGACGTCTGCATCTCGTCGCGGATGTCGGTGTCGAGGATGTGCTCCTCGAAGTCGTCCGGGAGGGGCTGCTTCGTCGTACGTCGTGCCATGCCGGTCATTCTCCCCGGTCGGGGCCCGCCCGCGGGCGGGGGCTCGCCGGGCAGGGTCGACATCGGTCGGGTGCGGTGGGGGGATCACCGATAGATTGCCGGTGTGAGCGACGTGGACGCGACGACCGACGAGCCCGGGACGACGGCCCCGCCGCGCCACTGGGAGGCCGACGTCCTGCTCCGCGACGGGCGCACGGCGCACATCCGGCCGATGCAGCCGGAGGACCGGGCGCTGCTCGTGGAGTTCTACGCGCGCGTCTCGGACCAGTCGAAGTACTACCGGTTCTTCTCCCCGATGCCGGAGCTGTCCGAGCGCGACCTCGACCGGTTCACCCGCGTCGACCACCGCGACCGGGTGGCGCTGATCCTGCTCGTGGCCGGCAAGATGATCGCGGTCGGCCGCTACGACACGATCCGCCCCGGCTACGCCGAGGTCGCCTTCCTCGTCGAGGACAAGCACCAGGGTCGCGGGATCGGCCAGCTGCTGCTCGAGCACCTCGCCCAGGCCGGCCGCGAGCGCGGCGTCGAGGAGTTCGTCGCCGAGGTGCTGCCCGACAACCAGGCGATGATCCACACCTTCAAGGACGCCGGCTACCAGGTGAAGAGCGCCTTCGAGGACGGCGTGATGGAGCTCGTCTTCCGGATCGACCCCACCGAGACCGCCATCGGCGTCATGGAGCAGCGCGAGCACCGCGCGGAGCACGCGTCGATCGAGCGGTTCTTCTCGCCGAGGTCGGTCGCGATCATCGGTGCGAGCCGTCGCCAGGACACCATCGGGCGCGCGCTGGTGCGCC
Organism: Nocardioides okcheonensis; assembly: GCF_020991065.1. Taxonomy (NCBI): domain Bacteria; kingdom Bacillati; phylum Actinomycetota; class Actinomycetes; order Propionibacteriales; family Nocardioidaceae; genus Nocardioides; species Nocardioides okcheonensis. Next base: position 307,035 of record NZ_CP087710.1, read on the forward strand.
ACCTCGTGCTCGGCAACTTCTCCGGGCGGATCCACGTGGTCAACCCGAGCGCCGACTCGGTCGCGGGGATGCCGGCGTGGAAGTCGGTGGGGGAGATCCCGGGCGAGGTCGACGTGGCGATCGTCGCCGTCCCGGCGGACGCCGTGCAGGACGTCGTGCTCGACTGCGCCGCCAAGGGCGTGCACGGGCTGGTGGTGATCTCCTCGGGCTTCGCCGAGACCGGCGAGGAGGGCCGCCAGCGCCAGCGCCGGCTCGTCGGGCTCTCCCGGTCCTACGGCCTCCGGCTGATCGGGCCCAACGCGCTGGGCATCATCAACACCGACCCCGAGGTCTCGCTCAACGCGTCGCTGTCGTCGGTGATGCCGCCGCGCGGCCGCGCCGGATTCTTCTGCCAGTCCGGCGCGCTCGGCTCGGCGATCCTGGAGAAGGTGCAGAACCGCGGCCTCGGCCTCACGACGTTCGTCAGCGCCGGCAACCGCGCGGACGTGTCCGGCAACGACCTCCTGCAGTACTGGGAGGAGGACGACGCCACCGAGGTGGTCCTGCTCTACCTCGAGTCGATCGGCAACCCGCGCAAGTTCTCCCGGATCGCCCGGCGGGTGAGCCGGCGCAAGCCGATCGTGGCGGTCCGCTCCGGCCGCAGCTCCCAAGGCGTCCCGATGGGCCACGCGGTCCGCAAGATCGCCGCCCCGGCCCAGGCGGTGGACGCGATGTTCCGCCAGGCCGGGATCATCCAGGTCGAGTCGCTGGAGGAGATGTTCGACGTCGCCCAGCTGCTGGCCCACCAGCCGCTGCCGCGCGGGCGCCGGGTCGCGATCGTCGGCAACTCCGACGCGCTCGGGCTGCTCGCCGCCGACGCCGCCAACTCGGTGGGTCTCGTGGTCAACAAGCAGGTCGCGCTCGGAGCCGACGCCACCGCGGAGGACTTCGAGGACGCGCTCGACGCCGCGATCGACGACCCCGAGGTCGACTCGGTGGTCGCGATCTTCATCCCGCCGCTCAACGTCGCCGGCGCCCGCGAGGACGTCGCCAACGTCCTGGCCGCGGTCGGCGAGCAGTCCGACAAGCCGATCGTGTCGACGTTCCTCGGCACCGAGGGCGTGCCCGAGCTGCTGCGCGTCCCCGACGTCGCGGGCTCGAGCGCCGGCCGCGGGTCGGTGCCGTCGTACCCCGAGGTCGAGGCGGCCGTCCGCGCGCTCGCACGCGTCGTGGAGTACGCCGTGTGGGTCCGCGTGCCGCAGGCCGGCAGCAGTGCCGAGGCGGAGACGGCGGACCGCGACACCGCCCGCCACATCGTCAACGAGGTGCTGATGAAGCACCCCGAGGGCCGCGAGCTCGACTTCCGCGAGCAGCACAGGCTGCTGGACGCCTACGGCATCCACCTGTGGGAGACCTACGCCGTGGAGTCCCTCGACGAGGCGGTCGCGGCGGGCGAGGAGCTCGGCTGGGACGTGGTGCTCAAGGCCACCGCCGACCACCTGCGCGACCGCCCGGACCTCGCGCACGTGTGGCGCAACATCGACACCCCGGAGGAGATGCAGGACGCCTGGACGACGCTCAACCAGGTCATCACCGACCCGGCGCGCGCGGGCTTCGTCGTCCAGCGCAACGCCCCGCCCGGGGTCCCGGTGACCATCGCGACGATGGAGGACCCGCTGTTCGGCCCGGTCCTGTCGTTCGGGATCGGCGGGCCGCTGAGCGAGCTGCTGGGAGACCGGTCCTACCGGATCCCGCCGCTGGCCGACCACGACGCCCAGGACATGGTGCGCGAGATCAAGGCCTCGCCCCTGCTGTTCGGCTACCGCGGCAGCGAGATCGTCGACGTCGCGGAGATCGAGCGGCTGGTGCGGCAGGTCGCCCAGCTCCAGCACGACCTGCCGCAGGTCCGCGCGCTCCAGCTGCCGCTGGTGCTGGCGGGCGCGGACGGCGCCACCGTGCTCGGCGCGAGCGTGCGGGTGGAGCCGGTCAAGGACCCGCGGTCGGACTGGTTCGTCCGACGGCTGTCGACGATGCCGGGGGACACGCTCCCCGGTTGAGCGGGGATGCGTGACAGACTTCACCCATGCCCCGCTCCACCCGCGTCGCGGACGTCTCCGACGAGCTCCGACAGGCGATCCACCGCACCGGCTACTACCCCGAGGTCGTCGCCGACGGCGTCTTCTCGGCCGCCGGCGGTGAGGACGTCGTGTCCTACTTCGTGCACCACGAGACGACGTTCGACCACGAGGAGGTGCGCCGCCACCTCACCGCGCTGCTCCTGACGCCCACCCGCCTGGTGATCGCCCACACCGACGAGCACCCGGGCGACGACCTGCTGCCCGAGCCGTACACGTCCACCACCACCGAGGCGGTGACGCTCGCCTCGATCCGCACGGTCGTCGTGACCCGCATGGTCGCCAACCCGACGGCGGGGGTCGCGCCGCCCGCCGAGGCCGTGCTGACCATCGGGTGGGGCGGCGTCGGCCGCCTCGACCTCGAGCCGGCCGGCTGCTCCGACCCGTCGTGCGACGCCGACCACGGCTACACCGGCACGCTCGCCGGCGACGACTACACGCTGCGCGTCTCGGCGGCCGCCGAGGGAGCCGACGCCGTGAGCGGGCTGCTGGCCTTCGCCGACGCGCTGTCGGCGAGCACCCGCGGATGAGCGCCCCCGCGTGGTGAGCGACATCCTGCCGACGTCGCTCACCCTGCCCGCCTACGGAGACCGTTCGCTCGCCGACGTCCTCCCCTCGGTCGGCCGTGCCCTGGGGGTGCCGCTGGCCGACCACCCGGCCGGGCTCGAGCTGCCCCCGGCGCCGTCGTACGTCGTGTTCCTCGTCGACGGCCTCGGCTCCGAGCTGCTCGCCCGCCACGCCCACGCCGCCCCCTACCTCGCCTCCCTCGTGGCCGGCAGCGCCACCGGCACGGCCGGCGTGCCCTCGACGACGGCGACCTCGCTGACCTCGCTCGGCACCGGCCTGCCCCCCGGGGCGCACGGGCTGGTCGGCTACACCGCCCGCATCCCCGGCACCGACCGGCTGATCAACCACCTCGGGTGGGACAAGCACGTCGACCCCCTCGAGTGGCAGCCCCACCCGACCGCCTTCGGCCGCCTCGCCCGGGCTGGCGTGCACGTGACGTCGGTCAACAAGCGCGACTTCGACGGCTCCGGGCTCACGGTCGCCTCCCAGCGGGGCGCGACCTACGTCGGGGCCGACCGGGTCGGCGAGCGGATCGCAGCGGCGGTGGCGGCCTCCGCGCACGCGCCGTCCCTGACCTACGTCTACGACTCCGACCTCGACTGGACCGGCCACAAGTTCGGCGTCGCCTCCTCGCAGTGGCTCCAGCAGCTGGCGATGGTCGACGCGGAGGCCGAGCAGCTGCGCGAGGCGCTGCCGTCGGCCACCCGGCTGCTCGTCGTGGCCGACCACGGGATGGTCGACAGCCCGACGCACGCCCGCGTCGACGTCGACGCCGTCGACGGGATGCGGGACGGCGTGGCGCTGCTCGGCGGCGAGGCGCGCTTCCGGCACGTGTACTGCTCGGCGGGCGCGGTGGCCGACGTGGTCGCGACCTGGCGCGAGGTGCTCGGCGACCGGGCCACGGTGCTCGCCCGCGAGGACGCGGTCGCCCGCGGGTGGTTCGGCGCGGTGCACCCGGGCGTGCTGCCCCGCCTCGGCGACGTGATGGTCGCCTGCCACGACGACGTGGCGGTCCTCTCCTCGCGCGACTTCCCCTACGAGACCACCCTGGTCGGCCTGCACGGCTCGCTCACCCCGGTCGAGATGAAGATCCCGATCCTCGTCGGCTGAGCCCTGAGTCTCCCGGAGACTCACCCTCGACTGGGCCGTGAGTCTCCCGGAGACTCACCCTCGACTGGGCCGTGAGTCTCCCGGAGACTCACCCTCGACTGGGCCGTGAGTCTCCTGGAGACTCAACCTCCAGCGTCAGCCGAAGGGGAGCGGCTCGGGGGCCAGGCTGACCGCCTTGGCCCGCGCCGCGGTGAGTCGCCGGCGGTGGTGCTGGCGGCACAGCACCTCGTACGCCACGTGCGCAGGCGGCTCGTCGACCTGGTCGACGTCACCGACCACGACCACCTCGCCGTCGGTGACCATCACGCCGTCCTCCGTGCGCGCGTTGTGGGTGGCGCGCTTGCCGCACCAGCACAGCGCCTCGACCTGCAGGACGTTCATCCGGTCGGCGAGCTCGACGAGCCGGCCGCTCCCGGGGAACAGCTGGGAGCGGAAGTCGGTGAGGATGCCGAAGGCGAAGACGTCGATCTGGAGCTCGTCGACGACCTTCGCGAGCTGGTCGATCTGCTCGGCGGAGTAGAACTGGGCCTCGTCGCAGATGAGGTAGTCGATGCGACCGCCGCGGGTGAGGGTGTCGACGACGTAGGACCAGAAGTCGAAGTCCGCGTCCACCTCGAGGGCGTCGTGGGTGAGCCCTAGCCGGCTGGAGAGCACCGCCTGCCCGGCGCGGTCGTGGGTCGTGAAGATCCGCCCGACCCGTCCGCGCGCCGCGTGGTTGTGGTTGGTCTGGAGCGCCAGCGTCGACTTGCCGGAGTCCATCGTGCCCGTGAAGAAGTGCAGTTCAGCCATGTCCGGGCGATCTTGTCACAGCGACCACCCGGGGCGGCGGCTACCGTGCCGGGCATGGACGACGACTTTCCCGGCGCCCCCGCGGCGACCTCCCCGCTGCTCGGACCCACGGAGCTGGCGGAGGTCCTCGCCGACGTCACCGTGCTCGACGTGCGCTACCGGATGGGCGGTCCGCCGGGCCGCGACGAGCACGCCGCCGGGCACCTCCCCGGCGCGGCCTACGTCGACCTCGACGCCGACCTCGCCGCCCCGCCCGGGGACGGCGGTCGCCACCCGCTGCCGGACGAGGACGCGTTCGAGGCCGCGATGCGGCGCGTCGGAGTGCGCGGCGACCGCCCGGTGGTCGTCTACGACGACTGGGAGGGCCGCGCGGCGGCCCGGGCGTGGTGGCTGCTGAGGCACCACGGCCACCGTGACGTGCGGCTCCTCGACGGCGGCCTGGCGGCGTGGCGCGCGGAGGGTCGCCCGGTCGAGCCGGGGGAGGTCCGCCCCGAGCCCGGTGACTTCCGCGTCTCGGCGACCAAGGCGATGCCGGTCGTCGGACCCGAGGACGTGCGGTCGGTGGACGTGCTGGTCGACGCCCGGGCGCCCGAGCGCTACACGGGCGAGACCGAGCCGGTCGACCCGGTCGCCGGGCACATCCCCGGCGCGGTCAACGTGCCGACCACCGACAACCTCGACGAGCGCGGACGCTTCCTGCCGCCCGCGCGGCTGCGCGAGGTCTACGCCCGGGTGGGGGCCGACACGGCGGGCTCGGTCGCGGCGTACTGCGGGTCAGGCGTCACGGCCGCCCACGACGTGGTCGCGATGGCCGCGGCCGGCATCGACGCCGCCCTCTACCCGGGCAGCTGGAGCGGCTGGGTGAGCGACCCGACGCGTCCGGTCGCGACCGGACGCTGATCAGCGGGCGACGACCTCGTCGCCCACGGTGACCCGGCCCGGTCCCTCCGGCAGCAGGTGCACGGCGAACAGCGTCCTGCCGTCGACCAGCCGCCGGCGCGCCAGCGTGCGGACCGGCTCCCGGGCGGTGGCGAGGGTCTGCGGGTCGATCGTGGTCATCACGCACCGGGCGACCGGCTTGGCGACGCGGAAGCGGGTCTCGCCGACCGTCACCGACGTCCAGCCGTCCTCGGCGAACGGCTCGTCACCGTCGACCACGAGGTTGGCGCGGAACCGGTCCATCGCGAGCGGCTCGGGCGGCTCCTCGCCGCGCTCGAGCGCCTCCTCGACGATCCAGTCGTCCAGCCGCCGCAGCGACGCCAGCGAGGCGATGGTGACGGGGAAGGAGTCGGCGAACGCGGTGTGGTCGGAGGGGTCGGAGAAGCCGGGCTGCAGGCGGCGCCGCGACGGGACGTGGCAGAACACCAGGCGTACGTCGTCGCGCCCCAGCGCCTTGGCGATCCACGCGTCGGCCTCCGGCGCGGGGACCGCGTGCAGGTCGAGCGAGAACAGCCGGACCGGCGCGGCGTCACCGTCGGGGACGACGAGGTCGAGGTCGTCGAGGTCGGGAGCACGCAGCCGGAGGTCGCCCGTGACCGTCGGGTCGGTGGCCGGGGTGTCGGCGACGACGGTGAGGAGGGCGTGGGCCTCGCGGGCGGACACCAGGCGTCCGGACCCGTCGACCACCATCCAGGAGCGGTCGTCGACGAGCCCCCGCGCCAGGACGTCGGCGGACCGGACCGAGCGAACGGCGCCGGACTTGAGCGGGTGGACGCCGACCCGGAGCAGGCGCACCGTCAGTCGTTCTTGCCGCCGCCGAACATGATCTCGTCCCAGCTCGGGACCGACGCGCGGCCCCGCTTGCGGGTCGGCTTGCTGCGCGGCTCGGACGCTGCCGGCGCGTCCTGCCGCTCCTCGGGAGCGTCGGCGCCGGCCATACCGGTCGAGCCTCCGTCGTCGCGGCGACCCACGTCGTCGGTGCCCTCCAGGTAGGCCTCGAGGGGCTGCTCGGTCCCGAGCGCGGTGAGCTCGGCCGTCGCGTCGTCGGCCGAGTCGTCGTCGACGTGGGCCTCGGCGGTGGCGCGCTCGCCGGAGACCATCTCCAGGGCGTCGTCACCCAGCGGGAGCTCGTCGCCGCTGACCGCGCTGAGCCGGCGCTGGCGGGCCGCCGCGAGGTCGTCGGAGGCGGACGCGGCGGCGGAGCCGGGGGAGGCGTCGGGCGCGGCCGCGGGCGCTGCGTCGCCGACCAGCCACCGGGCGTCGTCGTCGTCGACCGTGACGAAGTTGCCGCGCGGGTCGTGGGAGAAGGTGGCGATGCCGGAGCGACCGGCGACGTCGTAGATCCCGGTCAGGGTCCAGCGACCGTCCTCACGACGCCACGCGTCCCACTCGACGGTCGCGGGGTCGACGTTGTGGGTGCGCAGGTGTGCGCTGACCGCCTCGCCGAGGGTGCGTGCACCCGAGTCGGGGGAGCGGCGTCGGACCGAGGCGAGCTGCGCGCGGTCGGCCACGTGGGCGCGCTCGGCGAGCACCGGAGCCGCGAACGGCATGATCTTCTCCACCGAGGTGCCGGCGGCGTGGGCGACCGACTCCGGAGTCTCACCCGCGCGGATGCGCGTCTGGATGTCGCGGGGGCGGAGGCTTGATTCCATCGGGATCTCCAACTGGCCGTTGCTGTCGGGCGCGCCCGTGAGGGCGCGGCGGAGGCGTGCGTCGATCACCACGGAGTGCTCGTGACCCTCGTCGTCCACCAGCAGCAGGCGCTTGCCGTCACCGCTGCGTCCGGTGAACGTCAGCTGTGCCATGGTCGGCGGGCTCCTGACTGCGGTCGGGTGGTCTCGGCGGGTCGCGGATCGGGGCGGGCGTGGTGCGCGGCATCCGTTCCGGCGAGCCTACGCCAGCGCGGTGCCCCGGCGGCGCTACGCCTGCGGCGCGCCCGCCACAGGTGTGGGACTAGCCTGTGCGTCCGTGCCTTCTCCCGAGCTCGCCGTGACGCTGGTCGTGCTCGACCTCGTCGGCATCTTCGTGTTCGCGGTGACCGGTGCTCTCGTCGCGGTCCGCAAGCACCTCGACCTGTTCGCCGCGACGGTCCTCGCCGGGGTGACCGGCCTCGGTGGCGGGTTCATCCGCGACGTCCTGATCGGCGCGACCCCGCCCGCGGCGCTCGCGGACTGGCGCTACCTGCTGGTCCCGGTGGCGGCGGGCGTCCTGACGTTCCTGTTCCACCCGACGGTGGGGCGCCTCGAGCGGGTCGTCACCCTCTTCGACGCCTTCGGCCTCGCCCTGTTCTGCGTGACCGGGGCCCTGAAGGCCGTCGACTACGGTCTCGGCCCGCTCCCCGCGGCGCTGCTCGGCATGGTCACCGGCATCGGTGGCGGCGTCCTCCGGGACGTGCTGGCCGGCCGGGTCCCGGTCATCTTCGAGGGCGCGCTCTACGCCACGCCGGCGCTCGCCGGCGCCGGGGTGGCGGTCGTCCTCGACCGGGCCGACCTGTCGCTGCTGGTGGTCGCCGCCGCCGGGTTCGGGACCTGCCTGGGCTGGCGGCTGCTCGCGCTCGTGCGGGGCTGGCAGGCGCCGATGCCGCGGGGACCGGCCAACGTCTGAGCGGCGTCAGTCGCCGAGGACCCGGCGCAGGTAGGCGTTGGCGAACACCCGGTCGGGGTCGAGCCGCTCGCGCATCGCGAGGAAGTCCTCGAACCGGTCGTAGGCCGGTGCCAGGTCGGCTGCGGTGCGGGTGTGCACCTTGCCCCAGTGCGGGCGCCCGCCGGCCTCGCGGAGCACGGGCTCGAGGCCGCCGAAGTACGCCCGGTGGTCGGTGTCCGCCGGGACGTGGAACGCGAGGTAGAAGCTGTCCCGGCCGTGCGACGTCGAGAGCGGGACGTCGTCGGCGGGTGCGGTGCGGATCTCGACCGGGAAGGCGATCCGCCAGTCGCTGGCGTCGATCACCCGCCGGCACTCGCGGAGCACGTCGAGGCCGACCTCGCGCGGCACGGCGTACTCCATCTCGCGGAACCGGACGCGGCGCTGGCTGACGAAGACGCGGTGGGCGAGGTCGCTGTAGCGGCGCTCGGAGAGCGCGTGGCCGGCGAGCCGGTTGATCCGGGGGACGAGCGCCGGCGCGCGGGACCCGAGCCGGCAGAGCGCGCCGAACAGGGTGTTGGAGACGAGCTCGTCCTCGCGCCAGGCGGCCAGCCGGGACGGCGGCTCCTGCTCGCCCGGCTCGAGGTCGGTGCGGTGGTTCTGCTTCACCATCATCGCGTCGGTGTGCGGGAACCAGTACATGTCGACATGGTGGGCCGCGGCGACCAGGTCGTCGTAGGAGGTCAGGGCTTCCTCCCAGCCCATCGGCTGCTCGTGGGCCTCGACCACGAACAGCGGCTCCACCCGGAACGTCAGGCTGGTGAGGATGCCCAGCGCGCCGAGGCCCACCCGGGCGACCTCGAGGACGTCGGGGTTCTCCTCCGCCGAGGCCCGCACCACCTCGCCCGTGCCGTCGACGAGCTCGAGGGCCGCGAGCTGGGCCGCCAGGCCGGCCGCGACGCCGCCGGTGCCGTGGGTGCCGGTGGAGGTCGCACCGGCGAGGGTCTGCTCGGCGATGTCACCCATGTTGTGCAGCGACAGGCCGAGCCGCTCCAGCGCCAGGTTGAGGTCCTTGAGCGGGGTGCCGGCGCGCGCGGTGACCGTCATCGCCTGCCGGTCGACGGCCAGCACCCCGGTCATGGCGCCGGGCGTCAGGAGCGTGTGCTCGGGAGCGCCGATCGCGGTGAAGCTGTGACCGGTGCCGGTCATCTTGACGGTCGTGCCGTCGTGTCGGACGCGGTGCACGGCGTCGATGACCGCCGCGACGTCGGCGGGCGCCTCGACGTGCTGCGGGACGGCCTCCTCGAGACCGGACCAGTTGCGCCAGCGGGTGCCGTCGAAGGGCGTCGTCATGGCCGCACGTTAGGCCATCAGCGACGTGCGGGGCGGGCGGTCTGGGCCACGAGCGCCGCGAGGACGCCGCCGGCGAGGGCGACGACGTACGCCGCCGAGGCGCCGCCGTGGTCGACGACGAAGCCGGCGACCGTCGCGCCCGGCGCGACGCCGGCGACCAGACCGGTGTGCAGGATGGCCATGCCCTCGGTGAGCCGGCTGGACGGGACGCCCTGCTCGACCATCGTCATGGTGCCGATCAGGGTGGGCGCGATCGAGAGCCCGCCGACGAGCAGCACGACGGCCATGACCGGCACGGAGCCGATGAACGGCAGCGGCACCATCGCGAGCGCCATCGCGGCCGATCCCCACCGCAGCCGTGCCTCCGGGCCGCTGCGCCAGGCGATCGCGCCGGTGACGAGCCCGGCGACGAGGCTGCCGAAGGACCACGCGGCCAGCAACCAGCCCGCCACCCAGCGCCGGCCCTGCTCCTCGGCGAACGCGACGGTGGTGACCTCGGCGGCGCCGAACAGCGCTCCCAGCGTGAGGCAGACCAGCGCGAGGGTCAGCACCAGCCGCCACGGCATCGGCGCGCGGGCGCGGCTCGGGCTGGTGCGTCCGGCCGGTGGCTCGGTGCGCCGCTGCAGCGCGAACGCGAACGTGCCCGTGACCCCGGTGACGAGCGCGAACGTCAGGCCCGCGACCGGGTGCCAGCTGGTGGCCAGCAGCGTGACCAGCACGGGGCCGACGACGAAGACGACCTCGTCGAGCACCGCCTCGAGGGCGAAGGCCGTCTGCTTCTCGCGGGAGTCGTCGAGCAGGTGGGACCAGCGGGTGCGGACGCTGGCGCCGACCTGCGGGAGGGAGGCGCCGGCGAGGGCGGCGAAGACGTACGTCCAGGCCCCGGGCCAGCCCTGCTCGACCGCCAGCATCATGAGCGCGAGCCCGGCGCCGAACAGGGAGATGGCGATCGGCAGCACCCGGGACTGGCCGAAGTGGTCGACCCAGCGCCCGTGCAGGACCGCGAACGCGGCCTCGGCGAGGACGAAGACGGCCGACACGGTGCCCGCCAGGCCGTAGGAGCCGGTGCGGTCCTCGACGAGCAGCACGATCCCCAGCCCGACCATCGAGATCGGCAGCCGGGCGACCAGCGCCGCGCTGCTGAACGCGAAGGCTCCGGGGCGTCGGAGCACCCGGCCGTAGGAGTCGAGCATCGCCCGCATCCTAGGGCTCTCTATCCTGTCGACATGAATCCTGCGGGTCCCGATGTGCAGCCCTACGACGCCCTCCTCGTGCTCTCGTTCGGGGGGCCCGAGAAGCCCGAGGACGTGGTCCCGTTCCTGGAGAACGTGACCCGCGGACGGGGCATCCCGCGCGAGCGGCTCGAGCAGGTCGGCGAGCACTACTTCCTCTTCGGCGGGAAGAGCCCGATCAACGACCAGAACCGCGCGCTCATCGCCGCGCTGGAGAAGGACTTCGCCGAGCAGGGGATCGACCTCCCGGTCTACTTCGGCAACCGCAACTGGGACCCGTACCTCGCGGACACGCTCGCGCAGATGACCGCGGACGGCGTCCAGCGGGCCGCGGTCTTCGCCACGTCCGCGTACTCGTCGTGGTCGTCGTGCCGGCAGTACCGCGAGAACCTGTACGACGCCGTCCAGCAGGTGCCGGGCGCGCCGCGCCTCGACAAGCTGCGGCAGTACTACAACCACCCCGGGTTCGTGGAGCCCGCGGTCGACGCCGTGCTGACCGCGCTGGCGGAGCTGCCCGCCAACGGCGACCAGGCCCGGCTGGTCTTCGTGACCCACTCGATCCCGACGGCGATGGGGGAGACCAGCGGCTCGCTCGACCCGGCCGGCCAGCCGCGGGGCGCGTACGTCCTGCAGCACCGCAGCGTCGCCGACGAGGTGGCCCGGCGGGTGCGGGAGGCGACCGGGCGGGCGCACCGCCACGACCTGGTCTACTGCTCCCGCTCGGGCGCGCCGTCGACGCCGTGGCTCGAGCCCGACGTCAACGACCACCTCGAGGAGCTGGCCACCGACGGCGTCACCGACGTGGTGCTCGCCCCCATCGGCTTCGTGTCCGACCACATGGAGGTCATCTACGACCTCGACACCGAGGCGATGGAGACGGCCGAGCGGCTCGGCATCCGCGCCGCCCGGGCAGCGACCGCGGGCGTCGACCCCCGGTTCGTGGCGATGGTGCGGGACCTCGTGCTGGAGCGTGCGGCCGCCGAGCGAGGCGGGGCGCCGACCCGCCCGGCGGTGGGGACGATGCCGGCCGGCCCGGACGTGTGCGGCGTCGGGTGCTGCCCGAACGCCCGCGGTGAGCGCCCCGCGCTGTGCGGGGCCGACTCGTGAGTGCTGCGAGCGCTCCTGCTCCGGCCGACCTGCGCGACCTCGCCGTCGCGCTGGCGCGCGAGGGCGCCGGGCTCGCCCGGGACATGCGGCGCGGCGGGATCGAGGTGGCCGACACCAAGACCAGCGCCGTCGACGTGGTGACCGAGGCGGACCGCGCCGTCGAGGACCTGCTGCGTCGCCGGATCGCCGAGCACCGCCCCGACGACGCCGTGCTCGGTGAGGAGGGTGACGACCGACCGGGCACGAGCGGCGTGCGGTGGATCGTCGACCCGATCGACGGGACCGTGAACTACCTCTACGGCCTCGCGGACTGCGCGGTGTCGGTGGCGGTCGAGGTCGACGGCGACGTCGTCGCGGGAGCCGTCGTCGCGATCTGGTCCGGGGTGACCTACGCGGCCGCGGCGGGCGAGGGCAGCACCCGCGACGGCGTCTCGCTGCGCGTGCGTCCGGTGCCGCCGCTCGCGGAGCGGCTCGTGGTCACCGGGTTCGGCTACCAGCGGGAGGTGCGCGAGCACCAGGCCGCGTGCGTCGCCGCGCTGCTCCCCGAGGTGCGCGACATCCGTCGCATGGGCTCGTGCGCGCTGGACCTGTGCCACGTCGCCGAGGGCGCCGCGGACGGCTACGTCGAGGCGGGGCCGCAGGCGTGGGACTACTCCGCGGGCGGGCTCGTGCTGCGCGAGGCCGGCGGACGCTTCGGCGTCCTCCGCGGTCGTCACACCGCTGCGGGTGAGCCCGGCGACCTCGTCGTCGTCGGCAGCCCGGACGCCGGCTGGGACGACTTCGTCGAGGCGCTGACGACCGCCGGGTTCGTCGAGGCCGGGCACGCCTGACCGGGCGCGTCGCGGGGCGCCGGCTCCACCCGAACAGGTGGTCGGTTCCACGCCGGGTAGGACGCCGTCACCGGGGAATAGGGAGACGGTGGCCACTGTTCAGGCGACACGTCGCGGACCGGCTCACCACGGAACCGGTTCATGGTGCACAATCTGGCGCCGACGACGAGCACAACTGGCGACGCCCGTGCCGCGATCCGGCGGGGCGCCTCCACAGCATGGGGAGAGGGAGAGATGGCCACTGACTACGACGCACCGCGCAAGTCCGAGGAAGACCAGAGCGAGGAGAGCATCGAGGAGCTCAAGGCGCGCCGCCACGACAAGAACTCGGGCAAGGTCGACGAGGACGAGACCGAGGCGGCCGAGTCCTTCGAGCTGCCCGGCGCCGACCTCTCGCACGAGGAGCTCGCGGTCGAGGTGATGCCCCGCCAGGACGACGAGTTCACCTGCATGAGCTGCTTCCTGGTCCACCACCGCTCGCAGCTGGCGGACGAGAAGAAGCTCATCTGCCGCGACTGCGTCTGAGCAACGACCGGACCCGTTTGCGACAGCGCCCGTTCCTCACCGAGGACGGGCGCTGTGTCGTGCCCGGGCCGCCCGGCGCCGCTCCTCGCGACACTCGTCGAGGTGCTGCATCTCGGCGACCAGCTGGTGGAGCGCCGGGTGGTCGTCCGGCGTGCCCAGCAGGAACCGCTCGATGCGCTTGACGTACGGCGACGTCCGGTAGCCGATCGCGGGATCCCTGGCCTCACGTGACCGCTGCGCCCACTGGTGGGCCTCGACGCTGGTCCACGTGCGCAGGTGCCGCGGCATCCACCACCCCTTGACCCGCAGGTCGGTGTGGGCCGGGAAGCGGCTCCCGCCGCGGGTGCGCGCCCCGTCGGCCCGCATCGGCGCCACCGTCTCGCCCGAGGCCTCGTCACGCACCGTGACCACCAGCCGCGCCATCCGCAGCATCCGCAGGAGCACGCACGAGCGCGGACTCGTGCGCCCGGTCTCCCATCGCGCGACGACGGACTGCGACACCCCGAGTCGCGCCGCCAGGCCCCGCTGCGAGACGTCCAGGACGCGTCGCACGCGTCGTACGAACCCGGGGATCCCTCCGTCGAACGGGCCCATCGCCCAGACCTCGCGCTCGGCCTCGGTCCAGTCCGCCATCGTCTCCCAGGGAGTCCCCGCGGAGCCCTGCGCCAGCTGATCCGTCGGCTGATCCGTCGGCTCGGCTGCCCCGCGCCCGATGTCCACCGTGTCCATGCCTCGCCCCGTCCCGGTCCGTCCGCGTCCCCGGTCGGACGCGTGTCGTGCCGGCCATCCCAGTTCTCGGCCCCGACAGCGGAACCAGCGCTCTCCACAGGGGGCCTCGCCACCGGGTCCGGGGCGTGCCTGTGGACGCCCGGTGGTCCGGTGCGCTGCCGACACTGGTCCGTAAGTCCCTGGGCGACTCAGGGCGCAGGGGCGCCCGCGAGGGCCGCGCCGGTCTGATGAGTCTCTGGGCGACTCAGGGCGCAGCGGCGCGTGGGAGGGCAGCGCGGGACTGGTGAGTCTCTGGGCGACTCAAGGCGGAGGGGCGCCCGGGACACATCGCGAGGGTGGGTCGGGGGTGGGTCAGGACTGGGGCGCGGGCGCCTTGGCGGCGTCCTGGCCGTCCTTCTGGAGCTGCGGCGGGAGGTGGCCCGTGGACCGGGCGTAGTAGTGGGCAGCCCGGCGGGTGGCGAGCATCCGCGCGACGCCGATCAGGGTGCCGCTCACCGTGGCCCACATGACGGCCTCGGCGAGGCTGACGTCGGGGTCGGCCGGGTTGGCCGGAGGGTTCTTGCCGGTGGTGGCGCGCCAGGTGGTGTTGAGGGCCTTCTTGGCGATCGATGCTGCGCCGATCGCTGCGACGAGCGAGAACGCCGAGTAGAACTTGCTGTTCGAGTCCGTGGAGGCCATGGCCCAACCCTACCCAGCGTGCGGGCCGGTGCGGTTCACCCGCACGGCCGAGACCAGCCGGTCGGGGCGTCGGCAGCTGACCAGCCAGTAGGGCGTGGGGTCGGCTGGGTCGGTGACCTCGACGCGGACGCCTCGCTTGAGGTACGGCCGCAGGAGCAGGTGGGCCCGGGCGTCGGCGTCGCGGCCGGCGAGCCGGCGCATCTCGTCGGGCTCGAGGGCCGTGACCTCACCGACGTGCGCGAGGGGGATGTGGGCGCGACCGGCCCGCAGCTCGCCGTCGCCGACCGAGACGCGCGCCCTGCCGTAGGCGACGAACAGGGCGATCATCAGGGCGAGCGCGGCGAAGGTCGCGGACCACGCGACCGGGCCGGGCGTCGCGGCGAGGACAGCCAGCCAGAGCGACGCCACCAGCATCGTCCCCTGCGCCCACCAGCGCAGCGGCACGGTGAGGCGTTCGGCGTAGTCCACGGCGCAGAGCCTATAGATTGCCTCCTCGTGCCCGACCACGACCCACGCCCCACGCCCCACCCGCCCGCGGACCCCGACAACGCGGCGCCCCAGAACGCGGCGCCCCAGAACGCGGCGCCCCAGAACGCGGCGCCTGAGAACGCGGACCTCGAGATCGCGGTGGTGCGCCTGGACCCCGACCTGCCGCTCCCGTCGTACGCCCACCCGGGCGACGCCGGCGCGGACCTCCACACGACGGTCGACCTCACCCTCGCCCCCGGCGAGCGGGCGCTCGTGCCGACCGGGCTGTCGATCGCACTCCCCGACGGCTACGTCGCCCTGATCCACCCGCGGTCGGGCCTCGCGGCGCGTCACGGCCTGTCGATCGTCAACACCCCGGGCACCGTCGATGCCGGTTATCGGGGGGAGATCAAGGTGCTGCTGGTCAACCACGACCCGGCCGAGCCGGTGACCCTGGCCCGCGGTGACCGGATCGCCCAGCTGGTGGTCCAGCGGTACGAGCGGGCCAGGTTCGTCGAGGTGGGGGTGCTGCCGGAGTCGTCCCGCGGCGCCGGGGGCTACGGTTCTACAGGTACCGGTTCGCGCCCGTGAGCCGGAACGAGCACGAAGGAGTTCTGACGTGAGGTTGCGCCGCAAGGCCGAACAGACCGCCACGACGGGGGACGGCGCCGCGACGGACGCGGCGGCGACGGACGCCTCCGCCGACGCGCCCGGGGCCGGTGCCTCCGCGACGCCGCGGACCGACGGTCCCTTCGACCTGTCCGACGTGGAGGGCGACGGCACCGAGCGTGCCGACCTCGGCTCGGTGCTGGTCCCGGCGATCGCGGACCGCGAGCTGCGCCTGCAGGTCGACGAGGCCTCCGGCGAGGTGCGTGCCGTGATGCTCGCCGGCCAGGACGGCGCCTGCGAGTTCCAGGCGTTCGCCGCCCCGCGCAACGGTGACCTGTGGTCGACCGTGCGCCCGCAGATCGCCGAGGACATCGTGCGTCGCGGCGGCGCCGTCGAGGAGCGCGAGGGCCGCTGGGGCACCGAGCTGGTGTGCCGGCTCCCCGTGCAGCGACCCGACGGCACGGCGGCGACCCAGCCGTCGCGGATCGTCGGCATCAACGGCGCGCGGTGGATGCTGCGCGCCTCGTTCCTCGGCCGGCCCGCGATCGAGCCGGACGCCGTCCCCGAGTGGGAGGACGCGCTGGCGCAGGTCGTCGTGCGCCGCGGCGAGCAGGCCATGCCCGTCGGCGAGCCGCTGCCGGTGAAGCTGCCCGACGACGCCCGACGGGTGAGGTGAGCCGTGCCCAAGAGCCGGGTCCGCCAGGCCCTGTCCCGGTGGGCCGACAGCCAGGACCAGCACCAGCGTGACCTGCGCCAGACCCACACCAGCCAGGACGCGGTGGCGATCGCCGACGCGCCCGAGCGCGAGCACGTCGTGGTCAACGGCGTCTTCCGGACCGTGACGCTGCGCCCGCGCGGCGGGGTCCCGGCGCTCGAGGCCGAGCTCGACGACGGCTCCGGCACGATCACGCTCGTGTGGCTGGGCCGCCGGCGCATCTCCGGCGTCGAGCCGGGGCGCTCGGTCACCGTCGCCGGCTGCATCGGCCGCCAGGGTGGGGTCCCGATCATGTTCAACCCGCGTTACGAGCTGCGCCCGTGACCGCTCCGGACGACGACCGGCCCACCAGCCCGGACACCGCCGCGCGGCCGGTGGGGGCGTCGACGGTCGAGGAGGTGGTGCGCGGGCAGCTCGCCAAGGCGCTCGGCGGTCGACGTGGCATGGCGGAGGCGGCCGTGCCCACCCTCTTGTTCACCGTCACCTGGTTGACCCGGCGCGACCTCGACACCGCCCTCGTCGTGAGCATCGGGGCGGCGCTCGTGCTGCTCGCGATCCGGCTGGTCCAGCGCTCGACGGTGCAGTTCGTGGTCAACGCGCTGTTCGGCATCGCCATCGGCTGGTACTTCGTCCACCGCTCGGCCGCGTCCGGCGGGTCGGCGGAGGACCAGGCGCTGGCCTACTTCCTGCCGGGCATCCTCTACAACGGCGGGTACGCCGTGGTGCTGGCGCTGACCTGCCTCATCGGCTGGCCGCTGGTCGGCTTCATGGTCGGCAGCATCACCGGCGACGCGACGGCCTGGCACGACGACCGCCAGGTCGTGCGGCTCTGCAGCCGCCTCACGTGGCTGCTCGTGCTGCCGTGCGCGCTCCGCGTCGCCGTCCAGGCGCCGATCTGGCTCGCCGGCTCGTCGGGGTCGCTCGACGCGGACGCGGCGGTGGCCGCGCTGGGCGTGCTGAAGATCGTGCTCGGCTGGCCGCTCCAGCTGGCCGCGCTCGGCACCATGGTCTGGCTGCTCTCGCGCAACCGCACCCCGGTGGCGTCAGCCGAGGCCGCGACCGGGTGAGAGCAGCTGCTCGAGCTCGCCCTCGACCTCGGCCGGGACGACGAACAGCAGCTCGTCGCCCGCCTCGAGCGGCTGCTCGGCGTCGGGCGTGTAGACCTGGCCGTCGCGCAGGATGGTCACCAGCGCGCAGTTGTCGGGGAACGGCACCAGCCCGCTGGGCGTGCCGACGTAGGGGGAGTCGGCGGCGAGCGTGAGCTCGACGAGGTTGGCGTTGCCCTGCCGGAAGGTGAACAGCCGCACGAGGTCACCGACCGAGACGGCCTCCTCGACCAGCGCGGACATGATGCGCGGGGTCGAGACGTTGACGTCGACGCCCCAGGCCTCGGTGAAGAGCCACTCGTTGTTGGGGTGGTTGACCCGACCGACCGTGCGCGGCACGCCGAACTCGGTCTTGGCCAGCAGCGAGGTGACCAGGTTGGCCTTGTCGTCGCCGGTGGCGGCGATCACCACCTCGCACGTCCCCAGCTGCGCCTCGGCCAGCGAGGACAGCTCGCAGGAGTCGGCGAGCAGCCACTCCGCGTTGGGCACCCGCTCGGGGCGGATGGAGGAGGGGTTCTTGTCGATGAGCAGGACCTGGTGGCCGTTCTCGATCAGCTCGCGGGCGATCGATCGGCCCACGGCCCCGGCTCCGGCGATGGCGACGCGCATGTGTGCAGTGCTCCTGGTCTCGGGGGCGGGTCAGTCGTCTTCGGGGCCGGACTCGAGCACGGCGTAGGCGTGGGCGGCGTGCTCCTCGCGGATCACGAGGTGCAGCATGTCGCCCTCCTGCAGGACGCTCTCGCGGGTCGGGAGCATGCCCTCGCCGAGGCGGTCGATCCAGGCGATCCGGCTGCGCGACTGCATCTGGAACTCGACGGTGCGGCTGCCGATCCAGGCCTCCGGGACCGGGACGTGGTCGACCCGGATGGTGCCGGACGGGTCGCGGAAGTCGGGCTCGGCGCCGGCCGGCAGCAGCCGGCGCAGGACCTGGTCGGCCGTCCACTTCACGGTGGCGACCGTGGTGATGCCGAGTCGCTGGTAGACCTCGGCGCGCCCGGGGTCGTAGATGCGCGCGACGACCTGCTGGAGGCCGAAGGTCTCCCGCGCCACCCGGGCCGCGATGATGTTGGAGTTGTCACCGCTGGACACCGCGGCGAACGCGTCGGCGCGCCGGATGCCGGCCTTCTCCAGCACCTGCTGGTCGAAGCCGTAGCCGGTGATCTTGTCCCCGTTGAACTCGGGACCGAGGCGGCGGAAGGCGTCCGGCTCGCTGTCGATGATCGACACGGTGTGGTTGCGGTCCTCGAGGCTGCGGGCGAGCGTCGATCCGACGCGGCCACAACCCATGATCACGACGTGCACCCGTGAACCGTATCCCAGCAAGGTTTCTGCCGCGCCCGGGTCTAGGCTCGCGCCCGTGAGTGTCGGCGACGTTTCCAAGCGGATCCTGCTGGGCCGCAAGCTGCGCAGCAGCCAGCTGGGCGAGACCCTGCTGCCCAAGCGCATCGCGCTGCCCGTCTTCGCGAGCGACGCGCTGTCGTCGGTGGCGTACGCCCCGGACGAGGTGTTCATCATGCTGGCCGTGGCCGGGGCCTCGACCTACGTGTGGTCCTGGAAGATCGGCATCGCCGTCGCGCTGGTGATGCTCACCGTGGTCGCGAGCTATCGCCAGACCGTCCACGCCTACCCGTCCGGCGGCGGCGACTACGAGGTCGCGACGGTCAACCTCGGCCGCAACGCCGGCGTCACCGTCGCGAGCGCGCTGCTCGTCGACTACGTCCTCACCGTCGCGGTGTCGATCTCGTCGGCCGCGCAGTACGCCGCCGGCGCGATCCCGCTGCTGATCGGCCACGAGGCGACGGTCGGCGTGGTCGCCGTCGCCCTGCTGACCGCGATGAACCTGCGCGGCGTCCGCGAGTCCGGCACGTTCTTCGCCGTCCCGACCTACCTCTTCATGGTCGCCATCCTCGGCATGTGCGCCTACGGCCTGCTGCGGCTGCTCGCCGGCGACCTGCCGCAGGCCGAGAGCGCCGGGCTCACCATCGAGCCGCAGGAGGGCTGGGAGGGCCCGCTGAGCCAGGTGGCGCTGCTGTTCCTGCTGGCGCGCGCCTTCTCCTCCGGCTGTGCCGCGCTGACCGGCGTCGAGGCGATCAGCAACGGCGTGCCGGCCTTCCGCAAGCCGAAGAGCCGCAACGCCGCCACCACCCTGCTCCTGCTCGGGATGATCGCGATCTCGATGATGATGAGCGTCATCGTGCTGGCCAAGCAGATGGCGATCCGCTACGTCGACCCGCACGAGCTCGAGCGGCTGCGCACGTCCACGGGCGGCCCGGTCCCGGACTCCTACGACCAGCACCCGGTCATCGCCCAGATCGCGGCGGGGGTCTTCGACCACTTCCCGCCGGGCTTCTACTTCGTGATCACCGTCACCGGCATCATCCTGGTGCTCGCGGCCAACACGGCGTTCAACGGCTTCCCGGTGCTCGGGTCGATCCTGGCCCAGGACGGACTCGCGCCGCGCTCGCTCGGCTCGCGCGGCGACCGGCTGGCCTACAGCAACGGCATCGTGTTCCTGGCCGCGATGTCGATCCTGCTGATCTGGGTCTTCGACGCCGAGACCACCAAGCTGATCCAGCTCTACATCGTCGGCGTCTTCGTGTCCTTCAACCTCAGCCAGCTCGGCATGATCCGCCACTGGACGCGCCACCTGCGCACCGAGACCGACCCGGCGGCCCGGCGACGGATGATGCGCTCGCGGGCGATCAACACGTTCGGCCTCGGCATGACCGCCGTCGTCCTGGTGATCGTGCTGATCACCAAGTTCCTCGCCGGCGCGTGGATCACGATCCTCGCGATGGGCTTCTTCTTCCTGCTGATGAAGGCGATCGGGCGTCACTACGCGCAGGTCGAGCTCGAGCTCGCCGCCGACGAGCAGGACAAGGTGATGCCGACGCGGGTCCACGCGATCGTGCTCGCCTCCAAGCTCCACAAGCCGACGCTGCGGGCGCTGGCGTTCGCCCGGGCGACCCGGCCCAACGTGCTCGAGGCGATCTACGTCAGCATCGACGCCAAGGCCACCCACCGGCTGCTCGAGGAGTGGGACGAGCGGCACCTCGACATCCCGCTCAAGGTGCTCCACTCGCCCTACCGCGAGGTGGTGCGGCCGATCGTCGAGTACACCCAGGAGATCCGTCGCGCGTCGCCGCGGGGCGTGGTCGCCGTCTACATCCCCGAGTACGTCGTCGGGCGCTGGTGGGAGCAGCTGCTGCACAACCAGACGGCGCTGCGGCTCAAGGGCCGGCTGCTCTTCACGCCCGGCGTCATGGTGATCTCGGTGCCCTACCAGCTGCGCTCGTCGCTGGCCGCCCAGGAGCGCGAGGAGCGCGACGAGGTCCGCGTGCACGCCGGAGACCTGCGCCGCGGACGGGTGTTCTCGCGCGGGGACTCCACCCGCCGGATCGACGACCTGTGAGCCGGCACGCACGACCCCGCAAGCCCCGCGGTCGGTCCCGCGCAGGCGAGCGGTTCGAGGTCGTGGTCGGGCCGGTCGCCCACGGCGGCCACTGCGTCGCGCGGCTCCCCGAGCCGGAGTCCCGCGTCGTCTTCGTGCGGCACGCGCTGCCGGGCGAGCGGGTCGTCGTCGAGGTGACCGAGGGCACCGACGGCGACCGGTTCTGGCGCGGTGACGCGGTGTCGGTCCTCGAGGCGTCCCCCGACCGGGTCCCGGCGCCCTGCCCGGTCGCCGGTCCCGGCCTGTGCGGCGGCTGCGACTTCCAGCACGTCGCCGTCCCCGCGCAGCGCGACCTCAAGACCGCCGTCGTCCGCGAGCAGCTGGTCCGGCTCGGCCGCCTCGACGCCGGCTCCGACCCGGTCGTCGGCCTGCACGTCGAGGGCGTCCCGGTCCCGGGTCGTCCCGACGACGGCCTGCGGTGGCGCACCCGCCAGCGCTACGCCGCCCTCCCGGACGGCACGCCGGCGATGCGCGCGCACCGCTCGCACGACCTGGTCCCCGTCGACGACTGCCTGATCGCCGCCGACGGCGCCCGCCCGGGTGACGCTGTCGGACCGCTGGTCGAGGAGGGCGCGCAGCGCGGACCGCTGGTCGAGGAGGGCGCGCAGCGCGGACCGCTGGTCGAGGAGGGCGCGCAGCGCCCGTCACGAGACCCGATCACCCACGACGTCGCCGCCGGCGACGCGACACACGCCTTCACCGTCGCCGCCGACGGCTTCTGGCAGGTGCACCCCGAGGCCCCGCGCGTCCTGGTGGAGACGGTGATGGACCTGCTGGACCCGAAGCCGGGGGAGGCCGCCCTCGACCTCTACGCCGGCGTCGGCCTGTTCGCCCGGTTCGTCGGCGCGACGACCGGGGCGCGGGTCGTCGCCGTCGAGGCCGACCGCGACGCCTGCCGGCACGCGAGGGCCAACCTCGCCGCCCTCGAGCGCGCCACCGTCGAGTGCGGGCCGGTCGACCGCGTCCTGCGCGCGGGCTACGACGAGCCCTTCGACCTCGTGGTCCTCGACCCGCCCCGGGAGGGCGCCAAGCGTGCCGTCGTGGAGCAGGTCGTCGACCGCCGCCCCCGCGCGGTGGCGTACGTCGCCTGCGACCCGGCGGCGCTGGGCCGCGACGTGGCGATCTTCGCCGAGCACGGCTACGAGCTCACCGCGGTCCGGGCCTTCGACCTGTTCCCGATGACCCACCACGTGGAGTGCGTGGCCCTGCTGGAGAGGCGCTAGTCGGCGAGGATGCTCGTGGCCGTGAACAGGTTGGTGGCGATCAGGCTCGCCATGCCGACCTGCACGGCCTGACCGGCGGTCGTGGCCGCCCAGGCGGACCTCTCGAGCTTCTTCCCGCGGGTGTGCACCTCGCCCGACCACGGGATGTCGGCGTGCATCGCGGCGAGCTGGCCGCTGGCCGACAGCAACGCCGCGACGGCGGCGTGGTGCGTGCTCGGCGGGGCTCCGTCGACCAGCACGTCACGCATCGCGGCCACCAGGTCGCGGCGCCTCGTGCCGTCCGCCTCCGCGAGCCGCGCGACGCGGAACAGGCCACGTCCGGGCTCCCGACGGAGGTGCCCGCGCTCGACGAGGCGGTCGAGCACGGGGTCGCGGAGCCGCGGGCCGAGCACCAGCACCATCGTGTAGACGTCCATCGGCTTGCGGTCGATCTCGTCCCACGCGGTGGCCAGCACGGGCGTCTCGGGGCGGGTGCCGCCGACGGTCCGGACCTGGTCGAGGCCGCGTCGCGGATGCTCGAGGCGGACCCGGTCCGCGACGACCAGGTCGATCAGCACCGCCCCCGCCAGCACGTGGAACAGCGGCATCCCGTCGCCGACCACGGCGCCGGTGCGCGGGTCGAACAGGAGCAGGGCCAGGTCGTCGACGACCAGGGCGTCGGTCGGGGCGGTGTCGTGGGTCATCGGCGCGGCTCCCAGCGGAACAGGCGCAGGGCGAGGAACACGGCGACGGCGACCCACGCGAGCGTGGGGGCGAGCAGGACGAGGGAGTCGGCGACGGGCACGCCGCCGTTCCAGGCGTCCGTCATCAGCTCGGTCGCGGCACCCCCGGGGAGCAGTCGCTTGACCAGGCCGAGCTCCTCGGTGCCGCTGATGCCCACCCAGATCCCCACGGCGATGGTGCCGAGGCTGACCGGGAGCGTGGTCACCTGCGCGTGCTCGGGCGAGCTCGTGAGCCCGGCGGTCGCGAGACCGAGCCCCAGCATCATGGCGATGGTGGCGAGGACCCCCGCCGCGACCAGGGCGACCCGTGCCGGCGGACCGGCGACGGCGGCGAGGACCGCCAGGACCCCCGCCAGCTGGACCACGGCGAGCGCGGTCGCCGGGAGGACGAGACCGCCCAGGATCTCGTGGTCGCGTGCCGCGGTGGACCGGAGCCGCTTCAGGAAGAGGTTCTGGCGTCGCGAGGCCAGGGTGGTGACGACGGTGGAGTAGAGGCTGAAGGCGGTGATGGTCAGCACGACGGTCGAGGCGACGTAGCCCAGGCTCCCGACGTCCTCGAAGGTGTCGTGCTGCCAGACGAGGCTGGCGCTGACGGCGAGGGGGATGAGGAGACCGGCGACGAGCACGGCCCGGTTGCGCACGATCTGGGTCAGCTCGTGACGAGCGATGGTGAGCATGAGAGGTCCTTCGGTCGGTGGGGAGGGGACGGATCAGGAGCGCGCAGCGGAGGCAGCGGACGGAGCCGGCTGCGCCGGGTCGTCGGCGTCGAGGGTCCGGAAGACGTCGTCGAGGCGGGTGGGTCCGGCGGACAGCCCCTGGAGCTCGACGCGGTGGTCGTCGGCCCACTGGAGCAGGTGCTTGAGGTCGCGGGCCAGGGCGAACGTCTCGACGACGTGGGTCCCGTCGGGCTGCGACGACGCCTCCACCGGCGGCCGGGGCGCGGTCGGCGGGAGGCCGAACCGGATGACACCGGGAAGCTGACGGGTGAGCTCGGCGACCGACCCCTCGCGCCGCAGCTCGCCGCGGTGCATCAGCCCGACGCGGTCGGCGCGCTGCTGGGCCTCCTCGAGGTAGTGCGTGGTCAGCACGACCGTCGCCCCGCCGTTGCGGAGCTCGTCCACGGCCGTCCAGAGGTCGTCGCGCGACGAGATGTCGAGGCCGGTGGTGGGCTCGTCGAGGAACACCAGCTCGGGGGAGCCCCAGACGGCGGTCGCGAAGTCGAGGCGTCGCTTCTCGCCGCCGGAGAGCTGCGAGACCAGCGTGCCGGCCTTGCGGGTGAGGTCGACGACCCCCAGGACGCGCTCGACGCGGTCCTCGCGCAGGGTGAGGGCGCCGATCAGCTGCACCGACTCCTTCACGGTGAGGTCGGGCGAGAACCCGCTCTCCTGGAGCATGATGCCGAGCTTCGGGCGAACGGCCCCGCGCTCGCGCGGGCTCCTGCCGAAGACCCGCACCTCGCCGGAGGTGGGCCTGCGGTGCCCCTCGATGATCTCCAGGGTCGAGGTCTTGCCTGCGCCGTTGGTGCCGAGCAGGGCGTAGAGCTCGCCGCGCTGGACCTGGAACGACACGTCCCTCACGGCCTGGAAGTCGCCGTAGCGGAGGTGGAGGTTCTCGACGTCGATGACGGGTGCGGTTGACATGGCTCCATGTCACCGTCGGACGCGGCCCGCGCCCAGTGAGCCGGTGTCACCGGCTGTCGTGACGCCGTCAGGGCGACCCATGACACGATGTCACGCCGCTACGTTTGCGGGCGTGAAGCCGATCGCACCGCCCGTCGTCGAGGCCCGCCCGTCACCGGGTGACGGCCGGGCCGCCGCACGTGGCCGCGGCGTCGCGGCGACGTGGCTGGTCACCGCGCTGGTGGTGCTGTCGTTCGAGGTGGTGATCCTGGCGCTGTGGGCGCCGGTCGTGGCGCCCACCTGGGAAGGCTCGTCCTGGCGCCGGGCGTCCTTCCTCCTCGGCGCGACGGCGTGGGTCGCGGCGTCCGGCTGGCTGCTGCGGTCCTACCGTGCCGCGCCCCGGCGCGAGCGCAGCGGTGGAGTCCCGTGGCCCGCCGGGCGGACGGTCCCGGTCGTCGCCGCCGGCGCCGCGAGCGCCCTGCTCCTGGCCGCCACGGGCATGCTGCTCGTCGCCGGCGCCGTGGTCGCGCAGACGGTCGTGCTGCTCAAGGAGTCGGTCGGAGCGCGGCGGAGGGTGTGCCTCGGGCTCACGGTCGCCCTCGGGCTGCTGTGCCTGGTCGACGTGTCGCTCGGGCTCCGCCCGACCCCGCTGCCCGCGGGGGCCACGCCGGCGACCGTCTACGCCGTGCTGCTCCCGTCGACCTCGGCCTTCGCGCTGTGGTGGTGGGACATCGTCGAGGAGCTCGACCACGCCCGGGCCGCGGCGGGGAGGCTCGCCGCGACCCAGGAGCGGCTGCGCCTGGCCAACGACGTCCACGACCTGCAGGGCCACCACCTGCAGGTGATCGCCCTCCAGCTGGAGCTGGCCGAGCGGCTCCTCGCCCGCGACCCGGCGGCGGCGCTCGACCAGGTCCGGGCAGCCAGGTCGTCGGTCGACGACGCGCGCGAGGGCACCCGGGACCTCGCCACGCGGTTCCGCGGGGTGCCGCTCGCCGACGAGCTGGCCAACGCCGCCGACCTGCTGCGGGCGGCCGGCATCCGGGTCGAGCTCAGCGTGGCCCACCAGGCAGGACAGGCGCCGACCGACGTCCTGGGCCCGATCATCCGGGAGACCACGACCAACGTGCTGAAGCACGGCGGGGGCGGCTGGGCCTCGCTGACGCTCCGGCGCAGCGCGCACGACTGGACCTTCACCGCGCGCAACGACGTCGCTGACCCCGGTGGCGGGGAACCCCGCGAGGCGACCGGCAACGGCCTGCGGGGGATCGGCGAACGCGTGCGCGCGGTCGGAGGCCACGTCGAGGTCAGCAGCGACCACGACCGGTTCGAGGTGTCGGCCACCGTGCCGGGCGCCGGGGCCGGACGGCAGGACGACGATCGGGGAGGAGACCGATGATCAGGGTGCTGCTCGCCGACGACGAGCACATGATCCGCACCGCGCTGGCCTCGCTGCTGGGGCTCGAGGACGACATCGAGGTGGTGGCCGAGTGCCGCGACGGCGCCGAGGCGGTCGCGGAGGCGACCCGCCTGGTCCCCGACGTGTGCGTGGTCGACCTCGAGATGCCGGAGCTCGACGGCGTCGAGGTCGCCGAGCGGCTGCGCCGCAGCGTGCCGACGCGGTGCATCGTGGTCACCCGGCACGCCCGCCCCGGGGTGCTGCGGCGGGCCCTCGGTGTCGGGGTGGACGGGTTCCTGCCCAAGTCGCGCCCCGCCAGCGAGGTGGCCGAGGTGATCCGTGAGGTCGCCGCCGGGCGGAGGTACGTCGACCCGCAGATCGCGGCCGACGCGCTGTCGGCCGAGCGCAGCCCGCTCACCGACCGGGAGCTGGACGTGCTGCGGGCGGCAGCGGGCCACGCCTCCGGGGCCGAGATCGCGGTGGCGCTGCACCTGTCGGAGGGCACGGTGCGCAACCACGTCTCCTCGATCCTGGGCAAGCTCGCCGTGTCGACGCGCCACCAGGCCGTCGACCTCGCCCGCGAGCGCGGGTGGATCTGAGCGGGGAGGGCCGCCGGATCGCCCGCTACGGCGACATCGAGCAGGTCGAGCGGTCAGCGCTCGTCGGACACGAGCGCCGCGAGGCGTGCCAGCGCCGCGTCCCGGTCCGTCGCGTCGACGACCGTCCATCCCTGCCGCGGCGCGAGGTCGAGGAGGTCCCGGCGACCGCGCAGCACCAGGTCGTCGCCGCCGCGCTCCTCGATGATCCGCGACACGACGGCGGTCACCGGTGTCACGGCGCGGGCGTGCAGCCGCTCGAGGAGGAGGTCCGGCGACACGTCCAGCACCACGCCGACGTACGCCGCTCCCGCCTCGGCGGCGGCCGCCTCGAAGCGGGCGCACTCGCTCGGCGTCACGATGAGCTGGGGGAGCACCACGTCGCGGCCGGTCGCCAGGTAGGCGGTGACCAGGGCGAGGGCGGAGGTGCGCACCGCGTTGCCGGTGCCGACGAAGTCGTCCTCCCAGCCCGACACCCACGACCGCAGCTCGTCGATGTCGCAGAGCAGCGCGCCCGGGTGGGCGTCGGCGTGGGCGCGGGCGAGCGTCGACTTGCCCACGCCCGAGGGACCGTTGAGGTGGAGGAGTGACGGCACGCCCGGGAGGGTACCGAGGCGCGTGACCTCCTGTGGTATCTTGACGTCAAGATACTGCGACGTCTGAAGATGCGGGACGCGCGCCTTCCCGTCACCTCGCCAGCGAGGGCAGGATGGCTGCGTACCCACGAGATCCCCGAGGAGATGGCTGATGGCCAGTCAGGACAGCTTCGGTGCCAAGGGCACCCTGGACGTGGACGGACAGTCCTACGAGATCTACCGCCTCGGCGCGGTGGAGGGAGAGGGCCTCGACGTCGAGAGCCTGCCCTTCTCGCTGAAGGTGCTGCTGGAGAACCTGCTCCGCACCGAGGACGGCGCCGACATCACCGCCGACCACATCAAGGCGATCGCCGGCTGGGACGCCAGCGCGGCCCCCGACCAGGAGATCCAGTTCACGCCCGCCCGCGTGATCATGCAGGACTTCACCGGCGTCCCCTGCGTCGTCGACCTCGCCACCATGCGCGAGGCGATGGCCGAGCTCGGCGGCGACGCCACCAAGATCAACCCGCTCGCCCCCGCCGAGATGGTCATCGACCACTCCGTGATCGCCGACGTCTTCGGCACGCCCGCCGCGTTCGAGAAGAACGTCGAGATCGAGTACGAGCGCAACCGCGAGCGCTACCAGTTCCTCCGCTGGGGCCAGGGCGCCTTCGACGACTTCAAGGTCGTCCCGCCCGGCACCGGCATCGTCCACCAGGTCAACATCGAGCACCTCGCCCGCGTGGTCATGGTGCGCGACGGCGTCGCCTACCCCGACACCTGCGTCGGCACCGACTCCCACACCACGATGGTCAACGGCATCGGCGTGGTCGGCTGGGGCGTCGGCGGCATCGAGGCCGAGGCCGCGATGCTCGGCCAGCCGGTCTCCATGCTGATCCCGCGCGTCGTCGGCTTCAAGCTGTCGGGCGAGCTGCCCGAGGGTTCCACCGCCACCGACCTGGTGCTGACCATCACCGAGATGCTCCGCGAGCACGGCGTGGTCGGGAAGTTCGTGGAGTTCTACGGCGAGGGCGTCTCCGCGCTGCCGCTGGCCAACCGCGCCACGATCGGCAACATGAGCCCGGAGTTCGGCTCGACGATCGCGGTCTTCCCGATCGACGACCAGACCGTCGACTACCTCCGCCTCACCGGCCGCTCCGAGGAGCAGCTCGCGCTCGTCGAGGCCTACGCCAAGGAGCAGGGCCTCTGGCACGACCCGAGCGCCGAGCCGCGCTACAGCGAGCGCCTCGAGCTCGACGTCTCCACCGTCGTCCCGTCCCTGGCCGGCCCGAAGCGCCCGCAGGACCGCGTCGAGGTCACCAAGGCCCGGGAGAGCTTCCAGAAGGCGCTCTCCGACTACACCGAGGACAAGGACGCGAAGGCGACCGTCAACCTCGACGGCCAGGAGCTCGAGATCGGCCACGGCGCCGTCACGATCGCGGCCATCACCTCGTGCACCAACACCTCGAACCCGAGCGTGATGATCGGTGCCGCCCTGCTCGCCAAGAACGCGGTGGAGAAGGGCCTCTCGCGCAAGCCGTGGGTCAAGACCACGCTCGCGCCCGGCTCCAAGGTCGTCTCGGACTACTACGACCGCGCCGGCCTCACGCCGTACCTCGACAAGCTCGGCTTCAACCTCGTCGG
This sequence comes from Nocardioides okcheonensis, assembly GCF_020991065.1. Taxonomy (NCBI): domain Bacteria; kingdom Bacillati; phylum Actinomycetota; class Actinomycetes; order Propionibacteriales; family Nocardioidaceae; genus Nocardioides; species Nocardioides okcheonensis. The sequence continues at coordinate 335,712 of NZ_CP087710.1, forward strand.
CTACGGCTGCACCACCTGCATCGGCAACTCCGGCCCGCTCATCCCCGAGGTCAGCGCCGCCGTCAACGAGGCCGACCTCGCGGTCACCTCCGTGCTGTCGGGCAACCGCAACTTCGAGGGCCGGATCAACCCGGACATCAAGATGAACTACCTCGCGTCGCCGCCGCTGGTGGTCGCCTACGCGCTGGCCGGCTCGATGGACCTCGACCTGTTCGAGGACGCCCTCGGCCAGGACCAGGACGGCAACGACGTCTTCCTCCGCGACATCTGGCCCAGCCCGTCCGAGGTCGAGGAGACGATCGCCCGCGCGATCAACTCGGAGATGTTCGGCGAGTCCTACAAGGACGTCTTCGCCGGCGACGAGCGCTGGCAGTCGCTCCCCACCCCGGAGGGCAACACCTTCGAGTGGGACGAGAGCAGCACCTACGTGCGCCGCGCGCCCTACTTCGACGGCATGCCCACCGAGCCGGAGCCGGTCACCGACATCGTCGGCGCCCGCGTCCTGCTCAAGCTCGGCGACTCGGTCACCACCGACCACATCAGCCCGGCCGGCGCGATCAAGAAGGACAGCCCCGCGGGCCGCTACCTCGCCGAGCACGGCGTGGAGCAGCGCGACTTCAACTCCTACGGCTCGCGCCGCGGCAACCACGAGGTCATGATCCGCGGCACGTTCGCCAACATCCGCCTGCGCAACCAGCTCGCGCCGGGCACCGAGGGCGGCGTGACGCGCGACTTCACCACCACCGACGGTGACGTCACCAGCGTGTTCGAGGCGAGCCAGAACTACCAGGCCGCCGGCACCCCGCTGGTCGTCCTGGCGGGCAAGGAGTACGGCTCCGGCTCCTCGCGCGACTGGGCCGCCAAGGGCACCGCGCTGCTCGGCGTGAAGGCCGTCATCGCCGAGTCCTACGAGCGCATCCACCGCTCGAACCTGATCGGCATGGGCGTCATCCCGCTGCAGTTCCCGGCCGGCAAGACCGCCGAGGACCTGGGCCTCACCGGTGCCGAGGTCATCTCGATCTCCGGCATCACCGAGCTCAACGACGGCACCACCCCGAAGACCGTGACGGTCAAGGTGGAGCCGGCTCCCGGCACCGACATGGCGCACGGCGAGACCAGCGAGTTCGAGGCCGTCGTCCGGATCGACACCCCGGGCGAGGCGAACTACTACCGCAACGGCGGCATCATGCAGTACGTCCTGCGCAACCTGCTGCGCAGCTGACCCACCGCTGAGCGGACCCCGTCGGGCCGTGTCCGGGACCTCCCGGGCGCGGCCCGACGGTCATCTCCGGAACTTCTCCGTGGGCGCACCCCACCGATCACCCGCGTCGTGGCGTGTGGACGTGTGAGGCTGTCGCCCGCACCACCGAGGAGCTCCCATGTCCGCACCGCCCACCGACGTCGCCGCCCGGCTCGAGCGCCTGGCCGCGCACGCGCCGGCGCCCGGGATCGACGCGGACGCGGTGTGGTCGCGCGGACGTCGGCGGCACGCCCGGACCTGGCTCGTCATGGCAGCCTGCGCCGTCGTTCTGGCGGGCCTTGGGTCCTGGGCGGTGCCGCCCGTCCTGAGGATCGCGGCGGAGCCGGTCGCCGTGACGGCTCTTGACGCCGGTCTGGTCCTTCCCGATGTCCTCCGCCAGCCGGGCCCGTGGGAGCCCTCCTTCGCGGCGGCCCCGGGGCCGCTGTCGGCGATCGGGTACGGCTACAGCAGCGGCTGGTTCTCGGACGGCACGCCGTTCTGGGGCGTCTCGGCGACGACGGGGGAGTCGCGGTTCCTCGACCTCCCCGGGGCCTCGACCGACATCGAACGGATGCCGGTGCTGTCCGCGGACGGCACCCGGCTGGCGTACTGGCTGACCGGTGAGGTCCCCGACCCCGTGCCCACGCTCGGGGACGGCGGTGTCGACGAGCGGCCGGTCGTCGGTGTCGCGGTCCTCGACCTGCGCACGGGAGTCACGGCGCGGTGGGCCCGCGACACGCCCCGGGGCATGGGGACCGACGGCCTGGCGTGGTCGGGCTCGGTCCTGTGGTGGACCGGGGGTGACTGGGACGCGAGCAGCACTGCGAGTGGCGGGAACTACGAGGTGGTGACCCGGACGTGGGACATCGCGACCGACGAGCGGGCCGAGGTCGGCTCAGGTCCGGGCGCGGCCCTGTCCGGCCTCGACACCGCCCGTCCGTTGCAGGGCGGCTTCGTGGTCACGGAGGGGCGACGGCTGCTCCAGGTCACGGGCACCGAGGTGCGCGTGGCCGGCCGGGTGGCCACACCCCTGCGTGACCAGGCTTGGTCCAGCGCGTCCATGAGCCCGGACGGTGCACTCCTCGCAGGCATCGAGGAGCCGGATCCCTCCTCGGTGACCTCCGACGCCCAACGCCTGCTGGTCGGACGCGTCTCCGCCCCGTCGACCGACGACGGCCGCATCGACGTCCAGCCGATCGGTGACGTGGAGGCGCTCGCCGTGCTCGGGTGGCGGTCGCCCAACGAGGTCGTCGTCCTCACCACCGACGACGTGCGGACGCGCACGGCCGAGGTCGTCGACGTCACCACCGGCGAGGTCCGGCCCCTCGTCGACCTCAGTGACCCGATGAACCTGCCCCACGTCACCGCGGACGCCTGGGCCGGAGAGATCGTTCCCGCCCCCGACGCACCGTTCGCACCGGACCCGAAGAAGCTGGGCGGCTGGCTCCTGCTCGCGACGCTGGCAGCACTGCTGCTGGCCCACGCGGCGAGGGGGCGCCGTGGCCACGCCTGACGGCTTCGCCGAGTTCGTCGCGGCGCGGCAGGCGGCGATGCTGCGCACGGCGTACCTGCTCACCGGGCACGCCCAGGACGCCGAGGACCTCGTGCAGACGACGCTGGTCAAGGTGGTACCGCACTGGCGCCGCATCCGCGACGATCCCGAGCCCTACGTCCGGCGCACGATGGTGCACGAGAACGTCTCGCGCTGGCGGCGCCGGCGCTGGCGCGAGCAGCCGGCGGACGTTCTTCCCGAGCTGCTCGCCGAGGCCCCGGACCACGACGACCTGCTCGTCGTCCGCGCGGCGCTGGCCGAACTGGCGCCCCGCCAGCGGGCCGTGCTCGTGCTGCGCTACTACGAGGGGCTCACCGAGGCGGAGATCGCCGCGACGCTCGGGATCAGGTCGGGGACCGTGAAGTCCCAGGCGCGTGACGCGCTCGCGCGGCTCCGGGCGGCGTTGCCGGTCGACGAGGACGCCGCGGACGTGTCGTCCGGCGTCGGGGGCGCGCCGGTAGCCTGAGCGGGTGGACGAGCCCGCCGCGCACGACGCCCCCGCCGCCGATCCCGTCCCGGACGCACGCGAGGAGCAGCCGCGGCCCAGCCGGCTGCCGCTGGTCCTGTCGACGACGCTCGCCGTCGTGGTGCTCGGCGGCGCGCTGGTCGCCCCGCTGGTGGACCGGGCGATCCGCGGCGACGAGGACGCACGTCGCGCCCTCGACCTGAGCCTGGTGCAGACGTGGGAGATCGAGGACCGCGCCCACACCACCGACGACGTCGCCTACCCGCAGGACCCGCCGGCCGGCGGGCCGCACGCCCCGATCTGGCTCGACTGCGGGGTCTACGACGAGCCGGTGCGCGAGGAGAACGCGGTCCACGACCTCGAGCACGGGACCGTCTGGATCACCCACGACCCGTCCCTGTCCTCGTCCGACCTGCAGCGGCTCGAGGACGCACTGCCCGACAACGGCATCATGTCGCCGCGCGAGGACCTGCCGTCCCCGGTCGTCGTGACGGTCTGGGGCGCGCAGCTCGCCCTGGACGGCGCCGACGACCGGCGCCTCGCGCTCTTCCTCGAGGAGTACGGCGACGGCCACACCGCGCCGGAGTTCGGGGTGTCGTGCGAGGGCGGGACCCCCGACCCGCAGGGCGCCCTGCCCGGCGAGGGCACCAACGCCTGAAGAACTGCGGCCGTACGACGTCCAGCGCGGCGCGCCGGCGACGTACGGCCGCAGTTCTTCCCGGGACCGCGAGGGTCCAGAGGCGACGAGGGTCGGGTGCTCAGCGCGCCAGGAAGTCGATCAGCGCCCGGTTGAACTCCTCGGCGTGGCTGACGTTGAAGCCGTGCGGAGCGCCCTCGACGACGACCAGCTCGGAGCCGGCGACCGCCTCGTGGGTGCGCTGGCCCGACCCCTCGAGCGGCACGATGCCGTCGGAGTCGCCGTGGATGACGAGCGTCGGGACCGTGATCTTCGTGAGGTCGTCACGGAAGTCGGTGGTGCCGAAGGCCTCCATGCAGCCCAGCGCTGCGGTCTGGTCGCTCTGGTGCGCCAGCGCGATGGCCTGCTGGCGCTGCTCCTCGGTGACCTTGAGCTCCCCGCCCGCGGTGAAGAAGTCGCGGGTGAACCCGTCGAAGAACGCGGTGCGGTCGGCCTTGAGGCCGTCCTCCATCTCCTGGGCCGCCTCGGCAGTGAGCGGACCGTCGGGGTTGTCGTCGGTCTTCATCAGGTAGGGCGGGACCGCGCCGGCGAAGACGACCGAGTGGATCCGGTCCTCGCCGTGCTTCGCGACGTAGCGGGCGACCTCGCCGCCACCCATCGAGAAGCCCACCAGGGTGACGTCGGTGAGGTCGAGCTCGGACAGCACGCCGTCGAGGTCGTCGGCGAGGGTGTCGTAGTCGTAGCCCTTCGAGGGCTTGTCGCTGCGGCCGAAGCCGCGGCGGTCGTAGGCGACGACGCGGTGGCCGGCGGCGGCCAGCGGTCCGACCTGCTCGCTCCACGACTCGCCGGAGAGGGGCCAGCCGTGGATCAGCACGACCGGGCGCCCGGAGCCGCCGGAGTCCTCGACGTGGACCTTGGTCGAGCTGAGGAGGCCGGAGCTTGCGGTGACGTCGGGCACGGGTGTTCCTTTCGTCCGGGCCCCGCCGGTGCGGGACCGTTCACGGGTGCTTCGAACGTAGGCTCGGTCGTGGATGGCACCGCCCACCCGCGAGGGTGTGCGCGCCGGGCGCGCGACGCGGTGGCCTAGCGTGGGCCGCATGATCGTGGCCTTCTCCCTCTCGCCCATGTCCGGGGACCCCAGCGGGTCCGTCACCGACGCGGTCGCCGCCGCGGTCCGCGTGGTCCGCGAGTCGGGCCTCCCCTGCGAGACCAACGCGATGTTCACCAACATCGAGGGGGAGTGGGACGAGGTGATGGCCGTGGTGAAGCGGGCCGTGGACGTCGTCGCCGAGGTCTCCCCGCGGGTCGGGCTGGTGCTGAAGGCCGACATCCGTCCGGGCTACGAGGGGCAGCTCACCGCGAAGGTCGAGCGGGTCGAGCAGGCGCTGCGGGACTGAGCCATGCACCTGGCCGGGCCTACTACGGCGGAGCGGACGGCGTCGCTCCCCGGCGACGAGCTGGTCGACGCCGACGTCGTCATGGACCGCGGCCTCGACCTGCCCGCGCCGCCGGAGGCCGTCTGGCCCTGGCTGGTCCAGCTCGGCAAGCGGCGCGCCGGCTGGTACCTCCCGCGGAGCGTCGAGCGGTTCGTCCCGCCCGCGCGGCGCGCGCTGCGGCACGTCGATCCCGCCCTGCTGGTGCACGAGGTCGGCGACGTCATCCCCGACTGGGGCGGCGCCGACGCGACCTTCACCCTCGCGGCGATCGAGCCGCCCCGCGTGCTGCTCTACACCTCGCGGCGCGGGCGCACCGACCTCACCTGGTGCCTGCTGCTGAGGCCCGCCGGCGACGGCACCCGGCTGCACCTGAGGCTCCGCCTGGGGCCGGTGCGGCGCCGACGCACGGCCGAGGTCGTGGGCGGGGCGTTCGACGCGCTCACCGTCGCCGGGCTGGGCGCCGGGCTGCGCGAGCGCCTGCGCGACTAGCGTGGCGGCATGCACTCCGAGACGAGGACCTACCGGACCGGGGGAGAGGAGGCGGTGCTCGACCTCACAGACGACGCCTCCGCCTTCGCCGCCGACCGGGGTGACGGCCTGCTGCACGTGTTCGTCCCGCACGCCACCGCCGGCATCGCGATCATCGAGACCGGCGCCGGCTCCGACGACGACCTCCTCGCCGCCCTGGCCGACCTGCTGCCGGCCGACGACCGCTGGCGGCACCGGCACGGTTCCCGCGGGCACGGACGCTCGCACGTGATGCCCGCGGTCGTGCCGCCGTACGCCACCGTGCCGGTCCTCGGCGGGCGGCTCGCCCTCGGGACCTGGCAGAGCATCTGCCTGGTGGACCTCAACGTCGACAACGACGAGCGCACCGTCCGCTTCTCGTTCCTGGAGGGCTGAGCGGTGCCGCAGGAGCACGACGGACTCGAGGTCCGCGAGGCCGGCGACGTCGACACCCCGGCCGTGGAGGCCGTGGTCGAGGGCGCGTTCGGCGACCAGGGCGCGTCGGTCAACGACGTCATGGCACGGCTGCGCGGGGTCGAGGACATGGGCGTCGAGCTGGTCGCGGTCGAGGACGGCGACGTCGTCGGCTGCGTGGCCCTCTCGCGGGCCTGGGTCGACGCGCGCGAACGCCTCGTCGACGTGCTGGTGCTCAGCCCGCTCGCGGTCGCGCCGGACCGGCAGGGCCGCGGGATCGGCACGGCGCTGCTCGAGGCCGTGCCGGCCGTCGCCGAGCGGCTCGGCGCGCCGCTCGTGTTCCTGGAGGGCGCCCCGGAGTTCTACGGCCGCCGGGGCTGGGAGCCCGCCTCGGCCCACGGCCTGCAGCGGCCGTCCGACCGGATCCCGGAGCCGGCCTGCCAGGTCCTGCTCCTGCCCGGTCACGAGCCCTGGATGACCGGCCGGCTGGTCTACCCCGACGTCTGGTGGCGGCTCGACCTCGTCGGCCTGCGCGACCCGGAGCTCGCGCAGGTCGAGGAGACGCTCACCGCACGCTGACGCATCGAACAGGCGTTCGATATGCTCGGGCGGTGTTCCCCGCCCCGCAGCCGCGCCGGAAGCCCGAGCCCCCGCCGGGCCACAGCGGGGTGGCGCCGCCCGGGTGGCCGCCGCCCGTGCGACCTCCGGACACGCCCGACTGGGAGGCGACCGCCGTCGCGTGGCTGCTCGACCTCTGCCCGCCGGACTACCGCCGCTTCCCCGGGCTCATGCGCCACGCCGTGGTGCTCGCGCGCTTCGCGGTGCTGCACGTCGAGGCCCAGCAGCTCGCGACCCGGCGCGGGCTCAGCGACATCCGCGGCGACCTGCGTGACGTGGCCAGCGAGGCGGTGGTGCGGGCCGCGGTCCAGACGTTCCAGCTCGAGGACGCCCGGCTGGTGCGCGTGCGTCGCGAGGTCGGGCTCGTCGAGGACGCGCTGCGCGGGCGGCGCTACCGCGAGCAGATGTGAGCGCTGGCTAGGGTCGGGCGATGCACCGGTTCGCTGCTGTCGCCGTCGTCGACGCCTTCGGGCGGCTGCTCCTGCAGGAGCGGGGTGACGACGCGCCCCACGACCCCGGGCGCTGGGGGCTCCCGGGCGGCGACCTCGAGCCCGGCGAGGACTTCCGTGCCGCTGCGGTCCGCGAGCTCGAGGAGGAGACCTCGCTGCGCGTTGACCCCGACGCGCTGGCCTCGCTCGGGGTGCACCGCTTCCGCAGCGACTCGTGCGGCGGGACGGACGAGCTCGAGCTGTTCGCCGTCCGCCTCGACGTCGACGACGACGACCTCGTGTGCGGCGAGGGGCGGCAGCTGCGCTTCGCCGATCCCACGGCGTACTCCGCCGACCAGCTCCACCAGGCGCTGCGGCTGACCCTGCCCGACGTCCTCGCCTGGCGTGCCGACCAGGACCGCGGCGACTTCGTCTGCCTGACCCTCGTCGACCCGCGCGGGTGGTTCCTCATGCAGGAGCGCGACGAGCACGCGCCGGTCTGGCCCGACACCTGGTGCTTCCCGGGCGGCGGGCTCGAGGCCGGCGAGACGCCCCGGCAGGGGGCGGTGCGCGAGCTCGCGGAGGAGACCGGGATCGAGGTCGCCCCCGACGACCTGCACGACCTCGGCGAGTTCGGGGTCGAGTCGCCCCACGGGCGCTTCCGGTACCACGCGTTCGCCGCCCCGACCCTGCTGGGCAACGACGACGTCGACTGCCGGGAGGGGCGCCAGATCGTGTTCGTCGACCCCGCGACGGTCGACGACCTGCCGCTGGTGCGGTCCACGGTGCAGGTGCTGGGCGCGCTCCGCGACTGGGCGGTCGACCACACGCCGGTGCCGCCCGAGGACGCACGAGGGTTCGCGGGCGTCATCCTGGTCGACCGGCGGGGCTGGATCCTGCTGCAGGAGCGCGACGAGCACCCGCGCATCGACCCGGACTGCTGGGGGCTGTCGGGCGGTCACCTCGAGCCGGGGGAGTCGCCGGCCGAGGGGGCGCTGCGCGAGCTCGAGGAGGAGACCGGCGTACGCCTCGAGGCCGGCCGGCTCCGCGAGGTCGGCGCCTTCGCCAACGATCACCGCGCCTCCTACGGCACCTGGGACCGGATGTGGGTCTACGCCGCCGCCACCGACCTCACCGACGCCGACATCGACTGCCGCGAGGGGCGCCGGATCGTCTTCGTCGACCCGGCGACGGTCCCCTCGCTGCGGGTGACCAGGGGGGCGGAGGCGATCGTGCCGGCCTTCCTCCGCAGCGACGTCTACGCCAGCATGGCGCCATGACACCAGCCGCCCTCACCGTCCACCCCGTCCCGTCGATGGGCGCCGAGGACGTCGTCGTCTCGGCCGAGGGCGTGGTCTACACCGGCACCGAGGACGGGGCGGTCTGGGCCCTCGACCCCGGCTCCGGCAGCGCCCGCCGGGTCGCCGACACCGGCGGTCGTCCGCTCGGCCTCGAGCTGCTGCCCGGCGGCCACCTGCTCGTCTGCGACGCCCACCGCGGTCTGCTGCGGGTGCACCCGGCCACCGGTGCGGTCGAGGTGCTGCTCGACCGGGTCGACGGACGGCCGATGCGGTTCTGCAACAACGCCGCCGTGGCTGCCGACGGCACGATCTGGTTCAGCGACTCCTCCCTGCACTTCGGCGTCGAGCGGTGGAAGGACGACTTCGTCCAGCACACCCGCACCGGCCGGCTGCTGCGCCGCGACCCCGACGGCTCGGTCACGGTCGTGCTGACCGGCCTGGCGTTCGCCAACGGCGTCGCGCTGGCCGCCGACGAGTCCTACGTCGCGGTCGCCGAGACCCGCGGTCGCACCGTCGTACGCCTCTGGCTCACCGGGTCGAGGGCGGGGGAGCGCGACCACCTCGTGTCCGGGCTGCCGGGCTACCCCGACAACATCAGCCGCGGCAGCGACGGCCTGGTCTGGGTGACCATCGCGAGCCCCGTCGACTCCCTGGTGGAGCGGCTGGGCTCGGCGCCGATGGCGCTGCGACGGGCGGTGACCCGGATCCCGGAGGCGCTGCAGCCGAAGCCGAAGCAGTCGATCCGGGTGCAGGCCTACGCCGACGACGGCCGCCTCGTGCACGACCTGGACCTCCCCGCGCCCGCCGCCGGCCCGGGTTACCACATGGTCACCGGGGTGCGGGAGCACGACGGCAGGGTGTGGCTCGGCAGCCTCCACGAGCCGTCGGTGGCGGTCGTCGACCTGCCATGAAATAGACTCAACCCCCATGGGACTCCTCGACTCGATCGCGTCTCCGCGTGACCTCCGCGGCCTCTCGCCGGAGCAGCTCGACGAGCTGGCCGCCGAGATCCGTGACGTGATGATCCGGACCGTCGCCACCAACTCCGGACACCTCGGTCCCAACCTCGGCGTCGTCGAGCTGACGCTGGCGATCCACCGCGTCTTCGACTCCCCGCACGACCGCGTGGTCTTCGACACCGGCCACCAGTCCTACGTCCACAAGCTCGTCACCGGCCGGCACGCCGACTTCGGCACCCTCCGCAAGGAGGGCGGCATCAGCGGCTACCCGAGCCAGGCCGAGTCGGACCACGACATCGTGGAGAACTCGCACGCCTCGACCTCGCTGTCCTACGCCGACGGCCTCGCCAAGGCGTACGCCGTCAAGGGCGAGGACCGCCACGTCGTGGCCGTCATCGGCGACGGCGCGCTCACCGGCGGCATGGCCTGGGAGGCGCTCAACAACATCGCGATCGCCCGCAACAGCCGGCTGGTGATCGTGGTCAACGACAACGAGCGCTCCTACACCCCGACCATCGGCGGCCTCGCGACCGCGCTCACGTCGCTGCGCACCAACCCGCGCTACGAGCAGGTCCTCGACCTGGTCAAGAAGCGGCTCAACGCCGTCCCCGGCGTCGGCCACGCGGCCTACGACGCGCTCCACGCGGTGAAGAAGGGCATGAAGGACGCGCTCGCGCCGCAGGGCCTGTTCGAGGACCTCGGCCTCAAGTACGTCGGCCCGGTCGACGGCCACGACCGCGCGGCGATGGAGCAGGCGCTCGCCAGCGCCAAGCGCTTCGCGGCCCCGGTGATCGTGCACGCCATCACCCGCAAGGGCCAGGGCTACGACCCCGCGATGCGCCACGAGGCCGACCAGTTCCACGCCCCGGGCCCGTTCGACGTGCAGACCGGCGCGGAGAAGCCCAAGGGCAAGATCTGGACCGACCACTTCTCCGAGGCGATCGTCGGCATCGGCGAGCGCCGCGACGACGTCGTCGCGATCACCGCGGCGATGATGCACCCGGTCGGCCTCGACTCCTTCGCCCAGAAGTTCCCCGAGCGCACCTTCGACGTCGGCATCGCCGAGCAGCACGCCGCCACCTCCGCGGCCGGCCTCGCGATGGGCGGGCTGCACCCGGTCTTCGCCGTCTACGCCACCTTCCTCAACCGGGCCTTCGACCAGGTCCTGATGGACGTCGCGCTGCACCGCTGCGGCGTGACGTTCGTGCTCGACCGCTCCGGCGTCACCGGCGACGACGGGGCCAGCCACAACGGCATGTGGGACATGTCGATCCTCCAGGTCGTGCCCGGGCTGCGGCTCGCCGCGCCCCGCGACGTCACCCGCCTCCACGAGCTCCTCGACGAGGCGGTCGAGGTCGACGACGCCCCGACCGTGGTGCGCTTCCCGAAGGGTCCGCCGCCGGCCGACGTCCCGGCGATCGACCGTGCCGGCGGCGCCGACGTGCTGGTCCGCGAGGGCGAGCAGGACGTGCTGGTCGTCGCGGTCGGCTCGATGTGCACCACCGCCGTCGAGGTGGCCGAGCGGCTCACCGCGCAGGGCATCGGCGTCACCGTCGTCGACCCGCGCTGGGTCAAGCCCGTCGACCCGGCGATCGTCGAGCTCGCCCGCGAGCACCGCCTCGTCGTGAGCGTCGAGGACAACGGACGCGTCGGCGGCTGCGGTGCGACGCTCCTGCAGACGCTCAACGACGGCGGCGTCCGGACGCCGTTCCGGCTCCACGGCATCCCGCAGGAGTTCCTCGACCACGCCAAGCGCGACGCGATCCTGGCCCGGGTCGGCCTCGACGCCCAGACCATCGCGCGCGGCATCGTCGAGGACGTCACCGCGCTCGACCAGGGCGACGCGCTGGTCGAGGTCGACCACACCGCCTGAGCACGTCCGGTGCGCCGCGACGCGCCGTGTCCGCGCTCGCGGGGTGACCCGCCGGTAGCCCCCCGGTGTGGCCTAGGTTGCAGGGATGAGCGTCTTCCGCACCAAGTCCGTCGAGCAGTCCATCGCCGAGACCGAGGAACCCGAGCACCGTCTCAAGAAGAACCTGGGCGCCCTCGACCTGACGATCTTCGGCGTCGGCGTGATCATCGGCGCCGGCATCTTCGTCTACACCGGACTGGTCGCCGCGACGAACGCCGGGCCCGCCATCTCCCTGTCGTTCCTCATCGCCGGACTCGCCTGCGCGCTCGCGGCCCTCTGCTACGCGGAGTTCGCGTCCACGGTCCCGGTGGCCGGGAGCGCGTACACCTTCAGCTACGCCACCTTCGGCGAGCTGATCGCCTGGATCATCGGCTGGGACCTCGTGCTCGAGTTCACGGTGGGCGCCTCCGCGCTCGCAGCGGGCTTCTCGGGCTACCTGCAGAACGTCCTCGAGGGGACGCCGCTGGAGGTGCCCGCCTCGCTGGCCTCCGCCGGGGACGGCATCGTGAACCTGCCGGCCGTGCTGATCTCGCTCCTCGTGGCGGGGGTGCTGATCGGGGGCATCAAGCTGTCGAGCCGGATCAACCAGATCATCGTGGCGATCAAGCTCGCGGTGGTCGCGCTCGTGCTGGTGATGGGCGCCGGCTACATCAAGACGGCCAACTACTCCCCGTTCATCCCGCCCAGCCAGCCGACCGGTGGCGCCGAGGGCGGGTTCTGGAAGTCGCCGCTGATCACCTCGATCTTCGGCCTCGAGCCGGCCGTCTTCGGCATCGGCGGCGTCATCGCCGGTGCCGCGATCGTCTTCTTCGCCTTCATCGGCTTCGACGTCGTCGCCACGACGGCCGAGGAGACGAAGAACCCGCAGCGCGACGTGCCGATCGGCATCCTCGGCTCCCTCGCGATCGTCACGGTGCTCTACATCGCGGTGTGCCTGGTCATCACCGGCATGCAGTCCTACCGTGACATCGATCCCGACGACGCGGCCCCGCTCGCCACCGCCTTCGACAAGGCGGGCGTCGAGTGGATCGGCAACGTGATCTCGGTCGGGGCCACGATCGGGCTCACCGTGGTCGTCCTCATCTTGATGATGGGCCAGACGCGGGTCGCGTTCGCGATGGCCCGCGACGGCCTGCTGCCGACCTCGCTGGCCAAGGTGCACCCGACCTTCGGCACCCCGTACCGGCTCACCGCGATCACCGGCATCGGCGTCGCGCTGCTGTCCGGCTTCGTGGACTTCGCGACCCTGGGCGACCTGGTCAGCATCGGCACCCTCTTCGCCTTCGTCCTCGTCAGCGTCGGCGTGCTGGTGCTGCGCCGCACCCGCCCCGACCTGCCGCGTGCGTTCCGCACACCCGCGGTCGGCCTCGTCGCGACGCTCTCGGTGCTCCTGTGCACCTACCTGATGCTCAACCTGATCGGCGAGACCTGGGTCCGCTTCGGCGTCTGGATGGCGATCGGCCTGGTCGTCTACTTCGCCTACGGCCGCTCGCACAGCCGCCTCGGTCGCGGGGAGCTGGCCGGGTCGGAGTCCGCGAGCTGACGGGTCTGCACCCGCGTACCCCACCGGTCGACGCTCCTGCCCGCCGTGTCGCGGGCAGGAGCGTCGGCTCGTCACAGGTCGAAGTGGATGCCGACCGGCAGCTGGAACGAGCCCGGCAGCGTGACGGCGTCGCCGCACGCGCCGGTCGACACCTCGCACGAGAGCAGGTGGGGCACCTCGTCCTCGCCGCTGTCGAGGCCGGAGAAGCCGAGGACCACGACGGTGTCGTCGTCGAGCCACTGGTAGGGCAGTGCCCACTCGAAGCCCGTGTCCAGGGTGACCTGTGCGCCGGTGTCGGTGTCGAGGAGCACGCCTGCGTCGTCGCTCTCCGAGGCGACGTGGGAGCCGTCGGGTGACAGGTTCGCGAAGCCGTCGGTGGTCAGCGTGAGGACGCGTCCCCCCGGCCCGGTGACCCGCGCCTGCCTGTCCCCGATGGCCCGGACCAGGGTGCCGCCCTCGGCGTCGATGACGACGCCTCCCTGGTCCACGCCGAAGGTCTGGTAGCCGTCGGGGCTGGTGGGCTGCCAGACGTGGGTCTCGTCCGCCCCGGCGGCGTAGACCGTCGCCCCGTCGATCGCGGTGACGCGCAGGTCGCGGCGCGCCAGCCGTGGGCCGGTCACCACCTCCCCGGTGGACACGTCGAGGCGTACGGGCCGGCCCTGCGGGTCGGCCCACGCCACGCGCGTCCCGTCCGCGACCAGCTCGGCGTCGTCGCTCGGGGGCTTCGCGACCTCGCCCACCACGTCGAGCGTGCCACCGCTCCAGACGAGCACCCGGAGGTCGGAGTCGGTGAGGACGACGTCGTCGCCCGCCCAGACCCATGCCCGGACGTCGACACCCAGGTCGACGTCCGGCTGGCCGGGTCGGTGGAGCGTGCTGCCCCCGACCCAGGACAGGGCGACGGGGGAGGCGTCGGTGCCGTCGGCGAGGCGGTCCCGGCCGGAGTCGGGCGACGTGCCCGACCCACCGCCGAGGAGGGCCACGCCGGCGACGACCGAGACCGCCGCTGCGGTGAGGCCGCCGAGGACGGCCGTGCGGCGGTGGCGCACGCGGCGCTCGCCGTCGCGGGTGATGGCCTCGAGGTCGACGAGGGGCGCGCCGGCCTCGTCGGCGCGCTCGTGGAGCAGGTCCTGCAGCATCCCGGTCATCGGGTCGCCTCCAGCAGGTGCAGGGGCAGCAGGTCGCCGTCGGCGCGCTCGCCCAGGTGGTCACGGAGCTTGCGGAGCCCGGCCGAGGCCTGGCTCTTGACCGTCCCGGGCGCGCAGCCGAGGACCTCGGCGGTGCGGGCCTCGGAGAGGTCCTCGTAGTAGCGCAGCACGATCACGGCGCGCTGCCGCGGCGGCAGCGCCTGGAGCGCCGACCACAGCACGTCGCGGGTCGTCAGGTCGTCGGCGTGGTCGGCGCTCGAGCGCCGCTCGGGCACGGTGTCGGTGGGGCGCTCGCCCCAGCTGCGCCTGCGGTACCACGTGATGGCGGTGTTCGTGATCGCCTTGCGGGTGTAGGCCTCGGCGCTGCCGGGGTCGCGCAGCCGCGGCCACGCGACGTACGTCCTGGTCAGCGCCTCCTGCAGCAGGTCCTGGGCCAGGCCGCGATCGCCGACCATCAGGTAGGCCGTGCGGTGCAGCGCCGCGGACCGCGCCGCCACGAACTCGGCGAAGGCCGCCGGGTCGCGTCGGGTCATGGGTGCTCCTCGTGGGTGGGAGTGGGTCACCCCTACCGACGATCTGACCACGCGATCCGGTTCGTCGGGCGGTGGCCCAGCCACATTCTGCGGCCGGCGAATGTGGCTGGGTCACCGCCAGCGGGCGTGTCGGGGCGGGACACGCCGACGGGCGGTGCCCCACCCACACTTCCGGCCTGCGGAATGTGGGTGGGCCACCGCCCGAGGGATGGTGCCGTGGGTCAGCGAACGATCAGTGGAAGCGCTGGCCCGTCGCCTGCTCGGAGATGCCGGCGACGTCGAGCATGAACGTCAGCCCGCCGTTCCAGAAGGAGAACCCGGCGCCGGTGATCATCGCCAGGTCGATGTCCTGCGGGGCCGACACGACGCCCTCGTCGAGCATCAGGCGCGCCTCCTCGGCGAGGCCGGCGAGGGTCCTGGCCCGCACCTCCTCGGCGGTGAGCACCACCGGCTGCTCCGGCTTCTCCAGCAGCGCCTCGACCTCCGGGTCGATGGAGAAGTCGGGGAGGTAGTACGACGACTTCTTCGCCGCCACCACGCGCTCGAGCGCGGGGGAGACGTAGAACCGGTCGGGGTACGCGCCCTTGAGCGTCTCGTTGTTGTGCAGCGCGATCGCCGGACCCACCAGCGACAGCAGGAAGAACGGCGGCATCGGCGCGACGCCGGCGAACGCGCCGTCGGCGACCTGGAGCGGCGTGCCCGCGTCGACGATCCGGCCGACCTCGCTCATGAACCGGCCGAGCAGCCGGTTGACGATGAACGACGGGCTGTCCTTGACCAGGATCGTCGTCTTCTTCAGCGCCTTGCCGGTGGCGAAGGCGGTCGCTAGCGTGGCGTCGTCGGTGGCGTCGCCCTTGACGATCTCCAGCAGCGGCATCACCGCGACCGGGTTGAAGAAGTGGAAGCCGACGACCCGCTCGGGGTGCTCGAGGTCGGACGCCATCTCGGTGATCGACAGCGAGGAGGTGTTGGTGGCCAGCACGCACTCCGCGCTGACGACCTTCTCCACGTCGGCGAACACCGTCTTCTTGACCGACATCTCCTCGAAGACGGCCTCGATCACGAAGTCCGCGTCGCCGAAGGCGACCTGCTTGTCGGTCTCGCCCGAGACGAGCGCCTTGTGGCGGTTGGCCTTGTCCTGGTTGATCCGGCCCTTGGCGAGCAGCTTGTCGATCTCGGCGTGCACGTAGGCCACGCCCTTGTCGGCACGCTCCTGGTCGAGGTCGGTCAGCACGACCGGCACCTCGAGGCGGCGGACGAACAGTAGCGCGAGCTGGCTGGCCATCAGGCCCGCGCCGACGATGCCGACCTTCGTCACCGGACGCGCCAGCGACCGGTCGGGCGCACCGGCAGGGCGCTTGGCACGCTTCTGCACCAGGTCGAAGGAGTAGAGCGACGCGAGCAGCTCGGGGGTCTTCGACATCGCCTCGAGGGCGTCGTCCTCGGCCGCGAAGCCGGCGTCGCGGTCGGTGTCGCGGGCCGCGGCGATCAGCTCGACGGCCTTCGCGGCCGCGGGGGAGGCGCCGCCGGTCTTGCTGGCGACGATGCCCCTCGCGCGCTCGATCGCGGCGTCCCAGGCCTCGCCGCGGTCGACCTCGGGCCGCTCCACGACGGTCTCGCCGCGCACGACCGAGGCCGCCCACAGCAGGGACTGCTCGAGGTAGTCGGCCCCGTTGAACACGGCGTCGGCCAGGCCCATCTCGAAGGCCTTCTGGCCGGTGAGGGTCTTGCCCTGGTTGAGCGGGTTCTCGACGATCAGCGTGACCGCCCTGTCGGCACCGACGAGGTTCGGCACGAGGTAGGCGCCACCCCAGCCGGGGACGAGGCCGAGCATGACCTCGGGCAGGCCGACCGCCGGCGCGGAGTCCATGATCGTGCGGTAGTCGCAGTGCAGTGCGACCTCGAGGCCGCCGCCGAGGGCGAGCCCGTTGACGAAGCCGAACGAGGTCTTGCCGCCGTCGCGGAGCTTGCGGAAGACCGCGTGGCCCAGCTCGGCGACGGTGCGCACGGCGTCGGGACCGCCGCCCTGGATCGAGGTGAGGTCGGCACCCGCGGCGAGGATGAACGGCTTGCCGGTGACCGCGATCGCGTCGACCGAGTCGTCGGCCAGCGCGGCGTCGATCGCGGCGTCGAGCGACAGCAGCGAGGCGGGCCCGAAGGTGTTGGGCTTCGTGTGGTCCTCGCCGTTGTCGAGGGTGATCAGGCCGAAGGTGACACCGGGGAGGGTGACCTTGCGCAGGTGGGCCTGCGTGACGCGCTCGGCGTCGGAGACGATCGCCCGCGCGCGCTCGAGCAGGGCGGTGTTGTCGGGGGTGGTGCTCACTTGGTGTCTCCCTCTTCCGTCGAGCCCTGCCAGTGCGGGTTCTCCCAGATCACGGTGCCGCCCATGCCGATGCCGATGCACATGGTGGTGAGGCCGTAGCGGACCTCCGGGCGCTCCTCGAACTGCCGCGCGAGCTGGTTCATCAGCCGCACGCCGGAGGAGGCCAGCGGGTGGCCCATGGCGATCGCGCCGCCGTACGGGTTGACGCGCGGGTCGTCGTCGGCGATGCCGTAGTGCTCGAGGAAGGCCAGCACCTGCACGGCGAACGCCTCGTTGACCTCGAAGGCGTCGATGTCGTCGATGGTGAGGCCCGCCAGCCGCAGGGCCTTCTCGGTGGCCGGGATCGGGCCGGCGCCCATCACCTCGGGCTCGACGCCGACGAAGGCGTAGGTCACCAGGCGCATCTTGACCGGGAGGCCGAGCTCGCGCGCGGTCTCCTCGTCGGCGAGCAGCGCGGCCGTGGCGCCGTCGTTGATGCCCGCGGCGTTGCCGGCGGTCACCTTGCCGTGCGAGCGGAACGGCGTCTTCAGCCCGGCGAGCGACTCGAGGGTGGTCTCGGGGCGCATCGGCTCGTCGAGGGTGGCCAGGCCCCACCCGGCGTCGGCCGAGCGGGTCGCGACCGGCACCAGGTCGGGCTGGATCTTGCCGGCGTCGTAGGCGGCCTTGGTCTTGCGCTGGCTGCGCACGGCGTACTCGTCGACGCGCTGCTTGGTGATCGTGGGGTAGCGGTCGTGCAGGTTCTCGGCCGTCTTGCCCATCACGAGCGCGTCGGGGTTGACGATCCGCTCGGACAGGATCCGCGGGTTGGGGTCGACGCCCTCGCCCATCGGGTGGCGGCCCATGTGCTCGACGCCGCCGGCGATGGCGACGTCGTAGGCGCCGAACGCGATGCCGGACGCGGTGTTGGTCACCGCGGTCATCGCGCCCGCGCACATGCGGTCGATCGAGTAGCCCGGCACGCTCTGCGGCAGGCCGGAGAGCAGCGCGGCCGTACGGCCGATGGTGAGGCCCTGGTCGCCGATCTGGGTCGTGGCGGCGAGCGCCACCTCGTCGACCCGCTCGGGCGGGAGGGACGGGTTGCGGCGCATCAGCTCGCGGATGCACTTGATGACGAGGTCGTCGGCGCGCGTCTCGGCGTACTGGCCCTTGGCCTTGCCGAACGGGGTGCGCACGCCGTCGACGAAGACGACCTCACGCTGGGGACGGGGCACTGGCTGCTCCTGGTGGGAGTACGGACAGGGTGGGATCACGTTACCCCTGAGTAACAATGCCTGCCCAGACACGCGGGTGTGTGTCGGGTCACCAGGCGCGACTCACTAGGCTGCACCCATGGTCGAACGACTCGTGCACATCGTGGACGACGCGGAGGTGTCGGGCGGCGACCTGACGCTGGTGTGCGTGCTCACCGGCTTCCTCGACGCCGGGAAGTCAGCCGAGCTCGCGGCCTCGCACCTCGCGGCCCTCGGTCGCGGCCAGGGCGACGGCAAGGTGGTGGCCACCTTCGACGTCGACGCCCTGCACGACTACCGCGCCCGTCGCCCGCCGATGTCCTTCGTGCGCGACCACTACGCCGACTACGAGGCGCCGCGCCTGGTCGTCCGCGCGCTGCGCGACACCGGCGGCACCCCGTTCCTCCTGCTGACCGGCCCGGAGCCCGACATCCGCTGGGAGGCCTTCGCCCGTGCGGTGCGTGAGGTCGTCGAGCACTTCGGCGTCACGCGCACGGTGAGCCTCGGTGCGGTGCCGATGGCGGTGCCGCACACCCGTCCGATCGCGATCACCCCGCACGCCAACCGTCCCGACCTGGTGCCCGGCGAGAGCCCGTGGCAGGGCGAGCTGCGGATCCCGGCGAGCGCGCAGGCGCTGCTGGAGCTGCGGCTGGGCGAGTGGGGGCTCGACGCGCTCGGCTACGTCGCCCACATCCCGCACTACCTCGCGCAGATGGAGTACCCGCAGGCCGCGCTGGTCCTGCTCGAGCACCTCGAGATCGGCGGCCGGCTCACCATCGACCTCGGCGACGTCCGCGAGGCCGCCGAGATCACCGAGACCGAGGTCGACCGCTACCTCGCCTCCCACGACGAGGTCGGCGAGGTGGTCCGCGGGCTGGAGCAGCAGTACGACTCCTTCCGCGAGGCCGAGGCGTCCGGCTCCTCGCTGCTCGCCGGCGACGGCCCGCTGCCCACCGGCGAGGAGATCGGCAGCGCCTTCGAGGCGTTCTTGGCCGAGCTCGACGAGCCCGGCAAGGGCGAGGGCGACGACGACACCGCCGGCTGGGAGGACCGCTGATGGCCGGCAGCGCGGCCGAGCTCGCCGGCCTGCTCGAGCTCGAGCAGCTCGAGGTCGACCTGTTCCGGGGCGGCCAGGCCCGCACCGAGCGCCAGCGCGTGTTCGGCGGGCAGGTGGCCGCGCAGGCCGTGGTCGCCGCCACCCGCAGCGTCGAGGGCGACTTCGTCCAGCACTCGCTGCACTCCTACTTCCTGCGCCCCGGCGACCCCGCCGTGCCGATCGTCTACGACGTGGAGCGGATCCGCGACGGGCGCTCCTTCGCGACCCGCCGGGTCTCGGCCCGCCAGCACGGCCGGCCGATCTACTACATGACGGCCAACTTCCAGATCCCTGAGCCGGGCCTCGAGCACCAGGACCGGATGCCCGACGTCGTGCCGCCCGAGCAGGGCCTGCCGCTGGTCGAGATCGCCCGCGAGCGCGGCCCGGAGGCGGCCGAGCACTGGGAGCGCGAGTGGTCGGCGCTCGACGTCCGGCACGTCGGGATCACCGGCCGCGGCCTCCCCGACGACCCCGACCACCCGGCGCGGGCCCGGCTCTGGATCCGGGTCGACGGCCGGCTCTCCGACGACCCCACGGTGCAGGCCGCCGCCTTCACCTACGCCAGCGACCTCACCCTGCTCGGCGCCGCACTCGTCCCGCACGGGATCCACATCGCCTCACCGCGGCTGCAGCCGGCGTCGCTGGACCACACGATCTGGTTCCACCGGCCGTTCCGGGCCGACGAGTGGTGGCTCTACGACCAGTTCTCGCCCTTCGCCGGCGGGGCGCGCGGGCTGGCCCTCGCGCGCGTCTTCTCGCAGTCGGGCGAGCTCGTCGCCACCGTCGCCCAGGAGGGCCTGATCCGGGTGCGCGAGCCGCGCGACTGACCTGCGGAGCCTGGGCAGGGTCGGGGCCGGCCAGGGCCGGCTCAGGCCGGGGACGTACGGCCGACGAGGTGCGGGGAGTCGTCGCGCGGGTCGGTCAGCGCGAAGACCCACCCGTCGTCGTCACGGCGCGCGGCGTAGGCCACCGTGCCGGGCAGGAAGACCGGCTTGCGGAACACGGCCTCGACGGTGACCGCTGCCGGCAGCCGGTTCTCGACGGCCGCGACCGAGCGCGCGAGGGTCCACATGCCATGGGCGATCTGGCGGCGGAAGCCGAGGGCGCGGGCGGTCAGCGGGTAGAGGTGGATCGGGTTCGCGTCGCCCGACACCGCGGCGTAGGTGCGACCGAGGTCCGCCGGCAGCCGCCACTGCGTGCCGCCGGTGGGCTGGTGGGGGATCACCAGCCCGGCGGAAGGGACGCCGTCGACGCGCGCCCCGCGGCGCAGGTAGGTCGAACGGGACTCCCACACGGTGTCGCCCGCGGACCGGACGGTCGTGTCGAAGTCGAGCAGGGCGCCGCGGGCGTGGGGCCGCGCCGCGCCGACGGAGACGCGGGCGTCGAGCCGCTCACCCACCGCGATGTCGCGGTGGGCGGTGATCACGTTCTCGACGTGGACCATGCCGAGCGCGGCATAGGGGAACGCCGGGTCGGACATGACGGCCATGTGCAGCGGGAACGCCAGCAGGTGCGGGTAGGTCACCGGCACGGTGTCGCGGCGCGGGAAGCCGCAGACGGAGGCGTACGCCTCCACGTGGGCGCGCTCGACGACCGTGCCCGGGCGGTCCCACGTCAGTCCGCCGAACCCCTGGGCGGGAGCCTTGCGGACACCGGGGAGCAGGTTGACGCCGGGAACGGCGGGGAGCGCGGCCCGGACGAGGGTCACGACGCCGCCGGGGTCTCCGGTGAAGGTGCGCGCGGTGCCCATCAGGCGCCCAGCATCATCTGTCCGCAGACCCGCACGACGTTGCCGTTGACGGCGCCCGACCCGGGGCTGGCGAACCACGCGATGGTCTCCGCGACGTCGACGGGCAGGCCGCCCTGGGCCATCGCGTTGAGCCGCTGGCCGACCTCGCGGGTCGCGAACGGCACCGCGGCGGTCATCTGCGTGACGATGAACCCCGGCGCGACGGCGTTGACCGTCGTGCCGTCGGGGAGCTCGTCGCGCAGGCTCTCGACGAGGCCGATGACGCCCGCCTTGGAGGTCGCGTAGTTGGTCTGGCCGACGTTGCCGGCGATGCCGGCGATCGAGGCGACGCCGATGATCCGGCCGCCCTCGTTGACCACGCCGGACGACAGCAGCTCGCGGGTGATCAGCTCGGGCGCGGTGAGGTTGACCGCGATGACGCTCTCCCAGCGGGCGTCGTCCATGTTGGCCAGCCGCCGGTCGCGCGTGATGCCGGCGTTGTGGACGACCACGTCGACCCCGCCGTGGTGCTCGCGCAGGTGGTGGGCGATCCGCTGGGGCGCGTCGGGGGCGGTGATGTCGAGGACGAGGTGGTCGCCGTCGAGCTCGGCCATCAGCGTCTGCAGCTCGCTGGCCGCCTGCGGCACGTCGACGCCGACGACGATGGCCCCGTCGCGGTGGAGGACCCGGGCGATCTCCTCGCCGATGCCGCGGCTGGCGCCGGTGACCAGCGCGACCCGGCCGTCGAGCGGGCGGGACCAGTCCGCCACCTCGCCGGCGGCGGTCGAGCCGTGCGCGCCGAGGCGTACGACCTGGCCGGACACGTAGGCCGACTTGGGGGAGAGGAGGAACGCGAGCGTGGAGGCGAGCGCGCCGTCGGCGGCGGGGGCGACCTGGACGAGCTGGACGGTGCCGCCGCGCCCGAGCTCCTTGCCGAGCGAGCGGGTGAATCCCTCCAGCGCCCGCTGCGCGACCCGCTCCGAGCCCGTGCGCTGCTCCGGCGGGGTGCCGAGCACGACGACGCGGGGGCAGGTCTCGAGCCGTCGCAGCAGCGGGGTGAAGAACTCCTGGAGCGCCACCAGCCCGGCGGTGTCCGTGATCCCCGTGGCGTCGAGGACGAGCGCCTTGGCGCGTGCGCCGTCCTCGAGCGAGGCCGCGGAGGCGATCCCGAGGCCGTCGAGGGTGGCCGGGAGCGACGCGCGGAGGCGTCCCTCGCCGCCGACCACGACGAGCCCGTCGACGAGCGGTGCGCCGTCGCGCCAGCGCTCCAGCGGGGTGGGGTTCGGCAGGCCCAGGTTCCGGACCAGCAGCCGGCCGATCGGGGAGGACGCGAAGCCCTGGTAGCGGTCGGTCATGGGACGGTGTTCTCCTGTGCCTGGGGGACGGACGAGTCGTGTGTAACTCAGTGTTCGACTGGGTGTCCACATTTCGTGACGTGCCCCTCACGTCGTTGGCGGGCGCGTCACCACCGGCAAGGATAGGAACATGCAGCCCACCACCCGTCCCGTCGCCGTCGTCGGCGGCAACCGGATCCCGTTCGCCCGCTCCAACACCGTCTACGCCGGCGTCTCCAACCAGGAGATGCTGACCGCCGCGCTCGACGGCCTGGTGGACCGGTTCGACCTGCGGGGTGAGCGGCTGGGCGAGGTCGTGGCGGGCGCGGTGCTCAAGCACTCGCGCGACTTCAACCTCACCCGCGAGTCCGTGCTCGGGTCCCGGCTCGCACCCGAGACGCCCGCCACCGACATCCAGCAGGCGTGCGGCACCGGCCTGCAGGCGGCGATCCAGGTCGCGAACAAGATCGCGCTGGGCGTCATCGACGCCGGCGTGGCCGGTGGCACCGACACCACCTCGGACGCCCCGGTCGCGATCAGCGACCGGCTGCGCCGCAAGCTGATGAAGGTCAACGCCGCCAAGGACCCCGTCGGCCGGCTCAAGGCGCTCGGTTCGATCCGGCCCGGTGACATCGGGCTCGACATCCCGCAGAACGGCGAGCCGCGCACGCGCCTGTCGATGGGGGAGCACGCCGCGCTGACCGCGCTGGAGTGGCGGATCGCCCGCGAGGACCAGGACGCGCTGGCGGCCCGGTCGCACCGCAACCTCGCACGCTCCTACGACGAGGGTTTCCACGACGACCTGGTCACCGCCTTCCGCGGGGTCGAGCGGGACAACAACCTGCGCCCGGACTCGACCGTCGAGAAGCTCGCCACCCTCCAGCCGGTCTTCGGCAAGGGCTCCGCGGCGACGATGACCGCCGGCAACAGCACGCCGCTGTCCGACGGCGCCTCGGCGGTGCTGCTGTCCACCGACGCGTGGGCCGAGGAGCGGGGCCTGCCGGTCCTGGCCCACCTCGTCGACGCCGAGACCGCCGCCGTCGACCACGTCAACGGCCACGAGGGCCTGCTGATGGCGCCGGCGTACGCCGTCCCGCGGATGCTGGCGCGCAACGGGCTGACGCTCCAGGACTTCGACTTCTACGAGATCCACGAGGCCTTCGCGTCGCAGGTCCTGGCCACCCTCGCGGCCTGGGAGGACCCGGTGTTCTGCCGCGAGCGGCTCGGTCTCGACGCGCCGCTGGGCGCGATCGACCGCGACCGGCTCAACGTGAACGGGTCCTCGCTGGCGGCCGCCCACCCGTTCGCCGCGACGGGCGGGCGGATCCTCCCCGTGGCCGCGAAGCTGCTCGCGCAGCGAGGGTCGGGCCGCGCGCTGGTCTCGATCTGCGCCGCCGGCGGGCAGGGCGTCGTGGCGATCCTCGAGCGCTGACCCGGCGCCGGCCGGCCGCTGCCCGTCAGGACAGGACGAGCCGGAACCAGGTGCCCGCGTCGTCGGGGTCGGACGCCTCGGGCACCTGCTCGGTCACCGTCCACCCGCGGAACGCCTGCTCGAGGTCGCTCCGGTCCGCCCCGCGGGAGGTGCGCGGCCAGCGCTGGGGCGCGGCGGCGTGGACCAGCACGGTCGCGTCCGGCTGGGCCAGCTCGGTGATGCCGTCGGCCATCTGCGTGCGACCCGCGGCGTCGAGGCCCTGGAAGCAGCCGACGTCGAGGAACAGGTCGAAGGACGTGCCGACCCCGGAGTGCACGAGGTGCCGGACGTCGCCGATGACGAACCGCGCGTCGTCGAGGCCGTTGCGGCGCACGGCGGTGTCGACGGCCTGCCGGACGTCGTCGACGCCGATGGCGTCCCACTTCCGGTCGAGCAGCAGCTTGGTGTGGGCCCCGCGACCGCACCCGAGGTCGATGGCCCGTCGGATCCGGTCGGGGCGGAGGGCCTCCTCGCGGTCGAGGAGGCGTTCGAGGACCGGCAGGCCGGTGCGGCTCGCCTTCTCCCAGGGGATGATCCCGGTGCGGTACGCCGTGGCATAGCCGATTCCCATGTCGTGCTCCTGACCTGTGCGGGTCGGAGGGTCCCGGCCACTGCCCACGCTACTCCCGTCGCCCCCACCGCGGCGGCTGCTAGGGTCGGCCCCGATCGACATCCTTTAACGAGCCGTCCCGTGAGGCGGAGAAGGAGGTCCGGCGCGCAGATGCCTGCACCCGAAGCCGTACCCGGACGAGAGTCCCCCCGGACGGACCGCACCGTCCTCGACGCCCGTGACATCTCCCGGGCCCTCACCCGCATCTCGCACGAGCTGCTCGAGCGCAACAAGGGCGCGAACGACCTCGTGCTGCTCGGCCTGCACACCCGCGGGGTGCCGCTCGCCCGGCGGATCGCCGCCAAGATCGCCGCCGTCGAGGGCGCCCCCGTCGCCGTCGGCGAGCTCGACGTGACGATGTACCGCGACGACCTGCGCTCCCAGCCCACCCGCCGCGCGCACAAGACCGCGCTCCCGGCCGGCGGGATCGACCGCAAGGTCGTGGTGCTGGTCGACGACGTGCTGTTCTCGGGGCGGACGATCCGTGCCGCGCTGGACGCGCTCGCCGACCTCGGGCGGCCGTCCGCCGTCCGTCTCGCCGTGCTGGTCGACCGTGGCCACCGCGAGCTGCCGATCCGCGCCGACCACGTCGGCAAGAACCTCCCCAGCGCCCTGGCCGAGCGGGTCAGCGTGCGGCTGAGCGAGGTCGACGGGACGGACGAGGTGACGATCTCGTGAAGCACCTGCTCTCCGTCGACGACCTGTCGACCGACGAGGTCGAGGCCCTCTTCGCGACCGCCGCCGACATGCACGACGTGCAGTCGCGCGAGGTGAAGAAGCTGCCCGCCCTGCGCGGCCGGACGGTCGTCAACATGTTCTTCGAGGACTCCACCCGCACCCGGTCGTCGTTCGAGATCGCCGGCAAGTGGCTCTCCGCCGACGTGATCAACATCAGCGCCAAGGGCTCGAGCGCGTCGAAGGGCGAGAGCCTGCGCGACACCGTGCTCACCGTGTGCGCGATGGGCGTCGACGGCCTCGTCATCCGCCACCCCGCCAGCGGGGCCGCGCTCCAGGTGAGCCAGTGGGTCGACGCGGGCGTGGTCAACGCCGGCGACGGCACCCACGAGCACCCGACCCAGGCACTGCTCGACGCCTACACCCTGCAGCGCCGCCTCGGCTCGCTGCGCGACCGGCACGTGGTCGTCGTCGGCGACCTCACCCACAGCCGGGTGTTCCGCTCCAACGTCCAGTGCCTCACCAAGCTCGGCGCGCGGGTGACGGTCGTCGCCCCGCCGACGCTGATGCCGAGCGGCGTCGGGACGTGGTCGGCCGCGGCGGGCTTCGAGACGTCGTACGACCTCGACGCGGTGCTGCCCGAGGCCGACGCCGTGATGATGCTGCGGGTCCAGCGCGAGCGGATGTCGGGCGGCTTCTTCCCGAGCGCCCGCGAGTACACGGTCGGCTACGGCCTGACCCGCGACCGGCTCTCGCGGCTGCGGCCCGACGTGCCGATCTGCCACCCCGGCCCGATGAACCGCGGCCTCGAGATCGCCGCCGACGCCGCCGACGCGGCCCAGTCGGTCGTGCTGCAGCAGGTCTCCAGCGGGCTCGCGATCCGGATGGCCGTGCTGTACCACCTGCTGGCAGGAGAAGGAGCCTGATGTCCCTCGTGATCACCGGAGCCTCGCTGCTCGGGGAGAAGACCGCCGACCTCTACGTCGACGACACCGGCCTCCTGGTCGACTCCGCGCCGGCCGGCGCCGAGACGATCGACGCCGACGGCCTGGTCGCGCTGCCCGGGCTGGTCGACCTCCACACGCATCTGCGCGAGCCCGGCCGGGAGGACGCCGAGACGGTGCTGTCCGGCTCCCGCGCCGCCGCGCTCGGGGGCTACACCGCGGTCCTGGCGATGGCCAACACGACTCCCGTGACCGACACGGCCGAGGCCGCCACCCGCGTCTGGGAGCTGGGGCGCGAGGCCGGGCTGGTGCACGTGCAACCCGTCGGCGCGGTCACCCGCGGCCTGGCCGGCGAGGAGCTCGCCGAGCTCGGGCTGATGCACCGCTCGCGTGCCGGGGTGACGGTCTTCTCCGACGACGGCAAGTGCGTCCACGACGCGCGGGTGATGCGCCGCGCGCTGGAGTACGTCAAGGCGTTCGGCGGCGTCGTCTCCCAGCACTCCCAGGACCCGACCCTCGCCGGTCCGACCGCGTGCTGCCACGAGGGCGAGCTCTCCGGTCGCCTCGGGCTGCCGGGGTGGCCGGGCATCGCCGAGGAGGTCGTCGTCGCCCGCGACGTCATGCTCGCGCGGCACACGGGGTCGCGGGTGCACGTCGCCCACGTCTCGACCGCGGGGTCGGTCGAGGTGCTCCGCTGGGCGAAGGCCCAGGCCGAGCGGGACGGCACCTGGTCGGTGACCGCCGAGGTCACGCCGCACCACCTGCTGCTCACCACGGACCTGCTCGCCGGCTACGACCCGACGTTCAAGGTCAACCCGCCGCTGCGCCCGCAGGAGGACGTCGAGGCGCTGCGCGCGGCACTCGCCGACGGCACCATCGACGCCGTGGCCACCGACCACGCCCCGCACGCGCGCCACGACAAGGAGCACGCGTTCGTCGACGCGGCGTTCGGGATGCTCGGACTGGAGACCGCCCTCGGCGTGGTGCGCACCGCGCTCCCCGGGCTGTCGTGGGCCGACGTCGCCCGGGTCATGTCGGTGGCGCCGGCGCGGATCGCGCGCCTCGCCGACCAGGGCCGTCCGCTCGAGCCGGGCTCGCCCGCCCACGTCGTGCTCGTCGACCCGGACGCCGCGGTGACGGTCGACCGGGACGCCTCGGCGTCGCTGTCGCGCAACAACCCGTGGCACGGCCGCACGCTGACCTCGCACGTCGTCCACACCGTCTTCGGTGGCCGGGTGACGGTCCGCGACGGCGCGCTCGCCTGAGCGCGCTGGGGGTTGAGTCGCTGGGAGACTCAACGTGCATCCCGGGCGTGTCGGGCGGTCGGCTCAGGCGCGGCCACCGGTCGCGGGGTCGCGGTCGGTGAGGCAGTAGACCTGGCCTCCCGGCGCGACGAGCACGGTCCAGAAGTCGTGCACGTCGCGGACGACGGCGCCGAGCCGCTCGTGCCGGTGCGTGTCCGCGGCGCGGTCGGCGGTGGCCAGGTCGGGGTGGGCGCGGACGGGCCCGTCGGGGTCCTGGGTGCGCTGGAGCAGGATGCGCGGCTTGTCGGCCTCGGCCAGCCGGACGAACTCCGGGAGCGCCCCGACCTCGGGTGAGCGCCCGGTCAGCTCGGACCAGAAGGTGACCTCGGCGTCCCAGCGGGCCCGCGGGACGTCGATGCAGACCTGGTCGAGGATCGTGGCGCCGTCACGTGCCAGCGCGGTCGGGCCGTCGACGAGCGTCTGGCAGAGGGTCAGGCCGCCGGGGGACCGCATCACCTCGACGTCGTGGTAGGTCCAGGCGTGCGTGGCGCCCAGGGCGCGTGCCGCCGCGACCGCCGCCGGACGGTCGTCGGTGTCGAGGTCCAGGTGCACCCCGGCCGGTCCGTCGACGGCCTGCACCTTCACCCAGGCCGGCCCGGAGCGCGGCAGCAGCGTCAGGAACTGCCCGTCCTCGCCGCGTCGCTCGGACGGCTCCCACCCGGTGACGGCGCTCCAGAAGGTCACCGCCTCGTCGAGGTGCGTGGCCGGGGTGTCGAGGAACAGCTGGATCCACGGGACCATGCACCGATCCTGACATCTCGTAGGGTCGGGGGATGGGTGACGTCCCGCAGTTGCAGCACACCGTCCTCGACGCCGTCGACGTGCGGGCGGAGGCCGAGTTCTGGCGGCGGCTCCTCGACCTGTCCTACCGGGACGGCGACGAGGTCCCGCCCGACGGGCCGGACGACGCCGACTGGCTGGTCCTCACCAGGGCGGACGGGTCCCGGTGCCTCGCCATCCAGGAGGTCGAGCGGCTCGAGCCGAACCGCTGGCCCGAGCCCGGGCACCCGTCGGTGTCGCACCTCGACACGACCGTCCCGACGCGCGAGGACCTCGACGCCGCGCACGAGCGGGTCCTCGCCCTGGGCGGGGAGCCGCGGTTCGACCGGACCGACGACCCGGACGAGCCGCTGCGCGCCTACGCCAGCCCCGCCGGCCACGTGTTCTGCGTCTTCGTGGGCTGACGCGTCGTCAGGCGATCCCGAGCGCCCGCGCCTCCTCCCAGAGGTCCTCGCGGACGGCCGGGTGGGCAGCCTCCTCGATCAGGTTCCGGGCCTGCTCGCGCTCGTCGCGGCCCCACATCCACGCGACCCCCTGCTCGGTCACGACCGCGCTGTGCTGGAACGATGTCACCGGCTCGTCGACGAGCGGCACGATCGTCGACACGTCGGCCTTGGGGTGCCAGCTGCGCAGCGCCATGAACGCCCGGCCGCCGGGGGAGTGGGAGGCGCCGACCGTGAAGTCGGTCTGGCCCCCGAAGCCGCTGTGGATGCGCGCCCCGATCCGCGACGCGTTGGCCTGGTCGAAGAGGTCGACCTGGAGCGCGGTGTTGATCGACGTCATCGCGGGCTGGCGCGCGATCTCCGCCGGTGCGTTCGTCGTCTCCGTGCGCAGCATCTGGACCCGCGGGTTGTCGTCGACCCAGTCGTAGAGCTCGTGGCTGCCGAAGACGAACGACGTCCGCACCGGCGTGCCGCGGTCGAGCGCCCCGGCCTTCTCGAGGGTGAGCACGCCGTCGCTGAACATCTCGGTCCACACCCGCAGCCCGCGCCGCTCGAGCACGCCCGCGATCGTCGCGTCCGGCACCTCGCCGATCCCGGCCTGCAGCGTCGCGCCGTCGCCGATCTCGGCCGCGACGAGCGACCCGATCAGCCGCGCGTCCTCGCCCGGCGTGCCGGCGACGTGCGCGGTCATCGGAGCGTCCACCTCGACGCCGAGGTCGATCGCGGAGACCGGGAGCTCGGCGTCACCGAAGGTCCACGGCATCCGGGGGTTGAGCTGGGCGACGACGAGGGCGCCGCGGGCGCGCGCCGCCTC
Organism: Nocardioides okcheonensis; assembly: GCF_020991065.1. Lineage (NCBI taxonomy): Bacteria > Bacillati > Actinomycetota > Actinomycetes > Propionibacteriales > Nocardioidaceae > Nocardioides > Nocardioides okcheonensis. The sequence continues at coordinate 365,158 of NZ_CP087710.1, forward strand.
GACGGCGGCGGGCAGCACGTTGACCTCGAGCCCCAGCGAGACGTGCCCGTCGCGGGGCAGCGTGGTGTGCACCACGACGACGTCCGGTGCGAGCGGCCCGTGGAACAGCCGCGGCACCATCGACAGCCGGCACGGCACGTACGACAGCCGCGGGTGGCGGCGGAAGCCCGGGCCGACGAACGTCGTCTCCGGGACGATCCCGTCGTGCAGCGGCAGCGCCGCCTGCGCGTTGAGCGCGTGCAGCCGGGCCGCCGGCAGGTCGGCCAGGACCGGAGCGAGCAGCGTGACCGGCGAGGCGAAGTTGCCGCTGGTCACGACCCGCGGCAGGGACAGGGGACCGCAGTGCTCCCGCACCGCACGGACGGCTTGGTCGAGGTCGACGACGCGCATGCGTCCAGCGTGCCAGCAGCCGCCAGCCGCGTCGCGCTCCGCGGGACCTTCGGCCCCCGGGCTCAGGCCTTCCGGTGCACGCGGACCACGTTGTTCGCGCCGCGGACCGAGACGTCCGTCCGGCCCGTGGCGACCGTCACCCGGTTGTTCGCGCCCACGACCCTCAGCGTCGGCAGCCGGCCCGCCCGGACCGTGTTGTTGGCGCCGCGGACGACGACCTTCGTCGAGCGGTCGGCCCGGAGGGTGGCGTTCGCCGTGCGGACCAGCACGGCATCGGTGCGACCGGCCACGAGGCGGGTGTTGCCGGCCAGCAGTCGCACCCGACCGACGGTGCCGGAGATCCGCGCCGAGTCGTTGCCCTCACCCAGCGTGACCGTCCCGGCGGAGGGCGCCGTGACGCTGCTGTTGCCGCCCGACACCTCCAGGTCGCCGACGGCGCCGGCTGCGGTGACGTCGGTGTTGGCGCCGGTGACGGTCAGGCTCGTGGCGCCCGGCAACGTCACCACGGTGTTGCTGCCCGACACGACCACGTCGGTGCAGGTGCCGGTGAGGGTCACCGTCTCGACGCTCTGGTCGACGGTGACCGGGCCGCCGGCGCAGTCGAGGACCACCTCGGCGTGGGCGGCGGGCGCCCCGAGCACGGCGGGCGCCACCAGGGCGGCCGCCGCGAGCGCGGCGCGGGACAGGACGGGCGTCGAGGACCTCATGACCCGGCCCTGCCCGGCGCCGGGTCCGCCGAAACACCGGCGAGGGACAAATCCCCTTGGCTCGTCGTGCGGGGCGTGGCTAGGCTCGGCGCACCATGTGGATCCAGGACTGACCCGACTCGCGACCGCGGCGGCGCACAGCTGCGCCCGGAGCCCGGCGAGTCACCAGCACCGACCGTCAGGATCCGCATGCCAGCGCCCGTGCCGCACCCCGCGTCCGCCTCCGCCCCGCTCGCCCCGCTCGTCGTCACCGGCCTGTCGGTGACCTACCCCGACCGCACCGTCCTCACCGGGGTCGACCTGCTCGCCCCGCCCGGGCGCCGGATCGGGCTCGTCGGCGAGAACGGGGCCGGCAAGTCCACCCTCCTGCGCGCCGTCGCCGGGCGGCTCCCCGACCGGGCCCGCACGGCCGGCACCGTCGACGCGCCGACCGACCTTGTCCTGCTCGGCCAAGAGCCGCCCTTCCGCGACCGGGACACGGTCGCGGAGGTGCTGGCCCTCACCCTCGCCCCGCTGCGCACCGCCGTGGCCGACGTCGAGCGGCTCGCCGCCCGCCTCGACACCGCGGAGGGGGCCGAGGCGTACGGGCGGGCGCTGGACCTGGCCGTCGCCCACGACGCGTGGGACGCGGACCGTCGCGCCACGGTGGCCGCCGCCCGGCTCGGTCTGGACGGTCTCGATCCCGACCGACCCGTCGCCACCCTGTCGGGCGGCCAGCGCACCCGGCTCGCGCTCGCCACGATCATGACCACCCGCCCGGCGTGCCTGCTGCTGGACGAGCCGACCAACCACCTCGACGACGGCGCCATCGAGGTGCTCACCGGCTTCCTGCGCGACCTGCCGGGCGTCGTCGTGCTCGCCAGCCACGACCGCGTCCTGCTCGACGACGTGTGCACCGACCTCGTCGACCTCGACACCGGAGCGTTCGGCACCGACGGCAGCGGCGGCCGGCGCTTCGGCGGTGGCTGGACGGCCTACGAGCGGGCGCGAGCCGACGCCCGCCGACGGTGGGAGGAGTCCTACGAGGCGCAGCAGGAGGAGATCGCCCGCCTCCGGGCGGCCACGCGGATCGGGACGGGCGCGATCGCCCACGACCGCGGGCCGACCGACGGCGACAAGTACATCTACGGCTTCAAGGGCGCGCGGGTCGAGCAGACCCTGTCGCGCCGCAAGAAGGACGCCCAGCGGCGCCTCGAGGTCGTGGAGCGCCAGCAGGTCCGCAAGCCCCCGGCCCCCCTGCGGTTCCGCGGTGACCTGACGTCCGCCGCCAGCGGTCGTCTCGTGCAGGCCCGCGACGTCGTGGTCGACGGCCGGCTGCGACTGCCGCGGCTCGACCTCGCGGCGGGGGAGCACCTGCTGGTGACCGGGGCCAACGGCGCCGGCAAGTCGACGCTCCTCGGCGTGCTGTCGGGCCGGCTCGCACCGACCTCGGGCAGCGTCGACGTCACCGCCCGGACCGTGCGGGAGCTGACCCAGGACCCGGACGTGCGGGAGCCGGCGCGGTCCGCGGGTACGACGTACGACGACGCGGTGCGCGACCTGCCCGGGGCGCCGTCCCTGCGGGACCTCGGGCTGCTGCACCCCCGCGAGCACCGCACGCCCGTGCGGAGCCTCTCGGTGGGCCAGCGGCGGCGCCTGCTGCTCGCCGTCGCGATCGCCGCGTCGCCCGACCTGCTGCTGCTCGACGAGCCGACCAACCACGTCTCCCTCGCGCTCGCAGGGGAGCTGGAGGAGGCGCTGGCGGCGGCGCCCGGCGGCATCGTCCTCGCCTCGCACGACCGCTGGTTGCGCCGGCGGTGGGAGGGTCCGGAGCTGGGACTCGCGGCGTGGACCGGATGAGGCCGTGGGACGCCCGCGCTGGTAGTGTCGCCGTCGGCTCGAACATCCTTTAACGATCCGTCCCGTGAGGCGGAGAAGGAGGTACGGCATGGCTCTGCCTGCCCCTGCCCGGTCCCGGTCAGCACTGCTGGTCCTCGAGGACGGGCGCACCTTTCGCGGTGAATCCTTCGGCGCCGAGGGCGAGACCTTCGGCGAGGCGGTCTTCTCCACCGGCATGTCCGGCTACCAGGAGACGCTGACCGACCCCAGCTACCACCGGCAGGTCGTCGTGATGACGGCCCCCCACGTCGGCAACACCGGCATGAACGACGAGGACCCCGAGTCCTCGCGCATCTGGGTCGCCGGCTACGTCGTCCGCGACCCCGCCCGGGTGCCCAGCAACTGGCGCAGCACCCGCACCCTCGACGACTCGCTGCGCGAGCAGGGCGTTGTCGGGATCAGCGGCGTCGACACCCGCGCGCTGACCCGCCACCTGCGTGAGCGAGGCGCGATGCGGGTCGGCATCTCCACCACCGAGACCGACGCCGAGCGGCTGCTGGCCCGCGTGCGCGAGTCCGGCGAGATGACCGGCGCCAACCTCAGCGAGGCGGTCAGCACGACCGAGGCCTACGTCGTGCCCGCCGTCGGCACGAAGCGGTTCACCGTCGCCGCCGTCGACCTCGGCATCAAGGCCAACACCCCGCGGATGATGAGCGAGCGCGGCATCGAGGTGCACGTGCTGCCCGCCACCGCGACGCTCGACGACGTCCGCGCGACCGGCGCCGACGGGCTGTTCTTCTCCAACGGCCCCGGCGACCCGGCCGCCACCACCGGTCAGGTCGCCCTGCTGCAGGACGCGCTGCGCGCCGGCATCCCGTACTTCGGGATCTGCTTCGGCAACCAGCTCTTCGGCCGCGCGCTCGGCTTCGGGACCTACAAGCTGAAGTACGGCCACCGCGGCATCAACCAGCCGGTGATGGACCGCACCACCGGCAAGGTCGAGGTCACCGCGCACAACCACGGCTTCGCGGTCGACGCCCCGCTGGAGGGCTCGACGACCACCGAGTTCGGCGAGGTCACGGTCAGCCACGTCTGCCTCAACGACGACGTCGTCGAGGGCCTCGAGCTCCGCGACGCCGGCGGCCGGCTCCGCTCGTTCTCCGTGCAGTACCACCCGGAGGCAGCGGCCGGCCCGCACGACGCCGCCTACCTCTTCGACCGCTTCTGCGACCTGATGGGAGGCACCCTCTGATGCCGAAGCGCACCGACATCCAGTCCGTCCTGGTCATCGGCTCCGGGCCGATCATCATCGGCCAGGCCTGCGAGTTCGACTACTCCGGCACCCAGGCCTGCCGCGTGCTGCGCCAGGAGGGCCTGCGGGTCGTCCTGGTCAACTCCAACCCGGCCACGATCATGACCGACCCGGAGTTCGCCGACGCGACCTACGTCGAGCCGATCACGCCGGAGTACGTCGAGAAGGTGATCGCCAAGGAGCGCCCCGACGCGCTGCTGGCCACCCTCGGCGGCCAGACCGCCCTCAACTGCGCGATGGCGCTCGACAAGGCCGGGATCCTCGAGAAGTACGGCGTCGAGCTGATCGGCGCGTCCATCGACGCCATCGAGCGCGGCGAGAACCGCCAGCAGTTCAAGAAGATCGTCGAGGAGCTCGGCGGAGAGTCCGCGCGCAGCGTGATCTGCCACTCGATGGACGACCTCCTCGCGGCGGCCGGCGAGCTCGGCTACCCGATGGTGGTGCGTCCCTCGTTCACGATGGGCGGCACCGGGTCCGGCATGGCCTACGACGAGGCCGACCTGCGCCGCATCGGCGGCGCCGGGCTGGCGGCCAGCCCGACGACCGAGGTGCTCCTCGAGGAGTCGATCCTCGGCTGGAAGGAGTACGAGCTCGAGGTGATGCGCGACCGCGCCGACAACAGCGTGATCGTCTGCTCCATCGAGAACCTCGACCCGATGGGCGTCCACACGGGCGACTCGATCACCGTCGCGCCGGCCCTCACCCTCACCGACCGCGAGTACCAGAAGATGCGCGACCTCGCGATCGCCATCATCCGAGCGGTCGGCGTCGACACGGGCGGCTGCAACATCCAGTACGCCGTCAACCCGGCCGACGGACGGCTCATCGTCATCGAGATGAACCCCCGCGTGTCCCGCTCCTCCGCGCTGGCCTCGAAGGCCACCGGCTTCCCGATCGCCAAGATCGCGGCGAAGGTCGCCATCGGCTACACCCTCGACGAGATCCAGAACGACATCACCGAGGAGACCCCGGCCTCGTTCGAGCCCACCCTCGACTACGTCGTGGTCAAGGTGCCGCGGTTCGCCTTCGAGAAGTTCCCCGAGGCCGACCCGACGCTCACCACGCACATGAAGTCGGTCGGCGAGGCGATGGCCATCGGCCGCAACTTCACCGAGGCGCTGCAGAAGTCGCTGCGCTCGCTGGAGAGCAAGCACGCGCCCTTCGACTGGCACAAGGAGTTCGTCGAGCTCGACAAGGCGTCGCTGCTCGAGGAGATCCGGGTCCCCCACGACGGGCGCCTCAAGAAGGTCATGGACGCGATCCGCGCCGGCGCGACGCCCGAGGAGATCTTCGAGGCGACGAAGATCGACCCGTGGTTCGTCGACCAGCTCGCGCTGATCAACGAGGTCGCGGTCCAGCTCATCGACGCCACCGAGCTCACCCCCGACCTGCTCCGCCTGGCCAAGCGCCACGGCTTCTCCGACGAGCAGATCGGCAAGATCCGGGGCTTGAGCGCCGACGTGATCCGCGGCGTGCGCCACGCCCTCGGGATCCGCCCGGTCTTCAAGACCGTCGACACCTGCGCAGCCGAGTTCGCCGCGCGCACGCCCTACCACTACTCCTCCTACGACGAGGAGACCGAGGTGCAGCCGCGCGCGGAGGGCAAGGAGGCCGTGATCATCCTCGGCTCCGGGCCCAACCGGATCGGCCAGGGCATCGAGTTCGACTACTCGTGCGTCCACGCCTCGCTCGCGCTCGCCGAGGCCGGCTACGAGACGATCATGGTCAACTGCAACCCCGAGACGGTGAGCACCGACTACGACACCTCCGACCGGCTCTACTTCGAGCCGCTCACGCTGGAGGACGTCCTCGAGATCGTCCACGCCGAGCAGCAGGCCGGCCCGGTCGCCGGCGTCGTGTGCCAGCTCGGCGGGCAGACGCCGCTCGGCCTCGCGCAGGGCCTCGCCGACGCCGGTGTGCCGATCGTCGGCACCACCCCGGAGGCGATCCACCTCGCCGAGGAGCGCGGCGCCTTCGGCCGCGTGCTGGCCGACGCCGGCCTGCCGGCGCCCAAGCACGGCACCGCGACGTCGTACCCCCAGGCGCAGCGGATCGCCCACGAGATCGGCTACCCGGTCCTGGTCCGGCCGTCCTACGTCCTCGGCGGGCGCGGCATGGAGATCGTCTACGACGACGCCGCGCTGGAGGCCTACCTGGAGAAGTACGTCGCCAACGGGCTGATCAACGAGCGCCAGCCGGTGCTGGTCGACCGCTTCCTCGACGACGCCGTCGAGATCGACGTCGACGCCCTCTTCGACGGCGAGGAGCTCTTCCTCGGCGGCGTGATGGAGCACATCGAGGAGGCCGGCATCCACTCGGGCGACTCGTCGTGCGCGCTGCCGCCGATCACGCTCGGGCGCGAGGAGATCGACCGGATCCGCCGCTCCACCGAGGCGATCGCCCGGGGCCTGGACGTGCGGGGCCTGCTCAACATCCAGTTCGCGCTGGCCTCCGACGTGCTCTACGTCCTCGAGGCCAACCCGCGCGCCTCGCGCACGGTCCCGTTCGTCTCGAAGGCCACCGCGACGCCGCTGGCCAAGGCGGCCGCCCGGGTGATGCTCGGCGAGTCGATCGCCGACCTGCGGGTGGCCGGGGTGCTGCCCGCGGTGGGCGACGGCGGCCACCTGCCCGACGGCTCGCCGATCGCGGTCAAGGAGGCGGTCATGCCGTTCGACCGGTTCAAGACCGCCGACGGCCGCACCGTCGACGCGCTGCTCGGTCCCGAGATGCGCTCGACCGGCGAGGTGATGGGCTTCGACGCCGTGTTCGGCACGGCGTTCGCCAAGGCGCAGGCCGCGGCCTACGGCTCGCTGCCGCTGTCGGGGCGGGTCTTCGTGTCGGTCGCCAACCGCGACAAGCGGCACATGGTCTTCCCGGTCAAGCAGATCGCCGACATGGGCTTCGAGATCCTCGCCACCGCCGGTACGGCCGAGGTGCTGCGCCGCAACGGCGTGCAGGCCACGGTCGTGCGCAAGCAGTCCGAGGGCGAGGGTCCCGACGGCGAGAAGACGATCGTCGGCAAGATCCTCGACCGCGAGGTCGACCTGGTGATCAACACGCCGCACGGCGCCACCAGCGGCGGCTCGCCGCGCGCCGACGGCTACGAGATCCGTACGGCCGCGGTGCTCACCGACATCCCCTGCATCACGACGATCCAGGGCCTCGGCGCCGCCGTGCAGGGCCTGGAGGCGATGCGGCGCGGCGACATCGGCGTGCGCTCGCTGCAGGACTGGGCGGCGCTCGGCGCCGCGGCGAACGGCGGGACGACCCCGGCGTGAGGCCCTACGACGTCCTCTTCGAGCGGGCCCTCACCCGGGTCGACCCCGAGCGGATCCACCACGCCGCCTTCCGGGCCATCCGGGCGGCCGCGCCGGTGACGAGCCGGCTCGTCGGCGCGCCGCTGGAGCGCCGGGTCGGCGCACCTGCGCAGGTGCGGGCGCTCGGGCTGACCTTCCCGCACCCGCTCGGCCTCGCCGCCGGCTTCGACAAGAACGCCGTCGGCATCGACGGGCTCGCGGCGCTGGGCTTCGGGCACGTCGAGATCGGGACCGTCACCGGCGAGGCGCAGCCCGGCAACCCCACGCCGCGGCTCTTCCGGCTCACCGACGACCACGCCATCGTCAACCGGATGGGGTTCAACAACGACGGCGCGGAGGTCGTGGCCCGCCGCCTCGCCGCGTGGCGCAGCGGCGGCGGCTCGACGATCCTCGGTGTCAACATCGGCAAGACCAAGGTCGTGCCCGAGGAGGACGCGGTCCGCGACTACGAGAAGTCGGCCGGCCTGCTGGCCCCCTACGCCGACTACCTCGTGGTCAACGTCTCCTCGCCCAACACGCCCGGCCTGCGCGACCTCCAGGCGGTCGAGAAGCTCGAGCCCCTCCTGGCCGCCGTGCGCCGTCGCGCCGACGAGGTGCGCCCGGACCACCGCGTCCCGCTGCTGGTGAAGATCGCCCCGGACCTCAGCGACGACGACGTCCTCGCGGTCGCCGACCTCGCGGTCGCCTCCGGCCTGGACGGCGTCATCGCCACCAACACGACCATCGGCCGCGACGGCCTCGCCACGGCAGCCGAGGAGGTCGAGCGGGTCGGCGCCGGCGGTCTCAGCGGCCGACCGCTGACCGCCCGGTCGGAGCAGGTCGTGCGGATGCTGCGCGACCGGGTCGGCCCCGACCTGACGCTGGTGGGCGTCGGGGGCATCACCACCGTCGACGACGCCCGGCGCCGGCTGGCCGCGGGCGCCGACCTGCTGCAGGGCTACACCGGCTTCGTCTACGAGGGCCCGCTGTGGGCCCGCCGCATCGTGCGGGGGCTGGTCGCGGGTGGCTGACCGGGTGGCGGCCGGGCCGCACGAGCCCGTTCACGTCGTGGGGGAGGTGGTCGCCACCAAGCGGGTCGGCGCCTACCGCCACCTCACGCTCGCCGCCCCCGGCGTGCCCGAGCGGTTCCGCGCCGGCACCTTCGTCGCCGTGAGCGTGCCCGGGCACACCGCACGCCGTGCGCTGTGGGTGCACCGCGTGCGGGCCTCCAGCGCGTACGGCCCCACCCTCGACGTGGTCGTCGAGCCCACCGGCCCCGGCACCACCTGGCTGGCCACCCAGCCCGTCGGCACCCCGGTCACCCTCACCGGCCCGCTCGGCCGGGCGTTCGCGCTGCCCAAGGACCCGGTGGCCTGCCTGCTCGTCGGTGAGGGCTACGCCGCGGCGCCGATGTTCCCGCTCGCCGAGCGGCTCCGCGAGCGCGGCTGCGCGGTCTCGCTCGTCGTGTCCGCGCCCGACGAGGCCCGCCTGCTGTCGGCGCTGGAGGCGCGTCGCTCCGCCCGGTCGGTCACCGTGCTCACCGCCGACGGGTCGGTCGGGCGTCGCGGGTCGGTCGCCGACCACGTCGACGAGCTGGTGGCCCGCGACGTCGACGTCGTCTACGCCGCCGGCCCGGCCCCGGTGCTGCACGCCGTCGCGGCGGCGGCCGAGCGGCACGGCGCCTGGAGCCAGGTCGCCGTCGAGGTCGCCACGCCCTGCGGGACGGGCCTGTGCCACGGCTGCCCGCTGCCGGTCGTCGGGGAGGACTCCGTGGACCGCGTCGTCCGTGCCTGCACGGAGGGCCCGGTGGTCCGCGGCGACCGCGTCCGCTGGGCGGCCCTGACCACCCCGGGGCCCCGATGAGCACCGGGATCCGGGGACCGGTCATGGTCGCTGCGGGCTGCGGCGGCACCGGCCGCGAGCTCGCCGCTTACGCGGGCCCCGACGGCCTGGCCGGCCTGCCCCTCGTGACCCGGTCGCTCACCCTCGACCCGCGTCCCGCCGCCACCGACCCCCGCGTGGTGGAGGTCCCCGGCGGCCTGCTCCACGACGTCCGCCTCCCCAACCCCGGCCTCAAGCACTTCCTCGCCACCGAGCTGCCGTGGCTGGTGCGCGCCGGTGTCGAGGTCGTCGTGTCGATCGCCGGCTCCACGATGGGGGAGTACGCCGACCTCGCCCGCCGGCTCTCCCGTGCCCCCGGCGTGGCGGGACTCGAGGTCCACCTCGGCTCGCCGGACGACGTGGCCGCCGGGGTGTTCGAGACCCGCGAGCCGTTCCACGCCGCCAGCGTCGTGGCGGCGGTGCGCCGCGAGTTCCCGACCGACCGCCCCGTCCTCGCCAAGCTCCGCCCCGACGTCTCGCGGGTCGTCGAGGGCGCCCGCGCGTGCCACGAGGCCGGGGCCAGCGCCGTGGTCCTCGGCAGCGCCGTCCCGGCCGCGCTGCGACGGCCGGTCCGCCGGGCTCGGCGGTCCCGATGGCCGGTCCGGTCGCCCTGCGGTGCGTGCTCGCGGTCGTGCGGGCCCTGCCCGACGTCCCGGTCGTCGCCTGCGGCGGCGTGCACGACGTGGCGTCCGCGCTCACCTACCTCGACGCCGGGGCCGTCGCCGTGCAGGTCGGCTCCGCGCTGCTCCACGACCCCACCACCGTGACCCGGCTGCGGGCCGACCTCGCAGCCCGGCTCGATCCCCAGGAGGACGCATGACCCCGTTCGGCACCCGGCTGGCGCACGCGATCGAGGAGCGTGGCCGGTTCTGCGTCGGCATCGACCCGCACGCCGCGCTGCTCCACGAGTGGGGCCTCGGTGACGACGTGGCGTCGCTCGAGCGGTTCGCGCTGACGGTCGTCGAGGCGGTCGCTCCCGTGGTCGGGGTGGTCAAGCCGCAGAGCGCCTTCTACGAGCGCTTCGGCAGCCGGGGCGTCGCCGTGCTGGAGCGGGTGGTCGCGGAGTCGCGCGCCGCCGGCGCGCTCGTGCTGCTCGACGTCAAGCGCGGCGACATCGGCTCCACCAGCCAGGCCTACGCCGACGCCTACCTCCACCCGACCTCACCTCTGGCGTGCGACGCGATCACCGCCAGCCCCTACCTCGGGTTCGGCTCCCTCGACCCGATGGTCGAGTCGTGCCGCCGCCACGGCGCCGGGCTCTTCGTGCTCGCGCTCACCTCCAACGAGGAAGGGCCGGAGGTGCAGCACGCCCGGACGGCCGACGGCACGGTCGCAGGCACCGTGCTGCGGCACCTGCGCGACCTCAACGCCGGCGTCGAGCCGGTGGGGTCCTTCGGTGCGGTGGTCGGCGCGACCATCGGGGAGACGGGGGAGGACCTCGACGTCAACGGCCCGCTGCTGGTCCCCGGCTACGGCGCCCAGGGCGGCACCGTGGCCGACCTCGAGCGGATCCTCGGGCGGGCCGCGCGGTGGGCGCTGCCGAGCTCGAGCCGCGAGGTGCTGCGCGCCGGGCCCGACGTCACGGCCCTGCGCGAGGCCGCGCTGCGCGGCAACGACGCCGTGCGAGGGTTGGGGGCGTGACACCGGTCCGCCTGCTCCTCGCCGCCCTCGCGCTCCCGCTGGCCGCCGGGGCCTGCTCGGACGACCCGCAGGCCGACTACTGCGACGCCGTGCGCGCGCACCAGGCCGACCTCACCGAGGTCGCGGCCTCCGACGACGCGGGTGCCCTCCTCGACGCGCTCGACGCCTACGACGACCTCGCGGACCGGGCGCCCCGCGACGTCGCCGACGACTGGGAGGCGGTGGTGACGCCGCTGCACGGCCTGGACGACGTCCTCGCCGAGCACGACGTGGACCCCTCGTCGTACTCCGCCGAGGACCCGCCGGCCGGGCTAGACGCGACCGTGCGGCGCGACATCGAGGCCGCCGCCCGCGAGGTGGGGTCCGAGCGCACCGTCACCGCGATGGCGGCCGTGGAGCAGCACGCCCTCGACGTCTGCGGGACCCCGCTCGCCCGCTGACCGGACGGCACCCGCATGGTGAAGATCACCTCGTCGGGGGCCGGGCGGCGGCTCGATTGCCTGCCTCCGCCGGACCTGACTAGATTGACCCGCACCCGCCGCCCCCTCCGAGAAGGACAGCTTTCGTGGCCTTGCCCCCTCTGACGCCCGAGCAGCGCCAGGCAGCCCTCGACAAGGCTGCGGCCTCGCGCCGTGAGCGCGCCGAGGTCAAGAACCGCCTGAAGAACTCCGGGGGCTCGATCCTCGACGTCCTCGCCGAGGGCCAGACCAACGAGGTCATCGGCAAGATGCGCGTCGTCGAGCTGCTCCAGTCGGTCCCCGGCCTGGGCCGGGTGCGCGCGCGCCAGGTCATGGAGCGCCTCAACATCGCCGAGAGCCGCCGCGTCCGCGGGCTCGGGGTCAAGCAGATCGCTGCGCTCGAGCGCGAGTTCGGCCCCGACGCGTCGTGACCGGACCCGCAGCAGGCACCGCCCCGGGTCGCTCACGGCTGATCGTGCTCGCCGGGCCCACCGCCGTCGGCAAGGGCACCGTCGCCGCCGCCGTGCGCGAGACCCACCCCGAGGTCTGGATCTCGGTCTCCGCCACCACCCGCGCCCCGCGCCCCGGCGAGGAGAACGGCGTCCACTACTGGTTCGTCTCCGACGAGGAGTTCGACGCCATGGTCGACAAGGGCGACCTCCTCGAGTGGGCCGTCGTCCACAAGGCCGCGCGCTACGGCACCCCGCGCGGGCCCGTCGACCTCGCGCTGGCCTCCGGGCACCCGGCGATGCTCGAGATCGACCTGCAGGGTGCCCGCCAGGTGCGCGAGACCATGCCCGAGGCGCTGTTCGTGTTCCTCAAGCCGCCGTCGTGGGACGAGCTCGTACGCCGCCTGGTCGGTCGCGGCACCGAGACCGAGGCCGAGCGGGAGCGGCGCCTCGAGACCGCGCGCGAGGAGCTCGCCGCCGAGCCCGAGTTCGACGTGACCATCGTCAACCACGAAGTTCACGCTGCCGCCGACGAGTTGGTAGCCTTGATGGTCGGACCCGTTCCGCCCACCCCCTGACGAACACGACTAGCGAGGCACCCACACCGTGGCTTCTCCCACCATCGCCGCCGAGGGCGTGACCAACCCCTCGATCGACGACCTGCTCACCAAGACCGACAGCAAGTACAAGCTGGTGCTCTACAGCGCCCAGCGGGCTCGCCAGATCAACGCGTACTACTCCCAGCTCGGCGAGGGCCTGCTGGAGTACGTCGGCCCGCTCGTCGACACCCACGTGCAGGAGAAGCCGCTCTCGATCGCCCTGCGCGAGATCAACGACGACCTCCTGACCTGCGAGGACATCGACCCCGCCGCCGAGGCCGCTGCTGCCGAGGCTGCCGCCGCCGGCGACGCCACGGAGTGACGCGGGCCAGGCGATGAGCCAGGAGGCGCGTCCCGCGCCGAGGGTCGTCCTGGGGGTCGCCGGCGGTATCGCGGCCTACAAGGCCTGCGAGCTGCTGCGACGCTTCACCGAGTCCGGCCACGACGTCACCGTCGTGCCCACCGCCGCGGCGCTGGAGTTCGTCGGCGCCCCGACGTGGGCCGCGCTGTCCGGCAAACCCGTCGCCACCGACGTGTGGGACGGCGTCCACGAGGTGCCGCACGTGCGCATCGGCCAGCAGGCCGACCTCGTGGTCGTCGCCCCGGCGACGGCCGACCTGCTCGCCCGGGCGGCCCACGGGCTGGCCGACGACCTGCTCACCAACACGCTGCTCACCGCCCGCTGCCCGGTGGTGTTCGCCCCGGCGATGCACACCGAGATGTGGGAGCACCCCGCCACCCAGGCCAACGTCGCCACGCTGCGGGCCCGCGGCGCCGTCGTGGTGGAGCCCGCCGAGGGCCGGCTCACCGGCGCCGACACCGGCAAGGGTCGCCTGCCCGACCCGGCCGAGATCTTCGAGCTGGCGCTGGGCGTGCTCGAGCGCGGACACGGCGCGCCGCAGGACCTCGCCGGCCGCAAGGTCGTGGTGTCCGCCGGCGGCACCCGCGAGTACCTCGACCCCGTGCGCTTCCTCGGCAACCGGTCCTCCGGCCGCCAAGGGCACGCGCTGGCCCGCGCCGCGGCCGCGCGGGGCGCCCACGTCACGCTGGTCAGCGCCAACGTCTCGCTGCCCGACCCGGCCGGCGTCAGCGTGGTGCGGGTCGAGACCACCGCCGACCTGCGCGAGGCCGTCCTGGCGGCGACCGCGACCGCCGACGCGGTCGTGATGGCCGCCGCCCCGGCCGACTTCCGTCCCACCGCGGTCAGCGACGCCAAGATCAAGAAGGCCGCCGACGGGTCGGCCCCGCACATCGAGCTGGCCCAGAACCCGGACGTGCTCGCCGAGATCTCCCACGACCGCGCCCGCCCCGGCGCCGTGATCGTCGGCTTCGCCGCCGAGACCGGTGACGACACCGGCTCGGTGCTCGAGCTGGGGCGCGCCAAGCTGGCCCGCAAGGGCTGCGACCTGCTGGTCGTCAACGACGTCAGCGGGGGAGCGGTCTTCGGCAGCGCCGACAACGAGGCCGTGATCCTCGCCGCCGACGGCGCCGAGGTCGAGGTGCCCCGCGGCAGCAAGACCACCCTCGCCCACGTCATCTGGGACGAGGTCGTGCGGCGCGTCGCCGACTGAGACGGGCGTCCCGGATGCCGGGCACCGGGTAGATTTGAAGTCAACTGATCCACACGAGAATCGAGATCCAACGTGGCTGGACGCCTGTTCACCTCCGAGTCGGTGACCGAGGGGCACCCCGACAAGATCGCCGACCGCATCAGCGACTCGGTGCTCGACCACCTGATGGCCGAGGACCCCGACCGCGCCAACCTCCGCGTGGCCGTCGAGACGCTGCTGACCACCGGCCTGGTGGTCGTGGCCGGCGAGGTCCGCACGACCGCCTACGCCCCGGTGGCCGACATCGTGCGCAAGGCGATCCTGGAGATCGGCTACGACTCCTCCGACAAGGGCTTCGACGGCACCACCTGCGGCGTGCAGGTCGCGATCGGCGCGCAGTCCACCGACATCGCGGCCGGCGTCGACGCGGGCCACGAGTCGCGCGTGGGCTCCAGCGAGGACGAGCTCGACCGCCGTGGCGCGGGCGACCAGGGCCTGATGTTCGGCTACGCCTGCGACGACACCCCCGAGCTGATGCCGCTGCCGATCACCATCGCGCAGCGCCTCGCCCAGCGCCTCACCGAGGTCCGCAAGGACGGCACGCTCGACTACCTCCGCCCCGACGGCAAGACCCAGGTCACCATCGAGTACGACGAGGACGACCGCCCGCTGCGCGTCGACACCGTCGTGCTGTCGACCCAGCACGACCCGGGCATCGAGCACGCCGCGCTCGAGGCCGACGTCCAGCGGCACGTCATCGACCCGGTGCTGTCCGCGTTCGACATCCCGTCCGAGGGCTACCGGATGCTGGTCAACCCGACCGGCACCTTCGTCATCGGCGGTCCGATGGGCGACGCCGGCCTGACCGGCCGCAAGATCATCGTCGACACCTATGGCGGCATGGCCCGCCACGGTGGCGGCGCGTTCTCCGGCAAGGACCCGTCGAAGGTGGACCGGTCCGCGGCCTACGCGATGCGCTGGGTCGCCAAGAACGTCGTCGCGGCCGGGCTCGCCCGACGCTGCGAGGCGCAGGTCGCCTACGCGATCGGCAAGGCCGCCCCGGTCGGCGTGTTCATCGAGACCTTCGGCACCGGCGTCGTGGCCGACGAGAAGATCCAGGAGGCGGTGCTCGACGTCTTCGACCTGCGCCCCGCCGCGATCATCCGCGACCTCGACCTGCTCCGCCCGATCTACGCCCAGACCTCGGCGTACGGCCACTTCGGCCGCGAGCTCCCCGACTTCACGTGGGAGAGCACCGACCGGGCCGACAAGCTGAAGGCCGCGGCCGGCATCTGAGGCCACCCGCACGACCGCACCACCGACAGGACCCCCGCCCCGGCGGGGGTCCTGCTCGTTCCGGGGTAAATCCGTGCGAACCCCTCGTGGCGGCCCGGCCGGCAGTCCTACGCTTCCGTGGCGCAACGGGGGGTCTGGCGCACGACAGGGCGGAGACCCGGATGAGGACCTTCAGGAAGCGGACGGCCGCGCTGGGCGTGGCCGCGGTGCTGGTGGGCGGACAGCTCGCCTGGTCGGGCGCGCAGGCCGCCCCGGGAGACGACGGGGCGTCGCTGCTGCGGCAGGACGCGTCGTCGGGGCTGCGGCTCGAGCGTGACCCGCAGGGGGTCGTCGACTTCGTCGGCACCACCGGTGGCGGCAGCGTCGTCAACCCGGCCGTGACCGGCGCGGAGTCGGCGACGGCCGCGGCACGCGCCCACCTGGGCCGCTACGGCTCGGTGCTGGGCCTCACCCGCGGCTCGGAGCTCAGTGCCACCACGACGACGGCCACGCCGTCGGGCCAGGAGGCGGTGCGCTTCCAGCAGGAGGTCGACGGCGCTCCGGTGATCGGCGGCCAGGTCGTCGTCGGCCTGCGTCCGGACCACCAGCTCGGCTCGATGCTCGCCACGCTGTCGACGACCCGCAGCCTCCCCGCCGCCACCGTCGACGCGGCCGACGCCCGGGCGACCGCGCTGCGGAGGGGCTCACGGTCCGCCCGCACCACCGGGCTGGACGTCACCGCCCAGGGCCGCGCCGTGTGGGACCCGGCGGTGTTCGGCAGCCGGGGGAGCGCCCGCGGCGTGTGGCGGTTCGAGGTCGGTGACGGCCAGGCCGTGCGTCGGCTGGTGCTGGTCGACGACCGCTCCGGCCGCGTCGTGCTCGACCTCGACCAGATCGAGCACCTCGACCGGGTCGTGTGCGACCGGGCGAACGCGCCGGGGGCCGCGACTCCCTGCACGTCGATGTTCGCCCGCACCGAGGGCGAGCCCGACACCGGCAACATCGACGTCGACGCGGCCTACGACCACGCCGGCTCGGTCTCGACCGCCTACCAGCAGCTCGCCGGGATCGACCTGACCCAGAAGCTCGGCGTCGACGTCGGTGGCGTCAAGAAGCTCGCCTCCACGGTGCGCTTCTGCCAGCCGACGGGCTCCTGCCCGTATGCCAACGCGTTCTGGAACGGCACCCAGATGTTCTACGGCGACAGCTACGCGGTGGCCGACGACGTGGTGGGCCACGAGATGACCCACGGCGTCATCGACCAGTACTCCGAGCTCTTCTACTGGGGCCAGAGCGGCGCGATGAACGAGTCGATCGCCGACATCATGGGCGAGGTCATCGACCACCGCGCCGGGCTCGAGCCCGCGGACTCCGCGTGGGAGCTCGGCGAGGACCTCCCGATCGGCGCGATCCGCAACATGTCGAACCCGCCCGCGTTCGGCGACCCCGACCGCACCGGCAGCCCGAACTGGTTCGCCGACACCGGGTACGGCGACAACGGCGGCGTCCACTTCAACAGCGGCGTCGGCAACAAGACGGCGTACCTGATCTCCCAGGGCGGCACCTTCAACGGCCAGACCATCGTCGGCATCGACGGCGCGGACACCGCCCTGACCAAGACCGGCATGCTCTACTTCGACGCCATCACGCGACTCACCTCGGGCAGCGACTACGCCAACCTGGCGGCCGTCCTCGAGCAGGGCTGCGCCGACTTCGCCGCCAGCGGCACCGCCGGCTTCACTGCCGCCGACTGCGACAACGTCCGCAAGGCCGTGGCCGCCACCGAGCTGCGCACGACACCCGTCAACGCGCCGCAGCCCGCGGACGCGGTGAAGGCGTGCCCGACCGGGACGACGCTGCGCGAGCTCTTCAACAGCGAGACCGGCGACCCGGCCACCAAGTTCACGTCCTCCGCCCCCGGCATGTGGGGCTACGGCGTCAACGCCGACTGGGACACCAACGCCACCTCGGGCAAGACGTCGTGGTTCGGCTACAACCCCGACCCGTCGTTCGGCGACCCCGCCTCCGCGGCGCTGACCGCCACCAGCGGCATCGCGCTCCCGGCCGGGCAGCAGTCGTACCTGCACTTCCAGAGCTGGCGCCTCTTCGAGTGGTACGACGACGTCACCCCGTTCTACATCGACGGCGGCACGGTCGAGGTCGACGCAGGCGCCGGCCCGGTCGACACCGCGGGGCTGCCGTGGACCAACGGGCCGCGGCAGGTGCTGCAGCCCTACCCGGGGACCACCAACCCGTGGGCCGGCAGGGCCGCGTTCGCCGGTGACAGCTTCGGGTGGAACGCCAGCCAGCTCGACCTGTCGTCCTTCGCCGGAGCGACCGTGAAGCCGGTGTTCACCACGCGGGGCGACGCCACGGTCGGCTACATCGGCTGGTGGCTCGACGACATCTCGGTCTACACCTGCGACGTCCCGCCCGTCGTGACGCCGCCGACACCGCCCGTGGTGACGAAGTCCGCGTCGCGCACCACCCTGGAGGTCAGCACCGGCGCGAAGGTCAAGGTGACCGCGAAGGTGAAGGCCGCCGTCCGGGTCGGCGGCAAGGTCGCCTTCTCGCTGAAGGGGGCCGGGAAGAAGAAGGTCACCCGCGCGGTGAAGGTCAGGAAGGGCAAGGCCGTGCTGGTGCTCACGAGCAAGGACCTCGCCCGGCTCGGCACCGGCAAGGTGAAGGTGAAGGCCACCTACAAGGGGACGGACACCGTCGCCCGCAGCACCGCGAGGCGTACCTTCCGCCTGCGGTGAGGCGACGGGCGGATCGCCTGACCGAGCGTCGGAGGCCGCTGGTTGAATGCCGCCCATGAGCGAGCACGAGGCCCCGGGAGCAGACATGCTCCCGGGGCTCCGCGCCGCCGTCGACGACGCACGCGCCAAGGCGGCCGCGACGCGCCGCCGCACGGCCGCCGCGTGGGAGCCCGCCTCGACCGACCCGGTCGCCCGGGTCCTGGTCGACATCGCGCTCGCCCACCTCGACCGGCCCTTCGACTACGCCGTGCCGAGCACGATGGCCGACACGGCCGTCCCGGGCGCCCGCGTCAAGGTCCGCTTCGCCGGCCAGGACGTCGACGGGTTCGTGGTCGAGCGCGCGTCGACGACCGACCACACCGGCCGGCTCCAGCCCCTGCGCCGGGTCGTCGGCCCGGAGCCGGTGCTGCTGCCGGAGGTCGTCCGCCTCACCGAGACGCTCGCCCGGCGCTACGCCGGTGCCCGCTCCGACGTGCTGCGCCTCGCCGTCCCGCCCCGGCACGCCCGCGCCGAGAAGGATCCTTCCGTCCCGGCGCCGCCGTTCACCGCGGGACCGGCGACGACGTGGGGCGACGTCGCCCACGCCGACGCGTTCCTGCGGCGGCTCGCGGCGGGCGAGGCACCCCGGGCGGTGTGGTCGGCGGCGCCGGCCGACGACTGGCCGGCCATGCTCGCCGACGCCGTCGCCGCCACCTACGCCGCGGGACGCGGTGCGCTGGTCTGCGTGCCCGACCGGCGTGACGTCGACCGGGTGGACGCGGCGCTGCGCGCCCGGCTGGGCGAGGGACACCACGTCTGCCTCACCGCCGACGGTGGTCCCGCCGCGCGGCACCGCGACTTCCTCACCGTCGCGCGCGGGGCTCGCAGGGTCGTCGTCGGCACCCGGTCCGCCGCCTTCGCGCCCGTGCACGACCTCGGCCTGGTCGTCGTGTGGGACGACGGTGACGACCTGCACGCCGAGCCGCGGGCGCCGTACCCCCACACCCGCGAGGTGCTCCTGACCCGCGCGGACCAGCAGGGCACGGCCGCCCTCGTCGCCGGGGTCGCCCGCACCCCGGAGGCGCAGCACCTGCTGGCGTCGGGATGGGCGCACGAGCTGACCACCCCGCGCTCCGTGCTGCGCACCCGGGTCCGCGTCGAGGCGGTCCCGGGCGAGGACCGCGCCGTCGGCACCCGGATCCCGCGGCCCGCCTACGACGCGATCCGCCGCGGGCTGGAGTCCGGTCCGGTCCTGGTGCAGACCCCGCGGGCCGGCTACGCCGCCGCGCTCGCCTGCGACACCTGCCGGACGCCGGCCCGGTGCACGGCCTGCACCGGTCCGCTCACCGTCCCGGGTCCCGTCGACCCGCCGCAGTGCCGCTGGTGCGGCCACACCGAGCCGGCGTGGGCCTGCCCCACCTGCGGCGGACGGGGGCTGCGCGCCCCGGTGCGTGGCGAGGCCCGCACCGCCGAGGAGCTCGGCCGGATGTTCCCCGGCACGACCGTGCGCAGCTCGAGCGGCGACCGGGTGCTGGCGAGCGTCGGCGCCCGCGCGGACGTCGTCGTCGCCACCGTCGGGGCCGAGCCGGTCGCCGCGGAGGGCTACGCGGCCGTCGTGGTGCTCGACACGTGGCTGTCGCTGGCCCGCGACGACCTCCGCGCCACCGAGGAGGCCCTGCGCCGCTGGCTCAACGCGGCGGCGCTCGTGCGCCCGGGAGGTCACGTCGTCGCCGTCGGCGATCCCGCCCACCCCGTCCTCCAGGCCCTGGTGCGGTGGGACCCGGCGGGGTTCGCGCGGCGCGAGGCGGAGGAGCGGGCCGCGGCGCACCTGCCGCCCGCGGCCCGGATCGCGTCCCTCGCCGGTGACCTCGGCGCCCTCGACGACGCGCTCCACCTGCTCGACCTCCCCGACGGGGCCGAGGTGCTGGGGCCGGTGCCGCTGCCGGTGGGCGACGAGCACCGGGTCGTGCTGCGGGTGCCGTGGTCGCGCGGCCCGGAGCTCTCCCGTGCGCTCGGCGACCTCCAGCGGCTCCGGTCGGCGCGCAAGCTCGACCCCGTGCGCGTCCAGGTCGACCCGCTGACGATCTGACCCGACCGCCCGTCTGGGTGGGCGTCCGGCCCTTCCCTAGACTGGGGCGTTCGTGCACCGCCCACCCCCAGCGATCACAAGGAGCTCCGTGGCCGTCCAGCCCATCCGTCTCTTCGGCGATCCCGTCCTGCGCCAGCGCGCGGTCGAGGTCGACGACTTCGACAAGGAGGTCCGCCAGCTGGTGACCGACCTGACGGACACCATGCTCGCGGCGCCCGGCGCCGGGCTCGCCGCCCCGCAGATCGGCGTCGGCCTGCGCGTGTTCACCTGGAACGTCCACGGGGAGGTCGGCCACCTCGTCAACCCGTCGCTGGAGCTCTCCGACGAGACCCAGGACGGTGCCGAGGGGTGCCTGTCGCTGCCCGAGCTCACCTACGACTGCCTGCGTGCGCTCTCCGTGGTCGCCACCGGCTTCGACATGCACGGCGAGCCGCAGCGGATCGAGGCCTCCGACCTGCTCGCCCGGGCGATGCAGCACGAGACCGACCACCTCGACGGCATCCTCTTCATCGACAAGCTCGACACCGCAGCCCGCAAGGCGGCGATGAAGGAGATCCGCGAGTCCGAGTGGTTCGGCCTCGAGCGGCCGACGATCAGGGTGAGCCCCCACGCCACCAACGGGTTCGCCCGATGAGGAGGCAGGGCTGATGCGCGTCGTCTTCGCCGGCACCCCCGAGGTCGCCGTCCCCGCCCTCGACGCGATCGCGGCGAGCCGCCACGAGCTCGTCGGGGTCGTCACCCGTCCCGACGCCCCGAGCGGGCGAGGCCGCAAGCTGGTCGCCAGCCCGGTCGCCCAGCGCGCCGCCGAGCTCGGCGTACCGGTCCTCACGCCCGAGCACCCCCGCGACCCGGACTTCCAGGCGGCGCTCGCCGACCTGCGCCCCGACGCGTGCCCGGTCGTGGCCTACGGCGCCCTCCTGCCGCAGTCAGCGCTCGACCTGGTGCCGCACGGCTGGATCAACCTGCACTTCTCCGTGCTGCCGTCGTGGCGGGGCGCGGCTCCCGTCCAGCACGCGCTGTGGGCCGGTGACGAGGTCACCGGGGCCAGCACGTTCCGCATCGTCAAGGCGCTCGACGCCGGCCCGGTCTTCGGGGTGATGACCGAGCGGGTCCGTCCCGACGACACCGCCGGCGACCTGCTCGCCCGCCTCGCCGAGGGCGGCGCCGGCCTGCTGGTCCAGACCCTCGACGGCATCGAGGACGGCACCCTCGAGGCGCGCGAGCAGCAGGAGGAGGGCGTCTCGTTCGCCCCGAAGATCCTCGTCGACGACGCCCGAGTCGACTGGACCCACCCGGCCGTGGCGATCGACCGGCAGGTCCGTGCGTGCACGCCGGCCCCGGGCGCGTGGAGCACCTTCGACGGCGAGCGGATCAAGCTCGGCCCGGTCCGGCCCGTCGACCGCGAGCCGCTCGCGCCGGGCGTCCTCGAGGTCACCAAGAACGCCGTCCTCGTCGGCACCGCGACCGCCCCCGTCGAGCTCGGTGACGTCAAGGCGTTCGGCAAGAAGCAGATGCGTGCCGCCGACTGGGCGCGCGGCGTGCGGCTGGAGTCGGGTGCGCGGTTCGGCGACGGGGCGTGACCCGGTGAGCGCCGACGCCGACCGGCCCGCCGTCCCGGAGGACGTCGACGAGATCTGCGCCTCCCTCCCGGAGACCGAGCTCGGCACCTCGTGGGGCGACGTCCCCACCTGGAAGGTCCCGCGCGGCGACAAGGGCAAGGGCTTCGTGCTCTACCGGCACCCCCACCCCACGGCGGTCGACCCGGTGACCGGGGAGATGTACGACGACCTGGTCGTGATCGTCACCCCCACCGAGGCCGACAAGCTGGCCCTGGTCGAGGACGAGGCGACCCCGTTCTTCACCATCGACCACTTCCGCGGCTACAACGCCGTCCTGGTCCAGCAGTCCCGCCTCGGCGAGCTGGGGCGGGCCGAGCTGGCCGAGGTGATCACCGAGGCCTGGGCCCACCGCGCCCCGAAGCGGCTCGTGAAGGAGCACCTCGGTGGCTGAGCGGCGTCGCCGGCCCGTCGACCGTCCGCGGCGGGCCGCGCTGGACGTGCTGACCGCGGTCCGCGCCGACCGCGCGTACGCCAACCTCGAGCTGCCGCAGGTGCTGCGCAAGCACCGGCTCGAGGGCCGCGACGCGGCGCTCGCCACCGAGCTGGCCTCCGGTGCGATCCGGATGCACGGGCTCTACGACCCCGTCATCGACGCCTGCCTGACCAGGCCGCGCCTGCAGCCGGAGGTGCGCGACGTGCTGCGCCTCGGCGTCCACCAGCTGCTCTCGATGCGGGTGCCCGACCACGCCGCCATCTCGACGAGCGTCGACCTGGTGCGCGCGAGCGTCGGCCAGGGGCCGGCCGGACTGGTCAACGCGGTGCTCCGCACGGTCAGCCGCCGGTCGGCGGAGGAGTGGATCACGCAGGTGGCGCCGGACCGCGCCGGCGACCTGCACGGCCACCTCGCGGTGGCGGGGTCACACCCGCGCTGGGTCGTGGACCTGCTCGCCGAGGCGCTCGGCTCCGACGACGAGCTCGAGGCGCTCCTCGCCGCCGACAACGCGGCCCCGCGGGTCACCCTCGTCGCGCGTCCGGGCCTGGCCGACGTCGCGGAGCTCGAGGCGGCCGGCGCCACCCGCACCGACCTGTCGCCCCACGGCGCGGTGCTGCCGGGAGGGGACCCGTCGGCGATCCCGGCCGTCGCGGAGGGACGCGCGGGCGTGCAGGACGAGGGCTCGCAGCTCGTCGCCCTCGCGCTCGCCGACGCCGACCTCGACGGGCGCGACGAGCGCTGGCTCGACCTGTGCGCCGGCCCCGGCGGCAAGGCCGCGCTGCTGGGTCGGTCAGAGCGGGTGCGCGGCTCGTCGCCCACGAGCGGCAGCCGCACCGCGCCGCCCTCGTCGCCTCGGCCATGGCGGCTCTGCCCGCGGGCTCGGTCGACGTCGTCGCCGGCGACGGGACCCGCCCCGCCTGGGTCCCGGGCACCTTCGACCGGGTGCTGGTGGACGCCCCCTGCTCCGGGCTGGGGGCGCTGCGACGCAGGCCGGAGTCGCGCTGGCGTCGCTCGCCGGCCGACGTCGACGTCCTGGTCGGGCTCCAGCAGGTGCTGCTCGACGTCGCGCTGGAGTCCGTGCGTCCGGGCGGCGTCGTCGTCTACGCGACCTGCTCGCCGGTCCTCGCCGAGACCTCGCACGTCGTCGAGGCCGTCCGCGGGCGCCGCGACGACACCGAGCTGGTCGGCTCCTTCCAGCTGTGGCCGCACCGCGACGGGACCGACGCGATGTACGCCGCGACCCTGCGCCGTCGCCGCTGACGGGGCCGGCCGCGCGAGGGGCTCAGCCGTCGCGCAGGTGGCGCAGGTACGCCGAGGGGTCGGCGAGGTAGCGGCGCCAGTGGTCGACGAGCGCGAGGTCGGCCCACGCGGTCTCGCGCAGCCCCCACGGACCGGCCTCGAGGACCCGCGCGCCCGGCATCGCCGCCAGCACGGGGGAGTGGGTCGCGCACAGGACCTGGCCGCGCTCGGCCACCACGCGCTGCAGCACCGCGACCAGCCCGAGCGTCGAGGAGAACGACAGCGCGGCCTCCGGCTCGTCGAGGCAGAAGAACCCGGCGCCCGTGAAGCGCCACTCCAGCACCTTCAGGAGCGACTCGCCGTGGCTCATCTCGTGGAACCGCGGCTCGGGGTCGGGGCTCCACGACGGGTTGTCCTCGAGGTAGGAGTACCAGCCGTGCATCGTCTCGGCGCGCAGGAAGAACCCCCACCGGCTCGACCCCACGCCGCGGACGAGGTGGAGCGCGTCGCCGAGGACCGACTCGGTCGGGCGGGTGGAGTGCCTGCTCCCGGTGCTGCCGCCCTCCGGGGAGAGGCCGTACGCGGTCGCGACGGCCTCCACGAGGGTGGACTTGCCCGACCCGTTCTCCCCGACGAGGAAGGTCACCCCGGGCCCGAGGTCGAGCCCGTCGGCGAGGACCTGGCGCACCGCGGGGATCGAGGCGGGGTAGGCCTCGGGTGCGAGCCCGTGCCCGGGGCGCGCCTCCACGCGGCGCACCGGGTGGCGCGGCACGGGCGTGCTCCTCAGCGGCATGGCTCCGAACCTAGCCACCCGGTGCTGGTGGGCACCCCACATTTGGGGGTTTCCGCCGCGCGCCGCGGGTTCCCATCCTTGGGGTGGGCAAGCATGATGGGTGCAAGCTCGCGGCGCCGGAGGGGTGCCGCAGGTCACGGGGAGCAGGACGGACGAATGCGGGTGCGCACGACAGGGACGATGCTCGCCGCGGCGAGCCTGGTGGCGGTCGCCGTCGCCGGCCCGGCGCAGGCCGCGCCCCGGACCGTCAGCGGTCCCTCGACGGGTGACGACGGGCTCTTCCTCACCTACGTCTCGTGCGCCGACGTCTTCGGCGCGGGCACCGCCCCGGTGCCGCGCATCAACCTCGGCCCCTACGCCGCTCCCGCCGGGCGCCGCTCCCTCGGCCTGGTCCCGCAGGGTGGCGGCACGGCCTCCGGCCCCTACGCCCGCATCGACTCGCTCGCCGCGGTCGACGCCTCGCTGCAGGTCGCGGCGACCGGCGGCACCACCGGTGTCGCCCACCTCGTCACCGTGACCGCCGCCAACCCGCCCGGTACCGCCTGGGTCGCCCGGTCCGAGCTCGTGGTCCCGCCGGGCTCGTGGACGACGGTCCGAGCCGGCGACCTCACGTTCGCGTGGTCGCTGGTCGACCTCACGTCCCGGACCGTCGTCGCCCGCGCCGGGTCGGCGACGCCGGCGCAGTTCGCGGCCGAGCACGGCGACGGCCCCGGCTTCGTGGTCACGGGCTTCGGTTGCGACGGGCGCGCGTTCAACCTCGACGCGATCGGCGCCGACGGGTCGTCGATCGACTTCGAGGGCGTCGCGCTGACCACCACGGCCGCCGTCGACCGCTCCACCGACGCGGTGGTCGTGACAGGTCGGGTCACCGACCCGTCCGGGCGCGTCACGGGCGACCCGCTGGTGCTGGAGTCCCGTGCCCCCGGTGGAGCCTGGCGCGCCGAGGGCGCACCGGTGCTCGCAGACCCCGACGGCGTCGCACGCGCGGTCGTGCAGGTCACCGAGACGACCCAGTACCGCTGGCACCGCCCCGAGAGCCAGTACGCCGACGAGGGCTGGTCCGACCCGGTCACGGTCGAGGCGCCGGCCGTCCGCGGGTCCGCCACGCCCGAGCCCACGACGACCTCGACGCAGTAGCGCTCGGCGCTAGGGTCGGCCCGTGGCGTCTCCGTTCATCGAGGTCGAGGTCGACGACCGGGTCGTCAAGGTCACCAACCCCGACCGGGTCTACTTCCCCGAGACCGGCGCGACCAAGCTCGACCTGGTCGAGTACTACCTCAGCGTCGGGGACGGGATCGTCAACGCGCTGCGCGAGCGTCCGTGCATGCTGCACCGCTTCCCGAAGGGCCTGGCCGGCGACAAGGTGCACCAGAAGCGCCTCCCCGCCGGGGCCCCCGAGTGGGTCGAGACCGTGCGGCTGTTCTTCCCGCGGTGGAAGCGCACCGCCGACGAGCTCTGCGTGACGGAGCTGGCCAGCGTGGTCTGGGCGGTCCAGATGTCGACCGTCGAGTTCCACCCGTGGAACAGCCGCCGCGACGACACCGAGAAGCCCGACGAGTGGCGCATCGACCTCGATCCCGGGCCGGACTGCGACTGGGCGACCGTCCAGCGCGTCTCCCACGTCGTCCACGAGGTGCTCGACGAGCTGGGCGCGGTCGGGTTCCCCAAGACGAGCGGCGGCTCCGGGCTCCACGTCTACGTCCGGATCCCGCCCGACCACGGCTTCCAGGACGTACGCCGGGGCGCGCTCGCCTTCGCCCGCGAGGTCGAGCGCCGCGCCGAGGGCGACGTGACCACCGCCTGGTGGCGCAAGGACCGCGACCCCTCGCAGCTGTTCGTCGACTACAACCAGAACGCCCGCGACCACACCATCGCCGCGGCGTACTCCGTGCGCGGCGTCGCCAACGCGCGCGTGTCCGCCCCGGTGCGCTGGGACGAGGTCGACGACTGCGCGCCCGACGACTTCACCATCGTCACCATGCCCGACCGCTTCGCCGCGATCGGCGACCTGCACGGGGACATCGACGCCCACCCGTTCGACATCGCGCCGCTGCTGGAGTGGGCCGACCGCGACGAGGCCGACGGGCGCGAGACCCCCGACCTCGACGAGCAGTCGGGGTGAGGTTCGCGACACCCGCGTCTCAGCGCGCGCACAGGTCGTCCTCACGGTCCTCTCACGCTTGCTGCCTAGGTTCGAGGGCATGCACACCCAGCCGACCACCGACCGGGTCGCGGTCGTCGTCAACACGGCCGCGCGGACCGGCGCGCGGGTGCTCCCGCTCGTCGAGCAGCACCTGCGCGGTCCGGGTCGGGAGGTCGTCGTCCACCCCGCGCACGGCGGGGCCGGGCTCGAGGCGGCGCTCGACGCGGCCCTCGCCGCCACCCCCGACCTGCTGGTGGTCGGCGGCGGTGACGGCACGATCGGCTGCGCGGCGGCCCGGGTCGCCCACACCGGCACGGCGCTCGGGGTCCTGCCGCTGGGCACCGCCAACGACTTCGCCCGCACCCTGGGCATCCCGACGGCGCTCCCGGCCGCCGTCCGCACCCTGACCGAGGGGCACGTCGTCGACGTCGACCTCGGCCGGGTCGACGGGCGCGCCTACCTCAACGTCGCGTCGCTCGGCCTGTCGGTCGCGGTCACCCGCCGGCTCACGCCCGGCCTCAAGCGCCGGCTCGGCCGTCTGGCGTACCCGGTCGCGACGCTGCGGGCCTACCGCTCGCACCGGCCGTTCGCCGCCCGGCTCGAGCTCGCCGACGGCGCCACGCTGGAGCTCGAGGACCTGCTGCAGGTGGCGGTGGGCAACGGCCGCCACTACGGCGGTGGGCTGACCGTCTCGCCGACCGCCTCGATCGACGACCACCTGCTCGACGTCTACGCCGTGGAGCGCGGCCGCCTGCGCGACCACGTCTCGCTCGCACGGCTGCTGCGCACCGGACACCTCGTCGAGCACGAGCGGGTCCACCACGTGACGGCACGCCGGATCCGGCTGGTCACCGACGAGCCGCTCGAGGTCAACCTCGACGGCGAGATCGCCGCGACGACCCCCGCCACCTTCGAGGTCGACCGGAACGCCCTGCACGTCGTCGTGCCGCGGGGGAGCGGTGCCGCCCGGATGGACGGGGCGTCGGGTCCCTAGGATCGTCGCGTGGGCATCCAGATCACTCCGAGCATCCTCAACGCCGACCTCTCGCGCCTCGCCGACGAGGTGGCGCGCATCCCCAGCGCGGACTGGGTGCACGTCGACGTCATGGACAACCACTTCGTGCCCAACCTCACCCTCGGGCTCCCGGTCGTCGAGGCGCTCAGCCAGCACGCCTCCCAGCCGCTCGACGCGCACCTGATGATCGAGGACGCCGACCGGTGGGCGCCGGCGTACGCCGAGGCCGGCTGCGGGTCGGTCACCTTCCACGTCGAGGCGGCGAAGGCCCCGGTGCGGCTCGCCCGGGAGATCCGGGCGCAGGGCGCCCGCGCGTCGATGGCGCTCAAGCCGGCCACGCCGATCGAGCCCTACGAGGCGCTGCTGCCCGAGCTCGACATGGTGCTCATCATGACCGTCGAGCCCGGCTTCGGCGGCCAGAAGTTCCTCGACCTGTGCCTGCCGAAGATCCGGACCGCCCGCGCCCTCATGGACAAGCACGGCGTCGAGACCTGGCTCCAGGTCGACGGCGGCGTCTCGCTGGAGACCATCGAGCGGTGCGCCGAGGCCGGAGCCGACGTCTTCGTCGCCGGCTCGGCCGTCTACTCCGCCGACGACCCCGACGCGATGGTCGAGGCGCTGCGGGCGACGGCGGCCTCGGCGGCGGGCTGATGCAGCCCTACGCGCGCCTCTGGGAGCGGCTCCTGGACCTGCTGGCGAGGATGGGTGAGGTCGACGCCTCGACTCCGGGCCGGATCCGTCTCCGGACGGGCCGACGTCGCGTCGAGATCGTCATGACCGAGGACGACTGGAGTGATCTCGCCAGGGTCATCTACGGCTCCTTCGACGGCGCGGCCGAGCACCTGCGCCGCGCGCTGGCCGCCGCGGAGGCGGAGGACGCGCCCTACCTCGTGTACTACACCTACGACCTCGAGCCCAGCCAGACGCCCGAGAGCCCGACGCGACTGCAGGAGGAGGCGGACCTGCGCCGGGTGCAGGAGCACCTGCGCGACCACCCGGACGCCCGCGGCGAGTGGCGCGCGTACCCGCCGGGGCACGAGCCGGGCTGAGCAGCGATCGTCCACAGGCCCTCCCGCCCTCGCTCCGGTAGTCCGCTGCGATCGGCCGCTGGTGGGGCCCGGAGGACCGGCTGATCGCAGCGGACTACCGGGGAGGCTGTGGAGGGCTGGGGGCTGGAGGGCTGGGCGACGCTGCGTACGGTGGGCGCATGAGCGAGCCGACCGAGTCCGTGTGGGACTACCCGCGCCCGCCGCGGGTCGAGCCGAGCAGCGAGCACGTCGTCGTCACCCACGCCGGTGTGGTCGTCGCCGACACCACCGCCAGCCTGCGGGTGCTGGAGACCAGCCACCCGCCGACGTACTACCTGCCGCGCAGCGCCTTCGCCGACGGCGTCCTGCGTCCCGGCGAGGGGGCGTCGTGGTGCGAGTGGAAGGGGCAGGCCGCCTACTTCGACCTCGTCGTGGGCGACGAGGTGCTGCCGGCGATCGCCTGGACCTACCCGACGCCGACGAAGGCCTTCGAGGCGCTGGTCGACCACGTCGCGCTCTATCCCGGCCGGGTCGACCGGTGCACCGTCGACGGCGAGGTCGTCCAGCCGCAGCCGGGCAGCTTCTACGGCGGCTGGATCACCTCGCGCGTGACCGGACCGTTCAAGGGCGCCCCGGGCACCTCCGGCTGGTGAGCCGGCGGCGCGGGCCGCTCAGTGCAGGCCGCGGTCGTCGACCTGCTGGCTGAGCAGGTGCGACCCGTGCCGCTCCTGCTCGGCGATGCGCCGGTCGTCGGCGACCCACGACTGGCCCTCGAGCTCGTCGGCGCGGGACTGCACGCGCTCGAGCCGGGCGGTCCACGCCTCGACCTCGCGCGCGACGTCGTCGAGCCGGGCGTGGGGGAGGACGACCGCGTCGCCCTCGC
Source organism: Nocardioides okcheonensis (assembly GCF_020991065.1). Lineage (NCBI taxonomy): Bacteria > Bacillati > Actinomycetota > Actinomycetes > Propionibacteriales > Nocardioidaceae > Nocardioides > Nocardioides okcheonensis. Next base: position 394,514 of record NZ_CP087710.1, read on the forward strand.
TGCGCACGCCGGGCTCGCTCGCGGCCAGCGCGTCGGCCTCGTAGGGACTCAGGGCGCGGGTCAGCCGCATCCGCACCGGGTAGGTCTCGCGGTCCACGTCGGCCGGGTCCACGGCCAGCTCGACGATCCCGATGGCCGGTCGGCGGCCCGTACGCGTGTGCCAGCTCATGTGCGTCATCCCCTCGTCGGGGGCCCGAGCGACCCCTGCGGACGAGCACACCACGCGCGGGCGCACCGCGCCATGGGGTCCTCACCCCATGGCAGGGGTCGGCCCGACAGCAGAGGGAAGGGGGTCAGCCGGCGAAGAGGGTCAGCCGCTGCCGGATGATCTTGCGACGCAGGACGACGCGGCGCTTGCCGTCGTTGCCGATGCGGAGCCGGTCGAGCTCCCACCCGCCGTGCTCGGCGCGCTCGACGAGGAGGCGGGTGACGACGTTGCGCGAGAAGTCCTTCGGGAGCACGAGCGTCTCGAACTCCCACTCGATCCCGCGGCCGGGGGGACGGCGGTGCATCCTGGCCACTCTGGTCTCCTCTCGTCGTGGTCAGTCGGCCGAGACGTCGTCGAGGGCCGCGACGATCTCGGGTGGCAGGGTCAGGTCCTCGACGCCGAGGGCGCCGTCGAGCTGGGCGGCGGTGCGGGCGCCGACGATCGGCGAGGTGACGCCGGCGCGGTCACGCACCCACACGAGCGAGACCTCCAGCGGCGACCAGCCCAGCCCGTCGGCCGCGCGGGCCACGGCCTCGACGATGCCGCGGCCGCGGTCGTCGAGGTACGTGCCGACGAACCGGCCGAAGTGCTCGGTGGCGGCGCGGGAGTCCGACGGCGTCCCGGTGCGGTACTTGCCGGTCAGCACGCCGCGCCCGAGCGGCGACCACGGCAGCACGCCGAGCCCGAGCGCCTCCGCGGCCGGCAGCACCTCGTGCTCGATCGTGCGGTTGAGCAGCGAGTACTCGACCTGGGTCGAGGCCAGCGGCGTACGGCCCGGGACCGCGCGCTGCCAGGTGGCGGCCTGCGCGGTCTGCCAGCCCGTGTAGTTGGAGACGCCGAGGTAGGACACGCGTCCCGAGCTCACCGCGAGGTCGAGCGCCGAGAGCGTCTCCTCCAGCGGCGTCTCGTCGGTCCACACGTGCACCTGCCACAGGTCGACGTGGTCCACGCCCAGCCGCTTCAGCGAGGCGTCGAGGGCGGGCAGGAGGTGGCCGCGCGAGGTGTTGGTGACCCGCTCGCCGGTGCGCCGCGAGATGCCCGCCTTGGTCGCCAGGACGACCTCGTCGCGCGCGACCACGTCACCGAGCAGGCTGCCGATCAGCTCCTCGCTCGCACCGTCGCCGTAGCCGGCCGCGGTGTCCAGCAGCGTGCCGCCCGCCTCGACGAACGCGACCAGCTGGTCGCGGGCCTCGTGCTCGTCGGTGTCGCGACCCCAGGTCATCGTGCCGAGCCCGAGCCGGGAGACCTTGAGGCCGGTGGCCCCGAGCGAACGCTGCTGCATGGAGGTGAGGGTAGCCACGGGTCGCACGTGGACGGGCACGGACGCGCCCGTAGGCTGACCCGCTGTGACGGATCTCCTCAAAGCGGTCGTGCTCGGCATCATCCAGGGCCTCACCGAGTTCCTGCCGATCTCGAGCAGCGCGCACCTGCGGATCTTCCCCGAGCTGTTCGGGTGGGGCGACCCCGGCGCCGCGTTCACCGCGGTGATCCAGATCGGCACCGAGCTCGCGGTGCTCATCTACTTCCGCAAGGACATCTGGCGCATCGGCAGCGCGTGGGTGCGCTCGCTGTTCCAGCCGGAGTTCCGCGGCGGCGTCGACGCCCGGATGGGGTGGTACATCATCGTCGGCTCGCTGCCGATCGTGGTGCTCGGCGTGCTGCTCAAGGGCGTGATCGAGCGGGACTTCCGCAACCTCTGGATCATCGGCACCACCCTGATCGTCATGGGCGTCGTGCTCGGGATCGCCGACCGGGTCGGGCGCACCGACCGCACGCTCGGCAAGATCACCCTCAAGGACGCGGTGCTGATGGGCGCCGCCCAGGCGCTGGCGCTCATCCCGGGCGTCTCCCGGTCCGGCGCGACCATCTCGGCCGGACGCTTCCTCGGCCTCGAGCGCGAGGCCGCCACCCGCTTCGCCTTCCTGCTCGCCATCCCCGCCGTGGTCGGCGCCGGGCTGTTCGAGCTCAAGGAGATCCCGCACGGCCACAACGACTTCGGCTGGGGGCCGACGATCACCGCGACGGTGGTGTCGTTCGTGGTCGGCTACGCCGCGATCGCGTGGCTGCTGCGCTACGTCAGCACCCGGTCGTACACCCCGTTCGTGCTCTACCGCGTCGCGCTCGGCGCGGCGACCCTCATCCTGCTGGGCGCGGGCGTGCTGAGCGCCTGAGCGTCCCGACCAGCAGCACGAGCGCCAGCACCTGGGTGAGGGCGACGACCGCGACCAGCGCGGGCAGCGAGCGCTCGTAGAGCCAGCCCGCGCCGACGCCGCCCACGACCGCGAAGAGCCCCTGGACGCCCGCGAACACGCCGTACGCCGTCGCGCGGCGCGGCGCCTCGACCAGCTCGGCCACCACGGCCTTCACCGTCGAGTCCTGCACGCCCTGGGCGAACCCCCAGGCGACCACGCCGAGCAGCACCGCGACGAGCGCGGACCCGAGCGCGAGCGCCGGGACCAGCGCCACGAGCACCGGCACGACGAGCAGGACCACCGGGCCGGTGCGGTCGTAGACGGCTCCCACGCCCAGCGCGGCGACCGCCTCCACCGCCATCGCGGCGGCGTAGACCAGCGGCACCGACGCCACGGGCACCAGCCCGGCCACGACGAGGTGGTAGCCGATGATGCCGAAGGTCACCAGGGCGCCCGTGGTGAGCGAGGCGGCGACGGCGTAGCGGAAGAACTCGCGGGGGAGCCCCGCGCCGACGGCGGTCGCCCACCAGCCGCGGCCCGGACGGTCCGCGACGGGAGCCGACCCGGCGGCGGTCGCAGGAGCGGCGGCAGGGGCGACGTCGTGGACCGCGGGGTCGGGGACCCGACGCCGCAGCGCGAGCAGCAGGACCATGGCCAGCGCCCCGGGCACCGCGAGCACGCCGACGCCCCACCACAGCGAGCCCACCGCCACCACCGCCGCCACGACGAGCGGACCCGCGAAGGCGCCGACCTGGTCGAGGGCCTTGTGCACCCCGAAGCCCCGGCCGCGGCCCACGGCGGACGCGGCGTGGGCCAGCAGCGCCGACTTCGACGGCGAGCGGACCGCCTTGCCGAGGCGCTCGAGGAGGATCATCGACGCCGCGAACGCGAGCCCGGCCGCGCCGAGCCGGGGCGCCAGCGCCAGCAGCGGCACGCACACGGCCGTGAGCCCGTAGCCCGCGATCGTCAGGCTCCAGTAGCGGCCGGTGCGGTCGGCCAGCGGTCCGAACGCCAGGCGCGCCACGAGGGCGACCGCCTCGCCGGCCCCGGTGACCAGGCCCACCACCACCGCCGAGGCCCCGAGCGCGGCGAGCAGCGGGCCGTAGACGGACCGGGCGCCCTCGTAGACCATGTCCGCTGCCAGGCTGACCAGGCCGAACCACCACACGACCCGCCAGGCGGACGGCGGGCCCATGGTCACAGCCAGCCGGACTTCTTGAAGAACGCGAACAGCCCGCCTGCGACGCCGACCATGAGGGCGACCGCGAACGGGTAGCCGTAGCGCCAGTGCAGCTCGGGCATGTGGTCGAAGTTCATCCCGTAGACGCCGGCGATGAGGGTCGGGACGACCACCAGCGCGGCGCCCGCGGAGATCTTGCGCATGTCCTCGTTCTGCTGCACCGAGATGCGCGCGAGGTGGGCCTCGAACGCGGTGGAGAGCAGGATGTCGAGGTTGTCGATCACCTCCGAGACCCGCTGCAGGTGGTCGGCGACGTCGCGGAAGTAGGTCGCGGTCTCGTCCGTGATCCGCTCGTCGACGCCCATCGCGAACTTGCGCATCGGCTCGCGCAGCGGCAGCACCGCACGCCGGACCTCGGCGATCTCGCGCTTGAGGACGTAGATGCGGTTCGAGTCGTCGGTGCGCGCGGGGGAGAAGACGGACTCCTCGACCTCGTCGACGTCGATCTCGAGGGCCGCCCCCACCCGCTCGTACTCGTCGACCACCCGGTCGCAGATGGCGTAGAGCACCGCCATCGGGCCGTGCTCGAGGACCTGCGCGCGGCGTTCGAGGTCGCGGCGCGCGGACGCGAGGTCGATGCCCTGGCCGTGGCGCACCGTCACGACGAAGTCGGGGCCGACGAACATGTTGATCTCGCCGGTCTCGACCGCGTCCTCCTCGTCGACGTACCAGAGCGTCTTGAGGACCAGGAACAGCGTGTCGCCGTAGCGCTCGAGCTTGGGCCGCTGGTGGGAGTCGCCGGCGTCCTCGACCGCGAGCGGGTGCAGGTCGAAGGTGCGGGCGATCACGTCGAGCTCGTCGGGCGTCGGGTCGTGGACGCCGATCCACTGGAAGTCGCCGGGGTCGCACGGCACCCGGGCGTGCCCGAGGCTCTCGTGCCCCTCGTGACCCAGCGGCACGCGCTGGCCCCGGTGGTAGAGGGCGTTGTCGACGATCACCTCGTCAGGCTAGTGGTTGCGGAGCCGCCGGCTCGGGAGCCACCACTAGGGTCGGGGCATGGCAACCGTGATCCTCGTCCGCCACGGCAGGTCCACCGCCAACGCGACCGGTGTGCTCGCCGGCCGGCTGCCCGGCGTGCACCTCGACGACACCGGCGTCGCGCAGGCCGCCGCGGTCGGTGACCGGCTCGCCGGCGTACGCCTCGCGGCCGCCGTGACGAGCCCGCTCGAGCGCTGCCGCGAGACCGCCCGCGAGGTCCTGCGCCGCCAGCAGGAGCCGCTGCGGCCCAGCACCGACAAGCAGCTGTCGGAGTGCGACTACGGCGACTGGCAGGGCCGCCCGCTCAAGGAGCTCGCCAAGGAGAAGCTCTGGAGGACGGTGCAGGCGCAGCCGTCGGCCGCGACCTTCCCCGGCGGGGAGTCGATGCGCGCCATGCAGGACCGCGCGGTCGCCGCCGTACGCCGCCACGACGCACGCGTCGACGCCGAGCACGGCCCCGACGCGGTGTGGCTCGCGGTCAGCCACGGCGACGTGATCAAGTCGATCCTCGCCGACGCCCTCGGCACCCACCTCGACCTGTTCCAGCGCATCCACGTCGACCCGGCGTCGGTGTCGGTCGTCCGCTACACCGAGTCGCGCCCGTTCGTGCTCGGCACCAACACCCACGGCGGCGACCTGTCGTGGTTGACGCCGCCGCGCAAGCCGCGCCGCGGCTCCCGCAGCCGCAGCGGCGACGCGGCGGTGGGCGGCGGAGCCGGGCCGGGCACGCAGCCGGGGAGGTCCTAGGGTGAGTGACATGCCCGTCGTCCACCGTTTCGACCCGCCCGAGCGCTTCGTCGCCGGAACCGTCGGCGAACCCGGTCAGCGCACCTTCTTCCTGCAGGCGCGCGAGGGCGCGCGCCTGGTGAGCGTGTCGCTGGAGAAGCAGCAGGTCTCGGCCCTCGCCGAGCGCGTCGACGAGCTCCTCGACGAGCTCATGCGCGCCGCCGGCGACGAGGTGCTGATCCCGGCCATCGCGCCGCGCGACCTCACCGACAACCGGCCCCTCGAGCAGCCGATCGAGGAGGAGTTCCGCGCCGGCACCATGACGCTGTCGTGGGACACCGAGGACGAGCGCGTCGTCATCGAGGTCTTTCCGTTCTCCGAGGCGGCCGTCGTGTCGCCCGAGCAGCTCCAGGAGGACCTCGAGGACCTGCTCGAGCCGGAGCCCGAGGAGATCTTCCTGGTCCGGATCACCGCCGCCGCGGCGCGGTCGTTCGTCGAGCGCGCCCGGAACGTCATCGGTGCCGGTCGCCCCGACTGCCCGTTCTGCGGGGAGCCGATCGACCCCGACGGCCACCTGTGCGTGCGCGCGAACGGCTTCCGCCGCCGTGAGCCCTGACCTGCCGACCGAGGCGCGGGTCCCGGACGGCGAGCTCACCCTGCACGGCCGGGTCCTGCCCGCCTCCAACGCGACCTTCGTCGGCGAGGTCGACGGCGTCCGCGTCGTCTACAAGCCGGTCGCGGGGGAGCGGCCGCTGTGGGACTTCCCCGACGGCACCCTCGCCGCCCGCGAGGTGGCGGCCCACGCCGTCTCCGAGGCGCTGGGCTGGGACGTGGTCCCGCCCACCGTGCTGCGCGACGGCCCGCACGGCACCGGCATGGTGCAGCTGTGGCGTGACGAGGACCCCGAGCAGGCGCCCGTCGACATCGTCCGCGAGGGCCGGGTCCCCGACGGGTTCCGGCACGTGTTCGACGGCCTCGACGCCCACGACCGGGCGGTGTCGCTGGTGCACGAGGACTCCGCGCCGCTGCGCCGGATGGCGCTGTTCGACGTCGTCGTCAACAACGCCGACCGCAAGGGCGGCCACGTCCTGCCGATGCCCGACGGCCACCGCCACGGCGTCGACCACGGCCTGACCTTCCACGTCGAGCCCAAGCTCCGCACCGTCCTGTGGGGCTGGGTCGGGGAGGGCCTGGTCGAGGAGGAGGTCGACGGCCTGCGCCGCCTCGCGGCCGCGCTCGACGCCGACCTCGGCGACGTCCTCGGCGGCCTGCTGACCGCGCAGGAGGTCGCCACGACCCGGCGCCGGCTCGCCCGGCTGCTCGAGCGGGCCGAGTTCCCGGCCCCGCCCTCCTCGTCGTACCCGGTCATCCCCTGGCCGCCCTTCTGAGGGTCACCCCGGCCGTGACGGGGGTTTCGACGCGCGGTCGCGGGCTCGCAGGCTCGCCCGCGCGCTTGCTCAACCTCCTGACCCAGGCTGTGCGCTCGTTCCTCGCGCCCCGCTAGGGTCATGACATGCGCGCCTGGACGTCCCCCGAGGTACCCGAGCTCCCCGTGACCGGCCCGGCCGTCCGGGTGCACGACACGGCCGGCGGCACGCTCGTCGAGACCCGCCCCGAGGGTGCCGCGCGGCTCTACGTCTGCGGCATCACGCCCTACGACGCGACCCACATGGGCCACGCCGCGACGTACGTCGGCTTCGACCTGCTGCACCGCGCCTGGCGCAACGCCGGGCACGAGGTGACCTACGTGCAGAACGTCACCGACGTCGACGACCCGCTGCTCGAGCGGGCCGCCAAGGTCAAGGTCGACTGGGTCGAGCTCGCCGAGCGCGAGACACAGCTCTTCCGCGACGACATGGAGGCGCTGCGGGTCCTCGCGCCGCACCACTACACCGGCGCGGTCGAGTCGATCCCGCAGGTGATCGCGCTCATCCAGCGCCTCGAGGAGACCGGCTCGGTCTACCGCGTCGACGACGACCTCTACTTCTCGGTGACGGCCGACGACGCGTTCGGCACGGTGTCCGGCCTCGACCGCGAGACGATGCTGCAGATCTTCCCCGACCGCGGCGGCGACCCCGACCGCGCGGGCAAGAAGGACCCGCTCGACTGCCTGCTGTGGCGCGCCGAGCGCCCGGGCGAGCCCGCCTGGGACAGCCCGTGGGGGCCCGGTCGCCCCGGTTGGCACATCGAGTGCTCCGCGATCGCCCTCGACCACCTCGGCACCTCCTTCGACGTCCAGGGCGGCGGCAGCGACCTGGTCTTCCCGCACCACGAGATGTCGGCCGGCCACGCCCAGGTGGCCCACCCGGGGGAGCGGTTCGCACGCGCGTACGCCCACGCCGGGATGGTCGCCTACGACGGCGAGAAGATGTCGAAGTCGCGCGGCAACCTGGTCTTCGTCTCCGCGCTGCGGATGAGCGAGGTGGACCCGATGGCGATCCGCCTGGTCCTGCTGCGCCACCACTACCGCAGCGACTGGGAGTGGACCGACGACCAGCTCTGGGACGCCGTCGACACCCTCGCCTCGTGGCGGCGTGCGCTGGCGCTCGGCGCCGGCGCCCCGGCCGCGCCGGTGGTCGAGCGGGTGCTGGCCGCGCTGGCCGACGACCTCGACGCCCCGACGGCCGTCGCGGCCGTCCAGGAGTGGGTCGACGCCACCGTCGGCACGACCGGGCTCGCCGACACCTCCGACCGCGACGCGGCGGCGACGATGCACCGGCTCCTCGACGCCGCCCTCGGCCTCGCGCTCTGACGTACGGCGCGCTGGTGGGCGGTGCCTGAGCCACATTCCGAAGCCTCAGAATGTGGGTGGGGCACCGCTCGGGCCGGTCAGTCGGTGTCGCGGCGCTTGAGGTAGCGCTCGAACTCCCGCGCGATCGCCTCGCCGCTGGCCTCGGGGAGGTCGGCGGTGTCGCGGGTCTCCTCCAGCGCCCGGACGTAGTCGGCGACGTCCTCGTCCTCGGCGGCGAGCTCGTCGACGCCGCGCTCCCACGCCTTGGCGTCGTCGGGGAGGTCGCCGAGCGGCATCGGCGCCTGCAGCAGCTCCTCGAGCTGGTGGAGCAGCGCGAGCGTCGCCTTCGGGCACGGCGGCTGGGCGACGTAGTGCGGGACGGCCGCCCAGTAGGACACCGACGGGATGTCAAGCTGGGAGCACGCGTCGTTGAAGACGCCGACGATCCCGGTGGGGCCCTCGTAGCTCGACTGCTCGACGTCGAGGCGGTCGACGAGGTCGGGCTCGCTGGCGGTGCCCGAGACCGGGATGGGGCGGGTGTGCGGGCTGTCGGCCAGCAAGGCTCCCAGCGTCACCACGAGCTCGGCCCCGAGGTCGTCGCAGGCGGCGAGGAGCTCGGCGCAGAACTGCCGCCACCGCATGTTCGGCTCGATGCCGCGCACCAGGATCACGTCGCGCCCGAGCCCGGCGGGCCGGGCCACCGCGATGCGGGTGGTCGGCCAGGTCAGCCGCCGGTGGCCGTGGTGGTCGGTCCCGATGATCGGGCGGTTGACCTGGAAGTCGTAGAACTCCTCGGGGTCGACGGCACCGATGACCTCGGCGCCCCACTGGTCCATCAGGTGGTCGACGAGCCCGGAGGCCGCGTCAGCAGCGTCGTTCCACCCCTCGAAGGCGGCGATCACCACGGGGTGGACGAGGTCCTGCACGTCGTCGAACTCGATCACCCACCCAGCCTAGGGCGCTCCGCCCAGCGAGCCGCGCTGATTTCGCCGGCCGTCGCGCCGGTGCCACGATGTGGGAAACCGGTCCGTCTGTCGGACACCGTTCCTAGGCTGGTCGTGTTCGACGCCCGAGAGGACCATCCCGCCCGTGAAGCCGCAGCACCGACCCGACGCCACCGCCGCCCTGACGGCCATCCTGCGCGAGCGGATCATGGTGCTGGACGGCGCGATGGGCACCGCGATCCAGCGCGACCGCCCCGACGAGGCCGGCTACCGGGGCGAGCGGTTCGCGGACCACCCCAGCGACCTCGTCGGCAACAACGACCTGCTGACCCTGACGCAGCCGCAGATCATCCGGACCATCCACGACGAGTACCTCGCCGCGGGCGCCGACGTGATCGAGACCAACACCTTCAACGCCAACGCGGTCTCCCTCGCCGACTACGGCCTCGAGGACCTCGCCTACGAGCTCAACCTCGAGTCGGCACGGCTCGCCCGCACCGCCGCCGACGCGGTCGCCACCGACGACCGGCCCCGGTGGGTCGCCGGCGCCCTCGGCCCCACGACCCGCACGGCGTCCATCTCGCCCGACGTCAACGACCCGGGCGCGCGCAACGTGTCGTTCGACCAGCTGGCCGACGCCTACCTCGTCGCGGCCCGCGGGCTGGTCGACGGCGGCTCCGACCTGCTGATGATCGAGACGATCTTCGACACCCTCAACGCCAAGGCTGCGATCTTCGCGGTCGAGACGCTCTTCGAGGAGCAGGGCCGGCGCTGGCCTGTCATCATCTCCGGCACCATCACCGACGCGTCGGGCCGGACGCTGTCCGGCCAGGTGACCGAGGCGTTCTGGAACTCCGTGCGCCACGCCCGGCCGCTCGCGATCGGCCTCAACTGCGCGCTCGGCGCGCGGGACATGCGGCCCTACGTCGCCGAGCTGTCCCGGCTCGCCGACACGTTCGTCAGCGTCTACCCCAACGCCGGCCTGCCCAACGCCTTCGGCGAGTACGACGAGACGCCCGACCAGACGGCGGCGGTGCTGGCCGAGTTCGCCGACGCCGGCTTCCTCAACCTCGTCGGCGGGTGCTGCGGCACGACGCCCGACCACGTCGCGGCGATCGCCGCCGCGGTCGACGGCAAGGAGCGGCGCACGCCGGCCGAGGTCGAGCCCGTGATGCGGCTGTCCGGGCTCGAGCCCCTGACGATCACCCCCGACAGCCTGTTCGTCAACGTCGGCGAGCGCACCAACATCACCGGGTCGGCCCGGTTCCGCACCCTCATCAAGGACGGCGACTACGACACCGCGCTCGGGGTCGCCGCCCAGCAGGTCGAGGCCGGCGCGCAGGTGATCGACGTCAACATGGACGAGGGCATGATCGACGGCGTCGCCGCGATGGACCGCTTCCTCAAGCTGATCGCCGCCGAGCCCGACATCAGCCGGGTCCCGGTGATGGTCGACTCCTCGAAGTGGGAGGTGATCGAGGCCGGCCTCAAGTGCGTCCAGGGCAAGCCGATCGTCAACTCGATCTCGATGAAGGAGGGCGAGGAGCCGTTCCGCGAGCACGCCCGCCTGTGCCGCAAGTACGGCGCGGCCGTCGTGGTGATGGCCTTCGACGAGGACGGCCAGGCCGACAACCTCGAGCGGCGCAAGGCGATCTGCGAGCGCGCCTACCGGATCCTCGTCGACGAGGTCGGCTTCCCGCCCGAGGACATCATCTTCGACCCCAACGTCTTCGCGGTCGCCACCGGCATCGAGGAGCACGCCACCTACGGCGAGGACTTCATCGAGGCGACCCGCTGGATCAAGCAGCACCTGCCCGGTGCGAAGGTGAGCGGCGGCATCTCGAACGTGTCGTTCTCCTTCCGCGGCAACAACCCGGTCCGCGAGGCGATCCACGCGGTGTTCCTCTTCCACGCCATCCGCGCGGGGCTCGACATGGGCATCGTCAACGCCGGCGCGCTTGCCGTCTACGACGAGGTCGACGACGAGCTGCGCGAGCGGATCGAGGACGTCGTGCTCAACCGGCGCCCGGACGCCGCCGAGCGGCTGCTGGAGGTCGCCGAGGCGCACAACCGCACGGCCGCCGCCGAGGAGGCCGCGGAGGACGAGTGGCGCGCGCTGCCGATCGGCGAGCGGATCACCCATGCGCTCGTGAAGGGCATCGACGCCCACATCGAGTCCGACACCGAGATCCTGCGCGGCGAGATCGCGGAGCGCGGCGGCCGCCCGATCGAGGTCATCGAGGGCCCGCTGATGGACGGCATGAACGTCGTCGGCGACCTGTTCGGCGCCGGCAAGATGTTCCTGCCCCAGGTCGTCAAGAGCGCCCGCGTGATGAAGAAGGCGGTCGCCTACCTCATCCCCTACATCGAGCAGGAGAAGCTCGACAACCCGGCGCTCGCGACGGCCAAGGACACCAACGGCACCATCGTGATGGCCACGGTGAAGGGCGACGTCCACGACATCGGCAAGAACATCGTCGGCGTCGTGCTCCAGTGCAACAACTACGAGGTCATCGACCTCGGCGTGATGGTCCCCGCGCAGAAGATCCTCGACACCGCCCAGGAGGTCGGCGCGGACATCATCGGCCTGTCCGGGCTGATCACGCCCTCGCTCGACGAGATGGTCAACGTGGCGTCCGAGATGCAGCGCCAGGGCCTCACCATCCCGCTCCTCATCGGTGGCGCCACCACCTCGCGCGCCCACACGGCGGTGAAGGTGGACCCGCGCTACGAGGGCGCGGTCGTCTGGGTCAAGGACGCGTCGCGGTCGGTGCCGACCGCGGCCGCCCTGCTCCACGAGACCGGCCGCGCGAAGCTGATGGCCGACGTGCAGGCCGACTTCGACTCGCTCCGCACCCGCCACGCGGCGAAGAACGACCGCCCGCTGGTCACCCTCGAGCAGGCGCGCGCCAACGCGACGCCGATCGACTGGAACGGCTACCACCCGCCCAAGCCGCGGATGCTGCTGCAGCAGGACCACGCCGTGTCGCCGCTGACCGGCACCCCGGTGGCCCACCACGTCCGCGTGGTCCGCGACCAGGACCTGTCGGTGCTGCGGCGCTACATCGACTGGCAGCCGTTCTTCAACGCGTGGGAGATGAAGGGCGCCTTCCCCGACATCCTCAACAACCCCAGCTCCGGGCCCGCGGCCCGCAAGCTCTACGACGACGCCCAGGAGATGCTGGACCGGGTCATCGCCGAGAAGTGGATCCGCGCCCACGGCGTGGTCGGGTTCTTCCCGGCGGCGTCCACCGGCGACGACGTCGAGCTCTACCTCGGGTCCGACCGCTCCGAGGTGCACGCGACCCTCCGCCACCTCCGGCAGCAGGGGCAGCACCGCGACGGCGTGCCCAACCGCTCGCTCGCCGACTTCGTGGCACCCAAGGGCTCGGGCGTGCCCGACCACGTGGGGGCGTTCGCGGTGACGGCCGGCGACGGTCTCGGCGAGCGCGTGAAGGCGTTCCGCGACGACCTCGACGACTACGCCGCCATCCTCCTCGAGTCGCTCGCCGACCGGCTCGCCGAGGCCTTCGCGGAGCGGCTGCACGAGCGGGTGCGCAAGGAGCTGTGGGGCTACGCCCCCGACGAGCACCTCGACAACGTCGGGCTGATCAAGGAGCAGTACGACGGCATCCGCCCGGCCCCGGGCTATCCCGCCTGCCCGGAGCACACCGAGAAGCAGACGCTGTGGGAGCTGCTCGACGTCGAGGCGCACACCGGCATCCGGCTCACCGAGTCGATGGCGATGTGGCCGGGCGCGTCGGTGAGCGGGTTCTACTACTCCCACCCGCAGTCGCAGTACTTCGTCGTCGGCCGCCTCGGGCGCGACCAGGTCGCCGACTACGCCGAGCGCAAGGGCTGGACCCTCGCCGAGGCCGAGCGCTGGCTCTCGCCGAACCTCGGCTACGACCCGGAGGACTGACCCGGACGACTCAGGCGACGACGGCCGCCAGCATGACCAGCGGGAGCGAGACCACCGACGCCACCGACGTGACGAGGGTCAGCGTCTTCAGGGTGCCCTTGGTCGAGAGCCCGAGCAGCGACTTGAACATCCAGAAGAAGTTGCTGTTGACCTGCAGCGCGAACATCGCGCCCGACGCGATGGCGAGGCCGATCACGAGGGGGGAGACGGTCAGCGAGTCGAGGATCGGGGCGATGATCCCGGCGGCGGTGATCGCTGCCACCGACACCGACCCGATGGCGAGGTGGAGGACCGCGGCGATGAACCACGCCAGCAGGATGCTCAGCACCACCGGCGCCCCCTCGTCGGCCCGGAACAGGTCACCGAGGACCTGGTCGAGCCCGGTCGCCTCGATCACCGCGCCGAGCGAGCCGCCGACACCGGTGATGAGCAGGATCTCGCCGGTCGTGTGGAAGCCGTCCTCCATCGCCTCGTTGGTCCTCTCGGACCCGGCTGACGCGCGGGAGAGGGCGTACGCGCCGAGCAGCCCGACGAAGAGCGCGACGTTGGCGTCGCCGAGGAACGCGACGAAGGCGTTCGACCAGCCGCCGAGCTCGGCGAACGCTCCGAACGCGATCAGCAGCAGCGGCACGAGGATCGGCAGCATCAGGACCACCAGCGGGAGGCGGCGCACGCCGTCCTCGGCCTCGGCGGCGCTCGCGGACTCCTCCGTGCGGGCGAGGGCCTCCTCCGACGAGCCGGCCTCGCCGGTCAGGTAGGCGCGGTCGGCGGCCTCCTGCTCGAGCATCGCCTCGTCCGGCTCCTCGTCCGTCGCGGGGTCCCAGAAGCCGCCGGCCCCGAAGAGCACCCGCATGAGGAGGGTCGAGACGAGGGCCGTGACGAGGCCGATCACCACGCCGAGGACCAGCCAGTCACCCAGCCGGATGTCGAGCAGGCCCGCGATCGAGATCGCCGCGAGCCCGGGGATCACGAACACGTAGCCGGCGAAGATCCCGCAGCCCAGCGCGGAGGCGAGCACCGGCAGGCCGGTCCGGCCGATGTAGGGCGACGCGGAGCGGGCGACCGGCGCCGCGAGCACGACCTGGACGTCGACGTAGATCGACGGCATGACCACGGCCAGCATCGAGGTGAGCGCGTAGGGGAGGCGCCCGGGCCCGACCCGCTGCACCAGCTGGCCCACGAGGCGTCGGAACGCCCCGGTGGAGTGCAGGAGCGAGCCGATCAGCACCCCGAAGCCGATGAGCAGCCCGACCTCCGCCATGATCCCGCCGAAGCCGGTCGTGATCGCCTCGACGGTGCCGGCGAAGCCCACCCCGGCGGCCAGGCCGAGGTAGAGCGAGCCGAGGACCAGCGAGATCACCGGGTCGATGCGTCCCTTGATGATCAGGGCGATGACCAGGACGATCGCGACGGACGTGTGGACAGCGACCATGACTCCTCCTCCGTCCCCAGGAGGTGCTCCCGAGAGGACCACTGTCTACCGGTGCGAGGCGCTCGTGGCCACCCGCGGCCCAGGTCCCGGGCCGTCCGTGGGCGCGTGCCGGGTCCTCGGTAGGGTCGACGGGTGACTTCTACGGCGCAGCAGACGCACCTCCCAGCGGCCGTCCTGTGGGACATGGACGGCACGCTCGTCGACACCGAGCCGTACTGGATCGCCACCGAGTACGCGATGGCCGACAAGTACGGCGGCACCTGGTCGCAGGAGCACGCGATGAACCTCGTCGGCAGCGCCCTGCTCGACTCCGGTGACTACATCCGGGTCCACATGGGCATCGACCGCACCCCGCAGCAGATCGTCGACGAGCTGCTCGACGGCGTCGTGGCCCGCGTCGAGGACGAGGTGCCGTGGCGCCCGGGCGCGCTCGAGCTGCTGACCGACCTGCGCGAGCGGGGCGTGCCGTGCGCCCTGGTCACCATGTCGTGGCAGCGGTTCGTCGCGCCGATCCTCGCGCAGCTGCCCGAGGGCTCGTTCGCGACCGTGGTGACCGGCGACCGGGTCGAGCTCGGCAAGCCGCACCCCGAGCCGTACCTCACTGCGGCGGCGGAGCTCGGCGTCGACCCGGCCGCGTGCGTGGCCATCGAGGACTCCAACACCGGCGCCAAGTCGGCGGTCGCGGCGGGCTGCACCGTGGTGTGCGTGCCGCACCACGTGCCGATCCTCGAGGGGGAGCGACGGGTGTTCGCGGACACCCTGGTGGGCGTCGACACCGACGCGCTCGCGGCGCTGGCCCGCGACACGTGACCCGAACGTGACCCGGGCGGTGTGGCCCGGGTCACGTCGCTCCGTCTAGGGTTCAGGACAACTTGGACCGGATACCGGACGGAAGGAATCTCGGGATGTCTCCACGTCGTACCGCGGCGACCCTGGCGGCAGCAGTGCTGACCGCCTCCACCCTCGCGAGCTGTGCGGAGAGCCAGCGCGACGACAGCAGCGGGGGCGGTGGTGACGACGGGACGTTCGTGTTCGGCGCCGCCGGCGCTCCCGAGATGTTCGACCCGTTCTACGCCACCGACGGCGAGACCTTCCGCGTCACGCGGCAGATGTTCCAGGGCCTCGTCGGCATCGAGCCCGGCACGGCCGAGGTCGTGCCCGAGCTCGCCACCGAGTGGACGCCCAACGACGACGGCACCGAGTGGACCTTCGAGCTCCGCGACGACGTGACCTTCCACGACGGCACCGACTTCAACGCCGAGGCCGTCTGCGCGAACTTCGAGCGGATGTTCGACCAGAACGAGGCGGGCCAGACGGCCGGCGAGTACTGGGGCTACGTGATGGGCTCGTTCAAGAACGACGCCGCCAACTCGCTCTACCAGGGCTGCGAGGCGACCGACGAGTTCGAGGCGACCATCTCGATCAGCGGGCCCACCTCGGGCTTCCCGACGATGCTCTCCCTCGCGTCGCTGGCGATGCAGTCGCCCACCGCGATGGAGGAGGGCGACGCCAACGGCATCCAGGCCGAGGGCGAGGGCTTCAGCTTCCCCGACTACGCCGACAACCCGGTCGGGACCGGCCCGTTCACCTTCGGCGACTACGACGAGGCCAACGGCACCATCACCCTCGAGCGCAACGACGACTACTGGGGCGACCCGGCGCAGGTCAGCGAGCTGGTGTTCCGGGTCATCCCGGACGAGAGCACCCGCCGCCAGGAGCTCGAGGCCGGCAGCATCAACGGCTACGACCTGCCGAACCCGGTCGACTGGGCCGGCCTCGAGGACGAGGGCAACAGCGTCGAGATCCGCGACGCGTTCAACATCCTCTACCTCGGGCTCAACCCCGAGGCGAACCCGCAGCTGAAGGACCTCAAGGTCCGCCAGGCGCTCTACCACGCGCTCAACCGCGAGCAGCTGGTGCAGACCCAGCTCCCCGAGGGCGCCACCGAGGCCACACAGTTCATGCCGGACACCGTCAGCGGCTACAACACCGACCTCCAGCCGTACGCCTACGACCCCGAGGAGGCCAAGCGCCTGCTCGCGGAGGCGGGCGCCGAGGGCATGGAGCTGACCTTCGCGTACCCGACCGAGGTCAGCCGCCCCTACATGCCGGACCCGCAGAAGATCTACGAGGCGCTGCGCACCGACCTCGAGGCCGTGGGCATCAAGGTCAACGTCAAGACGGCCTCCTGGAACGGCGGCTACCTCGACAACGTGACGGCCGGCCGCTACGACGCCTACATCCTCGGCTGGACCGGCGACTACGACTCGCCGTTCAACTTCGTCGGCACGTTCTTCGGCAACCTGAAGGAGAACGACTTCGGCACCAAGGCCTACCCGTGGGGCCAGCAGCTCTCCGAGGACCTCAAGTCGGCCGACGCCATCGTCGACGACGAGCAGCGCGCGGCGGCCTTCGAGGAGATCAACGGCCAGATCATGGAGGACTACCTCCCGGGCCTGCCGATCAGCCACTCGCCGCCGGCCCTGGTCGTCGGCCCCGGCGTCGACGGCGTCGTGCCGAGCCCGCTGACCGCCGAGGAGTTCGCGTCGGTCTCGGTCGAGGGAGGGCAGTGACGCGACGGCGCCCACGCCCGTCTCGTTGACCGATCCATCTGCGTGAGGCCCGGCGGTCGTCGTCCGCGACGACCGCCGGCCCGCGCAGGCGTGTGAGGAGATCCCCCTCGTGGTTCGTTTCGTCGTACGACGGCTCCTGCAGATGGTGCTGGTGGTCGTCGTGCTGTCCATGCTCGTCTTCGCCTGGCTGCGCTCGCTGCCGGGCGGGCCCGTGTCCGCGATCCTCGGAGAACGCCAGACCGAGGAGCGCCGGGCGGCGCTGGAGGCCGCGCTCGGCCTCGACCAGCCGCTGCCCGTGCAGTACCTCAAGTTCCTCGAGCGCGCCGTGCAGGGCAACTTCGGCGTCTCCACCAAGGTCCTGCCCGGCGAGGACGCGCTCCAGATCTTCCTCGACCGGCTGCCGGCCACGGTCGAGCTGTCGGCCCTGGCCCTGCTCATCGCCGTGGCGCTCGGCATCCCGCTCGGCTACGTCGCCGCCCGGCGCCGGGGTTCACCGGCCGACACGAGCGCCGTCATCTTCTCCCTGGTCGGGGTGGCGGTGCCGGTGTTCTTCACCGCGTTCCTGCTCAAGTACTTCTTCGCCGTGGAGTGGAACCTGCTGCCCGTCTCCGGGCGACAGAGCACCGGCCTCGACGCCACCCGGGTGACCGGCATGTTCGTGCTCGACGGGATCCTCACCCGCGAGTGGGACGCCGCCTGGGACGCGCTCAAGCACCTCATCCTGCCCGCCGTCGCGCTCTCGACCATCCCGTTCGCGGTGATCTTCCGGATCACCCGCGCCTCGGTGCTCGACGTCCTCGACGAGGACTACGTCCGCACCGCCGAGGCGAAGGGACTGACCACGCGGGTCATCCGCGCGCGACACGTGCTGCGCAACGCGATGCTCCCGGTGGTGACCACGATCGGGCTCCAGGTCGGCGGCCTGCTCGCCGGCGCCGTGCTGACCGAGACCGTCTTCTCCTACCAGGGCGTCGGCGCCGCGCTCGCGACCGCGTTCCGCGACAAGGACTACGCCGTGCTGCAGGTCCTCATCCTCGCCGCCGCGGTCATCTACGTGCTCGTCAACCTGCTGGTCGACATCGCCTACGCCGTCATCGACCCCCGGATCCGGACGAGGTGAGCCCGATGACCGAACCCACCGAGCGCCCCACCTACGGCGGCCTGCGCCGACGGCGCATCGACCAGCTCGCCGCCGGCGCGGTGGGCGACGAGCCCGGCGTCTCCCTGCTGCGCAGCGCCTGGGACCGGCTGCGCCGCAACCCGATCTTCCTCGTCGGCGCGGGCATCACGCTCGCGTTCGTCGTGCTGGCCGCGATCGCGCCGTGGATCGCGCCGTGGGACCCCACCGCCGCGCCGCTGCTCGACAAGGTGCGGCCGCAGACCAACCCGGTGCCCGGCCCCGAGGCCGGCCACCTGCTCGGCGGCGACGACCGCGGACGGGACCTGCTCTCGCGCCTCATCGTCGGCAGTCGCCAGACCCTCGTCGTCGGTGTCTTCGCCACGGTGTTCGGGCTGATCGGCGGGCTCACGCTCGGCACCCTCGCCGGCGCCTTCGGCGGCTGGGTCGACTCGCTGGTCATGCGCATCGTCGACGTGATGCTGTCGATCCCGTCGCTGCTGCTGGCCTTCACCATCGCCTCGCTCGCCCGCAGCCCCAGCCAGTGGACGCTCGTGGTGGCGATCGCGATCATCCAGGTGCCGGTGTTCGCGCGGCTGCTGCGCGGCTCGATGCTCGCGCAGCGGTCCAGCGACCACGTGCTCGCCGCGCGCTCGCTGGGCGTACGGCCCCGCGCGATCGTGTTCCGGCACATGCTGCCCAACTCGCTCGGCCCGGTGATCGTCCAGGCCACGCTGTCGCTGGCCGTGGCGATCATCGACGCCGCCGCGCTGTCCTTCCTGGGGCTGGGCAACCCCGACCAGAGACAACCCGAGTGGGGGCAGATGCTCGGCCTGGCCCATCAGTACATCTCCGAGGCGCCGCACCTCGCGTTCTACCCCGCCGGCTGCATCATCGTCGTGGCGCTCGGCTTCACGCTCATGGGGGAGTCGCTGCGCGAGGCGCTGGACCCGAAGGCGAGGAGGTGACCGCATGACCCGCCACCCCACCGGCGCGACCGAGCCGCTGCTGTCCGTGCAGGACCTGCGCGTCACCTTCCGCCGCCACGGCCAGGAGCCGTTCCACGCCGTCGACGGCGTGAGCTTCGACGTGCGCGCCGGGCAGACCGTCGGGCTCGTCGGCGAGTCCGGCTGCGGCAAGTCCGTGACCTCGCTGGCCCTGATGGGCCTGCTGCCCTCGCGCGGCAACACCGTCGAGGGCCGTGCGGTCTTCGACGGCGAGGACCTGCTGGCGCTCTCGCCGTCGGCGATGCGCGACCGCCGCGGCGCGGACATCGCGATGATCTTCCAGGACCCGCTGTCCTCGCTGAACCCCGTCGTGACCATCGGTCGCCAGGTCACCGAGGTGATGGAGCGGCACCAGGGCCTGAGCCGCCGTGAGGCGACCCCGAAGGCGGCCGAGCTGCTCGACCGGGTCGGGATCCCCGACCCGCGGGCCCGCCTGGCCACGTACCCGCACCAGCTCAGCGGCGGCATGCGCCAGCGGGCCCTCATCGCGATGGCGCTCGCGTGCAACCCGCGGCTGCTGATCGCCGACGAGCCCACCACGGCGCTCGACGTGACCATCCAGGCGCAGATCCTCGCGCTGCTCAAGGAGCTCGTCGTCGACACCGGCACCGCGCTGGTGATGATCACCCACGACCTCGGCGTCGTGGCCGGGCTCTGCGACGAGGTCAACGTGCTCTACGGCGGCAAGATCGTCGAGCGCGGCGGGCGCCACGGGCTGTTCCGGCAGCCGCGCCACCCGTACACGACCGGACTGCTCGACTCGATCCCGCGGCTCGACGCGCCGCGGGGCGAGAAGCTCACCCCGGTCCGGGGCTCGGTGGCCGACAACCTGCCGTGGGACTCCGCGTGCGCCTTCGCGCCGCGCTGCACCCGCGCGGTCGGCGCCTGCACCAGCCACACCCCGCAGTGGGACGGCGACCACGTCGTCGGCTACCGCTGCTTCAACCCAACGGGAGGCGCGCAGTGAGCGGCACGGTGCAGGACGTCCAGGAACCGGACGTGCACGACCACGACGTGCTCGTCGAGGTGCGCGGGCTGGAGGTGCACTTCCCGATCAAGAGCGGCATCGTCTTCGACCGCACCGTCGGGCACGTCCGCGCGGTCGACGGCGTCGACCTCTCGATCCGGCGCGGGGAGACCTACGGCCTGGTGGGGGAGTCGGGGTGCGGCAAGTCGACGCTCGGCAAGGCCATCCTCAACCTCGAGCCGCCCACGGCCGGCTCCGTGCTCTTCGACGGCACCGACGTCGCCTCGCTGAAGGGCGAGGCGCTGCGGCGCGAGCGCAAGCGGTTCCAGATGGTCTTCCAGGACCCGATGTCGAGCCTCGACCCGCGCCAGACGGTGGAGTCGCTGCTGCTCGAGGGCATGCGCGCGCACGGCATGGACAAGGACAAGGCCACGACGCACGCCCGGCTGCGCGAGCTGATGTCGTCGGTGGGGCTGCCGCCGGCCGCGCTCAGCAAGTACCCCCACGAGTTCTCCGGCGGCCAGCGCCAGCGCATCGGCATCGCCCGGGCGCTGTCGGTGGGTCCCGACCTGATCGTCGCCGACGAGCCGGTGAGCGCCCTCGACGTCTCGATCCAGGCGCAGGTCATCAACCTGCTCCAGGACATCCAGGACGAGCTCGGCCTGACCTACCTCGTGGTCGCCCACGACCTCGCGGTGGTGCGCCACATCAGCGACCGGATCGGGGTGATGTACCTCGGCGGGCTGGTCGAGGAGTCCGAGGCCGGGGAGCTCTACGACGTCCCGCTGCACCCCTACACGCGGGCCCTCATGTCCGCGGTGCCGGTGCCGGACCCGACCGTCGAGGACACCCGCGAGCAGATCCTGCTGGCCGGCGACCTGCCCTCGCCGGCGAACCCGCCCACCGGGTGCCGGTTCCACACCCGCTGCCCGTGGCGGCAGGAGACGCTCTGCGACACCGAGCGGCCACTCCTGCGGGTCGTCGAGGTCGAGGGGGCCACGTCGGAGCACCGGGTGGCGTGCCACTTCGCCGAGCAGATCGCCTCCGGCGAGGTGCAGCGCCACGAGGTCGCGGCCGAGCTGGTGACCGACGGGTTCGCGGGCCCGGCGCAGCCCGAGGTGCCGCCGGAGGCCTTCATCGCCCCCTAGCGTGCAGGCGTCGCTGACGTCAGGCGGGCTCGGCGTCCGGCAGCGGCGGGATCGTCCCGCCCTTGGTCGGGCAGTAGGCGTGGAACGAGCACCAGTCGCACAGCCGCGACGGGCTCGGGCGCCAGTCCCCGGTCTCGCGGGCGAGGGTGATCGCGCGGTGGATCGCCTCGACCTTGCGCTCGGTGGCGCGCAGGTCGTCCTCGTCGGGCTCGTAGCGCAGGATCTCGCCGTTGCCGAGGTAGACCAGCTGGAGGACCGACGGCACGACTCCGCGCAGCCGCCAGAGGACCAGGGCGTAGAACCTCATCTGGAACAGCGCCTTGGCCTCGTAGCCCTCCTTGGGCGACCGCGAGCTCTTGTAGTCCACCACCCTGATCCGGCCGTCGGGTGCGACGTCGACGCGGTCGACGAACCCCCGCAGCAGGAGCCGGGAGTCGAGGAGCGTCTCGACGTAGAGCTCGCGCTCGGCGGGCTCGAGGCGGCGCGGGTCCTCGAGGTCGAAGTAGCGACGCAGTACGGTCCGGCAGGAGTCCATCCACGCCACGACGTCGGGGCCCTCGTCCCCGAACATCTCCGCGAGCCGGGGCTCGGCCTCCACCAGCGCGTCCCACCGCGGGGCGAGCATGTCGACCGCCTGCTCCGGCGTGCGGTCGGCGGCGGGGAGGTCGAAGAGGTCCTCGAGGACCTTGTGCACCAGGGTGCCGCGCGCGGCGTCGGGAGACGGCTCCTCCGGGAGCCGGTCGATCGTGCGGAAGCGGTAGAGCAGCGGACAGGCCAGGAAGTCGCCCGCCCGGCTCGGCGACAGCGCGCCCACCACCTCGACGCCGTCGACCGGCGTCGACAGGCGTTCGGCGGGGGACGGGTCCTGCGTCGGTGCGGTCATGTCGCGGCCACCCTAGGCGAGCGCACCGACAGCCCCGCGCGCCGAGCCGCACGTGGGCCGCGTTGGCTAGGGTCGTCCCGTGCCCACCCCCGACACGCCCCGCCCTCCGGGCACGTTCCGGATCGGCTCGATCGCGGGCATCGACGTCCTCATCACGAGCTCGTGGTTCGTGGTCGCCTTCCTCATCTCGGTGACCTTCGCGCCCCGGATCGAGGTCGTCCAGCCGGGGCTGGGCTTCCTGAAGTACGTCGCCGGCTTCGTGTTCGCGGTGATCCTCTACCTCTCGGTGCTGCTCCACGAGGCGTCCCACGCGGTCACCGCCAAGCGGCTCGGCTACGGCGTCACGTCGATCACCCTGCACTTCCTCGGCGGGATGACCGAGATCGACGGACAGTCGCGTCGCCCGCGCCACGAGTTCTGGATCGCGGTCGTCGGGCCGCTGACCTCGATCGCGATCGGGCTCGCCGCCGTCGGCCTCTGGTTCGTCGTGCCCGACGGCCTGGTCCAGGTCGCCGTCGAGGGTCTCGCCGGGGCCAACCTGGTCATCGGGGTGCTCAACCTGGTGCCGGGCCTGCCGCTCGACGGCGGGCGGGTCCTCAAGGCGCTCGTGTGGGGCGCCTCCGGCAACCAGCACCGGGCCACGGTCGTGGCCGCGTGGGGCGGGCGCGTCGTCGCGCTCGCGCTGCTCGCCTGGCCGCTGGTCCAGGACCGGGTGATCGGCGAGCCCCCGACGATCCTCGACCTCGTCCTGGTCTTCATCCTCGGCCTGTTCCTGTGGACCGGAGCCACGGCCGCGCTCGCGCACGCGCGGATGCGCCAGCGGCTCCCCGCCCTCGTCGCCCGGCCGCTCGCGCGGCGCACGCTCACCGTCCCGGAGGACGTGCCGCTCGCCGAGGCCGTCCGGCGCGCCCAGGAGGCCCAGGCGGGCAGCATCGTCACCGTCGCCCCCGACGGCAGCCCGCTGGGCATCGTCAGCGAGGCCGCCGTCGCCGCGATGCCGCCCGAGCGGCGACCCTGGGTCGCGGTGTCCACCGTCGCCCGCGCCCTGGAGGAGGGCCTCACCCTCCCCGCCACGGTCGCCGGCGAGGAGCTGATCCTCGCCATCAGCCGCCGCCCCGCCGAGGAGTACCTCCTCGTCGAGGAGGACGGTCGGATCTACGGCGTGCTGTCCACCGCCGACGTCGACCGCGCGTTCCGCGAGAACGCCGCCGGCTGAGTGGATCGGGCCCTCGGCCACTAGGGTCTGCGCCATGTCCGAGGCCCCCACCGATGACCGAGCCCCAGACCGAGCCGACGTCCCCGCCGAGGCGTGGTCGGGCGTGCACCGCGGCCCGCTGCGCGAGGGCGAGTGGGTGCGGCTGACCGACCAGAAGGGTCGCAAGCACAACTTCGAGCTGGTCGCCGGGAAGCGGTTCTTCTCCAACAAGGGCCATCTCGACCACGACGAGCTGATCGGCCGCGAGGAGGGCTTCACCGTCACCTCGTCGGCCGGCGGGCAGTACCTGGTGTTCCGGCCGCTGCTCAACGAGTTCGTGGTCTCGATGCCGCGCGGCGCGGCCGTCGTCTACCCCAAGGACGCCGCCCAGATCGTGGCGCTCGCCGACATCTACCCCGGTGCGCGCGTCGTCGAGGCGGGCGCCGGCTCCGGCGCGCTCACCTGCTCGCTGCTGCGCGCGGTCGGCCCCTGGGGCCGGGTGACCTCCTTCGAGCTGCGCGAGGAGTTCGCCGAGGTCGCCCGCCGCAACGTGCACCAGTTCTTCTCCGCACCGGAGGGGCAGACGCACCCCGCCTGGGACCTGCGCCTCGGCGACCTCAAGGAGGGGCTGCCCGGCCTCGGCACCCAGGTCGACCGGGTGATCCTCGACATGCTCGACCCGTGGAACTGCGTCGACGTGGTCGCCGACGCCCTGGTCCCGGGCGGCATCGTGTGCGCCTACGTCGCCACCACGACCCAGCTCTCCCGGGTCGTGGAGACCCTGCGCGCGCACGGCGGCTTCACCGAGCCGCAGCCGTGGGAGTCCCTCGTGCGGGACTGGCACGTCGAGGGCCTCGCGGTCCGGCCCGGGCACAAGATGATCGGCCACACCGCCTTCCTGGTCACGGCCCGGCGGATGGCGCCGGGGGAGCGGCCGCCGCGCAAGACCCGGCGGCCCGCGCCCGGCGCGTACGGCCCGGACTACACCGGCCCGCGTCCCGCCGACGTGCCGACCCTGGAGGCCGTGCAGGCCGACGCCGAGCAGTGAGCATCGAGGTCGTCGACTGGTCGCCGCGCTGGGCCGAGCAGTTCGAGCAGGTCGCGGCCGTGCTGCGCGACGCGCTCGCCGACGTGTCGTCGGCGCGTGTCGAGCACGTCGGGTCGACGTCGGTGCCGGGGCTGGCCGCCAAGCCGGTCCTCGACGTCGACGTGGTCGTCGAGCCGGGTGACGAGTCGGCGGCCGTCGCGGCGCTGGAGTCCGTCGGCTACGTCCACCGGGGCGACCTCGGCGTCGCCGGGCGCGAGGCGTTCCACGCCCCGGGCCCGCCCCGGCGCAACGTCTACGTCTGCACCGCCGGCACCGCCCACGTGCGCAACCACCTCGCCGTCCGCGACGTGCTGCGCCGCGACCCCGTGCTCCGCGAGGCGTACGCCGCGGTGAAGCGCAGCCTCGCCGACCGGCCCGACATGGACATCGACACCTACCTCGCCGGCAAGTCGGCGGTGCTCCAGCAGGTCCTGGCGGCCTCGGGCGAGCTCACCGCGGAGGAGCTGCGCGCGATCCACCGGCTCAACGATCCCAAAGCGTGACCAACACTCCGGGATATCGGCTCCGGTCCCACCGCTCGGTGGGTAGTGTCACGTCGCAGGAGGTGCGAGATGACCGAGATGTCCGAGCCCACCCGTGACCAGCTGGCCACCCAGGTGCGCTACCTGGAGGCCGAGGTGGCCGACCTGCGCCGCCGCCTCGACGACGCGCCGGGCCAGTCCCGCGGCCTGGAGGGCCGGCTGGCCGAGGCCCAGCGCTCCCTCGCCGCGGTGTCCAGCCAGAACGAGCGGCTCGCCCAGACGCTGCGCGACGCCCGTGACCAGATCACCACGCTCAAGGAGGAGGTCGACCGGCTCGCGCAGCCGCCGGCCGGCTTCGGCACCTTCCTCGGCCGCAACGACGACGACTCCGTCGACGTCTTCACCGGCGGCCGCAAGCTGCGGGTCAGCGTGAGCCCGGCCGTCGACCTCGAAGGGCTGGTGCGCGGCCAGGAGGTGATGCTCAACGAGGCGCTCAACGTCGTCGCCGCGCTCGACTTCGAGCAGGTGGGCGAGGTCGTGATGCTCAAGGAGATCCTCGCCGACGGCGACCGCGCCCTCGTCATCGCCAACGCCGACGAGGAGCGCGTGGTGCGCCTCGCCGAGCCGCTGCGCGCCGAGGACGTCACGATCCGCGCCGGCGACTCGCTGCTGCTCGACACCCGCGCGGGCTACGTCTACGAGGTGGTCCCCAAGTCCGAGGTCGAGGAGCTGGTGCTCGAGGAGGTCCCCGACATCGAGTACGGCTCGATCGGCGGCCTCACCACCCAGATCGACGCGATCCGCGACGCGGTCGAGCTGCCCTACCTGCACCCCGAGCTGTTCAAGGACCACGAGCTCAAGCCGCCGAAGGGCGTGCTGCTCTACGGCCCGCCCGGCTGCGGCAAGACGCTGATCGCGAAGGCGGTCGCCAACTCGCTGGCCAAGAAGGTCGCCGAGCGCACCGGCGCGTCCGGCAAGTCCTACTTCCTCAACATCAAGGGCCCCGAGCTGCTCAACAAGTACGTCGGCGAGACCGAGCGGCACATCCGCCTGGTCTTCCAGCGGGCGCGGGAGAAGGCCTCGCTCGGCACGCCGGTCATCGTGTTCTTCGACGAGATGGACTCGCTGTTCCGCACCCGCGGCTCGGGCGTCTCCTCCGACGTCGAGAACACCATCGTCCCGCAGCTGCTCAGCGAGATCGACGGCGTCGAGGCGCTGGAGAACGTGCTGGTCATCGGTGCCTCCAACCGTGAGGACATGATCGACCCCGCGATCCTGCGACCCGGCCGGCTCGACGTGAAGATCAAGATCGAGCGCCCCGACGCGGAGTCCGCGCGCGACATCTTCTCCAAGTACCTCACCGCCCGCCTGCCGCTGCACGGCGACGACCTCGCGGAGTTCGGGGGTGACCGCGACGCCACCGTCCACGCGATGATCCGGGCGACGGTCGAGCGGATGTACACCGAGTCGGAGGAGAACCGCTTCCTCGAGGTGACCTACGCCAACGGCGACAAGGAGGTCCTGTACTTCAAGGACTTCAACTCGGGCGCGATGATCCAGAACATCGTCGACCGCGCGAAGAAGATGGCGATCAAGGACTTCCTGGAGAGCGACCTCAACCCCGCCCAGCGCGGGCTCCGGGTCCAGCACATGCTGCAGGCGTGCGTGGACGAGTTCAAGGAGAACGAGGACCTGCCCAACACCACCAACCCCGACGACTGGGCGCGGATCTCGGGCAAGAAGGGCGAGCGGATCGTCTTCATCCGCACCCTCATCACCGGCAAGCAGGGCACCGAGCCGGGCCGGTCCATCGACACCGTCGCCAACACCGGCCAGTACCTCTGAGGCCGGCGGGGCAGCCTCGATGAGCCCGGAGGAGGACCTCGGCCACAGCGACATCGAGGCCGCCCTGGCCACCCGTCGCGAGCTCGGCGCACGCTACGACGCCGAGCTCGTCGACGGGTTCGCCGAGCGGATCGAGCGGGCCGTCGAGCGGCGCGCCGCCGAGCGCGGCGCGCTGGACCAGCGGCAGGCCGCCCAGGCGGGCGGCGGGCGGGTGCGCCAGTTCGTCCTGGGTGTCGTCTCCGTCGGGGTCGGCGTGCCGATCACCATCGTGCCCACGGTCGCCACCGACAACGGCCTCCCGGCCGTCATCGTCGGCTGGCTCGGCATCGCGGCGGTCAACGCCGCGCACGCGCTGACCGTCACCGGTCGCCGACGGGACTGAGCCGGCCACCCCTGCGGAGGGGTTGCCCGAGCGCCTGCGACCACTAGGTTGACCCGATGAAGACCATCCTCATCATCGTCGTGATCGTGCTCGTCGTGCTCTTCCTCATGGGGTTCCTGCGTCGCGGGCGCTGAGCCTGCTCACGTGGGTCCACGGCCGCGCGAGTGCCGGGCCGTCGAGGTAGTCCTCGACCAGGTCCTCGACGGTCCAGCCGGCCTCGCGCACCATGCCCGGCACGTCCCGGGTGAGGTGGCAGCCCCCCGCCACCGCGCGCTGCACCGGCTCCAGCGGGCGCTGCCACCGTCGTACGCCCTCCTCCGGCGCGGCCCCGTGCTCGAGGACGTGCAGGCGGCCACCCGGCCGCACGACGCGCCTGGCCTCGCGCAGCGCGCGGACGGGATCGGGGATCGTGCAGAGGCTGAACGTGACCAGCACGCTGTCGTGCGTGGCGTCCGGGAGGTCGAGTGCCTGGCCGTCGAGCCCGGCGCGCTCGACCGGCACCGAGGAGCGGTCCCGGCGCCGCTCGGAGAGCTCCCACCCGACGTCCGACGGCTCGATCGCCGTCACGGACGTGACCTCCCGCGGGTACCACCGGACGTTCAGCCCGCTGCCGAAGCCGATCTCGAGCACCCGTCCGGTCAGCCCGACGCAGGCGAGTCCGCGCAGCTCGCCGACCTCGTGGCCGCGCAGGCTCGCGTCGGTCAGGCGGGGAACCACCCGTTCGTCCCACAGCCGTAGGCTCATCCCATGAGCGTACGACGGGTGATGGGCACCGAGGTCGAGTACGGCATCTCGGTCCAGGGACAACCGACCGCCAACCCGATGGTCGCGTCCTCGCAGGTCGTCAACGCCTACGCCAGCTCGACGGTGCGCGCCCGACGGGCCCGCTGGGACTTCGAGGAGGAGTCGCCGCTGCGCGACGCCCGCGGGTTCGACATGGCGCGACAGGTCGCCGACCCCAGCCAGCTCACCGACGAGGACCTCGGCCTGGCCAACGTGATCCTGGCCAACGGCGCGCGGCTCTACGTCGACCACGCCCACCCCGAGTACTCCTCGCCCGAGGTGACCTCGCCCCTCGACGTGGTGCGCTGGGAGAAGGCGGGGGAGCAGGTCATGCTCGACGCCTCCCGGATGGCCGGCCAGGTCCCGGGCGCCGCGCCGATCCTGCTCTACAAGAACAACACCGACAACAAGGGCGCGTCCTACGGCGCGCACGAGAACTACCTGATGCGGCGCACCACGCCGTTCGCCGAGATCGTGCGGCACCTGACGCCGTTCTTCGTCTCCCGCCAGGTCGTCACGGGCGCCGGACGCGTGGGCATCGGCCAGGACGGCCGCGACACCACGCCCGACCGCGGCTTCCAGCTCAGCCAGCGCGCCGACTACTTCGAGGTCGAGGTCGGCCTCGAGACCACCCTCAAGCGGCCGATCATCAACACCCGCGACGAGCCGCACGCCGACCCGGCGGTCTACCGCCGCCTGCACGTCATCATCGGCGACGCCAACCTCGCCGAGACCTCGATCTACCTCAAGTCCGGCACGACCGCGCTGGTGCTGGCGATGATCGAGGACGGGTTCATCGACGCCGACCTCGCGATCGAGGGGGCGGTGCGGGCGCTGCGCGACGTCTCCCACGACCCCACGCTGACCCACCTGGTGCCGCTGCGCGACGGCCGCCGCCTGACCGCGGTGCAGCTGCAGATGGAGTACCTCGACCTGGCCCGGAAGTTCGTCGAGGACCGCTACGGCGCCGACGCCGACGAGCAGACCGTCGACGTCCTGCAGCGCTGGGAGTCCGTCCTGACCCGCCTCGAGCGCGACCCGATGGAGTGCGCCACCGAGCTCGACTGGGTCGCCAAGCTCAAGCTGCTCGAGCAGTACCGCGACCGCGACGGGCTGGCGTGGGACGACGCCAAGCTCCACCTGATCGACCTGCAGTACGCCGACGTGCGCCCCGACAAGGGGCTCTACCACCGCCTCGCCGCCTCGGGCCGCATCGAGCGGCTGCTCGACGACGCCGCGGTGGAGTCGGCGATGCACGAGCCGCCGGCGGACACCCGCGCGTACTTCCGTGGTCGCTGCCTGGAGAAGTACGCCGACTCGGTGGCCGCCGCCTCCTGGGACTCGGTGATCTTCGACCTCCCGGGGCGCGAGTCGTTGCAGCGGGTGCCGACCCTCGACCCGCTGCGCGGCACCCGCGCCCACGTCGGCGAGCTGATCGAGCGCTGCGCGACCGCCCAGGAGCTGGTCGCCGCCATCACCCGCTGACCGCGCGACGCGCCGTCCGCCCACGGTGAACGCGCTTGTGACGTCGGTGGGAGTGGATAGGGTCGAGGCATGGCCCAGGAGCAGAAGCAGCCGCGCAGGTCCTCGCAGGAGGAGACCGCGACCGAGGAGGTCGTGGAGACCGACGTCGCCGAGCGCAAGGAGATGATCGACGAGGACGTGGACGCGATCCTCGACGAGATCGACGAGGTGCTCGAGACCAACGCCGAGGACTTCGTGAAGTCGTTCATCCAGAAGGGCGGCCAGTGAGCCGCACCGGTGACCCGCGCCTGCCCACCTCGTTCATGGCGCCGGGCACGTCGAGCTTCGCCGACTTCCTCGGCGCCGAGGCCCCCGACCTGCTGCCGGGCCGTCGCGCGGTGCCCGCCGGCAACGCGGGCGACCTCGCGCCGCACGGCACGACGATCGTCGCGGCGACGTTCCCCGGCGGCGTGGTGATGGCCGGCGACCGGCGCGCGACGATGGGCAACATCATCGCCCAGCGCGACATCCAGAAGGTCTTCCCGGCCGACGAGTTCTCCGTCGTCGGCATCGCCGGCACGGCCGGCCTCGCGGTCGAGATGGTCCGCCTGTTCCAGACCGAGCTCGAGCACTACGAGAAGATCGAGGGCAGCACGCTGTCGATGGACGGCAAGGCCAACCGGCTCGCCGCGCTCATCCGCGGCAACCTCGGCCTCGCGATGCAGGGCCTGGCCGTGGTCCCGCTCTTCGCCGGCTACGACCTCGTCGCCGACCAGGGACGCATCTTCAGCTACGACGTCACCGGCGGCCGCTACGAGGAGACCGCGTTCCACTCCGTCGGCTCCGGGTCGCTGTTCGCCCGCGGCTCGCTGAAGAAGCTCTACCGCGACGACCTCGACGAGACCGGTGCCGTGACCGCCGTCGTGCAGGCGCTCTACGACGCCGCCGACGACGACTCCGCCACCGGCGGGCCCGACATCACGCGGCGGATCTTCCCCGTGGTGCACGTGATCACCCCGGCCGGCGGCCGGCGCATGCCCGACTCGGAGGTCTCCGTCGTCGCCGACGCGATGCTCGCCTCCCGGATGCAGCGCCCCGACGGTCCCGCCGCTTCCCTGACCTGAGCAGGAGACCCCTCGCATGAGCATGCCGTTCTACGTCTCGCCCGAGCAGCTGATGAAGGACCGCGCCGACTTCGCCCGCAAGGGCATCGCCCGCGGTCGCTCGGTCGTGGCGATCCACTACGCCGACGGAGTCCTGTTCGTCTCCGAGAACCCGTCCCAGGCGCTCCACAAGGTCAGCGAGATCTACGACCGGATCGCCTTCGCCGCGGTCGGGCGCTACAACGAGTTCGAGAACCTCCGCATCGCCGGGGTCCGCCTCGCCGACATGCGCGGCTACGCCTACGACCGCCGCGACGTCACCGGCCGCGGGCTCGCCAACGCCTACGCGCAGACGCTCGGCACGATCTTCTCCTCCGGCGGGGAGAAGCCCTACGAGGTCGAGATCTTCGTCGCCGAGATCGGCGACGCGCCCGCCGACGACCAGATCTACCGGCTCACCTACGACGGACAGGTCGCCGACGAGCACGGCTTCGCCGTCATGGGCGGGGCGGCCGACGTCGTCGCCGGCCACCTGCGCGAGCACTACCAGCCCGGCGCGTCCCTCGACGACGCCCTGCGCCTCGCGGTGGCCGCGCTCGGCCACAGCGAGACCGACGACCGGGTCATCCCGGTCGAGGACCTCGAGGTCGCCGTGCTCGACCGCACCCGCACCCAGCCGCGCAAGTTCCTGCGCCTGCGCGAGTCCCGGCTCGCCGAGATCCTCGGCCACCGCGAGGCCGAGACCGCCGCGGAGGCCGGGCAGGCACCGGTGGCGCCGGTCGCCCCGCCCAAGGCCTGAGCGAGCCCCGGCTCAGCGCAGGTTGAGCCCGGGCCACCGCGCCGTGGGCGTCGTGGGGATGCCGCTGAGCCGACGCCGGTAGCGCACCGACGGCGCGAACTCGTCGAGCGCCGTCCACAACCGCTGGTGGGCGGCCCAGGGGAGCGGGCCGGTGGGGCGTACGTTGCCGTCCGGGCCGAACTCGTGCCACGCGGCGCCGAAGCCGATCCACACCGGCGTCCAGCCGGCCGCGTCGTCCCAGGCACCCTGGCGCTGCTCGACCATCCGGCGGCGCAGCTGGAACTCCAGCCGCGGGCCGTCGACGACGACCGGGGCCGTGCGGACGGGCCACAGCCACAGGTCGTCGGTCATCACCCGGAGCTCGAGGTCGGTGACCACCGTCGGGTCGGCCAGGACCGTCGCGACGAGGTGCCGGGCTGCCATGTCCCCACGCTCACCCGACGGGCTGCACCCCGTCAAGAGCGTCCTCGAGGGCGTCATCGGCGCGGGCCGCGCGCCGGCGCTCGACCACACCTGACCCGAACGTGAGCGCCGCGGCGGCGACGCCGATCCACACCCGCGGTCGACGGACGCCGCGGGCGGCGAGGCTGCGCTCGACCCACGCGTCGGCCGCCTGACCGCCGCGGCTCCCCGCCGCGGTCAGCACGCCGACCCCGCCCGCGATCGCGGCGACCACGGCGGGCGACGGACGGTCCTCCCCGGGGCCCTGCCCCGACCTCTGCACGCCGACGGCCGTCGCGGCGGCCGCCAGGACCGCGAAGCCACCGTGGATCGCCCACTGGGTGCGCCGGCTCGCGCGGTGCATCGGGAAGAGGGTCGTGATCAGGCCCGTGCCGACGGCCGTCGCGACGTCGGTCGGCCAGTCGGTGCGTGTCGGCTGCTGCATGCGGGCAACCTAGCGGCGCACCCAAGCCGATCGCGGCGCGCCGGGTGGGATTTCGACGCGGTTCCGGGGGCAGGTGTGGCTCGCGGTCCTAGGGTGGGTCCATGGACCGTCGGATCTTCGGGATCGAGAACGAGTACGGCGTCACGTGCACGTTCAAGGGCCAGCGTCGGCTGAGCCCCGACGAGGTCGCGCGCTACCTGTTCCGCAAGGTCGTGAGCTGGGGCCGCTCGTCCAACGTGTTCCTGCGCAACGGCGCCCGTCTCTACCTCGACGTGGGCAGCCACCCCGAGTACGCCACCCCGGAGTGCGACGACGTCGTCGAGCTGGTCACCCACGACAAGGCGGGCGAGCGGATCCTCGAGGGCCTGCTGCTCGACGCCGAGAACCGCCTCCACGAGGAGGGGATCGCCGGCGACATCTACCTGTTCAAGAACAACACCGACTCCGCCGGCAACTCCTACGGCTGCCACGAGAACTACCTCGTCGGCCGGGCGGGCGAGTTCAGCAAGCTCGCCGACATCCTCATCCCGTTCCTCGTGACCCGGCAGATCGTGGTCGGGGCGGGCAAGGTCGTGATGACCCCGCGGGGTGCGTCCTACAGCGTCAGCCAGCGCGCGGAGCACATCTGGGAGGGCGTCAGCAGCGCCACCACCCGCAGCCGGCCGATCATCAACACGCGCGACGAGCCGCACGCCGACGCCGAGCGGTTCCGCCGCCTCCACGTGATCGTCGGCGACTCCAACATGAGCGAGACCACGACGATGCTCAAGGTGGCCTCGTGCGACCTGGTCCTGCGGATGATCGAGGAGGGCGTGGTGATGCGCGACCTCACGATGGAGAACCCGATCCGCGCGATCCGCGAGATCAGCCACGACCCGACCGGCCGGCGCAAGGTGCGCCTGGCCAACGGACGCGAGGCGAGCGCGCTGGAGATCCAGGCCGAGTACCTCGCCAAGGCGCGCGACTTCGTCGACCGCCGCCAGATCTCCACCCCCACCATCGAGCGCACGCTCGACCTGTGGGAGCGCGGCCTGAAGGCGGTCGAGTCCGACGACCTCGGCCTGGTCGACCGCGAGATCGACTGGGTCATCAAGCTCAAGCTCATCGAGCGCTACCGCGCCAAGCACGGGCTGTCGCTGGGGGATGCCCGCATCGCCCAGCTCGACCTCGCCTACCACGACATCCACCGCGGTCGTGGGCTCTACTACCTGCTGGAGAAGCGCGGCGCCGTGGCCCGCGTGGCCAGCGACCTGAAGATCTTCGAGGCCAAGAGCGTGCCGCCGCAGGACACGCGGGCGCGGCTGCGCGGCGAGTTCATCCGCAAGGCGCAGGAGCGGCGCCGCGACTTCACCGTGGACTGGGTCCACCTCAAGCTCAACGACCAGGCCCAGCGCACCGTGCTGTGCAAGGACCCGTTCAAGGCCTACGACGAGCGCGTGCAGCGGCTGATCGACGGGATGTGACCCCCGGGCGTCCCCAGACCCGGAGTGTCATCCCGCGCGCTGGGCCGCGCTGGATAGGGTGACCCGGCAACTCTGCGTCGACTGATGAGGTTCTGACCCGTGACCCGTGTACGTACCGCTGCCCTCGGCAGCCTGCTCTCCCTCAGCCTGGTCGGACTCGCCGCGTGCGGGTCGTCCTCCAGCGACACCGAGGAGGGCGGCAAGTCCCTGAGCTCGGTGACGATCGAGGGCAAGCAGGGTGCGGAGCCGAAGGTCACCTTCGACGGTCGCCTCGACGGCTCCGACGACGAGACCGAGATCCTGGTCGAGGGCGACGGCGACACCGTCGAGGAGGGCCAGACGGTCCAGGCCAACTGGTGGATCGGCAACGGCTTCACCGAGGAGGAGGCGCAGAGCACCTACACCGAGGACGGCGCCACCCAGTCGGTCGAGCTCACCGAGGACGTCCTGCCGTTCCTGCGCGACGCGATGGTCGGCAACCAGGTCGGCGACCGGGTCGTCGTGCTCACCTCCGCCGAGAAGGCCTACGGCGAGACGGGCAACTACACCATCGGCATCGGCAACAAGGACTCCGTCCTGGCGATCGTCGACATCATGGGCACCAAGGACACGGTCCCGGCGCTCGACGGCCCGCAGGGCGAGGAGAAGAAGCCGGCCGGCTGGGCGCCGACCCTCGTGGAGGAGGACGGCGTGATCACCGGCCTCGACTTCACCGACGCCCACCAGCCGAGCGGCGAGCTCATCGCCACCACGCTCATCAAGGGCGACGGCGCGGTCGTGGAGAAGGGCCAGACGATCACCGTCGACTACCTCGGCCAGGTCTACGACGCCGACGCGCCGTTCGACGAGTCCTACACCAAGGAGCCCGCGGAGTTCCCGATCGGCGTGGGCTCGGTCATCAAGGGCTGGGACGAGCGCCTCGTCGGCCGCACCGTCGGGTCGCGGGTGATCCTCGAGATCCCGCCCGCCGACGGCTACGGCAAGACCGGCAACGAGGGCGCCGGCATCAAGGGCACCGACACCCTCTTCTTCGTCGTCGACATCCTCGGCGCGAAGTGACGCACGCCTGACCACCCGACCGACGAGAGCAGGAGCAGGGAGCAGATGGCGCAGCCGCGGGCCGAACGCCTGATGAACCTGCACATCCTGCTGCTGGGCGCGAAGCGCTTCATCGGCAAGGACGTGATCCGTGCGGCGTGCTACCCCGAGCACGCCCACGGTCCGGCCGGCGACGAGGCGTTCGAGCGTGCCTTCGAGCGCGACAAGGACGCGCTGCGCCAGATCGGCGCGGTGATCGAGGTCGGCAGCGCGGACGCGTTCTTCGACGACGAGATCGGCTACCGCATCCCCACCGAGCAGACCTCGCTGCCCGAGATCCGCTTCGAGTCCGACGAGGCCGCCGTCCTCGGCCTCGCCGCCCAGGTCTGGCAGCAGGCGACGCTGGCGAAGGCCACCGGCCGGGCGCTGGCCAAGCTCAAGGGCCAGGGCGTGGAGATCGACCCGTCCCGCCTCGAGGTCGTCGCACCCTCCATCAGCGCCGACGAACCGGCCTTCGAGCCGCTGTGGGACGCCATCGGCAAGCGTCGCCAGGTGTCGTTCCCCTACCAGCGGGCCGACGAGGTCGAGCCGACGACCCGCCGGTTCCAGCCGTGGGGCCTGGCCCGCTCGTCGGGTCGCTGGTACGTCGTGGGCCACGACGTCGACCGCGGCGCCGAGCGGGTCTTCCGGCTGTCGCGGATCGTCGGCCCGGTGCGGGCGACCGGCAAGTCCGGGGCCTACGCCGTCCCGCCCGGCACCGACGTCCGGGCGATGGCGCGGCGGCTGTCACCGACCTTCCCCACGGTCCGTGCCGACCTGCTGGTCCGCCAGGGAACCGGCGTCGGCCTGCGTCGACGGGCCGAGTCCGTCGAGCCGCTCGCCGACCGTCCAGGCTGGGACGCGGTCACCGTCGAGGGCCCGGTCCACGAGCTCGCCGACGAGGTCCTGACCTACGGCGCCGACGTCGTGGTCGCCGCGCCCGAGCCGCTGCGCACCGAGGTCGTCTCGCGGCTGCGCTCGATCGTGGAGGGGGCCCGATGAGCGCCCAGGGCGACACCGCCCCCGACCAGGTGGCCCGGCTGCTGGCGATGGTCCCGTACCTCCTCGCCCGCGGGGAGGTACGCCTCGACGACGCCGCCGCCCACTTCGGCACCGACGCCGACCAGATCGAGCGCGACCTGCGGCTGCTGTTCATGACCGGGCTGTCCCCGGGGCTGCCCGGCGACCTCATCGAGGTCGACCTCGAGGCTCTCGAGGGCGACCGGGTGATCCGGGTCGACAACGCCGACTACCTCGCCCGGCCGGTGCGGTTCTCGCCGGCGGAGGCGACCGCCCTCGTGGTCGCGCTGCGCACCATGGCCGACTCCGCGCCCGAGGGCGCGGCCGACGTCATCGCCCGCACGCTCGCCAAGCTCGAGGAGGCGGCCGGCGCCGAGGGGGAGGACCTGCTGCGCCTGCACGTCACGCCGACCCCGCTGGAGGCGAGCGCAGTGGTCCCGGTGCTGCGCTCGGCCATCGCCCACGGCCACCAGGTCGAGATCACCTACCACGTCCCGTCCCGCGACCAGGAGTCCCGCCGGGTCGTCGACCCGCGCGGCATCGCCCGCGTCGAGGACCTGCTCTACCTCGACGCGTGGTGCCACACGGCGCAGGGCGACCGCGCCTTCCGCGTCGACCGGATCCTGGCCGCGACCGAGCTCGACACCGACGTCGCCGACAAGGGCGCCCGTCCCCGCGACCTGACCGGCGGGTGGTTCACCGACGCCGAGACCACGACCGTCACGCTGCGCCTGGCACCTCCCGCACGGTGGGTCGTGGAGTACTACCAGGTCACCGACCAGCGCCCGGGACCCGACGGCACCATCGACGTCGACCTCGAGGTCGCCAGCGAGCAGTGGGCCCAGGCGCTGCTGTTCCGCCTGGCACCGCACGCCACCCTGCTCGCACCCGCCGGCTGGGTCGAGGCGTTCGCGCAGCAGGCCCGGGCGGCGCTCGGACTCTACGAGGACGACGGCGTAGACTCGTAGGGGTCCCCGACGGACCGCCCCCAACCCCGGATGGAGTGGACTTCCATGATCAACCCGATGATCGGCATGCCGCAGGGTGCGGAGTGGCTGGTGATCCTCGCCATCGTCGTGCTCGTGTTCGGTGCGGCCAAGCTGCCCGAGCTCGCCCGCAGCTCGGGCCAGGCGCTCAAGATCTTCAAGTCCGAGACCAAGGGCCTGCGCGACGACGACGACGCGAAGAAGACGGAGGCGGAGCGCGAGATCCAGGCGCGCAACGCGCAGACCGACGCGCACGACGGCACCTCGGGTGAGGTGCTCCGCGAGCGCCGCGACGACACCCCTGCCTGAGTGAGGCTCGGAGGCCTCGTCGGCCTGTTCAAGGGAGGGCCGCGCCACGCGGTCGGACCGGACGGCCGGATGGCCCTGTCCGACCACTTCCGGGAGTTCCGGGCGCGCCTGCTGCGCTGCCTGCTGGCGTTCACGGTCGCGTTCGCGGTGGCGCTGGTCTTCCGCCACGTCCTGCTCGACACCGTCTTCGGCCCCTACGAGGACGCCCAGCGCAAGCTCGCCGAGGGCGTGACCGAGGCGACGACCAGCGGTGCCGCCGCAGGCCTGACCCTGTGGCTCAAGCTAGCCGGCTTCGCGGCGGTCGTCGTCACCGCGCCCTACTGGCTCTACCAGATCTGGGCCTTCGTGCTGCCCGGGCTCTACGCCCAGGAGCGCAAGATGACCCGGATCTTCGTCGCGGTCGCCGGACCGCTGTTCCTCGTCGGCGTCGCGCTGGGCTACTTCACGCTGCCGGTCGCGCTCGAGGTGCTGATCGGGTTCAACCCCGACGGCGTCACCAACCTGATCGACTTCAACGACTACCTGCAGTTCTTCACCCGCACGCTGTTGGTCTTCGGGCTGTCGTTCAACATCCCGGTCTTCGTGGTGCTGCTCAACTTCGCGGGCGTCGTCAAGGGCAAGCAGCTCGCGGCCTACCGCCCGTGGATCGTGATCGGCACCTTCCTCTTCGCCGCCGCCGCGACCCCCTCGACCGACCCGTTCTCGATGTGCCTGATGGCGATCCCGATGATGCTGCTGTTCTTCGCCTCGGAGGTGATCGCCCGGGTCAACGACCGCCGACGGGCGCGCACCCGCGCCGCGACCCTCGCCGAGGGCGTCTGACAGGGTTGGTCCCATGCTCGCCACCCTCGACCACGTCGACCCGTTCGACCTGCCGGAGTGGCTGGGCACCGCCGACGTGGTGTGGCGCTCGGACGAGGGGCTCTCGACCGGGCACCTCGTCGCAGGGAGGCTGACCGCCGCCGGCGAGGCCGACCTCGCGTGCGACCTGCTCGCCGTCGACGACGCGTACCCCGAGCCGGTCGTCGACGCCGAGACCCGGACCCGGGTGCACCAGGCCTGGCGCCACGGGCAGGTCGTGGTCGGCGAGCTCGACGGTCGGATGGTGCTGGCCGTGCCCGGCACGCGCTTCGGCCCCGACCTCGTCCTGGACGCCCTCGGCCGGCTCGCGCGGTCGGTCGGTGCACACGCCGAGCACTACGCGGCCCTCCTGCGCCTCGGCGGGTAGGTCCGGGGATAGGGTCGCGCTCATGCACGACCCGACAGCGCCCGGACCGGTGCGCGGGCGCGAGATCGCGCTGCTCACCAACCCGACGGCGGGCCGGGGTCGCGGCGCGCGGCACCGCGACGCGGCGCTCGCCCGGCTGCGCGAGAGCGGGTTCGTCGTGCGCAACCTCGCCGGCCGCGACGCCGACGAGGCCGCCGAGCTCGCCCGGGGCTGCGTCGCCGACGGCGTGGAGGCGCTCGTGGTGTGCGGCGGCGACGGCCTGGTCCACCTCGGCGTGCAGGCCGTGGCCGGCACCGGGGTCCCGCTCGGGCTGATCCCCGCCGGGACCGGCAACGACGTCGCCCGCTACCTCGGGATCCCTCGCACCGACCCGGTGGCCGCCGCGGACCGGGTGGTCGGCTCGCGCCGCCGCACCATCGACCTCGCCCGCAGCGGTGACCGCTGGTTCGTGACCGTGCTCGCCGCCGGCTTCGACGCCATCGTCAACGAGCGCGCCAACGCGATGACCTGGCCGCGCGGGCAGATGCGCTACAACCTCGCCACCCTGGCCGAGCTGCGGACGTTCCGGCCGATCCCGTACGTCCTCGAGCTCGACGACGGGTCCGGGCCGCGGACCGTCGAGCACGAGGCCATGCTCGTCGCCGTCGGCAACGGCCCGTCCTTCGGCGGCGGGCTGCGGATCACCGAGGGCGCCTTGCTCGACGACGGCATGCTCGACGTCGTGGTGATCACCGAGATGAGCAAGACCAAGCTGGTGCGGTCCTACCCGCGCCTGTTCACCGGACGCATCGACGGCGTGGCGGAGTACGTCCACCACCGGGTGGAGCGGGTGACCGTGGCCGCCCCCGGCATCGTGTCCTACGCCGACGGCGAGCGCTTCGGTGCGCTCCCGCTGACCGTCGAGTGCGTCCCCGGCGCCCTGGAGGTCATCGCATGAGCCACCCTGACGAGGAGCTCAGCCCCGCCGAGCGCTACGCCGCCTTCCGGCGGGAGAAGCCGTACCCGATGCTCAAGGACTTCGCCGGCCTCTACGGCTTCGCGCTCGACGACTTCCAGGTCCGCGCCTGCCAGGAGATCGAGGACGGACGCGGCGTCCTGGTCGCGGCCCCGACCGGCTCCGGCAAGACCATCGTCGGCGAGTTCGCCATCCACCTCGCGCTGCAGACCGGCCGCAAGGCGTTCTACACCACCCCGATCAAGGCGCTGTCGAACCAGAAGTACCACGACCTGGTCAAGCGCTACGGCTCCGAGAACGTCGGCCTGCTGACCGGCGACAACGTCGTCAACGGCGAGGCGCCGGTGGTCGTGATGACCACCGAGGTGCTGCGCAACATGCTCTACGCCGGCTCCCGCACGCTGCTCGGGCTCGGCTACGTCGTGATGGACGAGGTCCACTACCTCGCCGACCGGATGCGCGGCGCAGTCTGGGAGGAGGTCATCATCCACCTCCCGGAGTCGGTGACCCTCGTGTCCCTCTCGGCCACGGTCTCCAACGCCGAGGAGTTCGGCGAGTGGCTGGCCACCGTGCGCGGCGAGACCACCACGGTCCTGGAGGAGAAGCGGCCGGTGCCACTCTTCCAGCACGTCATGGTCGGTCGTCGCCTGCTCGACCTCTTCGCGTCCTCCGACGTCGACGCCAGCGCCGGCTTCGTCAAGGAGGGCGCACCCGTCAACGACGAGCTCACCCGCATCGCCCGCGACGACTGGGCGAGCACCCGCCTGATGCGCGACCGGCGCTCCCCGCGCAAGGGCAAGCCGGGGTCGTCGAAGAACCCCCGGTCGGTCGGCAACGGCCGCCGCGTGTGGATCCCCACCCGGGTCGACGTGGTCGAGCGGCTCGACCGCGAGGGGCTGCTGCCCGCGATCATGTTCATCTTCAGCCGGGCCGGATGCGACGCCGCCGTCACCCAGCTGGTGCAGGCCAACACCCGCCTCACCACGGCGGCGGAGCGCGACGAGATCTTCGCCCGGGTCGAGGCGGCCTCGCGCACCCTGCCCGAGGAGGACCTGCACGTCCTCGGCTACCACGAGTTCCTCGACGGACTCACCCGCGGCATCGCCGCCCACCACGCCGGGCTGCTGCCGGCGTTCAAGCAGGTGGTGGAGGAGCTGTTCCAGGACGGGCTGGTGAAGGTCGTCTTCGCGACCGAGACCCTCGCCCTGGGCATCAACATGCCCGCCCGCACGGTGGTGATCGAGAAGCTGTCGAAGTGGAACGGCGAGACCCACGCCGACCTGACGCCGGGGGAGTACACCCAGCTCACCGGGCGCGCGGGACGGCGCGGGCTCGACATCGAGGGCCACGGCGTCGTGCTCTACCAGCCGGGCATGAACCCGCGCGAGGTCGCCGGCCTCGCGTCGACGCGTACGTATCCGCTGCGCTCGTCGTTCCGCCCGTCCTACAACATGGCGGTCAACCTGGTCCACCAGTTCGGGCGGGCGCGCTCGCGCGAGCTGCTGGAGCAGTCCTTCGCCCAGTTCCAGGCCGACAAGGCCGTGGTCGGGCTCGCGCGGCAGGTCCGCCAGGCCGAGGACGCGCTCGACGGCTACCGCGATGCCGCCACCTGCCACGTGGGCGACTTCATGGAGTACGCCGGGATCCGCCGCCGGATCTCCGACCTGGAGAAAGGCGCGGCGCGCGAGCGGCGCCAGGACCGGCGCGGCGAGGCCGCCGCGTCGCTGGGCCGGCTCCGTCCCGGTGACGTGATCCGGGTGCCGGCCGGGAAGTTCAGCGGGCTGGCGGTCGTCATCGACCCGGGGGCGTCGGGTGACGAGCCGCGCCCCTACGTCGTGACCGCCGACCGGCAGGCCCGCCGGCTGGCGATGATGGACTTCCCGGTGCCGGTCGAGTCGATCGGCCGGCTGCGCATCCCCAAGTCGTTCAACGGCCGCAACCCCGGCCAGCGCCGCGAGCTCGCCAACGCCCTCCGGGCCCGGGCCGACTCCTTCGACGCCCCCGGGCCGCGGCGCGAGAAGCAGCGCGACTCCTTCAGCGACACCCCCACCGACCGCGAGATCGGCCGGCTGCGCGCGGACCTCAAGGCCCACCCGTGCCACCAGTGCCCCGAGCGCGAGGACCACGCCCGCTGGGCCGAGCGGTACTTCAAGCTCGAGCGCGACACCGAGACGCTCAAGCGGCGCGTCGAGAACCGCACCAACACCGTCGCGCGGACCTTCGACCGCGTGTGCGACGTGCTCACCGCCCTCGACTACCTCGAGGGTGACACGGTCACCGAGAAGGGCGGCCACCTGCGGCGGATCTACACCGACATGGACCTCGTGGCGGCCGAGGCGATCCGGGCCGGGCTGTTCGACGGCCTCGCGCCGTCGGAGCTGGCGTCGGTCCTCTCGGCGCTGGTCTTCGAGGCCCGCCGTGCCGACGACGCGTCGTCGCCGAAGATGCCCGGCGGGCAGGTGCGTCCGGTGCTCGGCGAGCTCGTACGCCTGTGGGGGCAGCTCGACGCCCTCGAGCGCGACCACAAGCTCGACTTCCTCCGCGAGCCCGACATGGGGTTCGCGTGGGCGGCGTGGCGCTGGGCGGAGGGCGACGACCTCGACGACGTGCTGATGGCCACCGGTCTGTCCGCCGGCGACTTCGTCCGCTGGATGAAGCAGCTGCTCGACCTGTGCGGCCAGGTGGCCGACGCGGCCGGCGAGGCGCCCCTGCGCAGCACCGCACGGGCCGCGGCGAAGTCGCTCAAGCGTGGCGTGATCGCCTACAGCGTGCTGGCGGAGTGAGCTGTGGCAGGCTCACCCAGGTGACCGACCGCCTGCTGCTGCTCGACACCGCGTCCCTCTACTTCCGCGCGTTCTTCGGTGTCCCCGACTCCGTGAAGGCGCCCGACGGCACCCCGGTCAACGCGGTGCGCGGGCTGATGGACTTCATCAGCCGGCTCGTGGGGGACTACGACCCGACGCACCTGGCCTGCTGCTGGGACGAGGACTGGCGGCCCCAGTGGCGCGTCGACCTGATCCCGTCCTACAAGGCGCACCGCGTGGTGCGCGAGGTCCCAGGCCCGCGTCCGGACGTCGAGGAGGTGCCCGACCCGCTGCAGGCGCAGGTCCCGGTGATCCTCGAGGTGCTCGCGGCCTACGGCATCCCGGTCGTCGGCCACCCCGAGATGGAGGCCGACGACGTGATCGGCACCCTCGCCACCGGCGCGGGGATGCCGGTCGACATCGTCACCGGCGACCGTGACCTGTTCCAGCTCGTCGACGACGAGGCGGAGGTGCGGGTGCTCTACGTCGCGCGCGGCGTCAGCAAGCACGAGCGGGTCGACAACGCGTGGGTGCGAGCGAAGTACGGCGTCGATGCCGCCCACTACGCCGACCTGGCCACCCTGCGCGGCGACACCTCCGACGGCCTGCCGGGCGTCGCCGGGGTCGGCGACAAGACGGCGGCGACGCTGATCAACCGCTTCGGTGACGTCGACGCGATCGTCGCCGCCGCGGCGGACCCCGACTCCGACATGGGGCCCGGGCCGCGCGGGAAGATCAAGGCGGCCGTCGACTACCTCGACGTCGCCCCGGAGGTGGTCGCCGTGCGGCGCGACCTCGACCTCGGGTCGCCCGACCTGACCCGCCCGCGGACCCCGGCCGACCACGACGCGCTGCTCGCGCTCGACGAGCGGTGGGGCCTCGGCTCGTCTGCCGTGCGTCTCGTGGAGGCCCTCTCCGGATCCCACTAGTCTGTGGCCGTGAGCACATCGGAGGTCGAGTCCAAGGACCGGCAGATCCTGTCCCTGCTGGCGACCGACGGCCGCATGTCGTTCACCGACCTCGGCAAGGCCACCGAGCTGTCGACCTCCGCGGTGCACCAGCGGGTCAAGCGGCTCGAGCAGCGCGGGCTGATCAAGGGCTACGGCGCGACCGTCGACCACGACCAGCTCGGCCGGCCGCTGACGGCGTTCATCTCGATCACCCCGATCGACCCCTCGCAGCCCGACGACTACCCGGACCGCCTGGTCGGGATCGAGGAGATCGAGTCGTGCTGGTCGGTGGCGGGGGAGGAGTCCTACATCCTCAAGATCCGCGTGGCCACCCCGCGCGACCTCGAGGACCTGCTTGCCCGGATCCGGGGCGCGGCGAGCGTCTCGACCCGCACCACGATCGTGCTGTCCACGCCCTACGAGAACCGCCCGCTCGACTAGGAGCCGC
This sequence comes from Nocardioides okcheonensis, assembly GCF_020991065.1. Lineage (NCBI taxonomy): Bacteria > Bacillati > Actinomycetota > Actinomycetes > Propionibacteriales > Nocardioidaceae > Nocardioides > Nocardioides okcheonensis. The sequence continues at coordinate 437,848 of NZ_CP087710.1, forward strand.
AGCGCTCTGCCCGTTTCAGCGATCCCCGGCTGACCGGGGATCACTGAACTTGTCAGGGCGTGCACGGCCTGACAAGTTCAGCGAGAGCCTGACAACCTCACGCGGCGGGCGTACGGAACATGGCCCGGATCCGCCGCGAGACCTCGTCGGGACGGTAGAGGTCGGCCCAGGTGATGCGGATGCACCGCCAGCCGGTGAGCTCGCAGATCAGCGACTCGCGCTTCTTCTCCCGCAGCACGCAGTCCACAACCGACTCTCCCTCGCGGCGGTGCCTCGTGTACTTCTCCTTGCCGTCGAACTCGAGGAACACGCCGAGCTCGGGCCAGGCGAGGTCCACACGGGCGACCTCGACCCCGCGCTCGTCGAGGATCGGGTAGTTCGGGATCGGAGCGGGGAGGTGCTGGGCCCAGCAGAGATAGCGGGCGCGCGACTCGCCGACCGACTCCGCCCGGCCGTCGACGAGACGGAGCACGAGGTCCGTGGTGAGGCTGTCCGGCCAGTGGGTCATCGACTCGTAGCGGGCCCGTAGGTCCTCCACCGTGGTGAAGCCCCGGTGGAGCAGGTGGTCGATCTCGACCAGCGCGTGCTCGACGTCGAGCAGCAAGGTGAGCTCGAGCGCGGCCCGCGTGGCACTGACGACCTGCAACCCGTTGCGCTCGACCACGTCGCCCTCGGCGAGCAGACCGCGGTGCTGGTGGATGCCGGCCTCGGCGCGCCCCGCTCGCCGGTCCTGGCGGGTCAGGTGGACGACGGACAGGTCGCACTCCCACAGCGGGGCGTCGTACTCGCCGGCCGCGCTCGTGTGGCTGAGCACCACCTCGGTGCTCGCCTGGCGGACCGCGGCGCGGCACAGGACGGCGTACCTCTGGTTGGCCGTGAGCGACGCCCAGCCATCACCGAAGACGTACGCCCCGCGGCGCACACGCACCCAGGCGCCGCTGCGGACGAGGGCGACGATGGCGTGGTCGTGGTAGCCGGCGGCCAACGCCTCCCTCCGGAGGAAGACTCCGTGCTCGGCGACGAGGGCCCTGAGGTGTGCGTCCATGCGGCCCACCGTGGCGCCCGGACAGTGGCACGAGCCACCGAAGCGCTCACCAGCTGTGGACGGTGCCGGACGAGCGACGCCTGTGGACGCTCGGTGGCCACGACGAGCGGCGCTTGCTGATGTCGGTCAGGCCGTCGCTGAACTTGTCAGGCCATGCACGGCCTGACAAGTTCAGCGATCCCCGGCTGACCGGGGATCGCTGAAAAGGCCCGGGCGGAAACCCCGGGTCAGTACGCCTGGAGCGCGGCGGTGCGGCGCGAGGCCTCGGCCATCTCGGCGGCCTTGAGCGAGGCCTCGTCGAGGCGACCGTGCTGCTCCCACCACTGCTGGCCCGACTCGGGCAGCGTGTGGATCGGGTCGTAGTACTCGTAGAAGCGCGAGAGCGCCTCGGCGTCGTCGGCCTCGATCGAGGTGCGGTAGTTCTTCGTCCAGTACGAGATGCCGTGCTCGGTGTCGTAGTCGGCGTTCTGGTGCACCCAGCGCTTGCCGACGAACGGGACGTCGCACACGATGCGCGGCGTCGCGAAGCCGGGGAGGTAGCCCATGATGTGGTGCTGCAGGCGCTGGGCGTCGGCCAGCGAGACCCGCCAGTGCTCCGAGAACGGGATCATGTCGCACATGTAGAAGTAGTAGGGCATGATCTGCGCGCCGTCGAGCAGGCGGAAGCACAGGTCGAGCAGCGCGTGCGGGTCGGCGTTGACGCCGTTGAGCAGCACGCCCTGGTTGCGCACGTCGCGCAGCCCGGCGTCGAGCATCGCCCGCGCCGCCTCGGCGACGACGGGGGTCACGGAGTTCGCGTGGTTGGCGTGGGTGTGCATCGCCAGCGAGACGCCGCGCGAGCGGGCCACCGCGGCGACCCGGCCGACGCCCTCGACCACGTCGGGCTGCAGCCAGTGCTGCGGCAGGCCGATGAGGGCCTTCGTGGCGAGGCGGATGTCGCGGATGTTGTCGACCTCCATGACCGACATGAGGAACGCCTCGAGGCGGGGCCACGGCATGTTGGCCACGTCGCCGCCGGAGACGACGACGTCGCGCACCGACGGCGTACGACGCAGGTAGTCGAGCATGTCGCCGAGGCGGTCGTTGGGCTTGCCGGCGAACTTGAGCTTGTCGATCACGACGGTCGAGTTGCCGACGAGGTCCATGCGGGTGCAGTGGCCGCAGTACTGCGGGCAGGTCGGCAGCAGCTCGGCGAGCACCTTGGTGGGGTAGCGGTGGGTCAGGCCCTCGGTCGCCCACATGTCGTGCTCGTGGAGGGAGTCGCGCGCGGCGTGCGGGTGCGACGGCCAGTCGGTGCGGCGGTCGCTGAAGACGGGGATCATGTAGTGGCGCACCGGGTCGGCGTAGAACGCCTCGGTCAGCGAGCCGGCGCCGGCGGGCGTCTCGGCGGGGACCATCGTGTTCATCATCTGCGGCGGCACCAGCATCGACATGGTGGCCCGCTCGGCCTGGTCGCGCTCGAGGTCGGCGTAGAACCGCTCGTCGAGCAGGTCGCCCATCAGCTCACGCAGCTGCTTGACGTTCTTGATGCAGTGGGCGCGCTGCCACTGGACCGAGGCCCAGTCGGCGGCGGTGACGTCGGCCCAGCCCGGGAACCGGGTCCAGTCGGGCTCGACGAGCTCGACCCGCTGGTAGGGGTAGGGCTGGCCGGTGTCGAGTGCCTGGCCGGGGGCGCTGGCGGTCTCGATGCTCATGAGATCTCCTTGAAGCGGGCTGACGGCGTGCCGGTTGTGTGGGCGGCGCCACATCTGGGAGAGTACGCGGAGAAAGTGCGGTGCGTCCAATGCCACGCCGCAAGATTTCCGGCATGATCGCGTTTGACGAGAAGGATGACCTGAATTGACCACCCCCTCGGACATCCGGACGGACCAGGAGACTGGTGACCCGACCGGTCTGCACCGCGTCCTGGACGACACCACCGTGCTGCCGCAGGCCGCGCAGCGCCTCGACACCCGGGCGCAGCTGTGGCCCGACGAGGTCCGGGTGCGCGTCGAGCGGCTCAACCTCGACGCCGCCTCCTTCCGCCAGCTCGAGCGCGCGCACACCCGCTTCGGCGAGACCGACGGCGACGCGGTGCGCGCCGAGGTGCTCGACATCGTCGCCACCCGCGGCAAGATGCAGAACCCCGTGACCGGCTCCGGCGGCATGCTCGTCGGCACCGTCGAGGAGGTCGGCCCCGAGTCGCCCCTCGGCCTGAGCGTCGGCGACCGCGTCGCGACCCTGGTCAGCCTCACCCTCACCCCGCTCGTGATCGAGGACGGCCTCGCCCGCTGGGACGGCGCGAGCGAGCAGGTGCCGTGCGACGGCTACGCGGTGCTCTTCGGCCGCTCCATCGCCGCCGTCATCCCCGACGACCTCGACCCCGCGCTCTCGCTGAGCGTGATGGACGTCTGCGGCGCGCCCGCGCTGACCGCGCGCGTCGTCGAGGAGTACGTCGCCCGAGCCGAGCAGGACGGGGGCAGCGCCCCGACCGTCGCCGTCATCGGCGGCGCCGGGAAGTCCGGCTCCCTCAGCCTCGCAGCCGCCCGCGCGGCCGGGGCGGCCCGCACCATCGGCGTGGTGCCCCACCAGGGCGAGCACGACCTGCTCGTCGGCACCGGCCTCGCCGACGCTGTGGCCCTCGCCGACGCCCGCGACCCGATCGCCCTGCGCGACGCCGTCGCCGCCGCGGGCGGACCGGCCGACGTGACGGTCGTCTGCGTCGACGTCCCGGGCTGCGAGGGCGGCGCGATCCTGGCGACCGCCGACCGTGGCACGGTCATCTTCTTCTCCATGGCCACCAGCTTCAGTGCCGCCGCCCTCGGGGCGGAGGGCCTCGCCGCCGACGTGCGGATGCTCGTCGGCAACGGCTACGTCCCCGGCCACGCGGCCTACGCCATGGAGCTGCTGCGCGCCGACGCCGGCGTCCGTGGCCTGTTCGAGCGGAGGCTCTGATGGCACGCCCCACCAGCCAGCTCGGCATCGACCGGGCCGAGGTGCGCCGCGCGCGCACCCTCGCCCGCCAGGTCGGCAAGCCGATCGTCGACCTCGCCCAGCGCCACACCACCGTGAGCGTCGAGCGGGCCACGCTGCGCCTGGCGGGCCTCGGCGGCGCCGACCCCGACGGCACGCCGTGGGTCAACCGCCTCGCCGACGCCGTACGCGCCGACGTGGGTCTCGAGCACGGCGTCAGCCTGCCGGTCTGGGACGCGCTGCTGCGCGGCGAGGGCGACGACCTCACCACCCTCGCGCAGAAGGCCGCCGCCGGGTCGGTGACGTTCCGCGTCCCCGAGGGCAAGGACGCCGCCCGGGCGACCACCGCGTCGCGCCGGGCCGTCAGCGCCGGCATCAAGCAGGTCGACCGCCAGCGCGTCGCGCGGGAGAAGATGATCGCCAGGGTCGGCGACGCGCCGAGCAAGCCGTGGATCTACCTCATCGTCGCCACCGGCGACATCCACGAGGACATCCCGCAGGCCCAGGCCGCCGCCCGCGAGGGCGCCGACGTGATCGCCGTGATCCGCTCCACCGGCCAGTCGCTGCTCGACTTCGTCCCGGAGGGCGCGACCCGCGAGGGCTTCGCCGGCACCTACGCCACGCAGGAGAACTTCCGCCTGATGCGGGCGGCCCTCGACGAGACGTCGAAGGAGCTCGGCCGCTACGTCCGGCTCACCAACTACGCCTCCGGCCTCTGCATGCCCGAGATCGCCGCGCTCGCCGGCCTCGAGCGCCTCGACATGATGCTCAACGACTCGATGTACGGCATCCTCTTCCGCGACATCAACCCGATCCGCACCTTCGTCGACCAGCGCTTCAGCCGCCAGGTCCACGCCCGCGCCGGCATCATCATCAACACCGGTGAGGACAACTACCTCACCACCGCGGACGCGATCGAGGCGGCGCACACCGTCACCACGAGCCAGCTCCTCAACGAGTACTTCGCCAAGGAGGCCGGCCTCGAGGACTGGCAGCTCGGGCTCGGCCACGCCTTCGAGATCGACCCCGAGGTGCCCGACTCGTTCCGCCTCGAGCTCGCCCACGCGATGCTCGCGCGCGAGCTGTTCCCCGACGCGCCGCTCAAGTGGATGCCGCCGACGCGCCACATGACCGGCGACATCTTCAAGGGCTACCTGCTCGACGGCTTCTTCAACCTCGTCGGCGCGATGACCGGCCAGGGCATCCTGCTGGTCGGCATGATGACCGAGGCCGTGGTCACGCCGTGGATCTCCGACCGCGACCTCGCCCTGCAGAACGTCCGCTACGTGATGAACGCGGCCGGCAACCTGCGCGAGGACTTCCACCCGGCTCCCGACGGCTTCATCGCCAACCGCGCCCGCGAGGTGCTGGGGGAGGCGATCGGCCTGCTCGAGGAGATCAAGGCCGACCGCAGCGTGCCCGGCCAGGTGCCGCTGCTGTCGGCGATCGCCGACGGCACCTTCGGCCTGATGAAGCGCCCCGCCGACAAGGGCCGCGGCCTCGACGGCGTGGCCCGCAAGGCCGAGGGCTACTACAACCCCGCGACCGAGATCCTGGAGGGCTCGTGAACCTGATCCGCCCCTACGGCGACACCACCGGCGACGGGATGGTGCAGCTGTCGTTCACGCTGCCGATCGAGCACTCCAAGGTCGCCGAGGGCGCCGCGGTCCAGCTCGCCAACAAGATGGGCATGGACCCCGCGCTCGTCGTCCACGCCAAGGCGATGGGCGACGGCTTCACCTTCTTCGTCGTCTACGGACGGGTGAACCACCTCGTCGACCCGAGCACGGTGGAGGTGGTCGAGCGCGACTACCCGCTGCTGACGCCGAAGGAGGCCAACGCCGCGATCAAGCGCGCGATGCGCCGCCGCCTCGTCGTCGTCGGCGGGTGCATCGGCACCGACGCCCACACCGTCGGCATCGACGCGATCCTCAACATCAAGGGCTTCGCGGGGGAGAAGGGGCTCGAGTACTACCGCGAGCTCAAGGTGGTCAACCTCGGCGCCCAGGTGTCCGTCCCGCAGCTGGTCGAGGCGGCCCGCGCCGAGAAGGCCGACGCCGTGCTGGTCTCGCAGGTCGTCACGCAGCGCGACGCCCACCTGCTCAACACGCGGGAGATGTCCGCGGCGTTCCGTGAGGCGTACCCCTCCGACAAGCGGCCGCTGCTGGTCGTCGGCGGGCCCCGCTTCGACGAGACGATGGCCGACGAGCTCGGGGTGGACCGGGTGTTCACCCGCGGCACCACGCCCGGCGAGGTCGCCTCCTTCATCGTCCACCGCATCGCCGGCCAGAAGGAGAGGAGGGCCTCGTGAGCGCGCCCGCCAGCCGTGTCGGCACCGTCGTCACGCACCGCCGCTACGTCCCCTACGCCCACGCCCACTACGCCGGCAACCTGGTCGACGGGGCCTACAGCCTCGGCCTGTTCGGCGACGTCGCCACGGAGATGTGCATCGTCCTCGACGGCGACGAGGGGCTCTTCGCCTCCTACTCCGACGTCCAGTTCCGGGCGCCGGTCCGCGCCGGCGACGTCCTCGAGATCACCGCGACGCTGGTCAAGGAGGGCACCCGCAGCCGGGTGATGGACTTCGCGGTGCACGTCGTCGGCCGCGGCGCCCCGACGCCCGACGCGCCCGGTGCCGCGCAGGTGCTGGACCCGCCGGTGGTGGCCACCACGGCCACCGGCACGGTCGTCGTCCCACCTCGCTGACCGCTCCGCCGGCGGGGAGCCGGTCCTCCCAGCCGTCACACCCGTCCCAGCCCCGGCGTGTCGCCCGGCGACACGCCGGGACGGCCGGAAATTGCCCGAAGGTCCTGGCCCCGCGAGATCCGCCGCTGACCTGCACGGATGCGCAAAACCGCAGGTGAGGGACGTGTTGACACCGGCGGGCGGGCGAGGCAGGGTTCCCGCGTCCGCCTGTGCAGCCCGTAGGCGGCGGTGTCGACAACGGGGAGTCAGACGTGCGGTACGCGGAGCCAGCGATGCCCATCGTCGGCCGACCCGTCGGCAGCGCCCTGCGGGGGCCGGATGCGGGAGGGACCCCGGCGCCGTAGACAACTTCGCGCGATCGTCAGCCAGGCGGTCGCGCGTCGGTCCGAAGCGTCGTCGTCCCTCCCGCACCGCTGCAGGCGCGCAGGGGTCGGCTACGGTCTGACCCGTGCCGCAGCGCTGCCTCCTCGCCCTCGTCGGCGGACTCGTCCTGGCGGCCGCGTTCGAGCCGGTCGGCTGGGCCGTGCTGATGCCGTGCGGCATCGCCGCGCTGGTGATCAGCGTGCACGGACTGCGCCCGGGCCGCGCGTGGATCCCGAGCACGGTCTTCGGCCTCGGGTTCATCTACGCCGTGATGGTCTGGATGCGCTCGGTCGGGACGGATGCCTGGATCGCCATGTGTGCGGTCGAGACGGCGTTCTTCGTGCCGCTCGGGCTCGGCCTCGCGTGGAGCATGCGGCACCGGTTGTGGCCGGTGTGGACGGCGCTGTGGTGGGTCGGCATCGAGACCTGGCGCAGCGGCTGGCCGTTCAGCGGCATGCCGTTCGGGCGGCTGGCCTTCGCGACCGCCGACACCCCGTGGGCCCAGTCCCTCCCGTGGGCCGGCATGGTGGGGGTCAGCTTCCTCGTCGCCCTGAGCGGGACCACGCTGGCCTGGCTGCTGCTGACGCGCCGTGCCGCGAGCCGGCGCGCGCTCGTCGCCGTCGGCGCCCTCGTGGTCGTGACGCTCGCCCCGGCGGTGGCGCACCTCCCGCTGGACGAGACCGGCACGGCCACGGTCGCCGCCGTCCAGGGCGACGTGCCGGGCACCGGCCTCAACGTCCCCGCCGTGCACCGCGAGGTCACCGCGAACCACGTGCGCCTCACCCGCGAGCTCGCCGACGCGGTGGAGGCGGGGGAGGAGCCGCGCCCCGACTTCGTGCTGTGGCCGGAGAACTCCACGGCGGTCGACCCGTTCCTCGACGCGCAGGTGCACGCCGGCATCGTCTCCGCGTCGGACGCGATCGGCGTGCCGATCGTGGTCGGCGGCACCAACACCAACCCGCTCGACGACACGCAGGTGCTCAACCAGGGCATCGTCTACCAGCCCGGCGTCGGCGGGGGCGACCGCTACACCAAGCGGCACCCGGTGCCGTACGGGGAGTACATCCCGTTCCGGGGCAACCCGCTGATGCCTTCGAGCTACGGGCGGCTCACCGAGGTGCCGCGCGACATGGTCCGCGGCACCACCCTCGAGCCGATCCGCATCGGTGACCTGCTCGTCGCGGACGCGATCTGCTTCGACGTCGCCTACGACGAGGGCATCGCCGGCCAGGTCCTGAACGGGGCCGACCTCGTCACGGTGCAGACCAGCAACGCGATGTTCAGCCGCACCGGCCAGCTCGCCCAGCAGTTCGAGATCAGCCGGCTGCGCGCGCTGGAGACGGGCCGCTGGGTGGTCGTGGCCGCCATCAACGGCATCTCGGGGGTGGTCCGGCCCGACGGGACGGTCGTCGCGTCGGTGCCCGCCCGCGGCCAGGAGGTGCTGGTGGAGCGGGTGGGGCTGAGCACGACGATCACCCCGGCCGTGCGGCTGGGGACGTGGCCGTCGCGATTCGTCATGACCTTCCTCGTGGCGCACACGGCCTGGGTGCTGATCACCTATCGTCGTCGCCGACGCGGGACGTCCCCCGCGCCCGCCAGCACCGAAGCCCCTGAGTGAGGTAACCCGCGTGAGTGTCGACGGTCTCGGCCGCTGCGTCATGGTCATCCCGACCTACAACGAGTCGGAGAACCTGGAGTGGATCGTCGGGCGGCTGCGCGCCGCCCAGCCGGGCGTCGACGTCCTCGTCGTCGACGACAACAGCCCGGACGGGACCGGGGCGATCGCCGACCGGCTCGCGGCCGCCGACGAGGCCGTCAGCGTCGTGCACCGCACCGAGAAGGCGGGGCTCGGCGCGGCGTACCTGCACGGCTTCGACGTCGCGCTCACGGCGGGCTACGACGTGATCGGGGAGATGGACGCCGACGGCTCCCACCAGCCCGAGCAGCTGCACCGGCTGCTCGACGCGCTCCACGACGCCGACCTCGTGATCGGCTCGCGCTACGTGCCCGGCGGCTCGGTCGTGAACTGGCCGCTCCAGCGACTGCTGCTCTCCCGCGGCGGCAACCTCTACGTCCGGCTGCTCCTCGGCATCCGCGTCAAGGACGCGACCGCGGGCTTCCGCATCTTCCGGCGCACCACGCTCGAGGCGATCGACCTTGCCTCGGTGAGGTCTACTGGATACGTGTTCCAGACCGACCTCGCCTACCGCACCGTGTCGCGGGGGCTGCGCGTCACCGAGGTGCCGATCGAGTTCATCGAGCGGGTCCGCGGGGACTCGAAGATGAGCGGACAGGTCGCGAGCGAGTCGCTCAAGAAGATCACCCGCTGGGGGCTGTCCGAGCGTCGCGCCCAGCTGCGCCGACGGTGGGGGCGCGCGTGAGGCGCGGGTGGCTGCGACCGCTGCTGGCGGTCGCGTTCGTCGCCATCCCGCTCGCCGAGATCTGGGTGATCCTCCAGGTCGGCCAGCTGGTCGGTGCGTGGTGGACGATCGTGCTGCTCGTCCTCGACAGCCTCGTCGGCGCCTGGCTGGTCAAGCGCGAGGGCGGACGGGCGTGGCGGGCGCTGCGCCAGACGCTGCAGGAGGGCCGGATGCCCGCGCGGGAGATCGCCGACGGCGCGCTGGTCCTGATCGGCGGCACCCTCATGCTGAGCCCGGGCTTCGTCCTCGACGTCGCGGGGATCCTGCTGATCCTGCCCTTCACCCGCCCGGTGGCGCGGCGGCTGCTCACCTCCGTGGTCGAGCGCCGGCTGGTCGTCGTCCCGGGCGTCGTGCCCGGAAATGTGCGACGCCCCGGACCTGGGCCGGATGGGCCGGTGGTCCGGGGCGACGTGGTCGACTGACGCTCGGGGCGCTCAGGAGACCTTGCGCTTCTTGGCGTTGGCCCGGTGCAGGTGCGCCGGACCGATCTCGCCGCCGCGGAGCAGCTCGAGGCGCTCCTTGAGGATGTCCTCCAGCTCCTTCTCCGAGCGACGCTCGAGCAGCATGTCCCAGTGCGTGCGGGCAGGCTTCTCGACCTTCTCCTCGGGCAGGATGCCAGCCGTGCTGAGCGCCTCGGCGCCACAGCGCGGGCACTCCCACACCGCCGGGATGTCGGCCTCGACCGACATGGTCACCTCGAACTCGTGACCCTGCTTGCACTTGTAACCGACCTGCTGACGAGCTGCGAACTCGATGCCGCGCTCGTCCTCGAAACTCTGGCCGCCGAGCCTCGCGCCACGCAGTGTGCGCTCCGCCACCGTAGCCACCTCCAGTTGGGTTGCTGACCCCGTTGATTGTGTATCGGGCAATGAGGAGACGGGCCGGACCTCGGTCCATGACGCCGCTCGTGACGACGCGCTCGTCCCTTCTTGATCCTTCAACGGTAGCGGGACGCGCCACATTCCGTGGATTCGTCGGCGGAACCCCCACGCTCAGGCGAGACGAACTTCACCCTCAAGGGTGCAGTGCGCTCAGATGACCGCGGGGACCTCGTTGCCGGCGTCGCGGATGCCGCGCTCGGTGTCGACGCGCAGCAGCAGCAGCCCGCCGAGCAGGAAGAACACGATCAGGGCGAAGATGGCGGGCCGGTAGGAGTCGGTGAGCTGGAACACCAGGCCGAAGACGAGCGTGCCGAACCACGAGGTGCCGCGGTCCATCGCGTGGTAGAAGCTGAAGTACTCAGCCTCCTTGCCGCGCGGGATGAGCAGCGAGAAGTACGACCGGGCGAGCGCCTGGGTGCCGCCGAGGACGACGCCGATGGCCACGCCGAGCAGCAGGAACGGCACCAGGCCCTTCTCGGGGAGGAACAGCGCGGCGGTGACGATCACCATCCACACGCCGAGCCCGCCGAGGATCGTGTGCTTCGAGCCGAACCGCTTCGCGAGCCGGCCGAAGGCGAGCGCCCCGCCGAACGCCACGAACTGCACGAGCAGGATCGTGCCGATCAGCACCGACTGCCCGAACCCGAGCTCCTCGGAGCCGTAGGTGGACGCCGAGGCGATCACCGTCTGGATGCCGTCGTTGAAGAAGAGGTAGGCCAGCAGGAAGTTCAGTGCCACCGGGTAGCGCGGGAGCTCGCGCAGCGTCTTGCCCAGCTGGCCGAAGCTCTGCGCGAAGATCCCGCCGCTGCCGCCGTCGGCGTCCGCGAGCGGCACGGGCTGGTGGTTGCTCAGGCGGAGGTAGGGGATCAGCGTGAACGCGGCCCACCAGATGCAGGCCGACAGCATGCTGAGGCGCGCCGCCTCGCCGGTCGACAGGCCGAACGGCAGCAGGGTCACCACGGCGAGGTTGACCGCCAGCAGCAGGCCACCACCGAGGTAGCCCCACGCCCAGCCCCGCGACGACACCCGGTCGCGGTTCTCCTCGTCGGAGATCAGCGGCAGGATCGAGTCGTTCACCACCAGCGAGGCGCCGAGGAAGATGTTGGCGAGGAAGAAGCCGAGGGCGCCGATCTGCCAGTTCGAGCCGGTCGCGAAGAAGATCAGTGACCCGCTGAGCGCACCGAGCCAGGCGAAGACCGCCAGCAGCCGCTTCTTGTTGGCGGTGCGGTCGGCGACCGGACCCATCAGGGGCAGCACGATCGCGGAGATGATCGTCGAGATCGTGACGAGGTAGGACGGCAGCGAGCCCGGCGCGACCGAGATCCCCAGCAGGGAGATCCGGTTGTCGACCGCGGCCTCCTTGGCGATCGCGATGATGTAGGGCGCGAAGAGCACCGTGCTGACGGTGGTGACGTACGCGCTGTTGGCCCAGTCGTACCAGTACCAGGCCTTCTGCTCCTTCGCGTGCGCGAGCGGCCGGAGGTCGGCGATGCCGCCGGTGTGGCTGCCGTCGGTCGGGCTCATGAGTCACCTCTCCACTGTCCGCGTGCGCGGAGCACGTCCCTGAGTATGTCCGTGCGATCGGTCATGATGCCGTCAACGCCACGGTCGAGGAGGAGGTTCATCTCGATCGGGTCGTCGATGGTCCAGACGTGCACCTGCAGGCCGGCGGCGTGCGCCCGCCTGACCAGTCGCTCGGACGCGACCACGAACGCACCCTGCCGGTGCGGGACCTGCAGGGCCCGGGGTTGCCCGCGGGTGAGCAGCCGGGCCACCGCGGCGGTGGGGGAGATTACGAAGGCCGCCACCTCGAGCGGGTGGGCGGACGTGGCGACGCGTCCCCGTGTGCGTCGGCGGAACGCCTCGAGACGGCGGGCCGAGAACGATCCGACCAGCACCCGGTCCCACGCGCGCCGCTCCTCGACGAAAGCGGCGAGGGCGTCCACGGCCCCGGCCGACTTCAGGTCGATGTTGAAGCGGGCGTCGGGGAAGGCGTCGAACAGCTCGGCGAGGGTCGGGACCGGCTCGGCCCCTCCGATGAGCGCCTGCTGGACCTCGGCGTACGTCACCTCCGCGACGCTGCCGGTGCGGTCGGTCACCCGGTCCAGGACGGTGTCGTGGAACGCGAGCAGGACGCCGTCGCGGGTGACGTGCACGTCGGTCTCGAGGTAGGTGTAGCCGAGCGCGACGGCGTGCCGGAAGGCTGCGAGCGTGTTCTCCAGGCCCTCGATCTCGGGGTGGTACGCACCGCCCCGGTGGGCGAAGGCGAGGGGGAGCGGCGCGTCGAGGTAGCCCGGTGGGTTCACGCCCAGAAGTATGGGGGCAGGAGTACCTTCGGAGGATGGAGACGGAGATGGAGAGCCTGACGTGTCCCCGCTGCGGCGCAGCGATGCAGGAGCGCACCTTCGGTGGTGCCACCGTCGCCCAGTGCCCCGACGGGCACGGCGTGTTCCTCGCGCGCGCCGACCTCGGCGTCCTCGTGGAGGCCGAGAACGACTGGCACGCCAACGCCGGTCAGCACACCGCCCCGATGCCGCGGATCACCGCCGACATGACCGCCCCGCCCGCGGTCGGCAAGCAGTCGCGGGCCTGGGTGGAGACGCTCTTCAACTAGATGTCACGGAACGTCTCGATGTTCGCGCCGAGCTCGTTGAGCCGCTCGGCGAGGTCCTCGTAGCCGCGGTGGATGACGTAGGTCGAGCGCAGCACGCTGCGGCCCTTCGAGGCCAGCATCGCGATCAGCAGCACGACCGCCGGGCGCAGCGCGGGCGGGCAGACGATCTCCGCGCCGGAGAAGTGGGTCGGCCCCTCCACCAGCACGCGGTGCGGGTCGAGCAGCTTGACCTGGGCGCCGAGCTTGTTGAGCTCGGTGAGGTAGATCGCGCGGTTCTCGTAGACCCAGTCGTGCAGCAGCGTCTGGCCGTCGGCGACGGCGGCGATGACGGCGAAGAACGGCAGGTTGTCGATGTTGAGGCCGGGGAACGGCATCGGGTGGATCTTGTCGAGCGGCGCGCGCAGCTCGGAGGGGTACGTGGTGAGGTCGACCAGCCGGGTCTCGCCGTTGAGCGCGACGTACTCCTCGGAGCGGTCGTAGCGGAAGCCCATCTCCTCGAGGGTCGCGAGCTCGATCTCGAGGAACTCGATCGGGACCCGGCGGATGGTGATCTCGGACTTGGTCACGATCGCCGCGGCGAGCAGCGACATCGCCTCGATCGGGTCCTCCGAGGGGGCGTAGTCGACGTCGACGTCGATCGACTCCCTGCCCGTGACGCGCAGGGTGGTCGAGCCGATGCCCTCGACCTGGACGCCGAGCTTCTGCAGGTAGAAGCAGAGGTCCTGGACCATGTAGTTGGACGAGGCGTTGCGGATCACGGTGGTGCCGGGGTGCAGCGCCGCGGCCATCAGGGCGTTCTCGGTGACGGTGTCGCCGCGCTCGGTCAGCACGATCGGCCGCACCGGCTCGATCGCCCGGTTGACCCTCGCGTGGTAGGCGCCGTCGGTCGCCTTCACCTCGAGGCCGAAGGGACGCAGGGCCGACATGTGCGGCTCGACGGTCCGCTCGCCGAGGTTGCAGCCGCCGGCGTAGGGCAGGTTGAACTCGTCGTAGCGGTGGAGCAGCGGGCCGAGGAACATGATCACCGAGCGGGTGCGGCGCGCGGCCGCCTCGTCGATGGCGACGAGGTTGAGGTCGGCCGGCGGGATGATCTCGAGGTCGTTGTCCTCGTTGAGCCAGCGGGTGGTGACGCCGAGGGAGTTCAGCACCTCGAGGAGCCGGTTGACCTCCTCGATCCGCGCGACCTTGCGCAGGGTCGTACGCCCCTTGTTGAGCAGGGACGCGCACAGCAGCGCCACCCCGGCGTTCTTCGACGTCTTGACGTCGATCGAGCCGGACAGGGTGGTGGGGCCGTCGACGCGCAGGTGGGTCGGGCCGGCGCCGAGCGCGACGATCTCGGAGTCGAGGGCCGCGCCGATGCGCGCCAGCATCTCCAGGGAGAGGTTCTGGTGGCCCTTCTCGATCCGGTTGATCGCGCTCTGGCTCGTGCCGAGCAGCTCGGCGAGCTGGTGCTGGGTGAGCCCGCGGTGCTTGCGGGCGTCGCGGATGAGGTTGCCGATGCGACCCTTGTAGTCAGCCATGCCGACCACGGTATCTCAGATATGAGATAACGCCAGACTCGACGTGCCGGGGTGGAGCGGCGCACGTCCGGCCCGCCTTCCCGGACGTACCGCCGGTACCGGCCGCGTGGCAGGATCCGAGCATGCGCGCAACGACCATCCACGCCCCCGGTGACATCCGCTTCGAGGAGGTCGCCGACCCGACGATCGAGGAGCCGACCGACGCGATCGTCAAGGTCGTCGCCGGCTGCATCTGCGGCTCCGACCTCTGGCCCTACCGCGGCCACAACGACATCGACCCGGGCGCGACGATCGGCCACGAGTGCGTGGGCGTCGTCGAGGAGGTCGGCACGGACGTCAGGGACTTCCGCCCCGGCGACTTCGTGATCGTGCCGTTCTGCCACAGCGACAACACCTGCCCGCACTGCCTCGCCGGCGTGCAGTCGGCCTGCCCGGACGGCGGGTTCACCTCGAGCGGCCAGGGGGAGTACGCGCGCGTGACCCAGGCCGACGGCAGCCTGGTGAAGACCGACGGGATGCCCGACGAGGCGCTGATCCCCTCGCTGCTGACGCTCTCGGACGTCTTCCCGACCGGATGGCACGCCGCGGTGTCCGCGGGCGTGCGACCCGGCGGCACCGCCGTGGTCGTCGGCGACGGCGCGGTCGGCCTGTGCGGGGTCCTCGCCGCGGTCGAGCTCGGCGCCGAGCGGGTGATCGCGATGTCGCGTCACGAGACCCGCCAGGAGATCGCCCGCGCCTTCGGCGCCACCGACGTCGTCGCCGAGCGCGGCAAGGAGGGCGGCGAGCGGATCGCCGAGCTCACCGGGGGCGTCGGCGCCGACGCGGTGCTGGAGTGCGTCGGCACCGACGAGTCGATGAAGACCGCCTTCGCGATCGCCCGCCCCGGCTCCACCGTCGGCTTCGTCGGCGTGCCGCACGGCGTGGAGCTCCCGGTGCGCCGGATGTTCCAGAAGAACGTCGGCCTGGCCGGAGGCATCGCGCCGGTGCGCCACTACCTGCCCGACCTGCTCGAGCGGGTGCTGTCCGGGTCGATCGACCCCGGCCGGGTGTTCGACCTGACGCTCCCGATGTCGCAGTCGCCCGAGGGCTACCGCGCGATGGACGAGCGTCGCGCGACCAAGGTGCTGCTGCAGCCGTGAGCGGGTCGGACGACCTGCTGGTCCTCGGGCCCCTGCTCCGACACGTCGACGAGACGTCGGCGGCGGTGTGGGTCGAGACGCGCGAGCGCGCGACGGTGACGGTGACGCGCGGCGAGCGGGTGGCCCACGCACGGACGTTCGCCGTGCACGGCCACCACTACGCGCTGGTCGAGCTCGACGACCTCGAGCCCGGGACGAGCGAGCCCTACACCGTCGCCGTCGACGACCAGCCGGTGTGGCCCGAGGCCGGCTCGCCGTTCCCCGCGCCGGTCATCTCGACGCTGCAGGCGGGACGCCCCCTGCGGATGGCGTTCGGCTCGTGCCGGACCTCGGTGTCGCACGACGAGAAGGGCAACCGCACCCACGGCGTCGACGCCCTCCGCGCGTGGGCGCTCCGGCTGGCCGACCAGGTCGCCCCGGCCGAGCCCGGCGACCCCGACCTGGCACCCCAGCTCCCGGACCTCGTGCTGTTCCTCGGCGACCAGGTCTACGCCGACGAGACCACCGCCGAGATGCAGGCGTTCATCGAGTCGCGCCGCGACATCGAGCAGCCGCCCTGGAAGGAGCTCCAGGACTACGAGGAGTACGCGCACCTCTACACGCTGGCGTGGACCGACCCGGCGAACCGGTGGGTGCTGTCGACGGTGCCGAGCGCGATGATCTTCGACGACCACGACATCCGCGACGACTGGAACACCTCGCTGGAGTGGCGCCGCGAGATGGAGGCCACGTCGTGGTGGCACGGACGCATCGTGGCTGGGCTGGCGTCCTACTGGGTGCACCAGCACCTCGGCAACCTGTCGCCGGACGAGCGGGCGCAGGACGAGATCTGGCAGCAGGTGCAGGCACACGACGGGGACGACGAGCACGACCTCGGCGACGCGCTCGACGCCTTCGCCGCCCGCGTCGACCAGGAGCCGTCGACCTACCGCTGGAGCTACACCCGCGACTTCGACACCCAGGCCCGCCTGGTCGTCGTCGACTCGCGGGCCGCGCGCCAGCTCGAGGAGGGTAATCGTGCACTGCTCGACCCCGACGAGGCGTCGTGGCTCGACGCGCACCTGCGCGGCGACGTCGACCACCTCCTTGTCGCCACGTCGCTGCCGTTCCTGCTCGCGCGCGGGCTGCACCACCTCGAGGCGTTCGGCGAGGCCCTCGCCGGCGGCACGTGGGGCGACCGGGGCGCCCGCGTCGGCGAGAAGCTGCGCCAGACCGTCGACCTCGAGCACTGGGGCGCGTTCCAGCGGAGCTTCCAGGAGGTCTGCTCGCAGGTCCTCGAGGTGGCTGACGGCCGGCGCGGTCGCGCACCGTCGACGGTGACGTTCCTGTCGGGCGACGTGCACCACAGCTACGTCAGCGAGGCACGGCCCGCGGACCGGCACCGGCGGCTGCAGTCGACGCTGCTGCAGGCCGTGTGCTCACCGATCCGCAACCCGCTCTCGCGCAACATGCGCTTCGCGACCGCCGTGCTGTCCTACGGCGTGGCGGGGCCGGTCGGCAGGCTCGCGTCGAAGTCGGCCCGGGTGCCGGACGCGCCGCTGACCTGGCGCTACGCCGAGGGCCCGTGGTTCGACAACAACCTCGCCTGCCTGCAGCTCGCCGGCCGGGGCCTGAGGATGTGGTGGGTCACCGGCGAGGTGGTGCGCGAGCACGACCGGCCGCGGCTGGCGAAGGTGGCGAGCTACGAGATCGACGAGGACGGACGTCCGCCGGCGCACGAGACGGTGCGGCAGCGGTTCGGTCGGGGGCTGCGGCGGCGGGTGCGCGACAAGGTGCGCGACGGCGTCCGGCAGCGGTAGGTCAGACGGCGGTGAGGAGCTGGCCGTGCGCGCAGTCGCACGAGTCCGAGCAGGGCAGGTAGGTGTGGCCGGCGTGGCCGCACGCGCTGCACGGCAGGTCGTGCGACAGATGGCTCGATCGGCTCTCGACGGTGTCCCACATGATGGTGCTCCCCACAGCAGTTCGGCGGTCCGAGGCGATCGCCTGGTATGTCTTCGAGGGTGGCACCGGGAGCCGACGAGCATCGTCGAAATTGCGGGAAGTGCCCCATTTCGGGGCCCAATGACCCGAACGGGCCATGGCCAACGTCCTACGATCGGGGCATGTCGGCCGGGGGTGTGCACGAGCTGACCCGGGAGGCGGCGCGTCGGGTCGCCGTCCGCGCGCAGCTGCTGTCGGCACCCCGACCGACCGACGTCCTCGACGTCGTGCGCCACCTCGGCTTCCTGCAGGTCGACCTCACGCGGGTCGTCGCCCACCACGCCGACCTCGCGCTCTGGAGCCGTCTCGGACCGGGCTACGCGCCCGGCGACCTCGAGGAGCTCCTCGGCGACGGCGCCGTCGTCGAGCTCCAGGCGCTCCTGCGGCCGGCCGAGGACGTCGCGCTGTTCCGCGCCGACATGGACGCGTGGCCCGGGGAGCCGCCGCTGAAGGAGTGGCAGGAGGACCTCGCCGACTGGGTGGCGGCCAACGACGGGTGCCGCCGCGACGTGCTGGCGCACCTGCGCGCCGAGGGCCCCACCGCCGCGCGCGACCTTCCCGACACGTGCGAGGTGCCGTGGCGCTCGAGCGGGTGGACCAACGACAAGAACGTGATGAAGCTGCTGGAGTGCCTCGAGGCGCGCGGCGAGGTCGCGGTCGCCTCGCGCGAGGGGCGCGAGCGCCGGTGGGACCTCGCCTCGCGGGTGCACCCGGGCGACCCGCCCGTGCCGGCCGAGGAGGCGCACGTCGAGCTGGCCCGGCGTCGGCTGCGCGCCCTCGGGCTGGCCCGTCCCCGGGCGCTGGAGGCGTGGCACGAGCCCTACGACGTCCGCCACGTCGGCGAGGCCGCTCGCGTCGAGGGCGTCCGGGGCACCTGGCGGGTCGACCCGACCCTGCTCGACGACGACTTCGAGGGCCGCACCGTAATCCTCTCGCCGCTGGACCGGCTGGTCTTCGACCGCAAGCGGATGGAGGAGCTCTTCAGCTTCGACTACCAGCTCGAGATGTACAAGCCCGCCGCCGCCAGGCGCTGGGGCTACTGGGCGATGCCGGTGCTCGACGGCGACGAGCTGGTCGGCAAGGTCGACGCGACGGCCGACCGGGAGGCCGGCGTGCTCGTCGTCGACGCGGTCCACGAGGACGGCGACTGGTCGACCGCGCGGCGGCGACGGGTCGACGACGAGGTCGACGCGCTGGGGGAGTGGCTCGGGCTCGAGGTCGAGCGCTCGTAGGTCGCCAGCGGTCAGACGTCGCGCCTGCGGAACGACCAGAGGCTCAGCACCACGACGAGCACCACCGGCACCAGGACGTACGGGAGGCCCTGCCAGAGCGTCACCACTCCGGTGCCGTTGCACATCCGCTGCATCGCTGCGTCCCACGTGGCGGGATCGGCTCCCGGCAGCGAGCACTCCGCCGGCGGGGGCCGGTAGTAGGTGGCGCGGCCCTGGAGGACGGCCAGCAGGTTGGTCGGCGGGAACCAGCGCTCCTTGTCCTCCCCGAGCGGCAGCGCGGCCACGAGCATGGTGCCGACCGCGGAGACGGCGAAGACGACCCCGAGGGTGAAGACGGTGCTCCGCGAGAGCATCGTGAGGGCGTACCCCGCCCCGGCCCCGACCGCTGCGAGGAACGTGCAGCGGGCGACCTGCCACGCGATCTCGCCGGTGACGCCGGGTGGTGCCGCGATGTCGCGGGACGCCGCGACCCCGGCGAGAGCGAGCCAGTAGAGCGTCATCACGACCGCCGAGAGCAGCGTGGCGACCAGTCCGACGGCGATTCCCTTGGCCAGCCACACCCGCAGTCGGCGGGGCTCGAAGAGGAGCTGGTTGCTCATCGACCCCGACGCCCAGTCGGCGCCCGCGAACGTCGTACCCATCAGCACCGCGAGCGCGAGCAGGACACTCGCCGCGCCGATGCTGGACTCGCGGAGCTGCTCGCGCAGGTCGAGCGGCTGGCGGTAGAGCCCGCTCCACCACTCGACGACCTGGTCCTCGCAGTCGGCGGCATCGGCGACGCCCGTGCGGCGCGGGTGCTTCTCGCAGCGACGGACCTCGCGGTCGAAGCCCGGCTGAGACCGGGCCAGCTCGCGGGCCTGCGCGACCTCGGCGTCGGAGTACGGCCGGGTCGACCACGCGGTGCCCACCGCGATCAGGAGCGGGACGACCACCGCGGCCGCGAGGAGCACCAGGACCGCGCGCCGCCAGCGCAGCCGGGTCAGCTCGGTCCGGACGAGCGCGATCATGCGTCGTCACCGCCCTCGGGAGCGGAGTCGCGGCCGGCCTGGCCGGCCTGGCCTAGCGCCTCGCCCTCGGTGAGCTGGAGGAACACGGTCTCGAGGTCGGCCCGCAACGGTCCGAGCTCGCGCACCCAGATCTCCTCGGCCGCCAGTGTCCTGGTGATGTCCTCGGGTGGGCGGTCGGTCTCGACCCGCAGCGCCTCGCCGTCGCGGGTCGCAGCGAGGCCGACACCCTCCAGGACCGCCGCGGCGCGTTCGGGGTCGGCGACCACGACGCGGTGGCCCGCGCTCACGCCGAGCAGGTCCTCGACGCGGCCGCTGGCGAGCATCCGGCCGTTGCCGATGATCGTCACGCCGTCGCACACCTGCTGCACCTCGGCGAGGATGTGCGAGCTGAGCAGCACGGTCACGCCCTGCTCGCCGAGGGCTGTGATCGTCTCCCGGATCTCGCGGATGCCCGACGGGTCGAGCCCGTTGGTGGGCTCGTCGAGGATCAGCAGGCGTGGGTCCTTGAGCAGCGTCGCGGCGATCGCGAGCCGCTGCTTCATCCCGAGCGAGTACGACTTGTAGCGGTCGCCGTCGCGACCGGTCAGCCCGACGGTCTCCACCGCCGCGTCGATCCGCGCCGGGGCGATGCTGCGGGTCCTGGCCAGCAGCTCGAGGTTCTGCCGGCCGGTGAAGTTGGGGAGGAACTTCGGCATCTCGACCACGGCGCCGACCCTGTCGATCACCGACGGGAGCTGGTGGGGGACCTCGGTGCCGAAGAGGCGCATGGAGCCCGACGTGGCGGCGGCGAGGCCGAGGAGCATCCGGATCGTCGTGGTCTTCCCGGACCCGTTGGGGCCGAGGAAGCCGTGCACCCCGCCCTCGGGGACCGAGAGGTCCAGCCCGGCGACGGCCACGCGGAGCTGGCCGCGGCGCGACCGGAACTCCTTGCGCAGCGCGCTCGTCTCGATGACGGTGTCAGCCAACGGTCCCCCCGGTGCCTCGCGGGCCGCGCCCGCTCCGGTGACGCAGACTGTCAGCAGGCGGCCGGTGCCGTCGCGGCGCCACGCCGTGGGGTCCGGGAACGGTGGGGTCCTGGTGTCCTCACACGGATCCACGGGGAGGTCACGTCTACGGTGGCGTCGTGCAGTGGTACTCGATGGCGCCGAAGGCCGCGACGAGGGACCTGTGGGTAGCACCCTCTGGTCCGACACGTCCTGAGCTGGGTATGTGGCACGACGGGTCGGGCAGACCGGTCCACGAGGTCCTCGACCAGGCCGGTCCACCCGGCGTCTCGGGCGTGGAGTGGTGGTTCGCGCCTCTGCGAGGTCACCGCGGCACGCGGCTGGTCGACGCGCTGTGGCAGTACGGAGCCGGCTTGAAGGTCTACAGCGAGGGCCTCTGCGCGGTCATGGAGGCGAGCGGCGCGCGGCTGCAGACGTGGCCCGCGGACGTACGCCTCCGCGACGGGTCACCTGTCCCTGGTTACCTGGCCGTGCTCGAAGAGCTCGACAGGCCGGGCCCGGTGCACAGCTTCCTCATGCATCGTCGGACGGGAAGGGTGGCGATCAACGAGGACGTACGCGGTGCCATCCGCGAGGCGGGCCTCACCGGACTCGAGATCGACGAGGTGGCCGGACCTTTTCCTGGTGGGGACTTCCACGACCCGCCGGCCGAGTACGTCTAGCACAGCATCTGCCGCCGTGCGCGCTCGGCCGCGCCCGACACCGGTGCGCGAACACGCAGACCCGACCTGGCACCAGGTGGGACGAGCGCCTTGCCCCACCGAACCGCCGAATGTGGCGTGGTCAGCTCGACCGGATCGGCCGATGTCCGGTAGTTGGGGCGTGTCGCCGAGCGCCGCACTTGGGACCTCGGCTCAGGCCAGGCCCACCGGCTATTCAGTATGCGTTGCTGTGACGCAGCCAGCGGGTTAACCGAACGGGCTTGCCTCGGTGGTCACCTTCAAATCGCTCGGCACGAGCAAACCCCGCCCGCAGCGCGACTCTCTCGCTCGGCTCGTTGCCCTCGATAGTTACCAGCGCCACCGAACGGCATCCGTTGGTCGTCGCCCACTGACTGAGTGCGGTGGCCGCCTGTGTCGCGGCGCCCCGCCCACGACCCCGCTCAAGCAGGGTGTAGAAAACTTCGGGCGTCTCTTCCATAAGCCTGCCAATACCGCAGGTGCCCAGCGAGTCTCCGTGGTCATCGAGGATCACGAACCGTTGCGTGGCACCCTCGGCCGCTCGCTTCTCGTAATGCCGGATCCGCTCGCGTGCAGCCAATTCGTCCATGCTCTCCGGATGGTGGGTCCATTGCACGACTTGGGGGTCACGAGATAGTTCCGCTTCGATGGCCCAGTCAGCCTGCGAGATTGCTCGGAGAACGAAGTCCGTGGCAAGCAGTCGCGCGGGAGGACTGATGTCGCCCCGCCACTCGGCTCGGCTCTCCATGACTTGACCCTAGTCCGACAAAACAGACACGACGGCGTCTGGCTTGCTGCCCGCCAACGTCCGGATCTGCCGCGTTGAGGGCGTCCACTCATGGCGATGAGCGGACCCCGCCTGCGCGGGGCGACACGTGCGGCACACCCCTGGACGAACGTGAGCAGCTGTGAACTCGTCCCAGGCGAATGCAACCGACCACGGAAGGGCCTCGTTGAAAAGGTCATGAACAGCGACGAAGAGCGGGCGTTCACGGAGTTCGTCACGAGTTCCAGCCCGCGCCTGATGATCTTCGCGCAGCTTCTGTTTGGTGACCCTGGAGAGGCCGAGGACGCACTGCAAGTTGCGCTGATGAGGCTGACCAAGCACTGGCACCGTGGTCTTGAAGCCCCGACGGCCTACGTTCGCAAGGCCCTCGTCAACATTGCCCGCGACCGCGCCAGACGCAGGCACC
The DNA here is from genome assembly GCF_020991065.1 of Nocardioides okcheonensis. NCBI lineage: Bacteria > Bacillati > Actinomycetota > Actinomycetes > Propionibacteriales > Nocardioidaceae > Nocardioides > Nocardioides okcheonensis. The sequence goes on from NZ_CP087710.1 coordinate 460,584, forward strand.
TGATCCCGATGCTCACCACCTTCGGGCGGGTGGCGGACAACCCGGTCGAGAACCAACCGAGCGCGACGCTAGTGCGCGAGTCCATTGAGGAACTTCTCGCGGACATTCCCCCGCGCCAGCGCGTCACCGTCGTGCTCCGAGTGGTCGAGGGCTGTTCGGAGGCAGAGACGGCGACGCTCATGCGTTGCGCGCCGGGAACCGTGAAGAGCAACCTCGCGCGGGGGCTCGAGCGGCTCCGAGAGAACTACGAGCGTCGTGAGGCCGCGTACCAGCGCTGCGACTCGGACGGTCACGTATCCACGGACCGCTCGCCAGCTGACTTTCCCGACCCCTACGAAGGAGCCTCAGCATGAGCACCGACATGAGCGTCGAGAGGCCCGGCGGTGACGCCGAGACGGCCCTCCGGGACCTGGCAGGAAAGGCCTACTCGCAGAGTGTCGCCTCACCGTGGCTAGCCTCCGCAGTGCTTCAGCGGACGAAGAGACGCCGCCGAGGCCACCGCATGTTCGGCGGGGTCGCCGCTAGCGCAGTCCTCGTCGGCTCTGTAGCCGCCGCGACCGTCGGTGGTGGTCCCTACTACGAGTACCGGCAGCCGAGCGCGGTCATGGAGTCCACGGTGCCTGCGGGGTCGTCGGTCGTCGTCAATCGCGATCTCGCGCCCGTATCGCTCGACGTCGTTCATGTCGTTCTCGACATCGACGGCCAGGACGTCCAGTCGATTCTCCGAGTGCTCGGCACCGCAGGCGACACAGTCGCGTGTCGCCCCGCGGCCTCCTCGTCGTCGTGCACGGTCACCGTCAATGGGCAGCCGGTTGCCGATCCCTACGTGTCAGGACTTCGCGCCCAGCCTTTCGGCCCCGTGAAGGTTCCTGACAACACCTTCTTCCTCCTCGGCGATGCACGGGACGTCGCTGTCGACTCCCGCGCTTTGGGCCCAGTGCCCGCAGGGGACGTCAACGGCGTCGTGGTCGCCGTGGTGGACACCGACGCAAAGGCATGGCCGGTCGGGGGCGCCCCACGCCACCACATCCCGGACGACTACGAAGTCGACGTCGAGGCGCCGGTGCCACCGGCTTCGACGCAAGGCTGACGCAAACGACCGGAACTGCCGCATGGCGTGCCTGGGTTCAGGCGAAGTAGATGTCCACCCCGGGAGGTGCCTCGATGATCGCCCGCGCGCGGTCCGGATGGATCCGGTGCGTGCCGAGGTGGTCGACGAGGAACGCCATGCCGTCGGGCGTGGTCCACACATAGCGACCGTCGCCGCACTGGCGTGACCTGTAGCCCGCGTGGGTCTTCCACCTGTGGTGACGGCGGCCGAGGGGACCGGAGTTGTGGGAGCCGGTCTGCGGTCTGGCCGGCGGTCCGGTGTCGTCGTAGGGCGTGGGGTGGTCGTAGTCGACGTCACGGCTCATCGAGGTGGCGTAGGGCCAGTAGTCGCCCGCCGTGCGGAGGTAGGTCTGCTCCTTCAGCGACTCCGGGTGCTCGTAGGCGGTCGAGCGGACGCGGGACGACAGGTCCCGGACGGGCCGCACCACCAGTTTCGTGCGGCCGAGCAGCCGGCACAGCGCGGAGAGCGGGACCGGACCGAGGCCCTCGACCCGGGCGACGGCCGCGGCGCCGGCGAGCGCGGCCTCGTGCAGGTGGACGTGGAGGACGGCCCTCGGCCGCAGCGCTGACAGGTCCGCCTCGCGAAGGGCGTCGAGCAGGTCCTCGGGGAACGCGGTCGCCCGGCTGTCAGCGCCCTCGGACCCGAGGTCGACGTCGAGCGTGGGGTCGGCGTGCTCGAGCAGCAGCCGGAGCAGCTCGGCGGGGCGAGCGAGGTAGCCGAAGGCGATCGCGCGCAGCTCGTCGGCGCAGGTGTCCGGGTGCGTGGGGGAGAGGATCTCCACCACGCGCTCGAGCGTCGCCTTGATCCATGCCGCGTCGCCCGCCTCGATGCGGGCGATGACCGTGCGCAGCCCGTGCTCGTCGGTGCGGCCGTAGCCGACGTACCGCCTGGCCCGCTCGGCCTCCGCCCGCTCGTCGTGGAGCGCGGGGGCGGCCTCGATGATCTTGGCCTCGGCCACCGCGAGGACCCGCCCGCCGGCCTCGTGGGCGATGATCCGTGCGACCGCGGAGTCGACCACGCCGACCCGGTCGGCCGGGACGTGCCGGGAGAGGCGCGCGACCCGGCGCGCCACGAACACCTCGGCCTCGCCGCTGCGCACGACGGCCCAGGTCCGGGGGAGCCGGTGCTGGAGGTCGAGCACGTCGGCCAGTGCGTTCGTCGTGGCCGTGACGCCGGTGCCCCGTGCGAGCGCGATCTGGCCGAGGCAGAAGTCCTGGACGCGCGGCGTGCCCTCGCCACCGAGCTCGACGAGCACGTTGCCGACCCGCCGGGCACGAGCACCGTCCGGCCCGTCGGTCGGGTCCGACGAGTGCACCGCCGCCCACTGCGCGAGCAGCTCGAGGTCACGCACCTCGGCCAGCCGGCGCTCCCGGACCGCGCCCGCCGCCGCGGCCAGGAGGCCGCGTGCGTCGAGGTCGAGGAGGGTGTCGCTCATGTGTTCGAGTGTAGAAGAAGGCACCGACACCCGGCGTCGGTCTCCTCAGACCCCGAACCCCAGCTCCTCGGCCAGCGCGTGCGGGTCGGCGACCGAGATCGTGGCGCCGGGGTGGCGGATCACGCCGGTCGGGTCGATCGCCGGGACCGGATCGCGGAACGTCAGGCAGAGCGCGGCGTCGCCGTTCGTGGTGAACGAGACGCCCCGGTCGGCGAGCGACAGGTGCGGGGGACCGGCGGTCCTCACGAAGGAGAAGCCGCCGCTGGGCTCGGCGGAGGCGATGTTGGCCCGCGGCGTCGCCAGCCGCCACGGGCCGTAGCGGACGTAGAGCCACTGCGGGCCGACCTCGACCGTCGTGGTCGCGGGAGTGATCCCGAACGGCCTGCCGGCGAGGGCGTACGCCCGGGCGAAGGCGAGGTCGAACGTCCGGACCGGCTCGGGCGCGGACCCACCGGTGTGCTCGCCGGCCTCGCCGACGAGGCGACGGAGGGCACCGGCTGCGGGCACGCGGTAGGGCTGCAGCAACGCGGTCGCCGGCGGACGGACCCGCAGCTGCGCGCGGCTGCCGCCACCCGGCGCGGGCAGCACGTGGTGGTCCATGGTCACGGACGCCCCGGCGAGGGAGACCCGCCAGGTCCAGGTCCGCAGGACCGGGTCGACGTCGGTCACCTCGAAGTCCACCGCCACCGGTCCCGGTCCGTGGACGACCCCGGTCGTGCCGGACCGCACCACGTCGTCCGCGCAGTCGACGCGCTGGATCAGCGGCGCCCAGCCCGACCACTCCGCGGGCGTCGTGAAGCGACGCCACACCTCGTCGGGGTGGGCCGGGCCGTGCGCGTCGACCAGCACGTCAGAGCAGCACGGTGTCGTTGTCGCCGAGGTCGGGACGGGAGTCGCGCACCAGCCCCTTGGCCATCTGGACGACCGCGGTCACCTTGCCGGGGGACTCCCAGTACTCCGCGGTCGCGCCGTCGATCTCGAGCAGCACGTTGTCGGGGTCGTCCGGGCCACCGCTCATGAACGCGCCGGCCGAGGCGTCCCACAGCTCGTGCAGCTTGTCGCGGTCGCGGCTCACCGTCGCGGTCCCGGACAGCGAGACCCAGCCCGCCTTGCTGGAGTACGCCACGTTGACCCGCGGGTCGGCCTCGATCGCGCGCACCTTGTCCGAGCTCGCCTCGGTGAGGAACCAGGTGGTGCCCGGCTCCTCGAAGTCCTGGGTGCCCATCGGCGTGGAGACGAGCGCGCCCTCGGTGGACAGGTAGGTGAGGACGGCGATGTCGGTCTTGCGCATGATCTCGGCAACGGTCCCGAGCTGGTCGTCGTGGTCGGTCATGCCGTCGACAGTCGCACGCGGCCGGACGGCCACGCACCATCCGCACGGGCGGTCACACCCGCGGCCCGCTGTCCGTCAGAACTGGCAGGATGACCCGCAGCCACCGGAGCGGGCAGCGACCACGGGAGACAGCCAGCGATGACGACGACACACGCCGCCGACGACCACGACGTGATCCGCGTGCAGGGGGCGCGCGAGAACAACCTCAGGGACGTCGACGTCGACCTCCCGAAGCGCCGGCTCACGGTGTTCACCGGGGTGTCGGGCTCCGGCAAGAGCTCGCTGGTGTTCGCGACCATCGCCGCCGAGTCGCAGCGGCTCATCAACGAGACCTACAGCGCGTTCGTGCAGGGCTTCATGCCGACGCTGGCGCGACCCGACGTCGATCGCCTGGAGGGCCTGACCACCGCGATCATCGTCGACCAGGAGCGGATGGGCGCGAACCCCCGCTCGACCGTCGGCACCGCGACCGACGCCAACGCGATGCTGCGGATCCTCTTCAGTCGCCTCGGGGACCCGTACGTCGGCCCGCCCACGGCGTACTCGTTCAACGTCCCGACCCGCAAGGCCAGCGGGATGATGACCACCGAGAAGGGCGGGCGCACCCAGCGCAAGGTCGCCAAGCAGGAGGTCTACCTCGGCGGCATGTGCCCGCGCTGCGAGGGCATGGGCAAGGTCAACGACATCGACCTCACCGCGCTCTACGACGAGGACAAGTCGCTGCGCGACGGCGCGCTCACCGTCCCGGGCTACTCGATGGACGGCTGGTACGGCCGGCTCTTCGAGGGCATGGGCCTGCCGATGGACGAGCCGATCCGGTCGTTCACCAAGAAGCAGCTCGAGACGATGCTGTGGTCGGAGCCGACCAAGCTCAAGGTCGAGGGCGTCAACCTCACCTTCACCGGGATGATCCCGCAGATCCAGAAGTCGATGCTGTCGAAGGACCCCGAGGCGATGCAGCCGCACGTGCGGCGGTTCGTGGAGCGCGCGGTCACCTTCCAGACCTGCCCGGAGTGCGACGGGACCCGGCTGACGCCGGAGGCCAGGTCGTCGAAGATCGGCGGGAAGTCCATCGCCGACCTCTGCGCGATGCAGATCAGCGACCTCGCCGACTGGGTGCGCGAGCTCGACGAGCCGTCGGTCGGGCCGCTGCTGACGGGCCTGCAGCACCTGCTCGACTCGTTCTCCGAGATCGGCCTGGGCTACCTCTCGCTCGACCGCCCGGCCGGCACGCTCTCGGGCGGCGAGGCGCAGCGCACCAAGATGATCCGGCACCTCGGCTCGTCGCTCACCGACGTGACCTACGTCTTCGACGAGCCGACCATCGGCCTGCACCCGCACGACATCGAGCGGATGAACGACCTGCTCCTCCAGCTGCGCGACAAGGGCAACACCGTGCTCGTGGTGGAGCACAAGCCCGAGACCATCGCGATCGCCGACCACGTCGTCGACATCGGTCCCGGAGCGGGCTCGGGCGGCGGCACGGTGTGCTTCGAGGGCGACGTCGACGGTCTGCGTGCCAGCGGCACGACCACCGGCCGGCACCTCGACGACCGGGCCCGGCTCAAGGACTCGGTGCGCGGCGCGAGCGGCGTCATCGAGGTCCGCGGCGCGAGCACCCACAACCTGAAGGACGTCGACGTCGACGTCCCGCTCGGCGTGCTGACCGTGGTCACCGGCGTCGCCGGCTCCGGAAAGAGCTCGCTGGTCCACGGCTCCCTCGCCGGCCACGACGACGTCATCGTGATCGACCAGGGCGCGATCAAGGGCTCGCGCCGCAGCAACCCCGCGACCTACACCGGGCTCCTCGAGCCGATCCGCAAGGCGTTCGCCAAGGCCAACGGCGTGAAGCCGTCGCTGTTCAGCGCGAACTCCGAGGGCGCCTGCTCGACCTGCAACGGCGCGGGCGTGATCTTCACCGAGCTCGGCCCGATGGCCACGGTCGAGTCGCCGTGCGAGGAGTGCGAGGGCCGCCGGTTCCGGGCGGAGGTGCTCGAGCACACCCTCGGCGGCAAGGACATCGCCGAGGTCCACGAGATGTCCGTCGACGACGCGCTGGCCCACTTCAGCGACGGCGAGGCGCGGATCCCCGCCGCGGTGAAGGTCCTCGAGCGCCTCGTCGACGTCGGGCTCGGCTACATCACCCTCGGCCAGCCGCTCACCACGCTCTCCGGTGGCGAGCGGCAGCGGCTCAAGCTCGCCGTCCAGATGGGGGACAAGGGCGACGTCTACGTCCTCGACGAGCCGACCACCGGCCTGCACCTCGCCGACGTCGCCAACCTCCTCGGCCTGCTCGACCGCCTCGTCGACTCCGGGAAGTCCGTCATCGTCATCGAGCACCACCAGGCCGTGATGGCTCATGCCGACTGGATCATCGACCTCGGCCCGGGCGCGGGCCACGACGGCGGCACCGTCGTCTTCGAGGGCACGCCGACCGAGATGGTCAGGGCGGCGCAGCCGACCCTGACCGGGACGCACCTGAAGGACTACGTCGGCGCCTGACCGGGGGGTCGCAGCGGGGACCTTCGGCCCCGGTCCGGGTGTTCCGCGACGGCGCGGTGCTGCGCGCCCGGACAATCCTCGACCATGAGCGTCGACCCCGCCCGACCCCGCCCGGAGGCCGGGCGCAGGACCGTCGTCGCCGTCCTCGGCGCCCTCGCGATCGGCACCGCGGCGATCGCTGCGGTGACGGTGGTGCTGCCGCGCCTCGAGCTGGGTCCGGCCTGCGGCCCCGGCGCCGAGATGGTTGTCGTCGACGGCGCGACGGCCTGCGCCCACGCCGACGTCCCGCCTCCCGGGGTCGACCTCGACGAGCCGGTCCCGACCGCCGAGCTGCACGCCCGCGAGGGCGTGGGCGCTCGTGCGGTCGCGGCCGCCGAGGACCTCGGTGTCGCGGCGGCGCCGAGCGTCGCCGTCACCTCGCCCGACGTCGTGTGCGACGGTGACGGCACCTCCGGCTACCGCACCCAGGCGATGTACGTCGTGGAGGCCGGCGCCACCAACCGCTACGCGCAGGTCGAGCGCGACATCCAGACCTGGGCGGCCGGCGTCGACGACGTCTTCAACCGCTCGGCCGCGGTCACCGGCGGCGTGCGCCACGTCCGATACGTCACCGAGGCCGGTGGCGGCGGGTGCGTCGCCTCGGTCCTCAACGTGACCGTCCCCGCCGGCTCGATGGCTACGTTCAACGCGACGATGAGCGCGGTCCGCGCGCTCGGCTACGACAAGCCGGAGCGCAAGTACCTGATGTGGGCCGACACCTACGGCAAGGGGATCTGCGGCGTCGCCATCCGCTACTCCTCCGACGCCGACGGCCAGGCCAACCCGAACAACGGCTACTACCCGCAGTACGCGCGCGTCGACAGCCCGTGCTGGGGCCACGGCGACGGCAGCAACCAGAGCTCGATCGAGGCCCACGAGCTGCTGCACACCCTGGGCGGCGTGTCCCCGGCCGCCCCGCACGGCACCTCCCAGAGCCACTGCTTCGACGAGTCCGACACCATGTGCTACGCCGACGGCGGCGGCCGGGCGATGCAGCAGGTCTGCGACCGGTCGCGCGAGTACCTGCTGGACTGCAACGTCGACGACTACTACTCGACCTTCCCCGACCCCGGTTCCTGGCTGGACACCCACTGGAACTCCGCCGACTCCCGGTTCCTCGTCGGCGGGGGAGCCAACGGGCAGCCCGGTCGGCCGACCGTCCTCGGGGCGGTGCTCAGCGTCAACAACCCGGCGGTCCCCGGCCTCGCCACCCAGGCGAGCGTGGCGCCCGCGGTCCCCGACGGCCGGACGCTGAGGTCCGTGGCCTGGAAGGCCGGCTCGTCCGCGTGCACGCTCAGCAACCCGACGGGCGTCCAGACCGACGTGACGTGCGCCGCCAGCAGCACGGCCGCGACGACCGTCACCGCCACCGTCACCGACAGCACCGGAGCGACGAAGGTCGTCACCAGCCCGCTCACCTTCGCCACCTCGCCCCGCACCGTCACGGTCCGGTCGGTGATCGCGGGCCAGTCCTCGGCCACCACCCCGACGGCGTCGGCGTGCACCGGGGCGCCCACGCCCGTCCAGGCGTACGTCGTCGACAGCGCCACGCAGCGGCCGATCAAGGGGCTCGCGGCCGCCGTCGTCAAGACCGTCGGCGCGACGAGCACGTCGCTCACGGCGACCAGCGACGTGACGGGCTACGCCACCATGTCGGCGTCGATGTCGGTGGCGACCACGTTCCGCACGACCACGCGGCCGCTGCCGACCTGGCCGGCGGCCACGCCCGTGTCGCAGTCGGTCGGCGTCGCACGGTGCTCCGTGGCGCTGGGCGCCGCCCTCGGCACGACCACCGCACGTCGCGGCGACGTCGTGACGGTCACGGGCACCGTGACCCGGGTCGTCGGTGGCACCCGGCTGCCGGTGGCGGGGGTGTCGGTGCCGCTCACGCTGGCCGTCACGTCGGTGTCGGGTGGCAGGACCAGCACCAAGGTCACCTCGCTCGGGACGGCGCGGACCGGTGCCGACGGCGCCTGGTCGCTCGCGACCCGACCCTCGGCCAGCGGCGTCGTGCGGGCCGCCGTGGCCGCCAGCGCGTCCTACGAGGCGACCAGCGCGGAGGCGGGGACCGTCACCGTCACGGCGCGCTGATCAGGCCTGGCACACCGGGCACCAGAACAGCCGCCGCGCCGCGACGAGCGCGTCCTGCACCGGGGTCGAGCAGACCCGGCACGCCAGGCCTGCCCGTCCGTAGACGTAGTGGGCGTCGACCCGGCGCGGGCGACCCGCCGGGCGCTCGCGGTCGTCGGGCCGGGTGGTGACGATCCGGCCGGCCCGGACGCCGGCGCGCAGCAGGTCGACGAGGTCGTCCCAGACCGCGAGCACCCGCGACTCCTCGACCTGGCGGCCGGGGAGGAACGGGTCGAGCCGCTGCCGGAAGAGCACCTCGGCGCGGTAGACGTTGCCGACGCCCGCGATGACCGCCTGGTCCATCAGCATCCGGCCGATCGGCGCCCGGCTGCGGCCCACCCGGTCGACGAAGGCGTCCACGTCGGGACGCCGACGCAGCGGGTCGGGGCCGAGCCGGGCGAGCACCGCCTTCCGCTCGGCGTCGGTCATCACCTCGCACGCGCTCGGCCCGCGCAGCTCCAGCCAGGACTCCTCGCCCAGCAGCCGCAGGCGCAGCGCGCCGCGCGGCGGGGGAGCGGGCAGCGTGCCGTCGCGGAACTTCCCGTAGAGCCCGAGGTGCACGTGCAGCCACAGCTCGTCGTAGCGGTGGAACAGGTGCTTGCCCCACGCGTCGGTGGCGTCCAGCACGCGGCCGTCGAGCAGCCTCGCGCCGTCCTCGAAGCGACCCTGCGGGCTGTCGGCGGTGACCCGCTGCCCACCGAGCAGGCGGGCATGGCGCCGCGCGAGGCGGTGGATGGTGTGTCCCTCTGGCACGTGACGATCCTGCCGAGGGCCACCAAGGCCGATCCCGCGCGGGGGGTTGACAACGCCCCGACCCTCGATGGAGGTTTGGACTAGACCAAAGGTCTATCTCGGGAAGGGAACCCTCCATGACCTCGCGCACGCGCCGCACCCGGCCTGCATCCTCGCTCACCGCCGCCGCCGTCCTCGCCACCGGGCTCTGCCTCGCCGTGCCGGGCGCCGCACCGGCGGACCCCGCCACCCGCCACCACCCGGGCACCGGGAACGGCCACGGGTGCACCCCCTCGGACGCCACGCCGAAGCGGCAGATGCGCGCCGACTGGATCGCCTCCGTGGTCAACATCGACTGGCCGTCGCGTCCCGGGCTCACCCCGGCCCAGCAGCAGGCCGAGCTCGTCGCGCTCTACGACCAGGCCGCCGCCCGGGGCCTCAACGCGGTCGTGCTGCAGGTGCGGCCCACCGCCGACACGTTCTGGCCGAGCGACCTCGAGCCGTGGTCGCGCTACCTCACCGGGACGCCCGGCGCCGACCCCGGCTGGGACCCGCTGGCCTTCGCGGTGCGCGAGGCGCACGAGCGCGGCCTCGAGCTGCACGCCTGGTTCAACCCCTACCGCGTCGCGATGGACACAGACCGCAGCGCGCTCGACCCGTCCAGCCCCGCCGCGCAGCACCCCGACTGGGTGGTCGAGTACGGCGGCAAGCTCTACTACGACCCCGGGCTGCCCGAGGTCCGCGAGCTCACCACGCGCGTGATCCTCGAGGTCGTCGAGCGCTACGACGTCGACGGCGTCCACTTCGACGACTACTTCTACCCCTACCCGGTCGCGGGCCAGGACTTCCCCGACGACGCGACCTTCGCCGCGCACGGTGCGGGCTTCCCCGACACCGTCGAGGGCCGCGCCGACTGGCGCCGCCACAACACCGACCTGCTCGTCGAGGGCCTCGACGAGCAGATCCACGCGGCGAAGCCGTGGGTGCTCTTCGGCGTCTCGCCGTTCGCGGTCTGGCGCAACGCCGGCACCGACCCCGAGGGCTCGGCCACCCAGGCGGGCGCCGAGACCTACGACGACCTCTACGCCGACACCCGCCGCTGGGTGCGCGAGGAGTGGCTCGACTACGTCGCGCCGCAGGTCTACTGGAACATCGGCTTCGCCGTCGCCGACTACGCCGTCCTCGTGCCGTGGTGGGCCGACCAGGTCCGCGACACCGACGTCCAGCTCTACGTCGGCCAGGCCACCTACAAGGTCGGCGTCAGCCCGGCCCAGTCGCCGGCGTGGCTCGAGCCCGAGGAGATGAGCCGCCACCTCACGTTCAACCGCGACGTCCCCGAGGTCGACGGCGACATCTACTTCTCCGCCAAGGACGTGCGCGCCAACCGGCTCGGCCACATGGACCTCGTCCAGGCCGACCACTACTCGCGCCCGGCCCTGCTGCCGGTCACCGAGGACGTCCCGGGCCGCGCGCCGCACGGCGTGCGCCACCTGCGGGTCCGCGAGGGCCGCGACTCCGTGCGCCTGGACTGGCGCGGGGTGCGTGACGCCGAGCGCTACGCCGTCTACGCCGTCCCCGGCCGCCGCGCCTCGGCGTGCGACCTCGCCGACGCCGAGCACCTCGTCGCGGTCGTCGCGGACGGTGCCACGTCGTGGACCGGGGAGCGCGCCGACGCCACCACGACCTACGTCGTCACCGCGCTCGACCGGGCCCACCGCGAGAGCCGCCCGGCCTCGCGCACCACCACCTCCCACCACCACTCCCCGAAGGGCGGGCGATGACCACCCTCGAGCGTGCCGACGGCTCCAAGCAGGAGCAGCTCCGCACCGCCATCGACGACCGGCTGCGCAGCCTCGGCCCGGGCGACCTGCTGCCCGCCGAACGGGTCCTCGCCCAGGAGCTCGGCGTGGCCCGGATGACCCTGCGCCGGGCGATCGACACCCTCGTCGCCGACGGGCGCCTCGTGCGGCGGCCCGGCTCGGGGACGTTCGTCGCCGGGCAGGAGAAGGTCTCGCAGCGGCTGGCGGTGTCGTCGTTCTCCGAGGACATGCGCTCGCGCGGGCTGCGACCCGACAGCCACACGGTGTCGACCCGGCTCGCGCCGGCCGGCACCATGCTCGCGGCCGTGCTCGGCGTCCCCGCGCAGACCGAGGTGCTGCGCGTGCGCCGCCTCCGCCTCGCCGACGACGTGCCGATGGCGCTGGAGGACCTCCACGTCCCGGCCAGCGTCGCGCCCGGCCTCACCGGCGCCGACCTCGAGGGCGCGTCGTTCTACGACCTGCTCGAGCAGCGCTACGGCACCCGCGTCGTCTCCGGCACCCAGAGCGTGGAGCCCGCGCTCGTGCCGGCCGAGGAGGCCGGGCTGCTCGGCGTCACCGCGGGCGACCCGGTCTTCCTCTTCGAGCGGACCTCGCGCCTGGCCGACGGCCGGGTCGCGGAGTTCGTCCGCTCCACCTACCGCGGCGACCGCTACCGGATCGTCGTCGACATCTTCCCCCCGTCGCCGGCGGACCCGGTCGACACCACTCGGACGAAAGAAGGAACGGCATGAGGCAACGACGAGCATCGGTGGCCCTGGCGGCCCTCGCCCTGCTGAGCGCGGGCTGCGCGGGCGGCACCGGCGGCGGTGACACCACGATCGACAACGCCGGTGGCGACGTCGACGGGAGCGGCAAGACGCTCGACGTGTGGATCATGGAGGGCACCAACGCCGACGCGACCACGTACTTCGACGACCTGGGCAAGGCGTTCGAGGAGGAGACCGGCGCCGAGCTGGACGTGCAGATGGTCCCGTGGGCCGACGCCCACGACAAGTTCGTCAAGGCGATCGCCGGCGGCACGACCCCCGACGTGGCCGAGGTCGGCACCACGTGGACCCCCGAGTTCGCCGACGCGGGCGCGCTGGTCGACCTCACCGACGCCGTCTCCGAGGCCGGCCTCGACGGCGACCTGGTCGCTGGGCTGCAGGAGGCCGGGACCGTCGACGGCGGGCTCTACGGCATGCCGTGGTACGCCGGCGTCCGCTCGGTGATCTACCGCACCGACGTCTTCGAGCAGGCCGGCGTCGAGCCGCCCACCTCGTGGGACGAGCTGGTCGAGGTGGGGGAGACGCTGAAGAAGAGCAATCCCGACATGATCACCTTCCCCGTGCCCGGCGACAGCGAGTACGGCCTGTACCCGTGGGTCTGGGGCAACGGCGGCGAGCTGGCGGCCGACGAGGACGGCACGTGGACCTCGCAGATCGACTCGGCCGAGGCGCAGGAGGGCATCTCCTTCTACACCGGCCTCGCCACCGAGCACGGGTTCTCGACCCCGGCCGCCACGACGTGGAACGAGGCCGACCTGTCCGACGCGTTCAGCCGCGGCGACGTCGCCATGATGATCGCCGGCAGCTGGACCCCGGCCGCGCTGGTCGAGGCCAACCCCGACCTCGAGGGCAAGATCGGCGCCTTCCCGATCCCCGGCCCCGACGGCGGCCTGTCGCCGTCGTTCCTCGGCGGCTCCCACCTCGGTGTCTTCGACACCACCGACGACGCCGACCTCGCCTTCGCGCTCGTGCGCCTGATGTCGACCGGCGAGTACGGCGCGGAGTGGGGCCAGCAGACCGGCTTCTTCCCCGGCACCAACGACCTCGTCGCCGAGGTCGCCGACTCCGACGACCCGGTGGTCGCGCCGTTCGCCGAGCAGTTCTCCGAGGCCGGCAAGTCCGTGCCGGTCACGCCGCTCTACGGCCAGGTGCAGGGCAAGAAGACCGTCTCGGCGATGCTGCAGAGCATCCTCTCCGGCGACGCGAGCGTCGAGGAGGCCAGCAGCGCCGCCGCGGACGAGATGGACCAGATCTTCCAGAAGGGCAGCTGACCCGCATGACCACGCAGCAGGTCGTCCACGACGACACCGCGCACCGGGACCCCGCCCCGGCTGCGCCGACCCCGCCTCCCCGGCGCCACCGGGGGCTGACCCCCGGCTGGCTGCCGTGGGCGCTGCTGGCGCCCGCGCTGGTCGTCGTGGGCGGCCTGCTGGTCTACCCGCTCCTGTGGGTCTTCTCCCTGTCCGTCCAGGACTTCGGGCTCCGCGAGCTGCGCGAGGGCGGCTTCCACTGGACCGGGTTCGACAACTTCGCCGAGATCCTCACCAACTCGACGCTGTGGCAGACCGCGCTGCCCAACACCGTGGTCTTCGCCGCGGTGTGCGTGGCGCTCACGGTCGTCGTCGGGACGCTCGTCGCGCTGCTGCTGGTCCGCCTCGGGCCGTGGGCGCGGGGCGTGCTGACCACCGCGATCATGGCCGCCTGGGCGATGCCCGCGGTGAGCGGCACCTACGTCTGGGTCTACGTCTTCGACACCAGCGACGGCATGGTGATGCGGCTGCTGTCGTCGCTCGGCCTCGCCGACCCGGCCACCACCAACTGGTTCACCGACCGGCTCGCGTTCTACGCGATCGCGACGCTCAACGTCGTGCACCACGGGTTCCCGTTCGTCGCCGTCACCGTCCTCGCCGGGCTGCTCACGGTGCCGAAGGAGGTGCTGGAGTCGGCCGCCATCGACGGGGCCGGGGCCTGGCGCCGGTTCTGGCACATCACCTACCCGATCATGAAGCCGATCTTCGCCGTGGTCGTCGTCCTCTCGACGATCTGGGACTTCAAGGTCTTCACCCAGATCTACCTCATGCCCGGCGGCTCGGGCACCGACCGCGACCTGCTCAACCTCGGCACGTGGTCCTACCTCGAGGGCATCTCGCAGAACCGCTTCGGCTACGGCGCCGCGGTGGCCGTCGTCCTCACCCTGCTGCTGCTCGCCGTCACCAGCGTCTACCTGCGCACGCTCTTCAAGCAGAAGGAGCTCTGATGAGCACCCTCACCACGACCGGCGCCGCGCCGGTCACGACCGGGCGTCCGCCCAAGGTCCGCAAGCGCCCGGCGACCCGGCTCGCCGAGGGCCTCGGCTTCGCGGTGGTGCTGACCTTCAGCATCTTCCCGGTGCTGGTCATGGTCTCGACCGCCTTCGACGGCCGCGCCAACGACGGATCGCGGGCGCTGCTGCCGAGCGACCTGTCGTTCGCGAACTTCTCCTTCGTGCTCGGCGAGGGCGGCTTCGGGCGCTACCTGCTCAACTCGCTCGCCGTCGGGCTCGGCACCGTCCTGGTCAGCGGGCTGCTCGCCCTGCTCGCCGCGGTCGCGGTGGCGCGGTTCCGGTTCCGGCTGCGCACGACCGTGCTGGTGCTCGTCCTGGTCGTGCAGATGGTGCCGCTCGAGGCGCTGGTCATCCCGCTGTTCATCCAGGTCAGCTCGCTCGGCCAGCTCAACAGCCTGATCGCGCTGATGGTCGTCTACGTCGCCTTCTCGCTGCCCTTCGCGATCTGGATGCTGCGCGGCTTCGTCGCCGCCGTACCGCCGGAGCTCGAGGAGGCGGCCTACCTCGACGGCGCCTCGTGGCCACGGATGTTCTGGTCGGTGCTGTTCCCGCTGGTCGGGCCCGGCCTGGTCGCCACCAGCGTGTTCTCCTTCATCACCGCGTGGAACGAGTTCGTCTTCGCGATCACCTTCCTCGACGACGAGGACAAGTTCACCGTCGCCGCCGGCCTGCGCCAGTTCTTCACCCAGTACGGGACCGACTGGGGCTCCGTGATGGCCGGGTCCACCCTCATCACGGTGCCGGTGATGATCTTCTTCATCGTCGTCCAGAAGCGCCTCTCCGAGGGCATGGTCGCCGGGGCGGTGAAGGGATGAGCGTCGACCCGGCCCTGCGCCGGCTGGCCGCCGCCGTCCTCCTGCCCGGCTTCGACGGCACCACCGCCCCGCCGTGGCTGCTCGACCTGCTCGACGACGGCCTCGCCGGGGTGTGCCTGTTCGGCCAGAACGTCGCGGACCCCGACCAGGTGCGGGCGCTCACCGACCGCCTGCACGGCGTACGCCCCGGCGTGCTGGTCACCTCCGACGAGGAGGGCGGCACCGTCACTCGCCTCGACGTGGGCGAGGGCTCGCCGTGGCCCGGCCACGCGGCCCTGGGCGCGCTCGACGACCTGGCCGTCACCGAGGCGGTGGCCCGCGGCCTCGGGGCGCGCGCCCGCGCCCTCGGCGTCGACGTCGTCCTCGGGCCGGTGGCCGACGTCGCCTCCGAGCCCGACAACCCGGTGATCGGGGAGCGCTCCTTCGGCGCCGACCCCGCTCTGGTCGCCCGCCACGCCGCCGCTTTCGTGCGCGGTCTGCACGCCGGGGGAGCGGCGGCGTGCGCCAAGCACTTCCCCGGCCACGGCGCCACCCGCACCGACTCCCACCTCACGCTGCCCGAGCTCGACGTCGACGCCGACACCTGGCGGCAACGGGACCTCGCGCCGTTCGCCGCCGCGGTCGAGGCCGGTGTCGACTGCGTGATGACCGCCCACGTCGTCGTCCGCGCGCTCGACGACCAGCCGTCGACCACGTCGTCGCGGGTGCTCGGCCTGCTGCGCGACGAGCTCGGCTTCGACGGCGTCGTGATGACCGACGCGATCGACATGAAGGCGCTCAGCGCACGCGTCGGGCGTGCCGGGGGAGCGGTCGCCGCGCTGCGGGCCGGCGTCGACCTGGTCTGCGTCGGCAACCCCGTCTTCCCCGAGCGCTACGACGACGAGGCCGCCGCCCGCGAGCTGGTCGACGCGATCGCCCGGGACGTCCCGGGCGCCCGGCTGGAGGAGGCCGCCGCCCGGGTGGCCGCGCTCCGCCCGCCCGGCTCCGGCGACGCCGGCACCGACGCCCCGTCCGACGCCCGGGCGCTCGCGCTGGGCGCCGGGGCGGCGGGACGCGCCCTCACCCGACGCGGCGACACCGTCCTGGCCGGCGACGCTCCCGTGCTGCTCGCCCCCAGCGAGACGGCGTACGCCGCCGGCACGCGGCCCTCGCAGCTCGCCCGGCAGCTGGCGAACGTCGTGCCGGTCGACGACGCCGACGACGCCCGCTGAGTCCTGCGCGAGCACCGGGCACGACCGGCCGTCGCCGTCGAGGGACGCAGCGGCCCGCGCAGCCGCGCCGTGGTCGAGGCCGTCCTGGCCGCACGACCCGACGCGCTCGTGGTCCACCTCGGCCCGGACGACCCGCACCGCCCGCCGGCCACCCACCAGCTCACCACGCACGCCGGCGGCCGCGCCGCGGCCGTCGCGGTGCACCACGCGCTCTCCGCAGCGCACACCACGCCCACGCAGGAGGACATGTGATCGTCGGGGTCGACCTCGGGAAGACCGGCTGCCGCGCCCGCTCCGACGGAGGTGTCGAGGCGACCGGGCTCGGCGCCCCCGGGCTCGCGGAGCACGGCGGCGTCGAGGCCGCGCTGCGAGCGGTCCGCGCCGTGCTCGACGAGCTGCCGGACCGCGCCGCGGTGCAGTCGGTCGCCGTCGGCGCCGCCGGGGCGGAGGCCGCTCCCGCCGCGGCCCGGGAGCTCTGCGGCGCGCTCGCCGAGGCGTTCCCGGGCGCGCGGACCGCGGTCACGTCCGACTCGGTCGCCGCCCACGTCGGCGCGCTCGGCGGCCGGCCCGGCGCCGTCCTGGCCCTCGGCACCGGGGTCGTCGCGCTCGCCGTCGACGCCCACGGCCACCGCACGCAGGTCGACGGGTGGGGCCCGTGGCTCGGCGACGACGGCAGCGGAGCGTGGATCGGCCGCGAGGGCCTGCGCGCCGTCCTGCTCCACGCCGAGGGTCGCGGCCCGGGCACCGCGCTCACCGCTGCCGCCACCGCGCGCTTCGGCGAGCTGCGCCGACTGCCCGGCACCCTCGCCGCGGCGGGCAGCACCGCACGCACGACCGCGACCTTCGCCCCCGACGTCGTCGCGGCAGCGGCCGCGGGCGACGAGGTCGCCACCGACGTCCTCGACCGTGCCCTCGCGTGCTGGGTGGCGCTCGGCACCAGCGCCGTCCGGGCGGCCGGGGTGCCCGAGCTCGCGCTCGTCGGCGGCCTGGCATCGGCCGCGCACCCGACCTGGCCCGCCGACGTGCACCTCGTCGGCGCGGCGGGCGACCCGGCCGCGGGCGCGCTGCTGCTCGCCCAGCTCGACGACCTGCCGCACGAGGACGCCGTCGTGCGCTCCGGACCGGTCCGCGTCGTGGCCCCGAGGACCTCCTCGGTCGACGACGTCGACGTGCTCGCCACCGAGCAGAGCCGGCCCGACCTCGCGGACCTCGACACCTACGACGCCGGACGTCTCGTCGACGTGCTGCTCGAGGCAGAGGCCACCGTGCCCGCCGCGCTGGCGGCCGCCGCGCCCGCCCTCGCCCGGGCCGTCGACCTCGCGCGCACCGCGATCACCTCCGGGGGCCGCCTGCTCTACGTCGGCGCCGGCACCCCGGGCCGGCTCGCCGCCGTCGACGCCGCGGAGTGCCCGCCCACCTTCGGCGTCTCGCCCGAGCAGGTCGTCGCCCTCACCGCCGGCGGCGAGGGCGCCGCGACCCAGGCGATCGAGGGCGCCGAGGACGACCGCGGTGCCGCGGCCGCCGACCTCGACGCCCGCGGGCTGACCGACCGGGACCTGGTCGTCGGCATCACCGCCTCGGGGCGCACGCCGTACGTCCTCGCCGCGCTCGAGCACGCCCGTGCCGCCGGCGCGGCCACCGTCGCGGTGGTCAACAACCCGCACAGCCCGGTGGCCGCCGCGGCCGACGTGGCCGTCGAGGTGCTCACCGGCCCCGAGGTCCTCGGCGGCTCCACCCGCCTCAAGGCCGGCACCGCGCAGAAGATCGTGCTGAACGTCGTCTCCACCGGCGCGATGGTCGGCGCGGGCCACGCCTACGGCGCGTGGATGGTCGACGTCGCGGCGTCCAACGAGAAGCTCCGCCGCCGCGCACGGCGGATCGTGCGGGAGGCCACCGGCGCCGACGACGACGCCGCGCTGGCCGCCCTCGAGGCGTCCGGCTGGCGCACCAAGACCGCGCTCGTCGCCGTGCTGGCGGGCGTCGGCGCCGACGAGGCCGACCGGCTGCTGGAGGAGGGAGCGGGCCGGGCACGCGTCGCGGTCGAGCTCGCGCGGACGCTGGCCCGGACCTCGTCGTGATCGTCCTCTCCGTCGCCTCGGGCACCTCGGCGGACGGCCTCGACGTCGGGCTGGTCGACGTGTCGGTCGACGACGACGCGGTGCGCGCCGAGGTCCTCTCGACCGGCACGGCCCCGTGGCCCGACGGCGTCCGCGAGCAGGTGCTCGAGGTCCTGCCGCCGGCGACGACGACCGCACGCGACCTCGCGCTGCTCGACGTGGCAGTCGGGCGGGCCGTCGCCGACGTCGCGCGGGAGGCGTGCGCGCACGCCTCGGTCCGGCCGGAGCTGGTCGTGTCGCCGGGCCAGACCGTCCACCACGAGGTCGTGGGGGAGCGGTGCCTGACGACCCTCCAGCTCGGGCAGCCGGCCTGGGTGGCCGAGGCGACCGGGCTCCCCGTCGTCAGCGACCTGCGGACGGCGGACGTCGCGGCCGGCGGCCACGGAGCGCCCCTCGCGGTCGTGCTCGACGCGCTCTGGCTGGCCGGTGCGGAGACCCGCGCAGCCCTCAACCTCGGCGGCATCGCCAACGTCACGGTCGTCGGTCCGGACGGCGCGACCGCCCGCGACACCGGCCCCGCCAACTGCCTGCTCGACGTCGTGGCCGAGCGCGTCACGGGCGCGCCCTACGACCGCGACGGCGCGCTGGCCGCGTCCGGCACCGTCGACGAGGCCCTCCTGCAACGGCTGCTGCACCACCCCCACCTGCAGCCCGGCGCCGGCACCTCGACGGGGCGCGAGGTCTTCTCCGCGGCGTGGCTCGACGCCCAGCTCGACGGCGAGCCGTGGGCCGACGTGCAGACGACCCTGGTCGAGCTGACCGCGGCGACCGTCGCCGACGCGGTCCTGCCGGCCCACCCGGTCGAGGTGGTCGCCTCGGGCGGGGGCGTGGCCAACCCCGTCCTGGTGGCGGCGCTCCAGCGACGCCTGGGCGACGTGCCGCTGGTCCGCAGCGAGGCCCACGGGCTGCCCGCCGACGGCAAGGAGGCGGTGTTGTGGTGCCTGCTCGGCTTCCTCGGCTGGCACGGGGTGCCGGTCTCCACCGGGGCCCACCCGGCCCGGGTGGCCGGACGGTTCAGCCCCGGGCGGCACGGTCTGGTGCTGCCGCCTCCCGCGACCGTCGCACCGCGCCGGTTGCACCTGGTCGGGTCGCGGACGACCTGAACGAGCGTCGGCGCGGGCTGCGAGCATGGTGGGCATGAGCCCCGCACCCCGTCCGACGCTCCGCGAAGCCGTCGCCGAGCGGCCCGTCGTCCTCGACGGCGGGCTGGCCACACTCCTCGAGCGGCACGGCCACGACCTGTCGTCCCACCTGTGGTCGGCGCGCCTCCTGCGCGACGACCCCGCAGCGGTCGAGGCGGCCCACCGGGAGTTCTTCGAGTCGGGCGCCGAGGTGGCGACCACCGCGTCCTACCAGGTGTCCTACGAGGGCTTCGGGTCCGACGGCGTCGACGCCGACGAGGTCACCCGGCTGCTGCGCCGCAGCGTCGCGCTCGCGGCGGCCGCGCGGGACGCCGTCGCGCCCGGGGGGTGGGTCGCCGCGTCCGTCGGGCCGTACGGCGCCGTGCTCGCCGACGGCTCGGAGTACCGCGGCGACTACGCCCTCGACGTGGCCGGCCTGCGCGCGTTCCACCGACCGCGCCTCGAGGTGCTGGCCTCGACCGTGGGGGAGGGGGCCGACGTGCTGGCGGTGGAGACGGTCCCGTGCCTGGCCGAGGTCGAGGCGGTCCTGGCCGAGCTCGACGGCAGCGGCGTCCCGGCGTGGCTGTCGCTGTCGGCCGACGGCACCCGGACCCGGGCCGGCGAGCCGCTGGCCGAGGCGTTCGCGATGGCCGCCGACGTCGCCGAGGTGCTCGCCGTGGGGGTCAACTGCACCACCCCGGCCGACGCCACCGCGGCGGTCGCGCTCGCCGGGGCCGGCGGCCCGGCGGTCGTCTACCCCAACTCGGGCCAGGGCTGGGACGCCGGGGCCCGCGCGTGGACGGGGGAGTCGGCGTTCGACCCCTCGGACGTGGCGTCGTGGGTCGCGGACGGGGCACGGCTGGTCGGCGGGTGCTGCCGCGTCGGTCCGGAGGACGTGTCGGCCCTGCGTGCGACACTCGGCCGGTGAGCGCCGACCGTCCCCGACCCCACGCCGGACAGGTCGTCACGGTCTTCCGCAACCGGCTGCGCGAGCCGGCCCGTGAGGCCTACGCCGCCGAGCTCGAGGTGGTCGCCGACCTGGCCCGGTCGATGCCCGGGTTCGTCGAGACCAAGACGTTCGTCGCCGACGACGGCGAGCGGGCGACCATCGTGACCTTCGCCGACGAGGAGAGCCACCGCGGGTGGCGCGACCACCCGCGCCACCGCGCGGCCCAGCGCAACGGGATCGCCGACTACTACGAGGAGTACTCCATCGCCGTCGGCACCACGTCCTACGCCAGCGCCTTCACGCGCTCGGACGCCGGTCGCTGAGCACTCGGAGCGCCTTGCGGCAAGCCCCCCGATGGCCTATACGTGGAGGGTGGAGGAAGCAGCGGCGGTGCGGGCCGCGTCCGTCTCCTCCGTCCCGATCCTCGACGCGATGGGTGTGCGGCTCGTCGAGGTCGCTCCCGGGCACGCGGTCGCGGAGCTCCCGGCGGAGCCCAACCGCAACCACTTCGGCGTCGCCTACGCCGGCTCGCTCTACAGCGTCGCCGAGATGCTCGGAGGGGTCCTCGCGCTGGCGACGTTCGACCTCGAGGGCGAGCTCGCCGGGTGCGTCCCACTGGTCAAGGAGTCGACGATCCGGTTCCGACGTCCGGCGCTGGGCGTCGTGCGGGCCGAGGCCTCCCTGTCGCCGGCGGAGGCCGAGCGGGTGCGTCGCGACGCGCTGGCGACCGGCAAGGGGGAGTTCGTGCTGGAGGCGACCCTCACCGACGCGGACGGCGAGGTGGTCGCCACCACGACCGGGACCTACCAGGTGCGTCGGCTCGGGTGATCTCTGCCGACTTCGCGCGCTACTGGCGGGCCGACGCCGTGTCCGGCATGGGCACCTACGTCACGCTCCTCGCCCTGCAGGCGCTCGTCCTGCTCACGCTCGACGGCACGGCCGGCGACGTGGGCTGGCTCAACGCCGCGCGCTGGCTGCCCTACCTCGTCGTCGGGCTGCTCGTCGGAGCGCTCGTCGACGGCCGTCGCCGGCTCCCGCTGATGGTCGGCACGGACCTCCTGCAGGCCGTCCTGCTGCTCACGATCCCGCTGCTGTGGTGGCTCGGCGCGCTGACGCTGCCGGTGCTGCTCGTGGTCGTCGTGGCCTACGGCACCGCCGCCGTGGTCAACATGGCGGCGTCGATGTCGTTCCTGCCGCGCCTGGTCGACGGCGCCGACCTGCAGCGCGCCCACGCACGCATCGACGGCGCCGACGCGGTGTCGTCGACGGCCGGCCCGGCGCTCGGCGGCGTGCTGGTGAGCGCCGTCGGTGCGCCGCTCACGGTCGTCGTCGACGCGCTGACCTACGTCTTCTCCGCGCTCACCCTGCGCCGGATCAGCGTCGACGAGCCGCCGGCCCGGACCGGCGTCACGGTGCGGGGGCTCCTCGCGGACGTCGTCGAGGGGGTGCGCTGGGCCTACGGGCCGTCGGGAC
Source organism: Nocardioides okcheonensis (assembly GCF_020991065.1). Classification (NCBI taxonomy): domain Bacteria; kingdom Bacillati; phylum Actinomycetota; class Actinomycetes; order Propionibacteriales; family Nocardioidaceae; genus Nocardioides; species Nocardioides okcheonensis. Next base: position 482,462 of record NZ_CP087710.1, read on the forward strand.
TGCGGACCCTCGCCCTCGTCACCCACGGGTGGTTCGTGGGCAGCGCGATCGTCGGCGTCGTCCTCGCGCCGTACGCCCTCGTCACGCTCGACCTCTCCGCGGCGCGGTTCGGCCTGGTCGGGGCCGCCGGGGGAGTCGGCGCACTGGCCGGCGCCGCCGTCACCACGGCCGTGGGCCGGCGGCTGGGCACCGGCCGCACGATCATCGCCTGCCACGTCGTGACGACCTGCGGGGTGGCGGTGATGCTCCTCGCGGGTGGTGCCGGCTCCGCGACGGGAGCGTTCGCCGTGCTGGCCGCGGGACAGGCGCTCCTCGGGCTGGCCATGGGGGCGAGCAACTCCCACGAGATGAGCTATCGCCAGCTGGTGACGCCCGACGAGCTCCAGGCCCGCACCAACACGACGCTGCGCTCGGCCAACCGCGCCGTCATCGTGGTCGTCGCCCCGGTCGCCGGGCTGCTCGCCGACGCCCTCGGCGTACGCGTGCTGCTCGCCGCGGCCGTCGTGGTGTTCGCGCTCGTGGCCGTCGCGCTGGCGGTCTCGCCGTTCCGCTCCGTGCGCGCGCCGGTGGATGCCGCCTGAGCGCATCGGTGACATGCTGACCGGGAGGTCAGGAAACCGAGCAGGAGGACGTCCGTGCCCGCAGCGATCCCACCCGACGACCGGCTCGACGCGATCGAGCAGGTCTCCGTCGACGAGCTGCGCAGCGTGCAGCTGGACCGCCTGCGCTGGTCGGTGCGCCATGCCTACGACCAAGTCGCCCACTACCGCAGCGCCCTCGACGACGCAGGAGTCGACCCGCGGGAGATCCGCGAGCTGTCCGACCTGGCGCGGCTGCCGTTCACCACCAAGGAGACGCTGCGGCAGAACTACCCGTTCGGGATGTTCGCGGTGCCGCGCGAGGAGGTGGTGCGGCTGCACGCCTCGTCCGGCACCACCGGCAAGCCGACCGTGGTGGGCTACACCCGCGCCGACCTGGACGTCTGGGCGACCGTCGTCGCCCGCTCGATCCGGGCCGCCGGCGGGCGACCGGGAGACGTGCTCCACAACGCCTACGGCTACGGGCTCTTCACCGGCGGCCTCGGCGCCCACGCCGGTGCGGAGAAGCTCGGCTGCACCGTCGTGCCGGTCTCCGGCGGGATGACCGAGCGGCAGGTGCAGCTGATCGAGGACTTCCGGCCCGCGGTGATCATGGTGACCCCGTCCTACATGCTCAACATCGTCGACGAGATGGAGCGCCAGGGCCTCGACCCGCGCGCGAGCTCGCTGCGGGTGGGCATCTTCGGCGCCGAGCCGTGGACCGACGAGATGCGCCGCGCCATCGAGGAGCGGCTCGACATGCACGCCGTCGACATCTACGGGCTGTCCGAGATCATCGGCCCCGGCGTCGCCCAGGAGTGCGTGGAGACCAAGGACGGCCTGCACGTCTGGGAGGACCACTTCTACCCCGAGATCATCGACCCGACGACCGGCGAGGTGCTGCCCGACGGCGAGCAGGGCGAGCTCGTGCTCACCTCGCTCACCAAGGAGGCGATGCCGGTCCTGCGCTACCGCACGCGCGACCTGACCCGGCTGCTCCCGGGGTCGATGCGCCCGATGCGCCGGGTCGAGAAGATCACCGGCCGCACCGACGACATGATCATCCTGCGCGGGGTCAACCTGTTCCCGACCCAGATCGAGGAGCTGGTGCTGGGCGTTCCCGAGCTGACCCCGCACTTCCAGTGCGTACGCCGCCGCGAGGGCAACCTCGACACGCTCACCGTCCGGATCGAGCGCCGCGAGCACGTCGGCACCGAGGTCGGTGAGGCCGCCGGCCGGCACGTCGCCGACCTGGTGAAGCGGATGATCGGCGTGAGCGTCGCCGTGGAGGTCGTGGAGCCGTTCGGGATCGAGCGGTCCGTCGGGAAGATGCGCCGGATCGTCGACGAGCGCCCGAAGGCCTGACCGTGCCGGCCCGCTTCGTGCTGCACGACCACCGCCGGCCGAGCCCGCACTTCGACCTGCGGCTCGAGGAGGACGGCGTGCTGCGCAGCTGGGCGGTGCCCAAGGGGCTGCCGGACGACCCCGCGCACGACCGGCTCGCCGTCGCCGTCGACGACCACGAGCTCGACCACGTGGCGTACGAGGACGAGCACAAGACCATCGCCGACACCGGGACCTGGACGCTCGAGGACCGCTCCGACCGTCGCCTGCTGTTCGTCCTCTCCGGCCGGTCCGGGGTGCACCGCTACGCGCTCATCCACACCGGGGGCACGCAGTGGCTGCTGCACCTCGTCAAGGACCAGTCCGTCAACAAGGGTTGACTTCTTCCCGGTCGTCAATCATGGTTGACGCATGAGGACTGCCGTCGACGCCGAGGAGCCGGGGGAGGAGAGCCCCCTCGAGGAGCTCATGCGCATCGCCCGAGCCAAGCACGAGCTCGCCGCCGCCGAGGCCGTCGCCGTGCGCCGCGCCCGGATCCACGGCTTCAGCTGGGCCGAGATCGGCACCATGCTCGGCGTCAGCAAGCAGGCGATGCACAAGAAGTACGGCAAGTTCGCCTGACCGCGTGCGCGTTATGTCACTCCGGTGATCGTGGAGCCCTGGTGCCACCTGGTGGCCCGGGGGTTCCACGATCCTCTGGAACTCACCGGATATCCGGGGAGTTCCGGACATCAGGGAGGCATGGAGTCACCAGGTGACTCGCCGGCTCCACGATCCGTTCCCACAGCGGCGTTGTCACAGCGGCGTTGTCACAGCGGCGTTGTCACAGCGGCGTTGTCACAGCGGCGTTGTCACAGCGGCGTTCGGTCAGGCTTTCGCTGAACATGTCAGGGCATGCACGGCCTGACATGTTCAGCGATCCCCGGTCAGCCGGGGATTCCGCGTGGAGATACCGCCGATAACTGACATTATGTCAGATAGCGCAGCGATCACCCTGCCCCCGAACTACACCGGTGTCGCTCCCCGCCCCCCGCCTACCCTGACCTCCGTGGAGCTGCTCACCCTCGCCATCGCGGCGCTGACGGCCGTCGTGGTGGCCGCGGTGCTGTCGCGCCGCACCGGGATCGCGACGCCGCTGGTGCTGCTGGTCGTCGGCATCGTGTTCAGCCTGGTGCCCGGTACGCCGGAGTTCGCTCTCGAGCCCGACTGGATCCTGGTCGGTGCGCTGCCGCCGCTGCTCTACGCCACCGCGGTCCAGGTGCCCGTCATCGACCTGCGCCGCAGCTTCGGCATGATCACCTGGCTCTCGGTGACCCTCGTGGTGGTGTCGGCGCTCGCCGTCGGCGCGGTGGTGCACCTGCTGGTCCCCGGCGTCTCGTTCGCCGCCGGCGTCGCGCTGGGGGCCGTCGTGAGCCCCACCGACGCGGTGGCCGCCACGGCGATCGGCAAGCGGCTCGGGCTCCCGCACCGCCTGATGACCGTCCTCGAGGGCGAGAGCCTGCTCAACGACGCGTCCGCCCTCGTCGTCCTCCGCACGGCGCTGCTCGCCGTGACCGCCGGCTTCAGCCTCACCGACGCCCTCCTCGACTTCGTCCGCGCCGTCGCGCTCGCGCTCGTCATCGGCTACGTCGTCGGGCACGCCACCGTGTGGCTGCGCGCGCGCCTCGCCGACCCGGTCCTCATGACCGCCGTCAGCTTCATCGTCCCGTTCCTCGCCTTCCTGCCCGCCGAGGAGGCGGAGGCGTCGGGCGTCGTCGCCGTCGTCGTGGCGGGCTTGGTCACCGGCCACCACGGCTCGCGACGCTTCAGCGCCCGCGAGCGGCTCACCGAGCGCACCAACTGGCTCACCCTGCAGTTCCTCGTCGAGAACGGAGTGTTCCTCCTGATGGGGCTCCAGCTCGAGGGCCTGCTGCGCGACCTCGACAACTCCGACAACACCCCCGGCCAGGTGGCGGTCGTCTCGGCCGTCATCCTCGTGCTGCTGCTCGTGCTGAGGGTCGGGTTCGTCGGGGTGCAGGTCCTCAGCGAGCGACGCCGGCAGCCGAGGCTCGACGCGATCCGCGAGCGCCTCGACCAGATCAGCGACCGCGTCGACTCGCTGGCAGACCGGCCCGGCCCGCGCCTCGCGGGTCCCCGCGGCGAGCGGCGGCTGGGGCAGTTCCGCCGCCGGGTGGAGCGCGGCCGCGCGGACGTGGCCTACCAGGAGAGCGAGCCCGTGACCGCCCGCGGCGGGGCCGTGCTGTCGTGGGCCGGGATGCGAGGGGTCGTCACGCTGGCCGCCGCCCTCACCATCGGCACCGAGGTCGAGGACCGGACGCTGCTGGTGACCGTCGCCTTCGTGGTCGCCGTCGTCTCGCTCCTGCTCTACGGCGGCACGCTGCCGTACGTCATCCGCCGCCTCGGCGTGTCCGGGACGGACCCCGACGTCCACCGCGACGAGGTCCGCGACCTGTTCGGCGGGATCACCGCACGGGCGGTCGCGGCGCTCGGCCCGGCCGACGCGATCGTCCTCGACGGGCGCCCGATCGACCCCGCGGTCGCCGAGGAGATGCTGGGCTGGCTGGGCCGGGCGCGCGACCAGCGCGACGACTCCCCCGAGGCGCTGTCCCACGCCTCCCAGCGCGTCCTGCTGCACCGCGAGTTCGTCGCCCGGATGCGCGACGCGCTCCACGAGGAGCAGGCCATCGGCGCCTACAGCACCGACGCGCTGCGCCGGGCCTCACAGATGATCGACGCCCAGGAGCTGCGACTCGAGACCGGCTGACGTCAGCCGAGCGGCGGGTGCGGTCCGGTGGTCGCCCCGAGCCCGCGGTCCAGGCTCGACAGGACCTCCTCGACGATCGACGCGGCCGCGTCGTCCGGCAGCCTCTGGAGCGGCCCCTCGAGCAGCAGCATGGCCAGGCCGTGGACCGCCGCCCAGCAGGTGTACTCCGCGCCGGGCCGCGCCGACGACGCCAGGAAGCCCGCCGCCTCCATCTCGTCGAGGCACGCCACCAGCTGGCCGAACGGGCTCTCCCCCGACGCCGCCTCCGCCTCGACGTCCATCGCCTGCGTGCCCTCGAGCGACGGGTGGTCGGCGAAGGCGACACGGAACAGCCCGCGCTCGCGGCGGGCGAAGGCGACGTAGCCCCGGCCCAGCTCGCGCAGCCGCAGCCGCGCCCGCAGCACCGGGTCCGTCTCCCCCACGCCCGCCAGGCGCTCGCGCCCCTCCTCGCCGAGGGCCGCCATGCCGGCTCCCGCGATCTCCCCCATCAGCTCGTCGCGGTCGGCGAAGTGCCGGTAGGCGGCGTTGTGGCTGACCCCCACCCGACGCGCCAGGTCACGCAGCGCGACCCCGTCCGGACCGGACTCCCGGACGGCCGCCACCCCGGCCTCGACGAGGGCGGCTCGCAGGTTGCCGTGGTGGTAGCGCGCGGTGGTCACGGGCAGAGGCTAGCCCACCCGGACTGGATGTTGACAGCGGTAACACCCGCGGCTCATGATCGATGTTGACACCGACAACACCACTGCGAGGAACCCATGTCCCGATCCGTTCACCGGCCACTCGTGCTCGTCACCGTCTGCCTGGCCACCCTGAGCATCAACCTCGACACCACGATCGTGAACGTCGCGCTCCCCGAGCTCGCCACCTCCCTCGACGCCGGCACCCGCGAGCTGCTGTGGATCGTCGACGGCTACAACCTCGCGTTCGCCGCCCTCGTGCTCGCGATGGGGAGCCTGTCCGACCGTTTCGGCCGACGGCCGGCGCTCGTGCTGGGCCTGCTGGGGTTCGCGACCGCCACCGGCGTCGCGGCCCTCGCCTCGACCGCCGGCCAGCTCGTGGCGCTGCGCTTCGCGATGGGCGTGTGCGCGGCCCTGATCTTCCCGACCACGCTGTCGATCATCGCCAACACCTTCACCGACCGCCGCGAGCGCGCCGCCGCCCTCGGCGCCTGGGGCGCGAGCACCGGCCTCGGCGTCGCCCTCGGCCCGGTGAGCGGCGGCTGGCTGCTCGAGCACTTCAGCTGGCACTCCGTGTTCTGGGCGCTCGTCCCCGTCGCGCTGGTGGCGACCGCGATGACCCTCGCCTTCGTGCCCGAGTCCCGCGACCCGTCGGTGCCGCGGCTCGACCTGCCGGGCCTGGCGGTGTCCGTCGCCGCGCTCGGCCTGCTCACCCACACGATCATCGAGGGCCCGGACCGTGGCTGGTCCAGCGCCGCCACGCTCGCGGGCTTCGCCGGAGCGCTGGCGCTGGTCGCGCTGTTCGTACGCCTCGAGCGCCGCGCCGAGCACCCGATGCTCGACGTCACGCTCTTCGCGGACCCGCGGTTCAGCGCGGCCTCCGGCGCGGTGACGGTCGCCTTCTTCGCCCTGTTCGGCTTCATCTTCCTGATCACGCAGTACTTCCAGTTCGTCCGCGACTACTCCCCGCTCGGCGCCGGCGCGCGCACCATCCCGGTCGCGCTCGCCATCGCCGTGGCGTCCGTCCTCGGCGGCCTGCTCGGGCCGCGGCTCGGCACCAGGGCGGTCGTGACGACCGGCCTGGCCCTGCTCGGCGGCTCGTTCCTGTGGATCTCGCGCAGCGGCGTCGACGTCGACTACGCCACGGTGATCGTGCCGCAGATGGTGCTCATGGGCGTCGGCCTCGGCCTGGTCAGCACGCCGGCGACCGAGTCGATCCTGCAGGTGCTGCCGCCGGCGCGCGCCGGCGTCGGCTCGGCGGTCAACGACGCCACCCGCGAGCTCGGCGGCACCCTCGGCGTCGCCGTCATCGGGTCCGTGTTCTCCAGCGTGTACGCCGACCGGCTCGCCGAGCTGCTGACCGGCAGCCTGCCACCCGAGCAGCTCGCGGCCGCCCAGGACGGCGTCGCGGTGGCGTCGGCCATCGGCGACCGCGCCCCGGCGGTGCAGGACGCGCTCGCGACGGCGTTCATGGACGGCCTCGCCGTCGGCTGCACCGTCATCGGGGTGCTCTGCCTGGTCGGGGCCGTGGGAGCGCTGCTCGCCCTGCCCGGACGCCGCTCGCCTAGGTTGGACGCATGGCCCACACCCCAGTCCACGAGCTCAACGACGGCACCACCCTCCCCGCGATCGGCTTCGGCACCTATCCCCTGACCGGCGAGGACGGCACCGCTGCGCTGGTCGGGGCCCTCGAGGCCGGCTACCGGATGCTCGACACGGCGGTGAACTACGAGAACGAGGTGGAGGTCGGGGAGGCGCTGCGCCGCTCCGGCCTCCCCCGCGACGAGGTCGTGGTCGCGAGCAAGATCCCCGGGCGCCACCACGCCTACGACGACGCGATCGCTTCGGTGCGCGGCTCGCTCGAGCGACTCGGCGTCGAGCGCACCGACCTCCACCTCATCCACTGGCCCAACCCGAGCCAGGGGAAGTACGTCGAGGCCTGGCGGGCCCTGGTGCAGCTGCAGCGCGACGGGCTGGTCCGCTCGATCGGCGTCTCGAACTTCACCGAGGAGCACCTCTCCCGGATCATCGACGACACCGGCGTGGTCCCGGCGGTCAACCAGGTCGAGCTGCACCCGCGGTTCCCGCAGGAGCCCATGCGCGAGGTGCACGCCCGGCTCGGCATCGTCACCGAGGCGTGGAGCCCGATGGGCAAGCGGCGCGCGCCCCTCGACGAGGACGCCGTCACCTCCGCAGCGCAGGCGCACGGGGTGGCGCCCGGTCAGGTCATCCTGCGCTGGCACGTGCAGCTCGGCACGCTGCCGATCCCGAAGTCGGCCGACCCCGCGCGCCAGCGCCAGAACCTCGACGTCTTCGGCTTCGAGCTCACCGACGCCGAGGTCGCCGCGATCGGCGCGCTGGCCGAGGACGACGGCCGGCTCTTCGGCGGCGACCCCGACACCCACGAGGAGATGTGACGGGTGCTGGTTACGATCGGCGCCATGTCGAAGCGACCCTCACTGTCCCGTCCTGCCGCCGTGCTGGCCTGCCTGTCCGTCCTCGTCCTGGCCGGGTGCGGCAACGAGGGCGACGGATCCTCGGACACCGCGCAGGAGACGACCAGCGAGTCGCCCTCCTCCGACTCCTCGGACTCCCCCGCGGCGTCGGGCGAGACCGCGACGTGCGACTACCCCTCCGACGGCCAGGAGCCGGCCCGTGAGGTCGACGCGCCGTCCGAGGAGGCGCCCGCCGAGGGCACGGTGGCGGCGACGATCACCACCAACTTCGGCGACATCGGCCTCACCCTCGACGCCGCCGACGCGCCGTGCACCGTCAACTCGTTCGTGTCGCTGGCCGAGCAGGGCTTCTACGACGACACCACCTGCCCGCGCATCGGCGACCAGGAGGGCTTCGGCATCCTGCAGTGCGGCGACCCGACCGGCACCAGCGCCGGCGGCCCGGGCTACTCGTTCGCCGACGAGCTCGACGGCAAGGAGACCTACCCTGCCGGCACGCTGGCGATGGCCAACGCTGGCGCCAACACCAACGGCTCGCAGTTCTTCCTGGTCTTCCGCGACTCGCAGTTCCCGCCGAGCTACACGACGTTCGGGACCATCGACGAGGCCGGCCTCAAGGTCATCGACGCGATCGCAAAGGAGGGCAACGACGCCTCCAACCCGGCCGGTGGCGGTGCCCCCAACAAGGAGGTCACCATCGAGAAGGTGACCGTCAGCTGACGTCGGGCTCGGGGTGGTCGTCGTAGACGACGTCCGTCCCGAGCTGCACCGTCCGCGACACCGTGCAGAGCCGGTCGCGCGACATCTCGATGGCGCTCTGCACGCGCGCCCGGGCCGCGTCGCCCTCGGGGCCCTCGGGGAAGGCCACGTCGAAGGCGACGCGCAGCCCGGTCATGTGGTTGCCGTCGGCGTCGCGGACCTTGCGGCCCTCGGCGTGCACGTCGAACGTCGTGCTCGAGACCCGCTTGTGCGTGATCGCCTCGACGTCGAGGGCGCTGCAGCCGGCGATCGCGGCGAGCAGCAGCTCGACGGGCGTGAAGTCGGGGTCGTCTCCCCCGGTGCCGAAGAAGGTCTCGCCGCCCCGGGCGTTGGTCGCCTTGAAGCGGGCCGGCCCGATCCGGGTCAGCTCGACGCTGCGCACGTCCTGGACGGGGGTGTCGTCACTCATGGGCGCCAGCCTGCCAGACCCCGCGGGGAGGGTTCCCGGCGTGGACCAGGGGCGCCCGATCAACGCGTGGCGCGGCGGGCCGCGCGACGCGCGCGACGCTCCTCGCTCCGGGCGATCTCCACGTCCCGCAGGAGGGCACGGTCCTCGGCCGAGCGCGCCCGCGAGTCGACGAGGCTGAAGGCGAGGTGCAGCTGCGTGGTCATGGAGATCTTTCCTTTCGAGGGCGTCCGGCCCTGAGTCGTGACACTGAGATGTAAGAGTTGGCCGCTCCGTCGCGGCTCTTACATTCTACGTCTGTCGCACGCCCGGACGGCATCGACGACGGGGTGATCTCGACCACCAGCGGCGGGCTAGGGTCGGGGGGTGACAGACACCCGCGCCCGCCGTCCCGGGCCCTCGGTCCGCACCCGCGTCGTGGAGCACACGACCGACCGCGAGCTGGCCCGCGAGGACCGCCTGGTGACCGAGGAGCCGCTCGAGATCCGGGTGCGCGGCCGGGGGCTGCCGGCGCGGCGCGCCTGGGTCACGATGCGCACCCCCGGGCACGACTTCGAGCTCGCCGCCGGGTGGCTGGTCCACGAGGGGATCGCGACGACCGACGGCATCGAGCGGGTGGCCTACTGCACCGACGCCGACCTCGCGCCCGACCAGGAGTTCAACGTCGTCACCGTCGACCTCGCGTCCGGCGCCGACCTGCCGCACCGCCACGTCGCCTCGTCGGCGGGCTCGTCGGCCTGCGGCGTGTGCGGCAAGGACAGCGTGAGCGACGCGCTCACCACCCGGTCCGCCGCGCCCTGGGACGGCGCGCGCCCCGGCGCGGACGTCGTACGCCGCCTCCCGGACGCGCTGCGCGAGCGGCAGGCCCTCTTCGAGCGCACCGGCGGCGTGCACGCCGCCGGGCTCGCCGACGCCGACGGCACCCTCCTGGTGGTCCGCGAGGACGTGGGCCGCCACAACGCCGTCGACAAGGTCGTCGGTGCCCGCGTGCTGGCCGGCGAGCCGGCCGCCGCGGCCTGCCTCGTGCTGAGCGGGCGGGTCGGCTTCGAGCTCGTCCAGAAGGCCGCCGCCAGCGGCATCGGGTCGATCGTCGCCGTCGGCGCGCCCACCAGCCTCGCCGCGAGCCTCGCCGCCGAGGCCGGCATCGACCTGTGGGGCTTCACCTCACCGGGGCGCAGCGTCCGCTACTGCTGAGTGGCGAGCACCACCCCGCGGAGTCCCCCGCGGCGTGGGGGCGCGGGGCTGTCGGTGCCGCCGCCTATTTTCGTGCCGTGCGCATCCTCCACACCTCCGACTGGCACCTCGGGAGGTCCTTCCACCGCGAGGGCCTCCTGGGCCACCAGGGTGCGTTCGTCGACCACCTGCTCGAGGTGGTCGAGTCGGAGCGCGTCGACGTCGTCGTGGTCGCCGGGGACGTCTACGACCGCGCCCTGCCCCACGTCGACGCCGTCGAGCTGGCCGACGAGGCCTTCGCCCGCCTCGCCGGGTCGCGGGCCTCCGTGGTCGTCAGCAGCGGCAACCACGACAGCGCGCGCCGCCTCGGCTTCGGCTCCCGGCTGATGGACGCCGCCGGGGTCTTCGTCCGCACCGACGCCGCCGGGATCGGCACGCCCGTCGTGCTGGGCGACGAGCACGGCGACGTGGCCTTCCACGCGCTGCCCTACCTCGATCCCTCGGCGCTGCTCGAGCCGTGGTCGCTGCCGCGCCGCAGCCACGAGGCGGCCCTCGCCGAGGCGATGACCCGCGTCCGCCGCGACCTCGCCACGCGCACCACCGGCACCCGCTCGGTGGTCCTGGCCCACGCGTTCGTCGCCGGCGCCACGCCGAGCGAGTCCGAGCGCGACATCAGCGTCGGCGGCGTCTCCCGGGTCGCCACCAGCCTCTTCGACGGCATCGACTACACCGCGCTCGGCCACCTCCACGGCCCCCACGAGCTCTCCCCCGACCTGCGCTACTCCGGCTCGCCCCTGGCGTACTCGTTCTCCGAGGCCGACCAGGCCAAGGGCTCCTGGCTCGTCGAGCTCGACGCGCGCGGCTTCGCTGCGGCCCACTGGGTCGACGCGCCGGTGCCGCGCCGCCTGTCACGGATCTCCGGGCGCCTCGACGACCTGCTGGCCGACCCCGCGCTGACCGCACGGGAGGACGACTGGGTCCAGGCCACCGTCACCGACGTCCCCCGACCGGCGCGGGCGATGGAGCTGCTGCGACGCCGCTTCCCGCACACGCTGGTCCTCCAGTTCCCGACCCCGGTCGCGCGCGACGACGCGCCCGCCGCCCCGGCCGCCGGGCGCAACGACCACGAGGTCGCGCTCGACTTCCTGAGCCACGTCCGCGGCGCCCCCGCGACGCCGGCGGAGGCGGCGCTGCTGCAGCAGGCCGTCGACGCGTGCTGCCACGACCCCGACCAGGACGTCCTCGTCGGGACGGGGGCCGAGCGGTGAGGCTCCACCACCTCGAGGTGACCGGTTTCGGGCCGTTCGCCGATCCGGCCCGCATCGACTTCGACGCGCTGTCCGACGCCGGCCTGTTCCTGCTGAGCGGCCCGACCGGCGCCGGCAAGTCGAGCGTCCTCGACGCCGTGTGCTTCGCCCTCTACGGCGACGTCCCCGGCGACCGTGCCACCGCCAAGCGGCTGCGCTCGGACCACGCCGGCGACGACGTGGTCCCGCGGGTCGTGCTCGAGGCGACGCTGTCGGGACGCCGGTTCCGCATCGACCGCTCCCCCGCGTGGCGGCGCCCCAAGAAGCGCGGCACCGGCACCACGACCGAGCAGGCGCGCGTGGTGATCTCCGAGCGCCGGCGCGACCCCGACGGCACCGACGCCTGGCACCCGCTCAGCACCCGCCTCGACGAGACCGGCCACCTCGTCACCCGCCTCGTCGGGATGACCCTCCCGCAGTTCTGCCAGGTCGCCCTGCTCCCCCAGGGGCGGTTCCAGGCCTTCCTGCGCGCCCGCTCGGAGGAGCGTCACGCACTCCTCCAGCAGGTGTTCCGCACCGAGCGGTTCGACCAGGTCGAGCGCTGGCTGCGCGAGCGGCGCGTCGAGCTCCGGCGGGCCTCCGACGACCACCGGGCGACCCTGGCCGACCTCGCCAGCCGGGTCAGCGAGGTCAGCGGCGACCCCGCACCGGACGACTGGCCGGACATCCCCGACCTGCTCCTCGACTGGGCCCACGCCCTCGCCCGCACGACCGCGGGCCGCGCCGCGAGCGAGGCGGAGGTCGTCGAGGCCACCGCCGCCTCCGAGCGGGTGGCCGCCGACGCCGCGGCCGCCGGCACCGAGCTCGCCGGCAGGCGCGCCGAGCACGCAGCGGCCGAGCGGGACCTCGCCGGGCTGCTCCAGGCCGCCGACGAGCACCAGCGCGACGTCGCCTCGATCGAGGCGGCCGAGCGGGCGCTCGCCGTGCGCCCCGTCCAGGAGGTCGCCCTCACCGCGCGCGCGGCCGAGGACGGCGCTGCCCGAGGCCTCGCGACCCTGCGCCGCGACCTGGCGCGCGTCGTCGACACCTCCGAGGGTGTCGAGCCCGACGACCAGCAGGTCGCCGAGCTCCAGCGCGCCGCCGTGGGCGCGCTCACCGAGCTCGCCCGCGTACGACCGCTCCGGGACGAGGCGGACGCGCTGGCCGCCGACCTGGCCCGCCTCGAGCGCGAGCGGGCCACGGCCGCCACGCGCAGCGAGGGCCTCGCCGCCCGCGCCGCCGAGCTGCCCGCGCTCCTCGACGACCTGGCGCCCGGCTCGCCCGCGCCACCGACGCCGTCGCGCTCGTGCCCACGCTCGAGCACGAGCTCGCGGCCCTCGACGTCCGGCTCCGGGCCGCGGTGGGCGTCGAGGAGCTCACCCTCGACCTCGAGGCCGCCGAGCAGGAGCAGCGGGCGGCGGCGGCCGCCCGGCTCGTGGCGCGCGAGGCGCTCGTCGAGATCCGCGAGCAGCGCCTCGACGGGATGGCCGCCGAGATCGCGTCCCGGCTCGCCGTGGGCGGCTGCTGCCCGGTGTGGGTCTGCCGAGCACCCCTCCCCGCGGCACCCGCTCCCGGCGCACCCGACGAGGCGGCCGAGCGCGCCGCCCGCCGCCGGGTCGACGACCTCGAGGTCGAGGTCGAGGCCCACGCGCAGACGGTGCGGGGACTCGAGGCCCGGCGCGCCACTGCCGCCGTCGAGGCCGGCCGCACCCGGGACGAGCTCACCGCGGATCGCGACGACCGGCGCGCCCGGCTCGCCGACGCCCGCGCGGTGGCCGCGGAGGCACCCGTCCTCGAGCGCCGGGTGGCGGCCTGCACGACGACCTGGCCGCGACGTCCGACGAGCTCGACCGGCTCGGCGCCGAGGCCGCCCGGCTCGCCACCGAGGTCGCGGTGACGGGCGCGCGCCTCGACGACCTGCGTGACCGGGTCCGCGCCGTGCTGCCGGACCACGCCGACCTCGACGCGCTGGTCGCCCACCACCGCCGCGTCGACGACCTCGCCACCCGCCTGCTCGCCGCCGCCGGTGACCTCGACCGCGCCCGGGTCGCGACCCGTCGGGCCGAGGCCGCGGCCGCCGACGCCGCCGGGCAGCACGGCTTCGGGTCCGCCGACGAGGCGGCGGCCGCCTGGCTCGCCCCCGAGGCCCTCGCCGCCCAGCGTCGGCGGGTCGAGCAGCACGCCCACGACCTCGACCGGGCCCGGACGAGGCTGGCCGACCCGACGCTCGTCAGCGCCGCGGCCGCGCCCGCACCCGACCTCGAGGCCCTGGCCCGCGAGCTCCACCGCGCTCGCGCCGACGCGCAGGCCGCCCGTCAGCGCGAGGCGCGCCTGCAGGACCGCGCGGCCCGCCTGGCCGGGCTCGCCGACGACGTCGAGGCCGCACTCGCCGCCTGGCAGCCGCTGCTGGCCGACCTCGACGTGGTGGCCCGGCTGGCCGCGACGGTGGAGGGCAAGCACGCCGACAACCAGCTCCAGATGCGGCTGTCCGCCTACGTCCTGGCCCACCGCCTCGGACAGGTGGTCGAGGCCGCCAACCTGCGCCTGTCGACGATGAGCGACCGCCGCTACTCCCTCGTCCACACCGGCCGGCGCGGCGCCGGCGAGACCCGCGGCGGGCTGAGCCTGCTGGTCCGCGACGACTGGACCGGCGACAGCCGGGATCCCGCGACTCTGTCGGGCGGCGAGACGTTCGTGGTGTCCCTCGCCCTCGCGCTGGGCCTCGCGGACGTGATCACCGCGGAGGCCGGCGGGGCCGACCTCGACACCCTCTTCGTCGACGAGGGCTTCGGCAGCCTCGACGCCGACACCCTCGAGGACGTCATGGACACCCTCGACACGCTGCGCGACGGCGGGCGGGTCGTCGGCGTGGTGAGCCACGTGCCCGAGCTGCAGACCCGCATCCCGACCCAGCTGCGCGTCCACCGCGGGCGCCACGGCAGCCGGGTGTCCCTGCGCGTCGGATGAGGATTCCTTCGATAGGTTCGTCCGCATGAGTGCGCCCGGGCTCGACCCGACCTTCAGCGACCTGCCGCACCGCCGCCTCGGCGACGTGGCCCTGGCCCGTGCCCAGGAGCTCGGCGCCAGCCATGCCGACTTCCGGTTCGAGCGCAACCGCTACCAGTACCTCGGCGCCCGCGACGGCGTGCTGCAGACCGCCAGCGACGCCGAGGACCTCGGGTTCGCGGTCCGCGTGGTCCACCACGGGGCGTGGGGCTTCGCGTCCGGCGTGGTGCTCACCGACGCCGAGGCACGCCGCGTCGCGGAGACCGCGGTGGCGGTGGCGAAGGTGGCCGCCGCGATGACCACCACCCCCGTCGAGCTCGCGCCCGAGCCGGTGCACGACGACGTCACCTGGGTGTCGGGCTACGACGTGAACCCGCTCGAGGTGCCGACCCGCGAGAAGGCGGCCTTGCTGGTCGACTGGACCGAGCGGCTGCGGTCGGCCGACTCGGTGTCCCACGCCACCGCCTTCCTCCAGCAGGTGCAGGAGAACAAGTACTACGCCGACCTCACCGGCACCCGCACGACGCAGCAGCGCGTACGCCTGCAGCCCGGCTTCGAGGCCAGCGGCGAGGACGAGAAGAGCGGCCTGTTCGACACCATGGCCTCCCTCGCGCCGCCCGTCGGCCGTGGCTGGGAGTACCTCGACGGCACCCACTGGGACTGGGACGTCGAGATCGCCGAGGTCCCCGACCTGCTGGCCGAGAAGCTCGCCGCGCCGAGCGTCGAGGCAGGGTCCTACGACCTGGTCGTCGACCCGTCCAACCTGTGGCTCACCATCCACGAGTCGATCGGCCACGCCACCGAGCTCGACCGGGCGCTGGGCTACGAGGCCAACTACGCCGGCACCTCGTTCGCGACCTACGACAAGCTCGGGACCCTGCAGTACGGCTCCCCGGTGATGAACGTCCGCGGCGACCGCACCACCCCGCACGGGCTGTCCACCGTCGGCTTCGACGACGAGGGCGTGCAGACCCAGGAGTGGGACATCGTCCGCGACGGCGTGCTCGTCGGCTACCAGCTGGACCGGTCGATGGGTCACCTCAAGCCCGAGCTCAACGAGGGGCGCTCCAACGGTTGCGCGTACGCCGACTCCCCCGGCCACATCCCGATCCAGCGGATGGCCAACGTGTCGCTCCTGCCCGGCACCGACGACCTGTCCACCGACGACCTCATCGGCAAGGTCGAGCGCGGCATCTACGTCGTGGGCGACAAGTCGTGGTCCATCGACATGCAGCGGTTCAACTTCCAGTTCACCGGCCAGCGGTTCTACAAGATCACCGACGGCCGGCTCGACGGGATGCTCCGCGACGTCGCCTACCAGGCCACCACGACCGACTTCTGGGGGTCGATGGAGGCCGTCGGCGGTCCCGACACCTGGGTGCTCGGCGGCGCCTTCAACTGCGGCAAGGCCCAGCCGGGCCAGGTCGCGGCGGTCAGCCACGGCTGCCCGTCGGCGCTGTTCCGCGGCGTGAACATCCTCAACACCATCGACGAGGCAGGCCACTGATGACGACCTCACCCCAGCAGCTCGTCGAGCACGCGCTCGCCACCTCGACGGCCGACGACTGCGTCGCGATCGTCCGCGACGTCACCAGCGCCAACCTGCGCTGGGCCAACAACACGCTCACCACCAACGGCGTGATGACCGAGGTCTCGGTGACCGTGGTGAGCTTCGCCGCGGTGAGCGGTGGCATCGCCACCGGCTCGGTGTCGGGCAGCGCGTCGACGCGCGAGCAGGTCACCGGTCTCGTCGAGGCCGCGGACGCGGCCGCCCGCGCCGGCTCCCCCGCGGAGGACGCCGCCGACCTCGTCGCGGCCGTGACCTCGCCCGACTGGGACCTCGAGCCCGAGACCACCGACATCGGCGTCTACGACGCGTTCGCCCCCGCGCTCGGCGAGGCGTTCGGCCAGGCGGGCGCCGAGCAGCGCCTGCTCTACGGCTTCGTCAACCACGACGTGACGACCACCTACCTCGGGACCTCGCGGGGCGTACGCCTGCGCCACGCCCAGCCGACCGGCCACTACGCCTGCACCGCCAAGGACACCTCCCTGACCCGCAGCGCGTGGGTCGGCGGCGCGACCCGCGACTTCCGCGACGTCGACGCCGCGGCGATGGCCTCCGACGTGGCGCGTCGCCTGGCGTGGGCCGAGCGGCGCATCGACCTGCCCGCCGGTCGCTACGACACCATCCTGCCGCCCTCGTCGGTCGCCGACCTGATGATCGACGCCTACTGGGGCGCTGGCGCGCGCGTCGCCCACGAGGGCGAGTCGGTCTACAGCCGCCGCGGCGGTGGCACCCGGATCGGCGACAAGGTCGCGGCGCCGGGCGTCAGCCTGTTCTCCGACCCCGCCCACCCCGGCCTGGAGTGCACGCCGTTCGCGGTCGCGGGCGCCTCCGACAACACCGACTCGGTCTTCGACAACGGCCTCGCGCTCGGGCGTACGGACTGGATCCGCGACGGCCTGCTGACCGGCCTGATCCAGACCCGCCACTCGGCCGGCATGACGGGCCAGCCGGTCACGCCGATGGTCGACAACCTGGTCCTCGAGGTCGGCGACGGCGCCGGCACCGTCGAGGACATGGTCGCCGGCGTGCAGCGCGGCCTGATGCTCACCTGCCTGTGGTACATCCGCGAGGTCGACCCGCAGACCATGCTGCTGACCGGCCTCACCCGCGACGGCGTCTACGTCGTCGAGGACGGCGAGATCGTCGGCGCCGCCAACAACTTCCGCTGGAACGAGTCCCCGATCGACCTGCTCAACCGCTTCAGCGCGGCGAGCGCGACGGTGCCGAGCTTCAGCCGGGAGTGGGGCGACGACTACTTCTCGCGCACCGCCACCCCGGCCCTGCGGATCCCGGACTTCAACATGTCGAGCGTCTCCCAGGGCGTCTGAGGCCTCAGCGCAGCCGGCGGACCCGCTCGCGGTACTTCGCGGAGTTGTCGCCGTCGATGTCGGAGTCGCGGGTCCGGGAGATGTGGTCGACCTTCTCCTCGTGCCCCTGCACCGGCTTCGCGTCGATGAGGGTGTCGCGCTCGTAGGCGTGCGACTTGTCGTTGTTGCGGTAGTAGCGGTAGATCGCCCAGTACGTGCCGAGGGCGCCGGCCGGTCCGGCCGCGAGGATCCACAGCGGCGCGCCGTCACCGCTCGCGAGGACCGTCACCTGGAGGTCGAGCAGCGCGCTCATGCCGTGCCCACCAGGATCGCGCCGGCGATGCCCTCGAGGAAGGTGCCGACGGTGAGGGCGGCCGCGATCAGCCGCCACTGCGAGACCGGCACGCTGCCCATCGTCTCGCCGGTGCGGGCGTTGACGGCGATGTAGTGGAGCATCTTGGTGTTCTCCTGGTAGTAGGAGTAGATCCACACCGGCAGGTACATCGACACCCAGCGCGAGCCGCCGACGTCGACCTGCTCGCCCTCCCACCGCACGCCGCGGTCGAACCGGTCGAGGGAGCCGTGCACCTGGGAGCGTCCGATCGACAGCAGCTGGTCCTCGAGCTTGGGCGAGAGGTCCCCGACGTCGAGGTCGCGCTTCTCGCTGGTGAACCCGACGAGATAGCTGGCGTTCCAGCGCACGGCGTTCTTCGTGTCGAACGGCAGGATCGTGTTGACGATGTTGTTGGTCGTGCTGGAGTCGAACTGCGCGCGGTCGGCCGCGCCCTCCATGGTGAGGTCGTCGACGGTGAAGGACACCGAGCGGTCGACGCGGTAGACGTCGGCGGCGTAGTAGGTGACGGTGTTGTCGCCGCTCTTCTCCGTCCAGCGCCGGGTCTGCACCTCCCCCACGCCGGAGTACGACGCCTCGGCGCGCGCGTCGACGACCAGGTAGGGCAGGTAGACGCCGAGGACGTTCTCCGGGACGAACTCCTTGCGGAAGCGCGGGTGGGCGAAGAGCCGGCGCTTGCCGGCGAACTCGCGGATCTTCTCGACCGCCTCGTCGCGGGTGAGCTTGAAGGGCAGCACCGCGTCGGGGACCGCGCCGTTGGGCGTGCGCTTGTTGACGTTGAGGGTGTGGCGGCACCAGTGGCATCGCGCGTTCATCGCGTGCGCGGTGTCGACCACGACCTCCGCGCCGCATCCACCGCAGGTGAGGGTCACGATGTCGTCCGCGCCCTCGTCGATCTCGCCGGCGCCGCTGGCGACGACGGTGCCCTCGAGCTCGTCGATGCCGACGCCGAGCCCGAGCTCCTCCTCGACCCGCTCCTCCTGCCACTGGTGGCGGCAGAAGAGGCAGACGAGCATCCCGCTCGACGCCCGCAGCTGGACGTCGGTCGAGCCGCACTTGGGGCAGCGGTTGACGCCGTCGGCGAGCGACTCGTTGACGGTCTCGATGGTGGGTCCCGGCTCGGGCTCGGCCCGCGCGGCGGCGAGCTCCTCCTCCAGCGAGAGGGGCGGGCCGTCGAAGACGGGCTTGCGGGGCTCGGCCGCGGGCGCGTCGGTGTGCTGGTCGTCCTGGGCCATGTCAGAGACCGAGCGCCTTCGCCTTCGCCGCGTCGTAGTCCTCCTGGGTGATCAGCCCGGCGTCGAGCATGTCCTTGGCGCGCTTGAGGACCGCCATCGGGTCCTCGGCGGCCGGGGCCGCGGGCGCGGCGGGGGCAGCCGGTGCCGCGGGAGCGGCCGGCGCCTGCTGCACCGGCTGCTGGAGGCCGCCGAGGCCCGCCCCGCCGGCCGCCATGCCCATGCCGATCAGCCCGCCCGGTCCGGCGTTCTCGCCGGCGTTCTCGAAGCCGGCCGCGACGGAGGCCTGGAGGTTGGAGTTGCCGCGCTGGCCCGACAGGGCGTCGGCCCGCTGGACGTTCTTCAGCAGCTCGCGGGTCGTGGCGTCGTACTCGATCGAGATGATCGCGGTCTTGACGATCTCCAGGCCGCGGTCGGTGCGCCACTGGTAGTTCTGCTCCACCGCCGCCGACAGCGACTGGGCGAAGCCGATCGAGTCCTGCTGGAGCCGGGCGATCCGGTTCCCCTTGGCGGGGTCGTTGGTGTACATCGAGAACGCCGGCGCCAGCGAGCCGACGACCTCGTTGAACAGCTGCTCACCGGCCGGGTTGTCGATGTCGGTGAAGTCGAAGACGGCCCGACCGCTGATCACGTTGGCGGAGACGAAGTTGCGGATGAAGGTGAGCGGGTCGGTGATGCGCAGCGTGTACGTGCCGCGGGTGATCGCGCCGACCTGGGTGTTGAGGAACGCGTCGTCCCAGTAGATCTCCGACTGGGTGCCGAACTTGTTGTTGGGCAGCTCCTTGAGGGAGACGAAGATCGCGTTCTGCTGCGAGCCGGGGCGGCCGCCGAACTTGAAGCGCTCCCAGCTCTGCTTGATGATCGAGTCGACCAGGCCCCCGCCGGAGAAGACCGACTGCGAGGCCGCCTCGTCGGAGTTCCAGACGTAGCCGCCGGGCTGGGCGGCGAAGCCGGTGAAGGCGCCGTCCTCCATCAGCACCAGGCCGTAGCCCTCGGGCACCACGATCTTCGAGCCGTTGGTGATGACGCCGTCCGACGCGCCCGCGTTGGCGCCGCGTCCGGCGTTCTGGTCCTTGCGGACGGCCGGGACCAGCGCGGCCGTCGGCGACAGGCCGTCGGGCACGCCGAAGAAGTCGAGCCACTGGTCGGCGAGCGTGCCGCCGATCGCACCGCTCACAGCCTGGATGAGTCCCATGTCCGTTCCCTCCACCGTCGATGCCGGGCGGTCCCGCCCGGCCGTCACACTAGCGCCCGGTGGCCCCTCGGGTCAGGGCTTCCGGACCTATCGCAGACCGGTCTGGAGCGCCTGCCACGTGGCGTCGTCGACGACGCCGGTGGGCGCCAGCCCGACCCTCTTCTGGAAGCGCGCGATCCCGCGGGAGGTGCGGTCGGTGAGCACGCCGGTGACCTTCACCGACCCCAGCCCGCCGCCGCGCAGCGCGCGCTCCACGCGAAGCACGTCGCGGCCCGCGGAGCCCACCTTGAGCAGCGGCGTGCGGCCCTTGGAGAACAGCGCCTGCCAGGTGCGGGCGTCGACCCGCCCGGTCTCGCGCAGGTCGGCGCGACGCTGGAAGGACCGCACCGCCTTGACGACGTCGCGGTCGTAGACGCCGTCGAGGCGTCCGCGGTAGCGGGCCTGGGTGCGCAGCACGCACTGCAGCGCCTCGACCCTGGCCCCGCGGCTGCCGCTGCGCAGGCGCGGGTAGCGCGGGAGGTCGACGCGGGTGCCGCCGCAGGCGCGGAGGTTTTTCGGCGCCCGCGAGCCGCCGTCGAGCTCGAGGTAGTTGCGGTCGATCGTCAGCGGCACGCCGCCGTAGGTCGCGGTCGTCTGCGCCTCGTACTGGTGGACGCGCTCGCCCTCCCAGCTCGACCCGCGCACCCACTGGGGGTCGACGTCGGTGTCGGCGCGGCCGTTGTACCAGGCGTACCAGACCTGGTCGGGCATCGCGTACGAGCCGGGCGACAGGTTGTCGGCGTTGTCGAGGGCGTGGATGCCGGCGGAGATGCTGGAGTAGACGCCGGAGCGGTAGCCGAGGTCGTGGAGCGCGCGGGTCCAGCCGCTGAGGAAGCGCAGCGCCGAGCGGCGGCAGTCGTCCGAGGCGACGTCGAAGCCGCCCTCGAGGTCGTACCAGAGGGTGCTGCGGCGCGGCAGGCCGAGCTCGCGCGCCCGGCTGACCGCGGCCGCCGCCTCGGCGCGACCGCGGGCGTCGGCCGCGGCGTAGTCGCCGGTCGGGGTCGCGTCGATCAGGTCGGCGTAGCCGCTGGCGCAGGACGCCTGCGGGCCGACCCAGATCGGCAGCAGCCGCCACCCGGCCGAGCGCTGGCGCGCGACCCAGGTGGCGTCGAGGTGCGGCTGGCCCGGGTCCGTGGTCGTGGTCCGGCACGACATGCTCGAGCCGCCGATGTAGATCCCCGCGCCCCAGAAAGGCGAGGCGGTGAGCCAGGCGTCCATCTGCTCCTGCGTCGGCGCGCAGCGGGCGTCGAAGGCGTAGCCGCTCAGGCCGTCGCGGTGACGCGCCGCCGAGGCCGGGCCGGCGGTCACCAGCAGGGTCGCGACGAGGCCGGTGAGGGCGGCGAGGACGAGCGCGCGGACGCGCGCGGGTGTGGCAGCCATGTGGTGTTCTCCCCCGAGATCGTGTGTGCGCTCGGCACCCTAGCCCACACCACCGACCTCGGGGTCGTAGGGCGTGCGGGTGTAGACGAACGTCGCGCACTCCAGGTTGCGCACCGACCCGTCCGGACGGCGGACGACCTCGAGGCGCTCGCCGCGGTGGTATCCCAACACCCCGACGAGCGTGCCGTCGCGCAGCTCGAAGCGGTCGGTGACCACGCCACCGCGGGCCATCGACCGCAGCTCGAGGCAGTCGTTGTGCCAGCGCACGTCCTGCGCGGAGTTGCCCCAGAACCACAGCCCCGGCACCCCCTCCACCTCGGGCGGCAGGGCCACGGTGGGCCGCCACGGCTCGGGCCGGGCGTCGTCGGCGTCGGGATCGCCCTCGATGAGGGCGACCGCGAGGTCACGCGGGTTGATCCCGGTCGTGGCGTTGGCCAGCACCACCGCACCGATCCCGCTGTCCGGGTCGACGTGCAGCGCGGCCAGGAAGCCGGGCATCGAGCCGTTGTGGCCGACCAGCCGGCCGCCCGGGTGGACGCCGAGCATCAGGCCGAGCCCGTAGTCGGGCGAGACCGGCTGCTGCATCTCCGCGAGGCTGGCCGGCGCGAGGACGTCGGGCCGGGCCCCGCCGAGCACCTGGCCCCACGTGACGAGGTCGGCGAGCGTCGACCACAGCTGGCCCGCCGGCGCCATCGCACCGGTGTCGGCGAGCGGCTCGTGGACGCGGATCCCGGTGAAGTGGTCCACGCTCCACCCGGCCTGCGCACCGGGCCGCGGGAGGTACGACGTCGCGCGCATCCCCAGCGGTCGCAGCAGCCGCTGCGACACCAGGTCGCGCCACGGCGCACCGAACCTGCGGGCCACGACCTCGCCGAGGAGCCCGTAGCCGAGGTTGGAGTAGTGGAACCACGCCCCCGGTGCGGCGACGCGCCCCGAGCCGTCGTTGGCCGCGGTCAGCGAGCCGAAGTCGCCGCCGCGGGTGCGTTCCCACCACGACCCGCGGGGCTCGCTCTGCATCCCGGACGTGTGGGCCAGCGCGTCGCGGAGGGTGACCTCGCCGTAGCCGACGTCGCCCAGGTGGTCGGCGAGGCGGTCGTCGAGGGCGAGCCGGCCCTCGTCGCGCGCCTGGAGCACCAGCACGGCCGTCATGGTCTTGGTGATCGACCCGATCCGGTACTGCCCGTCCAGGCCGGGGGCGCGCCCTGCTCCCCCGGCCCAGACCGCGCCGTAGCGGTCGAGGACGGCGCCGACGACCGACGTCAGCCGGCCCTCGGCCTGCGCGACGTCGAGCAGTCGCTGCCGTTGATCACTCACCCGCTCGACCCTAGGGCCTGACCGGCCTCCGCGGCTCAGTCCTCCGCGAACGCCTCCGGAGACGGGCACGAGCAGACCAGGTTGCGGTCGCCGTAGGCCTGGTCGATGCGTGCGACCGGCGGCCAGTACTTGTCGGGGTCGATGCCGCGCGGGAAGACCGCGACCTCGCGGGAGTACGGGCGGTCCCACTCACCGACGAGGGCGCGCGCGGTGTGCGGCGCGTGCCGCAGCGGCGAGTCCTCGGGCGTCCACTCCCCCGCCTCGACGCGCGCGATCTCCTCGCGGATGGCGAT
Source organism: Nocardioides okcheonensis (assembly GCF_020991065.1). NCBI lineage: Bacteria > Bacillati > Actinomycetota > Actinomycetes > Propionibacteriales > Nocardioidaceae > Nocardioides > Nocardioides okcheonensis. The sequence goes on from NZ_CP087710.1 coordinate 505,590, forward strand.
CATCGCGTCGCAGAACCGGTCGATCTCGGCGAGGTCCTCGGACTCGGTGGGCTCGACCATGAGCGTCCCCGCGACCGGGAACGACATGGTGGGCGCGTGGAACCCGTGGTCGACGAGCCGCTTGGCCACGTCGTCCACCGTCACGCCGCTGGCCTTGGTGATCGCGCGCAGGTCGAGGATGCACTCGTGGGCGACGAGGTCGCCGTGCCCGCGGTAGAGCACGGGGAAGTGCTCCTGGAGGCGGTGGGCGACGTAGTTGGCCGAGAGCACCGCGACCGCGGTCGCCCGGGTCAGGCCCTCGGCGCCCATCATCCGGATGTAGGCCCAGGTGATCGGCAGGATCCCGGCCGAGCCGTAGGGCGCCGCGCTGATCGCGCCGATCCCGGTGCGCTTCTCGGCCTCCGGGTGCGCGTCGTGGGACGGCAGGTGGGGCGCGAGGTGGGCGCGGACCGCGACCGGGCCGACGCCCGGACCGCCGCCACCGTGCGGGATGCAGAAGGTCTTGTGCAGGTTGAGGTGCGACACGTCGCCGCCGAACTCGCCGGGACGCGCGTGGCCGAGCAGCGCGTTGAGGTTCGCGCCGTCGACGTAGACCTGCCCGCCGTGGTCGTGGACGATCTTGCACAGGTCGGTGATGGTGTCCTCGTAGGCGCCGTGCGTCGACGGGTAGGTCACCATGATCGCGGCGAGGGTGTCGGCGTGCTGCTCGCACTTGGCCAGCAGGTCGTCGAGGTCGACGGACCCGTCGTCGGAGGCCTTGACCACGACCACCTTCATGCCGGCCATCACGGCCGAGGCCGCGTTGGTGCCGTGGGCGGACGACGGGATGAGGCACACGTCGCGGCCGGTGTCGCCGTTGGCGCGGTGGTAGCCGCGGATCGCGAGCAGGCCGGCCAGCTCGCCCTGGGAGCCGGCGTTGGGCTGCACCGAGACGCGGTCGTAGCCGGTGACCTCGGCGAGCCAGCGCTCGACGTCGTCGACGAGCTCGCGGTAGCCGGTGGCGTCCTGCGCGGGGGCGAACGGGTGCAGGTCGGCGAACCCGGGCAGGCTCACCGGCTCCATCTCGGTGGTGGCGTTGAGCTTCATCGTGCACGACCCCAGCGGGATCATGCCGCGGTCGAGGGCGTAGTCACGGTTCGAGAGCCGCGCGAGGTAGCGCAGCATCTGGGTCTCGCTGTGGTGGGAGCGGAAGACCTCGTGGGTGAGGAAGTCGGTCGTGCGGGCCAGGTCGGCGGGCAGGCCGCTCTCCGACTCCTCGACCGCGGCGACGCCGAAGGAGCGCAGCACCGACGCGACCGTGGCCGGCGAGGTGCGCTCGGACGTCGAGACGCCGACGTGGTCCTCGTCGACCAGGCGCAGGTGCAGGCCGACGGCCCGCGCGGCCGACACGACCTCGCCCGCGCGACCCGGCACCGAGATGGTCAGGGTGTCGAACCAGGTGTCGTTGACGACCTCCACTCCCCCGGCCCGCAGCGCGGCGGCGATCGCCGAGGCGTGGTCGTGGGTGCGCCGCGCGATCCGGCGGATGCCCTCGGGGCCGTGGTAGACGGCGTACATCGAGGCGACCACGGCCAGCAGCACCTGGGCGGTGCAGATGTTCGACGTCGCCTTGTCGCGCCGGATGTGCTGCTCGCGGGTCTGCAGCGCGAGCCGGTACGCGGGGCGGCCCTCGGCGTCGACGGACACGCCGACCAGCCGGCCGGGGAGGTGGCGCTCGAGGCCGGCGGACACGGACATGAACCCGGCGTGCGGGCCGCCGTAGAACAGCGGGACGCCGAAGCGCTGCGACGAGCCGACCACGACGTCGGCGCCGAAGGTGCCGGGCGCCTCGAGCAGCGCGAGGGCGAGGATGTCGGCCGCGACGACCGCGAGCCCGCCGCGCTCGTGGACCGCGTCGATGACCGGTCGCGGGTCGCGGACCTCGCCGGAGGCGCCGGGGTACTGCACCAGCACGCCGCAGACGTCACCCTCGGGCAGGCCGTCGGCCAGGTCGGCCACGACCACCTCGATGCCCATGCCGGCCGCGCGGGTGCGCACCACGTCGATCGTCTGCGGCAGCGCGTCCGCGTCGACGACGAACGCTCCCGTGGCGCCGCGCTGGGCACGGCGCACCAGCGTCATCGCCTCGGCCGCAGCGGTGCCCTCGTCGAGCAGCGACGCGTTGGCGGTCGGCAGGCCGGTCAGGTCGGCGACGACCGTCTGGAAGTTGAGCAGCGCCTCGAGCCGGCCCTGGGAGATCTCCGGCTGGTAGGGCGTGTAGGCGGTGTACCAGGACGGGTCCTCGAGCACGTTGCGCCGGATCACCGGCGGCGTGATCGTGGCGTGGTAGCCCAGGCCGATCATCGCCTCGGCCGGCCGGTTCTGCGAGGCGAGCGTGCGCAGCGCGCGTGCCGTCGCCTCCTCGTCGAGGGGCTCGGGCAGGTCGAGCGCGGCGGCGGTGCGGATCCCGCCCGGCACCGCGGCGCTCATCAGCGACTCCAGCGACTCGTGCCCGACGGCGCGGAGCATGTGGGCCACCGCGGCGTCGTCGGGGCCGATGTGGCGGGCGACGAACTCGCCCGTCTCGGCGGTGGTCGGGGCGGGGCTGGCGTCCGGCACGTGGGGCTCCCTGAGGTCACGGAGGTGGCCTCCCCCTCTGTCGGCCCGGTGGCCTCCAGAGTGCCAGCCCGTGCGGTCCGGGTGCCTGAGAGGTTCCGGGGAGGAATTGCCCCTTCGGCGCACGTACGGCCCTGGGTGCGGACCGCGGTGACTCTCCCGCACGGGATGTCAGCGCCCCCACTCTAACCGGCGGCGCCGGAAATCGACGAGGGCCACCCGGAGTCCGGATGGCCCTCGTCGAGAGGATCGTGCAGCGGCTGGGGTCAGCCGGTCTGCCGTGCGGCGCGGCGCGCGGCCAGCTCGTCGCCCGCGACCGAGGTGGAGGGGTCCTCCGCGGCGCGCTCGCTGGGGAGCTCGGCGAGGGTGCCCTCGATCTCGCGCCAGACGCCGCCGATCGCGATGCCGAAGACGCCCTGCCCGCCCTGGAGCAGGTCGATGACCTCGTCGTTGCTGGTGCACTCGTAGACCGAGGCGCCGTCGCTCATCAAGGTGACGCGGGTGAGGTCGTCGGTGCCGCGCTCACGCAGGTGGGCGGTCGCGGTGCGGATCTGCTGCAGCGAAATGCCCGCGTCGAGGAGCCGCTTGACGACCTTGAGGATGAGGATGTCGCGGAAGGAGTAGAGCCGCTGCGAGCCGGAGCCGGCCGCGCCGCGGACGCTCGGCTCGACGAGGCCGGTGCGGGCCCAGTAGTCGAGCTGGCGGTAGGTGATGCCGGCCGCGTTGCAGGCCGTCGGGCCGCGGTAGCCGGTGTCGCTCGGCAGCGGCGACACGTCGTCGTCGAAGAGGAGTCCCTGCTCCTGGGCCAGGTCGGCGGCCTCGGCCGCGGCCTTCATGGCGGCGACGTCCGCGCCCTGCTCGTTCTCGTTGCTACCCACGCGACCCTCCAGGTCTGATCCTTCGCTCTGCAGCAACTCCTGGGGGAAGGATCCGCCGATCGGCCCGGAGGGCACCACAACGGTGGAGTTACAACGAAGACAGTTCACCGTAAGCCCGGACCCGGGGGTTGTCCATCCACGGGGCGGCGTGTCGCAACCCTCAACCTCAGGTTTAGGGTGAGGCCTGAGCGCCGAGGGTCAGGGCGCCTCGAAGTCGTCCGGCGAGACGTGGTCGAGGAACTCGCGGAACCGCTCGACCTCGTCCTCCTGCTCCACCGGGACGGCGAGGCCGGCCTCGTCGAGCACCGACTCCGCACACACGATCCGGGTCCCGGTGCGCAGTGCGAGGGCGATCGAGTCCGACGGCCGGGCACCGACCTCCGCGCCGCCCTCGAAGACGAGCTGGGCGTAGAAGATGCTGTCCTGCATGTCGACGATCCGCACCTCCTCGAGGCGCTGGCCCGTCGCGGCGAGCACGTCGCGCATCAGGTCGTGCGTCAGCGGTCGCGGCGGCGTCACCCCCTGCTGGGCGAATGCGATGGCGGTCGCCTCGACCGCACCGATCCAGATGGGGAGGTAGCGCTCGCCAGTGACCTCGCGCAGCAGCACGATGGGCTGGTTCGAGGGCATCTCGACCCGGACTCCGACGACGTCCATCTCCCGCATGGCCACCACCCTACTCAGGTGCTCGCAACCGCCGGGGGCGGGATCAGCCGCGGTCGAGGCCGACCTTCACGAGCGTCGCGTGCAGCCGCACCGACAGCGCGGCGATCTCGGAGGTGGCGTCCTCGGCGCGCCCGCGGGCGGAGGCGTCGCGACCGCGTGCGAGCGGTGCCACCACCTGCTGGACCAGCCCCACCTCCCGGTCGGCCGCGGTCTTGAAGGCGCGCAGGTGGCGCGGCTCGAAGCCGTAGTCGGCCAGCTCCCGGGCGGTCTGGGCGACCACCAGGGCGTCGCTGTCGAAGTGTCCGGTGCCGGTGAGGGCGCGCACCAGGCCGAACTGCTCGAGCTGGACGAGGAGCTCCTCGGAGATGTCCGCGACCTTGAGCAGCTCGCGGCGCGAGAGGCGCAGGTCGCTCGTGCGCCGGAACGACTCGGGGCTGGGCAGCCCGTCGGCGCTCAGCGCCACCTTCGGCACGGTCGGCACGACGGACTCGATCGGTGGCGGCTCCAGGCCGCGGTCGATCGCGTCGAGGTGGTCGCCGATCACCTTGAGCGGGAGGTAGTGGTCGCGCTGCATCAGCAGGATGTAGCGCAGCCGGGCGACGTCGTCGCCGGAGAACTTGCGGTAGCCGGCGGGGGTGCGCTCCGGCTTGACCAGTCCCTTGTCCTCGAGGAAGCGGATCTTGGGGATGGTCACCCCGGGGAAGTCGGGGCGCAGCTGGTCGAGCACCTGACCGATGTTGAACCGGGCGCCGCGGTGGGGTCCCGCGGACGGCGAGGCACCCACCGGATCAGCTGTCCGGGTGCGAGGAGAAGAACACCAGGCGGTACTTGCCGATCTGCACCTCGTCGCCGTCGTTGAGCTCGACGGAGTCGATCCGGTCGCGGTTGACGTAGGTGCCGTTGAGGCTGCCGACGTCGCCGACGGTGTAGCCCGTGCCGGAGCGACGGAACTCGGCGTGCCGGCGCGAGACGGTCACGTCGTCGAGGAAGATCTCGCTGTCGGGGTGGCGCCCGGCCCCGACCACGTCGGTGTCGAGGAGGAACCGGCTGCCGGCGCTCGGGCCGCGCTGCACGACCAGGAGCGCGTGCCCCTCGGGCAGCGCGTCGACCGCGGCGGCGTCGACGGGGCTCAGCTGGCGGTCCGAGGACTCGCGCTGGTCCGGCGCGCCGAACGTGATGGTCGCAGTGGTCTCGACGGGGGTGGCCCCGGTGTCCTCCCCCGCGAGCAGCTTCGTGCCGCACTGGGCGCAGAAGCGGGCATCGTCGGGGTTCTGCTTGCCACACGCGGTGCAGAACGGCATGGATGTCTCCTCGGCGGATCGATCGACGCCCAACCCTCAGCCGAGGGTTGAGGTTGACGGTTGCCCCGAACCTACCAGTCCGCGGGTTGGCCGCGGACCGGCATCGGGGTGCTCGACGGGCGGTCGGTTCAGCCCTCGAGGCCCGACTGGTAGGTGGCGGCGTCGAGCAGGCCCTCGAGCTGGGAGCCGTCCGCGACCGTGACCTCGAACAGCCAGCCCGCCTCGTAGGGGTCGCTGTTGACGAGCTCGGGCGTCGTGTCGAGCGCCGGGTTGGTGGCGACCACCTCGCCGGTGACCGGTGCGTAGATGTCGCTGACCGACTTGGTCGACTCCAGCTCGCCACAGGTCTCCCCCGCGGTGACGGAGTCGCCGACCTGCGGCAGCGACACGTAGACGATGTCACCGAGGGCGTCCTGGGCGAAGTCGGTGATGCCGACGCGCACCGAGCCCTCCGCGTCGCCGGGCGTGCGGACCCACTCGTGCTCGCTGGTGTACTTCAGGTTCTCCGGATACACGTCGGCTCTCCTCGCGAGGTCGGGACGCGGCAGACCCGTTCTGCCGCCAGGGCGCTCCGGCGGCAGGCTACTGGCCGGTGCCCAGCTCCGCATAGGCGGGTCGCGTCGCCTCGCGGACGCTGGTGACCTCCACCTGCTCGGGCTCCTCGATCGTCACCTCGGCGCCGTCGAGGGTCTCGAGCGTCTCGACCGGGCCGGTGGAGAAGGTCAGCGCGGTCCGCAGGACGTGCGGGTCGCCGATCACGTCGAGGACGTACGGCGGCTCGAGCAGCTGGTCGTCGAGCTCGATGCCGCCCACCGCGTTCTGGAACGAGCTGTCCGCACCGAGGCGGATCTCGTCGTTGAACTCCATCGCCTCCGCGCCGGCGGTCCGCAGCTCCTGCACGGTGTCGAGCAGCGAGCCGACGCTGACCCGGCTGGTCGTCTCGGTGATGGTGATCCGCAGCCCCTCGCCGGAGACCGGCACCAGGCCGGCGATGATGTTCAGCGTGCGGACCCGCTGCTCGGCCTCGTCGAGCGCCGCGGCCCGGGCCTGGTTCTCGTCGAGCAGCTCGTCGCGGCGCGACTCCAGCCGGTCGACCTCGCGCCGGGCCCGCTCGGCGGTGCCGGTGAGGCCGTCGAGGACCTGGATCAGCTCGCTCTCGCGCAGGCCGGCGTAGGTGTCGTTGGCCTTGGTGTCGCGCACCTGCACGACGAAGGTGAAGCCGAGGACGGCCAGCAGCACCCCGACCACCGCCTGACGCCGCGAGGGTCGCGTGAACGCGCCGCGGAGCCGGTCGCGCCCCGGCTCCACGTCCCTCGTGTCGGGCCGGTCGGGCTGGTCGGGCCGGTCGGGCTGGTCGGGCTGGTCGGGCTGGTCAGGCATGGAAGACGTGCCTCCGGATCGCGGCCACGTTGGAGAAGATCCGGATGCCGAGCACGACGATCACGCCCGTCGACAGCTGCGCACCGACGCCGAGCTGGTCTCCGAGGTAGACGATCGCGGCGGCGATCACGACGTTGCTGACGAAGGAGACGACGAAGACCTTGTCGTCGAAGATGCCGTCGAGGTACGCGCGCAGGCCGCCGAAGACCGCGTCGAGGGCGGCCACGACCGCGATCGGCAGGTAGGGCTGCAGACCGAGCGGCACGTCCGGGGCGAACACCAGCCCCGCCACGATGCCGAACAGCAGACCGAGAGCGGCAATCACGGCGCGCTCCCCTCCCCTCCACCTTGGCCGTCGGGATCGGCGTCGAGCTCGATCACACCACGCAGGTCGCGCGACGGCGCAGCCGGCAGGCGCATGTCGTCCACATTCTCAGGCGTGTAGAGGAATCCCAAGCCGCTGACGAGCGCGAACCACTCCTGTCCCTCGCTGGTCTGGAGCAGTCGGGCCTGCAGGGTGCGCGGGTCGCCGATCGCGGACACGACGTAGGGCGCGTTGACCGGTCGCCCGTTGACGTGGATCGCCCGGCTGGTGTTGCGGATGCCGCCGAGGGCGTTGATCCGCTGGTCGTTGATCGCGATCGCCTCGGCGCCGGCCTCCCACAGCCCGTCGACCAGCACCGCGAGGTCCTCGTCCCGGATCTCGCTGTTGACGTCGATGCCCGGACGGTTGTCGACCGTGATCCGGACGCCCGGTCCGTGGACGGCTGCGAAGCCGGTGACCAGCTCGGCGCGGCGCACCCGCGTGTCGAGGTCGTCGAGCTGGCCCTGCACGGTGGTGCTGCGGGCCACGATCGCCTGGTTGCCGGCGGTCAGGTCCGCCACCTGCGCCTGCAGGCCGCGCAGCTCGTCGCGGCGGGAGTCGATCTGCTGGGTCAGCGCGGCCCGGCTGAGCTCGTCGACCTCCGCCTGCCGGTCGGTCTGCGCCGCGACGACGGACGCCATCACGCCGAGCGCCGCGACGGCCAGCAGGCTGGCGACGTGCGGGCGCGTGCGCGGCGCGGGCGCGGCCCCGCTCGCCGCGCGCTGCTGGGCGACGTGGGCGTAGTCCTCGTCCATCGACCGCGCCGTGATCAGCGTGAGCAGCGGCGTCGTCACATGCGGCGGGAGCGGAGCAGCCGGCCCCCGCGCGGGCTGCTCAGCCATGGTCGGTCGCGGGCGACGTACGACGCGGTGTGTCGCGCACCAGCGTCCGGACCTGCCAGGCGTAGAGCACGCCGGCCCACCAGTAGAGACCGATCCCCCACCACGCGAACGCCCACCCGAAGTTGCGGGCGAGGGTGGCGACCACGCCGGTGCCCTCGCCGAGGAGCAGCAGCGGGAAGGCGTAGAGCAGGTTGAAGGTGGCGGCCTTGCCGAGGAAGTGGACCGGGAGGGCGGAGAAGCCGCGGGTGCGCAGGATCGGGACGAGTCCCCACAGGCACAGGTCGCGCAGCGGCAGGGCCACCGCCACCCACCACGGGATGATGTCGCGCAGGAACAGCCCGATGACCACGGCGAGGATGTAGAGCCGGTCCGCGACCGGGTCGAGGATCTCGCCGAGCTTGGAGAACTGCCCGAGCTTGCGCGCCAGCCACCCGTCGAGGAAGTCGGTGAAGCCGGCGACCATCAGCACGGCGAGGGCGACGGCGTCCTGCTCGGGCCCGAGCACCAGCCACAGGAACAGGGGCACGCCGGCGAGCCGCACCAGACTGATGATGTTCGGCACGGTCCAGACGCGGGTCGCTTCCTCCTCGGACACGCCCCGACCCTATCCAGCCCTCATCCGACGTCGGCGCCGGACACGTCGTGGTGCGCCGCGTCACGGATCTCGCCGACCAGCTCCTCGAGGACGTCCTCGAGGGTGACCAGTCCGACGACCCGTCCGTCGCGCTCGACCACGCGCGCCATGTGGGCGCCCTTGACCTGCAGGCTCTCCAGGGCGTCGTGCAGCAGGTCGTCCGGGTGGACCGACGCGAACGGCCGCACCCACTTGTCCTCGACGACCCGCGAGCGCTTGTCGTCGTCGGACTCCAGGACGTCCTTGATGTGGAGGTAGCCCAGCAGCTCGCCGTCCGGTGCGGCGACCGGGAAGCGGCTGAAGCCGGTGGCGGCGCAGATCTGCTCGACGTCGGCGACGGTCGAGCCCTGCGACACGGTGGCGAGGGTGCTGGACGGCATGAGGATCGAGCCGACCGACTTCTCGATGAAGCCGAGGGCGCCGGCGAGCCGGTCGTACTCCTCGGCCTCGATCATGCCCTCGCCGCGCGACTCCTCCACGAGCGCCGCGACCTCCTCGCGGGTGAAGCTCGAGCTGACCTCGTCCTTCGGCTCGATCCGCAGCAGCCGCAGCACGCCGTTGGCGGCGAGGTTCATGCCGGCGATCACCGGGCGCAGCACGGTCACCACGGCCAGCATCGGCGGGCTGAGGACCAGCGCGGCGCGGTCGGGCCCGGCCAGCGCGATGTTCTTCGGCACCATCTCGCCGAGCACCACGTGGAGGTAGACCACGATCGACATCGCCACCACGAACGACACCGGGTGCAGCAGGTTGTCGGGCAGGTGCGCCTGGTGGAACAGCGGCTCGAGCAGGTGTGCGACCGCCGGTTCGCCGATCGCGCCGAGGCCGAGCGAGCACACCGTGATGCCGAGCTGGGCGCCGGCCATCACCAGCGACACGTTCTCCATCGCCGACAGCGTGGTGCGGGCCGCGCGCGAGCCGCCCTGCGCGAGCGGCTCGATCTGGCTGCGCCGGGCGGACAGCAGCGCGAACTCGGCGCCGACGAAGAACGCGTTGAGCGCCAGCAGCACGACGGCGAGCAGCACGCCGAACAGGTCGCCGTTCATGACGGCTCCCCGGTCGTCGTCGCCACCAGGCGCAGGTCGAGCCGGTCGATGCGCAGGCCGTCCATCCGCTCGACGGTGAGCATGACCAGCCGCTCGCGCGGCTCGTGCGGGTCGGAGCGGTCCGGGACCGCCACCTCCACCCGGTCGCCCGGGGTGGGGATCTTGCCGAGCTCGCGCATGACCAGCCCGGCGACGGTGTCGTAGTCCTCGTGCAGCGGCAGCTCGATCTCGGTCGCGTCCTCGACCTCGTCGGGGCGCAGCAGCCCGGACAGCGTCCAGCTGCCGTCGCGGCGCTGACGGATGCGGGCGCCGAGGCGGTCGTGCTCGTCGGAGATGTCGCCGACGATCTCCTCGACGACGTCCTCGAGCGTGACGATGCCGGCGTGGCCGCCGTACTCGTCGAGCACGATCGCCATCTGGAACCCGTCCTGGCGCAGCAGCGCGAGCAGCGGGTCGAGGCGCAGGCTGTCGGGGACCACGACCGGCTTGACCATGACGTGCTTGATCCGGGTCGTCGCCCGCTCGTGGACCGGGACGGCCACGGCGTGCTTGACGTGGACGGTGCCGACGACGGTGTCCTCGGCGTCGAGCACCGGGAAGCGGGAGTGGCCGGTCTGCCGGGCCAGCTCGATCACGGCCGAGACCCGGTCGCCGTCCTCGACGGTCGTGGTGCGCACGCGCGGGGTCATGATCTCGCCCGTGGTGCGGGTGCCGAACTCGACCGAGCGCTCCACCAGCTCGGCGGTCTCGGCGTCCAGGGTGCCCTGGTCGGCGGAGCGCTGGACCAGCGAGGCCAGCTCCTGCGAGCTGCGCGCGGAGCGCAGCTCCTCCTGCGGCTCGATGCCGAGGCGCCGCACGATGCCGTTGGCGGAGCCGTTGAGGGCCCGGATCGGCGTCCGGGTGAGCGCGGTGAAGCCGCGCATGAAGCCCTGGGTGGCGCGTGCGGTCTCCAGCGGCCGGGCGATCGCGATGTTCTTCGGCACCATCTCGCCGAAGATCATGGTCAGCACGGTGCCGAGCGCGAGGCCGAGACCGAGCGACAGCGGCGTCACGACGCCGTCGGGCAGTCCGGCGGACGCCAGCGGCGCGTCGATCAGGTCGGCGATGGCGGGCTCGGCCAGGAAGCCGATGGCCAGGTTGGTGACCGTGATGCCGACCTGGGCGCCGGACAGCTGGGTGGACAGCGAGCGCAGGGCGAGCTGGACGCCCTTGGCGCCGTCGTCGCCGTCAGCGGCGGCGCGCTCGACGGTGGCACGGTCGACGGTCACGAAGGAGAACTCCGCGGCCACGAACAGCCCGCAGGCGGCGATCAGCGCCAGCGCCACGAGCAACAACACGACGGGGGTCACGACGCGCTCCCGGGGGACGGGGCGGTCGTGCGGGGACTTTGACTCTCCATGGCGGGTGCTGGGGGTTCCTCGATCTCGGCGTCAGGAGGGCAGAAGCGTACCGGTTCACACCGTCTCGGCCCCAGTCGACGTGTCGCCTTGGGGAGGTGCGGGGCCGCGCCCTACTCTTTGGCCACACCACGGGGGCACGACGCCGTCGTGGGCACTGTGGGGCGAGACTTCAGGGCCGATCGGCTCGGGCGAGGACGACGACGGATGCGAGCGTGGGCGCAGTCGATCACGGCTGCACTGCTGGTGGTGCTCGTCGCGACCCTCGCGACCGTGTCCCTCGCCGACGACGGCGGGTCCGCCACCGGATCCGGGTCGGTGCGGATGGCGCAGGGCACGCAGTCGCCCTCGGCCGGCGGCGGGCCGACGCGGCCGAACCTCGTCTTCGTCCTCACCGACGACATGCGCGACGACGACCTCGCCGCGATGCCGATCACGCGGCGGCTGCTGGCCGACGAGGGCATGGAGTTCACCGACGCCATCTCGCCGCACCCGCTGTGCTGCCCGGCCCGCGCCCAGCTCGCCACCGGCCAGTACGCGCAGAACAACGGCGTGCAGCACAACCGCGGGGTGCACGGCGGCTTCCAGGCGCTCGACCCGACCCGGGAGGCCAGCTCGTGGTTCCGCGACAGCGGCTACCGCACCGGGTTCGTCGGCAAGTTCCTCAACGGCTACGGCCCCCACGACGTACGACCCTCGGGCTGGACGAGCTGGGACGCCCTGACCCGCGGCGTCTACGACTACGTGAACTTCTCGATGACCGGCGACGGCGCCCCGCAGCGCTACACCGACAGCTACATCACCTCCGTCATCGAGGACCACGCCAACCGCGACGTCCGCGACTTCGCCCGCAGCGGCGACCCGTTCGTGGTCTACGCCTGGCACCTCGCCCCCCACTACCGGATCACCCCCGAGGGCGGTCGCGGGCTGCCGCCCGCGATGCCGCAGGACCGCGGTCTCTACCGCGACGCCCGGCCGACCTCGTTCGACTCCCCCTCCTTCGACGAGGCCGACGTGTCCGACCAGCCGCAGTACCTGCGCCACCTCGCGCCGGCCGACGCCGACGAGGTGCGCGCGGAGAACTCGGCGCGCCTGGAGTCGCTGCAGGCCGTGGACCGCGCGGTCGGGTCCCTCGTCCAGACGCTCGACGACGAGGGCGTGCTCGACGACACCTACATCATCTTCTCCTCCGACAACGGCTACTCGCTCGGCGAGCACCGCTACGTCGGCAAGGACGTGCTGACCGACGAGGCCCTCCAGGTCCCGCTGCTGGTGCGCGGCCCGGGGATCGCCCCGGGCACGACGTCCGACCTGCCGGTCACGCTGGTCGACCTGCCCGCGACCTTCGCCGACCTCACCGGCGTCTCGCCGCGCTGGCAGGTCGACGGGACCTCTGTGGCGGACACCCTGCTCGGCGGCCAGCAGGCCTTCCGCGACACCACCCTCATCCAGACCGGGCGCACCCTCGGCGACGGCTGGTCGCACCGCGGGGTGCGGACCGACCGGTACCTCTACGGCACCGACGGGGTCGACGCCTTCCTCTACGACCTTCAGGACGACCCGGACGAGATGGTCAACCTGGTCGACGACCCCGCCTACGCCGGGGTGCGCGAGGCGCTGGAGATGCGCCGCAGCGAGCTCGTCGACTGTGCGGGCTGGACCTGCAACCAGGTCTTCGGTCCCGTCCCGGAGCCGGTCCTCGAGCGCCGTCGCGGTCCCGGTCGCCGACCGCCATCCTGATCCCATGACAGAGGTCCTCGACCAGGTGCTGCCGGTGGCGGTCTTCCTGGTCGCCATCACCGTGACCGCCGAGGTCGCCCAGCTCGCGGGCGTCTTCGACGTCGCCGCGCACGCGCTCGCCCGCCGGGCGCGCCATCGCGTCGTGGTGCTGTGGCTGCTGTTCGCGCTGCTCGCGGTCGGCTGCACGATCGTGCTGAGCCTCGACACGACGGCGGTGCTGCTGACCCCGGTCGGGCTCGCGGTGGCGCGGCAGACCGGCGTCGCGCCGATGCCGTTCGCGCTGACCACCCTCTGGATCGCCAACACCGGCTCCCTCCTCCTCCCGGTCTCCAACCTCACCAACCTGCTCGCGGTGCACCGCTTCGAGGACCTCGGCGCAGGTCACGGCGACTACGTCCGGACCGCGGCGCTCCCCGCGGTGACGGCGATCGCCGCCACGCTCGTGCTGGTCGCGGTGCTCCAGCGGCGCGCGCTGCGGGGGACGTACGCCGTCGATCCCCCGCCCGAGCCGCACGACCGGGTGCTGCTGGTGGTCGGCGCCGCTGTGTGCCTGGCGATCGGGCCGCTGTTCGCGGTCGGGCTCGAGCCCGCGGTCGTCGCGCTCGCCTCGGCGACCGTGCTGCTGCTGGCCGCGCTGTGGCGGGCACCGTCGCTGGTGCGCGAGGTGCGGCCGCCGTGGCTGATGGCCGGCGCGTTCGTGCTCGTGTCGGCGCTCCTGCGCCTCGCCCAGGGCGAGGGCCTCCTCGACTGGGTGGGGTCGCTCGTCGGCACCGGCACCGGCCCGCTGGCCCTGCTCCACCTCTCCGGCGCGTCCGCGCTGACGGCCAACGCGATCAACAACCTCCCCGCCTACCTCGTGGTCGAGCCCGCAGCGGCCGACGACGTGCGCCGGCTCGTCGCGACGCTCGTCGGGGTCAACGCCGGCGCGCTGGTCACGCCGTGGGCGTCGCTGGCGACCCTGCTGTGGCTCCAGCGCTGCCGGTCGGCCGGGCTGCAGGTGCCGCTGCTGCGCCTGGCCGGGTGGGGCCTGCTGTGCGCGGTCGTGTGCGTCACCGCGGCCACCCTCGTCATCCGCTGAGCACGCACCGCCGATACTGGCCGGGTGAGCGACCTCCCCCACCCCGTGACCCGCGACGACGTGCTCGAGGCCCGGGAGCGGATCGCCGGCCGGGTCCGGCACACGCCCCTCCTCGCGCCGGTGGCCGGCGACGAGGCCTGGCTCAAGCTCGAGCACCTCCAGCTCTGCGGCGTGTTCAAGATCCGCGGCGCGTTCAACCGCCAGCTCGCCGGCCTCGAGCGGGGCGAGATCGGCGACGCGGGCATCGTCGTGGCGTCGGGCGGCAACGCGGGCCTCGCCCAGGCGTTCGCGGCGCGCGGGCTCGGCGTCCGCGCGACGGTCTTCGTGCCCGAGACCGCGCCGGCGGTCAAGGTCGCCCGGATCGAGTCCTACGGCGCCGAGGTCCGGCGCGCCGGCCGGGAGTACGCCGAGGCCCACGCCGCCGCGGTCGCGTTCGGCGAGGCCGAGGGCGCGGCGTTCGCGCACGCCTACGACCAGCCCGACGTGGTCGCGGGCGCCGGCACACTGGCCGAGGAGGTGCTGGCCGACGAGCCCGGCATCGACACGATCGTCGTCGCGGTCGGCGGGGGCGGGCTCTACGCCGGCGTCGCGGCGGCCGCGCGCGGGCGGGCCCGGGTCGTGGCGGTGGAGCCGGTCCTGATCCCGACCCTCCACCGCGCGATCGCGGCCGGTCGGCCCGTCGACGTCGAGGTCTCCGGGGTCGCCGCCGACTCCCTCGGCGCCCGGCGCGCGGGCGGGTTCGCGGTCGCGGCGGCGCTGGCCGAGGCGCCCGTCTCGGTGCTGGTCGACGAGGACGCGATCGTCGAGGCACGCCTGCGGCTGTGGCAGGAGCTCCGGATCGCCTCCGAGCACGGTGCGGCGACGGCGTACGCCGCCCTGCTCTCGGGTGCCTACTCCCCCGCCCCCGGGGAGCGGGTCGCGGTCGTCGTCTGCGGGGCCAACACGGACCCGGCGACGCTGTAGGACCTCGGCCGTTCGGACGAGGAGCCCCGCCCCGGGTGGCCGATCCGCGGCGGTCCCGTCCTCGGCGAAGGTGGTCGCACCGACCGTCCACCACCCGAAGGACCACCCGATGAGCGACCTGGCCGAGGCCGACCCGACGACCGCGACGCCCACCCCGGCGACCGACCCCCGACCGCGCGTCGTCGGCGCCGCCGCGATCGCCCTGGCCGCCTCCCTCGTGGCCCAGAACGCGGTGGTGGTCTGGACGGGGTCACCCGACTACGCGGCACCGCTGGAGGACGTCCTCGGCTTCCACGCCGAGCACCGCACGGCCGTCGCTGTCGCGGTCGGCCTCGAGGCCCTGAACCTGCCGCTCCTCCTCGGCTTCCTCGCCGGCCTCCACGGCCTCGTCGTGCGCCGTGGAGGCGCGGGTGCGGACTGGTCGCGCCTCGCGCTGGCCGCGGGCGCCACGCTCTCCGCGGTGCTGGCGCTCTACGCCGTGCTGTGGACCGGCGTGGTGCTGGCCGCCGACGGGGCGGCCGACCCGAGCCCGCTGCTCGAGCTCACCTGGCAGATGCACGCGGCCGCGTTCGCCCTGACCCTCCCCGCGCTCGGCACGACCTTCGTGGCCGCGGCCATGGCGGCACGGGCGAGCGGCCTGGCACCGGCCTGGCACCGGCTCCTCGCCGGGGCGGCCGGGGTCCTGCTGGTCGCCGCCGGGTCGGCCGGCCTCGCCGTCGCCGACGGGTCGGCGCTGCTGTTCGTCGGGATGCCCGGCTACGTCGCGTGGGTCGTGTGGCTGCTGGTGATCGGCCTCCGGCTGCTCCGCCCACGGCCGGCCGACCACCGGACCGCCTAGTCCGCCGGACCTGCCCCGGGTGCGAGCGGGTCGCGCATCTGGTCGCGGAACAGGCGGTGGATCGTCGCCACGGCGTCGTCGCGGGCGACGGCGCTCTCCACGTGGCCGGTGCGGAGGTAGTCGGTGAACCCGGGGACCTCGTGCAACCGCTGCTCGGGCACCTGCCGGAACCCCATCGACCAGTCGGCGAAGGACCGCTCGGCGACCTCGCCGCGGCGCAGCACGTCGACGTCCCTGTGCCGGGGGTCCTGCCGCACCTTCGCCATCACCGCGTCCACGGCCTCGGCCGGACCCTCGAGGGTCTGGACGAAGCTCCCACCGGCGTAGAGGAGCACGCCGGTGACACCGTCGGCGGCATTGTTGGTCCGGCACTGCTCGAGGAGGTCCTCGAGCGCCGCGGGCGTCCAGGTGCCGGTCGCAGAGCTGAGGTAGGTGATCGAGATCGGCAACGGAGCCCCCTGTCGTCGACCCGGAGCATAACCTCCTCGAGCCGGTGCGCCTCCACCCCGCCGGCCCGGGTGCGGCCAAAGGGATGCACGGTCATCGAAGGTCCGACACGATGACCTGCGTGACCCTCCCTCGCGCCTTGTCGGACCATCTCCGCGTCGGCGTGGCCTGCGCCGTGCTCGTGTCGGGCGGTGCCGCCCTGACCGGCTGCGGAAGCGAGGGCGGACCGACGCAGCTCCACGTCGACAGCTTCGTGTCGACGTGCGCGACCGACTCCGACGACTGCGACGGTCGCCCCGCCGAGGGCGCGGACGTCGAGGTTCGTCGGGGCGTGTCCACCGTGGTCGCGTCCGGACGGCTCGACGACGACGGGCGCATCGCGTTCGACCTCGACCCGGGCGAGTACACCGTCGTGGTGTCGATGGGCGACCTGCACACCGAACCGTCGAGCGTGATGTTGTCGGACGGCCAGACCATGTCGCTCACCATGCCGTTGCCCCAGGCCACCGGATCGACCGACGCGAGCACCTCCCCCTGACCCACGCCGCCGGCGTCCGGCTCTGGCACACCTCGTGTCGAGTGCCGCTGGACTGAGGCCGATCCGCAGTGGTCCGGTATCGACCCGCTCCGAGATGATCCGAGGCGCTGGTGTTCGACGCCGTGTCCTGTTCGGATGGGGGTCGGTGAGGGTGAGATCCTCGACAGCCGGAACGCGTGAATATGCGTGGTCCGGCTGGTTCGCTCGAGAGCATGTCACCGAAGCGCTCCGCCCTGCTCACCCCCCTCGCCAGCGCGGCCCTCGTGGTCGTCAGCGCCGGCGTCGCCCAGGCCGACCAGCAGTCGCAGCTGATCGGCCTGCAGCAGCGAGACGGCTCCGGGAGCCAGCAGCTCGGCGTCCTGTCGTCCTCGGAGTCGGGCGACCGTCGCCAGTCGCAGCTCCTCGGCGCCCAGCAGGGCTCGGCGGAGGGCCAGCAGCAGGTCGGCATCGGGTCGCGGCAGACCGACGGCCTCGGCCGCGCGCAGTCCCAGCTGGTCGGTTCCCAGCAGCAGGACGCCGCCGGCAACCAGCAGCAGGCAGGGATCGGCCAGTCGCAGAGCGGCGGTTCTGCCCAGCAGCAGGCCGGAGCCCTTCAGCAGCAGTCCGGCACCGGGGAGGCGCCGTCGCAGGCCCTCGGCCTCGACCTCGACCTGACCGCCCTGACGACCTGGCTCGTCCGATGAGCGCCGCGCCCGGCTCCAGCGCCACCCGGCTCGAGCTCACGGCCGCCCAGCGCGGCCTCTGGTACGCCCAGCAGCTCGACCCGGACAACGTCGTGCTCAACATCGCGCACTACCTCGACGTGCCGGGGACCATCGACCCCAGCACCTACCGCAGCGCCTGGGTGACGACCGTCGACGAGATCGACGCCCTCCACGCGACGTTCGGCGAGGACGCAGACGGCCCCTACCAGCTGGTCGCCGACGGCGTCGAGTGGGACCTGCGGGAGGTGGACCTGCGCGACGAGTCCGACCCGGAAGCGTCCGCGCGCGCCTGGATGGACGCCGACCTGCGCTCCCTCGTCGACCTCGCCACGCCGCCGCTGATGACCCTCGCGCTGCTGCGCGTGGCCGACGACCGCACGTTCTGCTACCAGCGGATTCACCACCTCGTCCTCGACGGCTACGGCGCCACCCTGGCGATGCTGCGCGCCAACGCCGTCTACAACGCCCTGGTCAACGGCGCCGACCCCGGCGAGCCGTTCACCGGTCCGATCGCCGACCTGGTCGCAGACGACCAGGCGTACCGGGCCTCGGACCGCGCCGAGGACCGCGAGTTCTGGACCGACCTGCTCGGTGACCACCCCTCGCCGACCCTGCTGGCCGACCCGCCGCAGGGGCTCCCGGACCGCCTCATCCGGTGCACCCGCGACGTGTCGTCCGACGTCACCGAGGCGCTGTCCGTCGCCGCGAAGACCATGAAGGTCTCCCGCTCCACGCTGCTCATCGCCGCCTTCGCGGCGTACCTCCACCGCTTCACCGGCGAGCGGGACGTCGTCCTCGGGCTTCCCGTCACGGGTCGCCGCGGCAAGGTCGCCAAGTCGGTGCCGGGCATGGTGTCCAACATCGTGCCGCTGCGCCTCGACGTGCGCCCCGACACCCCGGTGACCGACCTCGCCGCCCAGGTGTCCCAGCGCGTCCGCGCCCTGCTCAAGCACCAGCGCTACCGGCCCGAGGACATCCGCGCCGACCTCGGCCTGGCCCGCGACGCCCGGCTGACCGGGCCCACCATCAACATCCTCCCGATCGAGGGCACCCTCGACTTCGGCGGCCACGCGGGCACCCTGCACAACCTGTCCGTCGGACCCGTCGACGACATGTCGGTCGTCGTCTCACGCGCCCCCGATGGCCAGGGCCTGCGGATCGACGTCGACGTCAACCCCGACCTCTACGACGTCACCGACCTCGAGGCCCACCTCGCCCGGTTCCTGGTGACGCTCGAGGCCATCGCCCGCGACCACGACTCCACCGTCGGCGCGATCCGGGTCGCCTCGGACGCCGACCTCTCGGTCATCAGCGACGCCACCCACGGCACCGCGGTCGACGTCGTGCAGCGCACCGTGCTCGACTTCTTCGAGTCCCAGGTCCGGCGCACCCCGGACGCGACCGCACTGGTCGCCACCGACTCCACCGCGAGCTTCAACGAGCTCGACCGCCGTGCGAACCGCCTCGCCCGGGCGCTCATGGACCATGGTGCGGGACCGGGCGCGGCCGTCGCCGTCGCGCTGCCCCGCCGCTCCCAGTTCGCGATCAGCCTGGCCGCGACCCACAAGGCCGGCGCAGTCGTGATGCCGGTCGACCCGGACTACCCCAGCGAGCGCATCGGCCACATGCTGGCCGACGTCAGGCCCCGCGTGGTGGTCACCGACCTCTCGGTCGCCGACCGGCTGCCCGAGCTCCCCGAGGGCGCCACCCTCCTGGTCCTCGACGACCCGGACGTCGTGGCCGAGGTCCTCGGTCACTCCAACGCCCCCGTGACCGACGAGGACCGCGGCGCCCACATCGGCGCCGACGACCCGGCCTACGTCGTCTACACCTCGGGCTCCACCGGTCGCCCCAAGGGCATCGTGGTGCAGCACCGCTCGCTGGTGAACCTGTTCGCCTCCCACAGCACCGAGATGTTCGCCCCCGCCCGTGCGGCCGTCGGCGGCCGCCCGCTGCGGGTCGCGCACATCACGCCGGTGTCCTTCGACGCCGGGTGGGACCCGATCCTCTGGCTGATCGGCGGCCACGAGCTGCACCTGGTCGACGAGCAGACGATGACCGACCCCGAGGCACTGGTGGACTTCCTCGTCGCGCACGAGATCGACTTCGTGGAGACGACGCCCACCTACATGGAGCAGCTCGTGTCGTCGGGCCTCCTCGGAGCCGCCGGCGACTCCATCCGCGTCCTCGCGCTCGGCGGCGAGGCCGTCGGGCGCGAGCTGTGGGACCTGCTGGCGTCACGTGACGACCTGCTCGCCTACAACCTGTTCGGCCCGGCCGAGTCCACCGTCGACGTGGTCACCGCCCGCATCGAGCACCACGACTCCCCCGTCATCGGGCGACCCGTCGCCAACACGCGCGCCTACGTCCTCGACCCGGGCCTGCAGATGAAGCCGGTCGGCGCCGCAGGTGAGCTCTACCTCGCCGGCGCGGGCCTCGCCCGCTCCTACCTCGACCAGCCCGGCCGGACGGCTGAGCGCTTCGTCGCCGACCCCTACGGCGGCCCCGGGGACCGGATGTACCGCACCGGCGACGTCGCCCGCTGGCGCGCCGACGGGATGCTGGAGTTCGTCGAGCGCGTCGACGACCAGGTGAAGGTCCGCGGGTTCCGCGTGGAGCTCGGCGAGATCGAGGCGCGGCTCAACGAGCGCGACGACGTGCGCGCCGCGGCAGTCGTCGTGCGCGAGAGCAACGGCGTCCAGCAGCTCGTCGCGTACGTCGCCGGCGACCCCGACGCACTGGCCCCCTCCGACCTGCGGGAGACCGTCGCGGCGGCGGTCCCGGCCTACATGGTGCCGGCGCTCTACGTCGTGCTGCCCGTCATGCCGCTGACCCCCAACGGCAAGCTCGACCGCGACGCGCTGCCCGCCCCGACGGGCGAGGAGACCGCGGGCGGTGCCGGCCGGGAGCCGCAGACCCCGCACGAGCAGCTGCTCGCCGGTCTGTTCGCGGAGACCCTCGGGCTCGCCCGCGTGGGCGTCGACGACGACTTCTTCGACCTCGGCGGGCACTCGCTGCTCGCGACCCGGCTGGTCAGCCGGATCCGCAGCGCCGCCGGTGCGGAGCTCCCGATCCGCGCGCTGTTCGACCACCCGACCGTCGCCGCCCTCGCCCAGGAGCTCGCGGGCGCTGCGGAGAGCCGCGCCGAGCTGCGGCCGATGCCGCGACCCGACGTGCTCCCGCTGTCGTTCGCACAGCGTCGCCTGTGGTTCCTCAACCAGCTCGAGCCCGCCGGCGCGGCCTACAACATCCCTGCCGTCCTGCGCCTGTCCGGCGAGGTGGACGTCGCCGCGCTGGAGCACGCGGTCCACGACGTCGTCGCCCGACACGAGACCCTGCGGACCACGTTCCCCGAGGTGGACGGCGAGCCGCGCCAGGTCATCGCCGACCCGGACGACGTGGACCTCGCCGTGGTGACCGACGACCTCACCGGCGCCCCGGCCGACGGCCCGGGCTCGGTGGCCGCCGCGCTGCGCGCCGAGGCCGGCCGCGGGTTCGACCTCACCCGCGAGCTCCCGATCCGGGTCCGCGTCCTGCGCGTCGGCGCGCGTGAGCACGTGCTCTCCCTGGTCGTGCACCACGTGGCGGGCGACGGCTGGTCCCTCGGCCCCCTCGCCGCCGACCTGGCCACCGCCTACGGCGCCCGCGTCGCCGACGGGGTGCCGCCGGACTGGTCGCCGCTCCCGGTCCAGTACGCCGACTACACCCTGTGGCAGCGCGACCTCCTCGGCGACGAGGACGACCCGGACAGCGAGATCTCGCGCCAGCTCGACCACTGGACCCGGCAGCTGGCCGGGCTCCCCACCGAGATCGACCTCCCCCGCGACCGCGCCCGGCCCCGCGAGCGGGTCGAGGCCGACCCGACGGTGGACGCCCGGGTCGAGGTCCGGCTCGATCCCGACCTGCGCGACGCGCTGGCCGGCGTCGCGCGCGCCCACGACGTCAGCCTCTTCATGGTCGTCGAGGCGGCCCTCGCCACCCTGCTCGGCCGCCTCGGCGCCGGCACCGACGTCGCCATCGGCGTACCGGTCGCCGGCCGCACCGACGAGGCGCTCGACGCGCTGGTCGGCTTCTTCGTCAACACGCTCGTGCTGCGCAACGACCTGTCCGGCGACCCCACCTTCGACGGGCTCGTCGAGCGGGTGAAGTCCACCGCCCTGGACGCCTACGCGCACCAGGACGTCCCCTTCGAGCGCGTCGTCGAGGAGGTCTCGCCGGAGCGATCCCTGACCCGGCACCCGCTGTTCCAGGTGATGCTCGCCTTCCAGAACAACGACCCGGCCGACCTCGCACTGCCCGGACTCGACGTGTCGGTGGACGCGTCGGCCGGACCCGCGGGCGCGAAGTTCGACCTGTCCGTCGACCTCGGGGAGGTGGAGTCCCCCGACGGACGCACCACCATCGCCGGCGCGGTGGAGTACGACCCCGGGCTCTTCGACGCCGACACGGTCCGTGACCTCGTCGTCCGCCTCGAGCGGGTGCTGGCCGCTGTCGCCGCCGACCCCGGGGCCCGGATCAGCGACGTCGGGCTGCTCGACGACACCGAGCACGGCGAGGCGCTGCGGGCCACCGACCGCCGCGAGCACGCGCACCGCGGCACCGTGGTCGAGGCGTTCACCGCCACCGTCGCCGAGCAGCCCGACGACGTCGCGCTGCGCGCCGGTGACGAGCAGCTGACCTTCGCCGACCTCGACGCTCGCTCCGCCCGCCTGGCCTCCGTGCTCGTCGATGCCGGTCACACCGGTCAGCGGATCGGGGTCGCCCTCCCCCGCGGCGCCGACCTGGTCGTGGCGCTGCTCGCCGTGCTGCGCGCCGGCGCGGTCTACCTGCCGATCGACCTCGAGTACCCCCGCACCCGCATCGACCACATCGTCACCGACGCCGACCCGGTGCGGGTCCTCACCGACCGCGCGTCGGTCGAGCGGCTCCCCGACGGCACCCCCACGGTGCTGCTCGACGACCTGGCCGGCCGCCTCGCGGACCAGTCCCCCGTCGCCGCAGCGCTGCCGACCCCGGTGCCCGAGGACCCGGCGTACCTCACCTACACCTCCGGCTCGACCGGTCGTCCCAAGGGTGTCCTGGTCGACCACGGTGCGCTCGGGAACCTCCACGCCCACCAGCGCCGCACCCTCCACGACCCCACGGCCGAGAGCCTCGGCCGCCGGGTGCGCATGGCCCACACCACCGCGGTGTCCTTCGACGCCGCGTGGGACCCCATCCTCTGGCTGGTGTCCGGACACGAGCTGCACCTGGTCGACGACGACACGCGCCGCGACCCCGAGGCCCTGGTCTCGCTGGTGCGCGACGCCGGCATCGACGCGGTGGAGACCACCCCGTCCTACGTCCAGGCCCTGCTCGCGGAGGGCCTCGGCGACACCGGGCTGAGCCTGGCGCTGCTCGGCGGCGAGGCCGTCGGCCCCGCGCTGTGGCGCGAGCTGCGGTCGCACCCCACGATCCGGGGCGTCAACCTCTACGGCCCCACCGAGGCATGCGTCGACACCGTCGTCGCCGACCTCGCCGACAGCGAGACCCCGGTGCTCGGCTCGCCGGTCGACGGGGTCGCGGCCCACGTCCTCGACGCGGCGCTGCGCCCCGTCCCCGCGGGCGTCCCGGGCGAGCTCTACCTCTCCGGGGTGGCCCTCGCCCGCGGGTACGCCGGTCGGCGCGGACAGACCGCGGAGCGGTTCGTCGCCGACCCCTACGGTCCTCCCGGCTCGCGGATGTACCGCACCGGCGACCTGGCCCGTCGTGGGCGCGACGGGTCCATCGCGTTCGTCGGCCGCGTCGACGACCAGGTGAAGGTCCGCGGCTTCCGCGTCGAGCTCGGCGAGATCGAGTCCGTCCTGGCCGAGCAGCCGGGCGTTGCCGCCGCGGCCGTCGCCGTCCAGACCGACACCTCCGGCGCCGGCCGCCTCGCGGCCTGGCTCGTCCCGACCGCGGGCGCCGAGGTCGACGTCGAGGCCGTCCGCACCGCGACGGGCGCGGCGTTGCCCGACTACATGGTCCCCGTCGCCTGGGCCACGCTCGAGGCGCTCCCGCTCACGCCCAACGGCAAGCTCGACCGTGACGCGCTCCCCAGCGCCGACGTCGTCCACGCCGGGCGGGAGGCGAGCACCGACGCGGAGCGCACGCTCGCACGGATCTACGCCGAGGTGCTCGGCCTCGACGAGCCCGCCCCGGCGGACGCCGGGTTCTTCGACCTCGGCGGCCACTCGCTGCTCGCCACCCGCCTGGTCAGCCGGATCCGCTCGGAGCTCGGGGTGGAGGTCGGCGTCCGCGCCCTCTTCGAGTCCCCCAGCGTCGAGCAGCTGGCCGCCCACCTCCCCGCGGCGGGCCGCGCCCGGCGCGCGGTCACCGCGGGCGCGCGACCCGAGCTCGTCCCGCTGTCGTGGGCCCAGCACCGGCTGTGGTTCCTCAACCGGCTCGAGGACACCAGCGCGGCCTACCACATCCCGCTCGCCGTGCGGCTGCGCGGCGACCTCGACGACGACGCTCTCGAGGCCGCGCTGCGCGACGTCGCCGCGCGCCACGAGGTGCTGCGGACCACGCTCCCCGAGACCGACGGCCGGCCCCACCAGCACGTGCACGACGACGTGGACCTCGTCCTCGAGCGGCTCACCGTCGCCGAGGCCGACCTCGCGGACGCGCTGCGCCGACGGGCCGCGACGCCCTTCGACCTCGCGATCGACCGGCCGCTGCGCGCCTCGCTGCTCGCCGTCTCCGCCGAGCAGGGTGCCGGCGACCACGTGCTGCTGCTGGTCGTCCACCACGTCGCGGCCGACGGCTGGTCGCTGGGTCCGCTGGGCCGCGACCTCGCCGAGGCCTACGCCGCCCGCGTGGCCGGCCACGCCCCCGAGCGTGAGCCGCTCGCCGTGCAGTACGCCGACCACGCCCTGTGGCAGCGCGACGTCCTGGGTGAGGCCGACGACGAGGACAGCCAGCTGGCCACCCAGCTCGCCTGGTGGTCCGAGCAGCTGGCCGGGCTGCCCGCCGAGCTCGACCTGCCCACCGACCGGCCCCGCCCGGTCCGGGGCAGCGACGCAGGTGGCGAGGTCCGGTTCTCGCTGGGCGCGGACCTGCACGCCCGCCTGGTCGACTTCGCGCGTCGTCACGACGCGAGCACGTTCATGCTGCTGCACGCGACCCTGGCCGCGCTGCTGACCCGGCAGGGCGGCGGGCACGACGTGCCGCTCGGCACCCCCGTGGCCGGGCGCGACGACGAGGCCCTCGACGAGCTCGTCGGGTTCTTCGTCAACACCCTCGTCCTGCGCACCGACACCGCCGGCGACCCGACGCTGCCGGAGCTGCTGGACCGCGTGCGGCGCACCGACCTCGACGCGTTCGCCCACGCCGACCTGCCGTTCGAGCGGCTGGTCGAGGAGCTCGCGCCGGAGCGGTCGCTCTCGCGCCACCCGCTCTTCCAGGTGATGCTCACCGCGAACGCGACGACCCCGGGCGACCTGGGCCTCGCCGGCCTGGAGTCCGAGGTCCTCGACGTGGCCGGCGGGTCCGCCAAGTTCGACCTGTCGTTCTCGGTCGCCGAGCACCACGACGACGGCTCCCCCGCCGGCATCGGTGCCGTGCTCGAGTACGCGGTCGACCTGTACGACCACGCGTCGGCCCGGGCGCTCGCCGAGCGCTGGGTGCGCCTGCTCGACCGCTGGCTGGACGCCCCGTCGACGCCGCTGACCGCTGTGCCGCTGCTGACCAGCGCCGAGCGGGCGGCCGTCGTCCCCCGTGCCACCGAGAGCGAGGTGTCGAGCACCGTGCTCGACACCTGGGCGCGGACCGTCGAGGCGAAGCCCGACGAGGCGGCCCTGGTCACGACCGGCGAGGGCGGCACCGAGACGCTGACCTTCGCCGAGGTCGCCGAGCTGGCCGACCGGCTCGCGGGCCTCCTGGCCCGCCGCGGGATCGGGCGCGGCGACGGCGTCGGCCTTGCGGTGCCGCGCTCGGTCGGCAGCATCGTGGGCCTGCTCGGGATCCTGCGGTCGGGGGCGACGTACCTGCCCATCGACCCGACGCAGCCCGCGGGCCGGATCGAGGCCGTCACCAGGGCCGCGTCACCGGTGCTGGTCCTGGACACCGACGACCTCGACGCGCTCGTCGCGGGCACCGACGCGGTGCCCGTCCTGCCGCAGACCTCGACGCTGCCCGACGGGCCACGACCCGGCGACGCGGCGTACGTCCTCTTCACCTCCGGCTCGACCGGGGAGCCGAAGGGCGTCGTCGTCGAGCACGGCTCGCTCGCCGCGCTGCTGGCACACCACCGTGAGGTCCTGTTCGGACCGGCCGAGGACTCCGCCGGCCGGAGGCTCCGCGTCGCACACACCACTGCGGTCACCTTCGACGCGTCGTGGGACCCGGTGCTGTGGATGGTCGCCGGCCACGAGCTGCACCTGGTCGACGACGACACGCGGGTGGACCCCGAGGCGCTGGTGGCGCTGGTCGCCGAGCGCGGGATCGACGTGCTCGAGACCACGCCGTCCTACGTCGCCGAGCTCCTGCGCCTGGGCCTGCCCGACCTCGCGGTCACCGCGCTCGGTGGCGAGGCGGTCGGGGACGACCTGTGGCGCGAGCTCGCCGCGCGTCCCGGCCGGGCGGTCAACCTCTACGGCCCGACCGAGTCGACCGTCGACGCCGTCGTCGCCGACCTGGCCGCGACCGACCACCCCGTGATCGGCGCTCCCGTCGCCGGCACCCGGGCCCTGGTGCTCGACGACCGGCTGACGCCGGTCGCACCGGGCGTGCTCGGCGAGCTCTACCTGGCCGGGGCCGGGCTGGCGCGCGCCTACCTGGACCGCGCGGGCCTGACGGCCGAGCGTTTCGTCGCAGACCCCTACGGTCCTCCCGGCTCCCGGATGTACCGGACCGGCGACCGGGCCCGCTGGACCGCCGACGGAGACCTCGCCTTCGCCGGGCGGGTCGACGAGCAGGTCAAGGTGCGCGGGTTCCGCGTCGAGCCCGGGGAGGTCGACGCGGTGCTCGCTGCCGTCCCCGGCGTGGCCCGGGCGGCCACCGTCGCGGCGACCGACGCATCAGGGTCCACGACGCTCGCGTCCTACCTGGTGCCCGAGGAGGGTGTCGTCCTCGACGTCGACGCCGTGCGGACAGCCGCGGCCGAGCGGCTGCCGGACTACATGCTCCCGAGCGCGATGGCGGTGCTCGACGAGCTGCCGCTCACCGTGCACGGCAAGCTGGACCGGCGTGCGCTGCCGGAGCCCGAGGCGGTCGGCGCCGCTGGCGGGACCCCGCCGCGGACCCCGCGTGAGCGGGTGCTCGCGGCGATCTTCGCCGAGGTCCTCGGGGTGGCCGAGGTCGGCGTCGACGACAGCTTCTTCGCCCTCGGCGGCCACTCGCTGCTCGCCACCCGCCTGGTCTCCCGGATCCGCAGCGCGACGGACCAGGAGCTGGCGGTGCGGGCGCTCTTCGAGACTCCGACCGTTGCGGGCCTCGCGGCCCGCCTCGACGGCGAGACGGCGGACGGGTCCGGGCTGGACCGGCTCCTGACGCTCCAGGCCGAGGGAGACGGAGCCCCGCTGGTCGCGATCCACCCGATCTCCGGCCTGGCCTGGCCCTACGCCGGGCTGGTGCCGCACGTGACCGACCGACCGCTGGTGGGCCTGCAGGCGCCCGGGCTGTCCGGCGACGAACCGCTGCCGGCCGACCTCGACGAGCTGGTGACCGGGTACGTCACGGCGCTGCGCCGCGCCCACCCCCACGGCCCCTACGCGCTGCTGGGCTGGTCGCTCGGCGGCGTCCTGGCGCACCGGGTCGCGGCGCGGCTGCTGGAGGAGGGCGAGGAGGTGGAGCACCTGCTGCTCCTGGACTCCTACCCCGACGCGGTTCCGATCGAGGTCGACCCGCACGACACCAGCGCTGCCCTGGCCGCGTACCGCGAGGCCCAGGGCGGCTCGGTCGACGCGCTGCTCGACCTGCTCGGCCCCGACGGCACCCAGCGCCTCGCGCGCGGTGTCGCCGCGGTCGGCGACGCGCTGCGGGCGGCCGACGAGGCGCCCACCATCGTCGTGCCGACCACGCTGGTCGCCGCGACGCCGGGCCCCGACGGTGCGGCGCTGGCCGACCGGTGGGCGCCCCTCGTCGGCTCGCGGCCCACCGAGCACGTCGTGGACCACGCGCACTTCGACCTGATGGACCCCGCGGCGCTCGCCGACGTCGGCCCTGTGATCAGGGACACCCTGCGGGGGGCACACCGATGACGGGGCGGCCACGAACCACGGGTGAGGCACGGCGATCCCGTTGCCGCATCACCGCCCACCCCACCCGAGGAGCAGCGAGATGACCAACCCGTTCGAGGACACCGACGCCCGCTACTGCGTGCTCGTCAACGCCAAGGGACAGCACTCGCTGTGGCCGGTCTTCGTCGCCGTGCCCGAGGGCTGGCAGGCCGAGCTCGAGGACGCCACCCGCGACGACGCGATGGCGTGGATCGAGGACAACTGGGACGACCCCGCCACGCTGGGGGTCGCGGTCGGTGGCTGACTCGATCGCCGCCCCCGTCCTTCCCATCGGCCCGGCCCAGACCCGGCCCGCGCTCCGGGCGAGCGGCCTGAGGAAGCGCTTCGGCGACCACCAGGTCCTCGACGGCGTCGACCTCGAGGTCGCTCCGGGATCCGTCCACGCCCTGCTCGGGCCGAACGGCGCCGGCAAGACCACGACCGTCCGGATCGTCTGCGGCCTGCTGCGCGCCGACGAGGGCCGCGCGGAGATCGCCGGCCACGACGTCGTCGCCCACAGCCGTGCCGCCCGCGGGGCCCTCGGCCTCTCGGGGCAGTACGCCGCCGTCGACGAGCACCTGACCGGGTTCGAGAACCTGCACCTGCTCGGGCGGTTGTACGGCATGTCCCGCCGCCGCGCGGCCGACCGCGCCGACGAGCTGCTCGAGCGCTTCCGGCTCTCCGACGTGGCCGGTCGCCGCTCCGGGCTGTACTCCGGCGGCATGCGCAGGCGCCTCGACCTCGCCGGCGCCCTGGTGGCCCGCCCGCAGGTCGTCGTGCTCGACGAGCCGACCACCGGGCTGGACCCGCGCAGCCGCCTCGACATGTGGGCCGTCATCGAGGACCTCCTCGTCGACGGCGTCGCCGTGCTGCTGACCACTCAGTACCTCGAGGAGGCCGACCGGCTGGCCGACCTGATCACGGTGATCGACCGCGGCGTCGTCATCGCACGGGGCAGCGCCGAGGAGCTCAAGGAGCAGGTCCAGGGCGCGACCATCGCGCTGCGGGTCCGCCACGACAGCGGCCTCGCCGCCGCCGCCCGCGCCCTCGAGACGGTCGGCGTCGGCACGGCGTCGGTCGACCCCCGCACCGGACGCGCCACCGTGGCCACCGACCGCGGCCCCGAGGTGATGGCCGACCTGCTGGCCCACCTGTCCCGGGACGAGGTGGAGCTCATCGACCTCGGCCTGCACCGCAGCTCACTCGACGACGTGTTCCTGGCGCTGACCGGGCACGGCGCCGGCGACCCGAAGGACGGAGGCACCGCATGAGTGCCGTTCCCACCGAGACCCGGTCGGGCACGTCGGAGGCGACGCTGCTCGCCGCCGCGGCCGAGACCGTCCGCAACGGCTACGTGCTCACGGGGCGCAACATGCGCCACGTGGCCCGCATCCCGGGCCGGATCACCACCGGCCTGGTGCAGCCGATCATGTTCGTGGTGCTGTTCGCCTTCGTGTTCGGCGGCAGCCTGGGCGGCGAGGACTACCGCCGGTTCCTCATGGCCGGCATCTTCGCCCAGAGCATGGTCTTCAACGCCTCCTTCACGACCGTGGGGCTCGCGAACGACCTCCAGAAGGGCATCGTCGAGCGGTTCCGCTCGCTGCCGATGTCGCCGCTGGCGGTCATCCTCGGGCGCACCGTCTCCGACATGGTCGTCGGCGTCGCCACGCTCGTCGTGACGGCGCTGTGCGGGCTGCTCGTCGGCTGGCGGGTCGAGGGCTCTGCCGGCGACGCGCTGGTCGCGTTCGGCGTGCTGGTCCTGTTCGGCTTCGCGATGTCCTGGGTCGGCGCGACGGTCGGCGTCTTCGCCCGCACCGTCGAGGTCGCGCAGAGCGCCGGGCTGATCTGGCTCTTCCCGCTCTCCCTGATCTCCACCGCCTTCGTGTCGGCCGAGAACATGCCGACCCCGCTGCGCGAGTTCGCCGCGTGGAACCCGGTCTCCGCGGTCGCCACCTCGGTGCGCGACCTGCTCGGCAACCCGACGCCGGCCAGCCTGCCCCAGCCCGACGCCTGGTCGCTCCAGCACCCGACGCTGTACGCCGTCCTGTCATCGCTGGCCGTGCTGGCGGTCTTCATGCCGCTGGTGCTGGCGCGGTACCGGAGGCTGACGCGCGGGTGAGCCTGAGCCCCGCCGTCCCCGGTACCGACGCCGTCGCCGTCCGGATCGCACCGGCGGGCACCCCGCCCCACGACCTGCTCCGCGAGCTGGGCGCGGGACGGGTGACCCGACGGCCGGGACGGGCGCCGCTGGCGGAGAACGGGCACGTCAGCGTCTCCCGCACCGACGGCCTGGTCGCCGTCGCGCTGGCCGACCGCCCGGTGGGCATCGACGTCGAACGGGTGCGACCACTGCCCGACCTCGACCAGCTGGTCCGCGATCACCTCGGCGCTGGCGACGCCGCGGCCGTGCGTGCGGCGCCCGATCCCACGCGTGCCTTCTACGCGGTGTGGACCGGTCTGGAGGCCCTGCTCAAGGCCGAAGGGGTGGGCATCGTCGACGGCCTCGACCCCAGCCCGGAGCTCCGTGCCAGGTGGCAGGTCCTGTCCGTGGACGTCGGCGCGGACCACAGCGCCGCACTGGCCGTCCCGTCCGACTCCTTCGCAGCATCGAACCCAACCCTCCCCGGCCGCAGCAGCCCGCACCAGGCGTTCGGCTCGTTCCCGGTCCCGTGAACGGGCCACGAGTCACATCTGGGTCAGGCAGAGGCACGGATCCACGACACGTGGTGCAGGTCTGAAGCCCCTGCTCCCGCGATGACCGAGGTCGGACCTGCGACGTCCCCGGCCCACGAACGGATCCAGAGCTCGTGTGGCTCAATCGTCAGTGGCCTCCGACCCGCGTCTTCCGCAGGTCAGAGGCCACTTCTCGGTCGGGCTGACAGGATTTGAACCTGCGACCCCCTGAGACTCAGCATGCACAACGCCAAGGACGTCGATTCTCTGACAGCGTTTGAGCAAAGTGGCTCTGACCTGCACAAACGCGGACAGGTGATCGACGGGACAGAGTGGCTTTCTTGGCTGGAGAGGGCCTGTTTTGACTGCTTTCGAGAGGGTTTACGGTCCATAAACGGTCCACGGCTCAAGTCGCTCGCGCTCCCCCATCTCTTTGCCAAAGTCGGTTCCAGACAGGGTCGAGCTCAACCACGAACGTCGTGCGGGCCAGCCGCAGGTGGACGCGGGCAAGCGCGAGCCGTGCGAGGACTCAGGTCTCCGCGCGCGATCATTCAGGAGACCCAGAGCCGCGTTCCCCGCGGTTCCCGCTGTGACCGAGATGAAGCATCCGGATCTGGCACCCCTCTGTGTCAAGACGCAGCAGGGAGTGGGGTTCTAGGGTGTTGTCTGGCGGGTCCGGGAAGTGACTTGTCCGAAGAGTTGGTGTGGGGCTGTGAGCCGGCCGCGCTGGAGTCAGAGTCGTCGCCCCGTTGTCCTCCCGGGCCCGTCCTCGTTCCCCTGTTCGTCGTCGCACCGGTGGCGCGGACGGCGTCGTTGAGCATGGTCTGGAAGACGATGTCGGACAGCCGACGCTTCACGCACCGCATGGCTTCCATGGGCGCCTTGCCGTCGGCCTTCTTGCGGTCGTAGTAGGCACGGCCTTCGGTCGGATTGCGCAACTGCACGCGGGCCATGGTGTGCAGGACCCGGTTGATCTGCCGGTTGCCCTTGCGCGACAACCGGTGCCGGACCTGGTCGCCGGAAGAAGCGTCGAGTGGTGCGGTGCCGTTCCAAGACGCGAAGTGGGCCTTGTTCGGGAACCGGGTGATGTCACCGACCTCGACCAACAGCCTGGCGGCACCGGTGGGTCCGATGCCGTGCAGGTCCAGCAGCGTGGTGCCGGTGGCCTTCACCAGCTCGGTGAGCTCCTTGTTCGCTTCCTTCTTCCGGGCGTAGATCCGCTCGAGGTCCGCGACGAGCTCAGCAGCGACACGTCGTCGGGTCTTGCCGACCAGGTCGCGCGGCCGGACCTTGGCCAGCAGCGCCTTGGCCTGGGCGGCGGACAGGTCGCGCTTCGCACCGCCGGGGATCAGCTCGAGCAGCAGTTGATGCAGCTGTGAGGTCTTGCGGGTGTGCTCCTCGCCGAGCGAGCGTCGCCGGTCGACCAGGAGCCGCAGCACGGCGAGCTGCTCGTCGTTGACGACCGGACGTAGCCCGGTCATCCGGGTCCCGACGAGTGCGATGGAGTGAGCGTCAGTGGCGTCGGTCTTGCGGCCCTGCCCAGTCGCGAACACCCGCGCTCGTGCGGACAGCTTCGGTGGCACGTCGACGACTTCCTCACCCGCGGCGAGCAGTCGGATCGCGACGTGGTGCCCGATCCCGGAGCAGCCCTCGATCGCCCAGACCCGGTCGGGGAACCGGCTGACATAGCGCTCCATCTCGGCGAACCCGCCTTCGTCGGTGGCATACCGGCCGCCACCCAGGACGGTCTCGTCGGCCGTCATCACTTCGATCGTGACCGACCGCTTGTGTGGGTCCATCCCGATCACCACCTGACTCTTCACGTCGTCCATCTGCTCCTCCGATGCTCGAACCACTGTTGGGTTGTCGAGCCGGGAGGGCAACGCTGCTTCGAGCTGGGCAAACCCCTCTTGAGCCTCTCCTGGCCCTGGCGACGCCCGGGCTAAGCAGGCCAAATGAGAGCCACACGACCAGCATGGGCAGCCGAAATGAGAGCGACAGCCCGGGCGCCTGAACCGAGCCTCGCCAGACCCGGTCCTGCCGTCAATGAAACAAGCAGCCGAGATCCGAATGGCACACCAACGGCATCGATAGTCGCACCCCACATCTGACCGAAGGAGCACCGACGGCCAATGACCAGCGACATCACAATCGGGCTCTTCCTACCTGAGGTGGGGGTGGGCGAGTCCGCCGCCGATGAGCAGCATGCGTAGTCGGTAGTGCTCGCGGTTGCGGAAGCCGCGGGCGACGCGGCGGTGGAGCTCGATGAGCCCGTTGATCGCCGCTGTCCCGCCGTTGGAGGCTCGGCCGGTGTCGAAGTAGGCCAAGAACGCCGCACGCCACTGCTTCAGTGTCTTCCCTAGTCGCTTGACCTCGGGGATCGGGCAGGTGGGAAGCGAAGTGATGAGGTCCTCGGCGATCCGTCGGCCTTCGGTGGGTCCTTCGCTCGGTAGGCGGCGCGGAGTTTCTGGGCGCACGACCAGGCGACGAGGACTTCATCGTGCCGCTCGTCGGCAGCGATTGCGCGGTCGAGTCGGGCTCGTTGGCGGCCGGTGAGCTTCTCCTGGCCACAGCGCAAGATCGTGCGGATGCCGTAGAGCGGGTCGTTCTTGCGGCCGCGGTGGCCGTGAATCTCCTGCTGCACTCGACGTCGGACCTCCTCGACGGCCTGAGTGCCGAGCTTGACCACATGGAAGGCGTCAAGCACCGCGGTCGCGTCCTCGAGTTGGTCGTCGATGGCGTTCTTGTAGCCGTAGAACGCGTCCAAAGTGGCGACCTCGACGCCGTCGCGGAAGCCCTCACCGCGTTCGGTGAGCCAGTCGCTGTACGCCTTCCCGGTGCGGCCCGGCACCAGGTCCAGCAGCCGGGCCTTGGGCTTCCCGCTCTCGTCGGGTGTGAGGTCGACCATCCCGGTCAGCAACTTGGGTCCGCGGCCGCCGTCTTCGATGGGGAACTCGGACACGTGGTGCCACACGTGCTCATCGACGCCGAGCCGCTGCACACCGGCGAACCGGTCCTCGTCATCGGCCATCGCCTGCAGCAGGGGTCGGATCGAGGACCACACGGTGTTCCACGTTGTGCCGAGTTGCCGCGCCAGGCCTGCGATCGAGGCGTGCTCGCGGCGGATCTGGTTGATCGCCCACCAACACGCCCGTGTCGTCAGCAGCGCTCGTGGCGCCGCGATCTCGGCGTCCTGCTCGGTGAACACCTTCGTTGGGCACAAGGGCTCCTGGCACCGCCAGGTCCGCTTGCGCCACATCGACGTCGACCTCGACGGCCGTGACGTGCAGGCCCTCGAGCCCAACGAGCAGGTCGCAGCGCGAGCAGTAGGGCGAGTCGTGATGGCAGCGCGCAGCAGAACGCGCCGTAGGACGCGCCGTAGGCTCGGACAACGTCGAGGCCTTCCGGTCCGGTGTGCTTAGTCGCCACCGATCTTGAGAGCCTCGACTCCTCTCATCCGGACATCACGTCGTCGGCGCGCCGCTCACCCCGCCGGAACTAGAAACAGCCCCATATTCGAAGCGATCGACAGGTACCAGAGCTCGTCGCGCTCGCGAACCGGCGGGGGTGACCCGGACGTGGATGAACCCGCGACTCAGCGTGGCGAAGTGCCACGCGCCGCTCCGCTTGCTTCGTCCACGCCACGAGCACGGCGTCCCCGCCAGCTGAGGGCCGACGCGCCCGACACGAGGACAAGGACGCCGCCGGCGTAGCGCCAGCGAGCTGCTCGGCGGCATGACTCAGTAGTGTTCTGCATCGCGGAAGTCGTGTCGGGACCGACTGGATCCGGCTCGTTGACGGCGTTCAACGTGGTGTTCGAACACTGTACGTCTTCGCTGCTCCCCGGCACGGCCAGCGGCATGAGCAGCACGTACCCCCACGCGACCCCGATCAGGATGGTGATAAGGCCACTGATCATGGGCCGATCACCTCGACGACGCCACACCACAACTGCAACAGCCCCGACCACGAAGATGGCTACCGCGGTCCAGGATCCGAGAACGTTCCACATGTGACGCTGCCTTCCAGATCTGTCGCCTCGGTGTGCCGGACCGAGTCCGGCACACCGAGGTGGGTGGGCCTAACCGCGGAACTCGCGCAGGCCGAACCACTTCACGTTGGGGTTCGAACCGTCGACGATCGCCTTCCACGTCGGCAGAAGCATGTTGTGCCTGTTGGACGTCTTCTGGCTGATACGCGGCGTCCCGTCGGCGGTCCGCCCAGACACGCCGGCGACATGGTTGATGACCCCATCGCCTTCCCAGTCCATGAAGTACGTGCTTCCCGGCTGTGCGTTCCAGATGTTCGACATCACCCTCAGGCCCTTCTTGTCCCGAGCGTAGAAGTACAGGACCCTCGCGGTAGCCCAGGTGTCCGTAGCGCCCGCAGGTCCAGTGAGGTCGTAGTCCCAGTTGTTGGTGTCATTCGGATTCACACCACCGGTCACGTACCAGCCCGCCTGGTGGTATGCCTGCGAGATGAAGTTCGCGCAGTTGTTGCTGAACTTCGGGTACCCGGACGGCATCGTCTCGTCCCCGTACGCGGTCCAAGTGAGCAGGTAGTTCCGGAAGATGCTCGGGTCGATGTCGACGCCGTTGCGCCTTTCGGTCTTCCGGTGCACTGCTCGATCAGGAGTAGATGCCGGCTGCGTCGTGGACGACTCGAAGCTCTCGGGCAATGAAGGCCCAGTACCCTCATCGGCGGACGCCTGGCCCTCGGGTGTCACGTCGTACTTTGCCAGCCTCACCTTGGAATCTGACTGCGTGCCCGCCTCAGTCACGACGTAGTTGTAGGTGTCAGTCATGCCGACGTTCGTCGACGTCCCATCCGTGGGGTCGTACTCGACCCACGTGCGTTCGATGGTCGCCTCGACCAAGAAACGCTCTGGTCCACCGGGAGCGTCAGCAATGTTGGTCACCGTAGTGGCGACGTCCGCCGAACTGTCGGTGACGTCGAGTCCGGCGTCGGCGACGGTCCCGCGCAGCATCATCGCCCGGTTGACCATCTCTTCGGCGACCGAGTTCGAGATCCGAGCTCGCTTGGACAGGCGGGCCGCTAGACGTGGCGAAACGGCATTGTGCTCCCACACCTGGGTCTCGGCGGTCACCAACTGGTTGATAGCCGCGATGGCGTTGCCTACCTCGCCAGCGGTCGGTGCCGGATTCGAAGGCACGGCCGAGGCGGTTGGCGGCGCCAAGACCGTCGTTACCCCCAAGCACGCGACACTCGCGAACCCAACACTGATCTTGAACCTGGACAATGTTGTCCCCCGATTTCTGTGAGAGCGCCCCATCGGCGATGCGCAGAGCCGGAGAGTAGCGCCCGCGACGCACGGTTGGGAACGAACGCCACGCGGTGCGGCACCGAAGCGCACTGGTCGAAGATCCGGTCGACCACGCCCTCTTGAGCGGCTCAAC
Source organism: Nocardioides okcheonensis (assembly GCF_020991065.1). Taxonomy (NCBI): domain Bacteria; kingdom Bacillati; phylum Actinomycetota; class Actinomycetes; order Propionibacteriales; family Nocardioidaceae; genus Nocardioides; species Nocardioides okcheonensis. The sequence continues at coordinate 541,329 of NZ_CP087710.1, forward strand.
CGTGGGGTCAAACGGCGCGCAGCAGTCTCCGCCGTAGGCTCGGACAACGTCGAGACCTTCCGGTCCGGTGTGCTTGGTCGCCACCGATCTTGAAGGTCTCGACGCCTCTCACCCGGACATCACGCCGTCGGCGCGCCGCTCACCGCCCCCACCGGAACTCGGAAGAGCCCACAATCGGCAGTCGTCGCGATAGCGATCACGCGACGGATGAGGTGTCATGTTCTATGAAGAACATTCGGGTCGGCCTCGTTGCAGATCCAGCCGCACCGACCGCGATCGCACGGCGGATGCGTGACGTGAGTCCGCCTCACGGGGACGTCTCGTGGGACATCACGGTGATGAGTGAACCGTTCACGACCGGCTCTGAAGACGTCGAGACCGCCGTGGGCCGATTGCAGGACCGGGCCCGCGAGCGGGAGTGGGATCTCGTGGTCGGCCTGACCGAGCTCCCGCTTCACGACGATGAAGGTCGACACCTGCTGGTCCAGACCGACCGAGCGCAGCGGACCGCAGTGCTCTCCCTGCCAGCACTTGGCGGGATCCGGACACATGCTCGATCGCGTCGAGCGGTGCGATCACTTCTCAGCGCCATGTCGGAGCCCAAGACCGAGGACGGAGAGCAACGGGTCGTCCTGCCTCAGTTCGGTGGCCGGTGGCGCCTGCTCCTGGGCATGGTGCTCGCCAACCGTCCGTGGTTGCTCGTCCCGGGCTTGAAGTCTGCGCTCGTGGCAGCCCTGGCGACCGGGGCTGTGGCGACGGTCAACTCGACGGTCTGGCTACTCGCGGACTCGCTGTCGTGGTGGCGCCTCGTGGAACAGGCAGAGGCGTCCACATGCAGCGCGACAACCATCGATTCCGATATCGGCTCTGCGCGTTCGCATGGCGTTCTCGATGGACGCCCCTCGAACGTTCGCGAACTCGCCGCCGAGCTCGTGGAACCGGCCCGGAGCGAGGCATCCCTGCTTGCGGCTGGGCGGACCTGCCGCACAACACACTCCTGGGTGCCCTAGACCGACGACTGCCCCCGCTTGCGCCGCGGGTTGCAACTGAAGTGTTACCCGCAATCTTCGCCTTGCACCTCCATGATGTGCGCCATTGCGTCGAAGTGATCGGCTATTGCACTCCATTCCGCAATGTTCCGACGGCAACTGTCGGCCTGGCCGCGGAGGACGGATGCGAGACGAACCGCGTTGCCCTGCTGCAAGTGGTATTCGATCTGGCCAAGGAGATTGACCTCGTGCACCCTCTTGGCTGACTCAAGCACAGCCAACAAGTGTTCGAGAACCTGCCGCTGAGCATGCGGCGGAAGCTGACTTCCCGCAGGTTCGCCCATGTCGTCCATGTCGTCCACGTCGTCCACGTCGTCCACGTCGTCCATCACCTTCATGCTCCGCCCGAGAGTGCGCTTCCGCCACGAGTCTCAGCCTTGAATCGCTGATCCGGTACGCGGAACGACAACAGGTCGGTCGTCGCTTGGCATCCGCACTCCGTCACTGATGCCACCACCCAATGCACCCGTCACGTTATCGTCTCAGCCTGTCGGACCATGCCGTGAGGTCACGCCTTCGATTCTGCACATGTTCCGCGGCCCTACGCCGCGCAACGCCACTTCGATGAGGTCCGCCGCTTAGATGCCGTCGTCCATGCCTAAGGCGTTCGACGCGAGCGTCCACCCCCCACGGTCCCATGCGCATCGAGGCGAGTCGGCCACGACTCGCACCCCTTACGCACGGGGTCGAGAAGACGCGGGACGTGGACGACCTCCGCGCTGCCGCCTCGCTGGACGCATCCGACTCGTGCGTGCAGCGAGGTGTACACCGCTCCACGCGCCAAGAACCTGCAAGTCCAGCCGTCCAGCCCGTCACCGCCTTGACAGTTTCGTGAGGCAGCGGGTGACGCCGCGGAGTCCGTCGCCCGCACCCGCCCGGTCACCTTGGACGGCGAGGTCGCGCACGGGCTGCAGATAGCTGCTGACCGGCAGGCCTCACCCGCGTCCTCGCCAACCTGATCGTCAACGGGATCCGACACACCGCGGCCGACGGGACCGTCCACGTCGCCGCGCGTGGGGTCGCTGGGTCGAGCTAACCGTCACCGACGACTGCGGCGGCATCCCCGACGCCGAGCGTGAGTGCCTCTGGGGGTCGGCTACCGAGGCACCGCCGCGCGCACTCCCGAGGACCCGCGCTCCAGGACGTGCACACTTCGCGCGCAGGACTTGGCCTCGCCATCGTCAATGGCATCGTCGAGGCTCACCGCGGCACGGTCTCCGCGGAGAACCTCGCACCGACAGGGAGCCGTTTTCGAGTCGCCGTACCCGCTGTCCCTAACGACTGATGCGGAACCGCCCGCGCGCCCCCGTACCCGTGAACGTCACGAAGCCGCTGCTCTGGTGCTGTTCACCGCGGCGCGCGCATATGCCGCGTGTCGCCTAGCGTGGATACAACACGCTGAAGCTCGTCTCGCATGATGAGGATGCGAGCCGTAGGCACCTGTCCGACCGTTGGCCTTCTCGACGAACGTGGGACGGTAGTGGAAGCCGGTCTGAGGAGGTATGTGATGGCGAGCAGCTTTGATGACTGCGTGTTCTGCCGAGTGCTGCGAGGGGAGCTCCCCTCAACGGTGGTCTTCGAGGACGAGCACACTCTCGCCTTCCTCGACATCGCGCCAGCGACAGATGGGCACACGCTGGTGGTTCCCAGGCGCCACACCGAGGACCTGCTCCCTGACGCCAGAGGACCTTTCTGCAGTCATCCGGTCAGCGCAAGCCGTGGCGCGGATCCTCGAGAACCGACTCCAGCCCGACGGTTTCAGCCTCTTCCAGTCCAACCGAGAGGCGGGCTGGCAGGACGTTTTCCACCTTCACTTCCACGTCGTCCCGCGCTGGACCGGCGACCCTCTCCGGCTGCCGTGGACGGGTGTTCCTGCGTCGGCGGAACGAACGGCTCAAGTCGCCGCCCGCCTGGGCGTCTAGGCGTTCAGCGCAGGCTAGGGGCGCTGCGGGAGTCGACGTGCTTGCGCTGCTCGGCGGGGTGGCCGCGGCGGGCGTCAAGATGTTCGCGCATGACGGTCGTCCATGCGTCGTGGTCGACCCAGCCGTTCCGCTTGGCCGCTAGGAGCTTGAGCAGGGCGTCCGCGCGGCGCTTGTTCGTCAGCCGCGCGGCTCGGTCGCCGAGGCTGAGCTCAAGGGTGCGGAAGAACTGCTCGAGCGGGCCTGTGGACACGGGTAGCCGTCGCTCGGGTCAGCACGCGCGAACGCCTAGGTACGGATGAGGCCGTCGAACTTTACGGCGGCGTTCTCTGCGGCGGCATAGCCCACATTGGCCGCGGCACGCGTGCGCAACAGCGTCCGGTAGGCGTCCCAGTTCTCCTCCGACAGCTGGGCGTGCTTCAGCTTCCCGTGCAGCGGGTCGGTGAGGTCCTGCTGTACGACGGAGGGGAACTTGTCGGCCAAGTTCCGCTGCAGGTGCCACGCACATCGCCACTTCTCTGCGTCCGGCCAGGCCTTGCGGACGCCATTCACCACGGCGCCGCCGCCGTCGGTGACGACCCACTGCGGCTGCCCATCGAGGGTGCCGAGCAGGCGTACCACGCTGCGGCGTTGAGCTTGGAAACGGCCTCGACCGCAGCCACGATCGAGCAGCCGCGGCCGTCGCGGGCCATGACGCCCAGGACGTAGAAGGCCAGGACGTAGAAGGCCAGGGCGGAAGAGCCGTCGCCGAGGCGGTGCTTGAACGTGTCCTCGTCGAGAACGACAGCGGTGGACCAGGCCGTGGGTGCATACGCCGACCAGATCACCGGGGCGAACACGTCGACCCAGTCCGACACGAGTTGGCCGTGCTGGGTCGCCGGCGGCAGCTTGGTCTTCCCGTTCGAGCCCGTGCCCTGGCGCTTCTCAAGCGGACGGCCAGCGCGATCCCGCACCATCGCTGCCGTGCTGCGGTAGCTGGCACCGACCGCGACCTGGGTCAGCGCCCACGCCACGTCTCGCGCGGAGAAGCCGTCCAACCGGGGCGCTGGCTGACCCTCCCAGGTTGGAGCGTGGTCTGGCACTCGGCGCACGAGTGCGCCTCCCCGGCATTGCTCGTGATGCGTAGCAGGGTCTCCGTGAACCGGTGGCGCTCACCCGTCTTCGGTTGGCACCACCACCGCTGCCGGCGCTGGCCTTCGCGTCCGTACCAACCAGCACGAACGAAGGTCGAGTTCATGTGCCTCTTGTCCGGGCAACTGAGAGTTTCTATCGAAACTCAAGCGTGCCACATCCCCGCTAGGCGACATACGTCGTATGCACAAGAATGAGCAGTTCTAGGCCTTGTGGTGCTGATGCGACGACTTCCCATACGGGAGCCGGGGTCCAGGCATCCCGCGCCCGAACCCCGCCACCCCCCGATTCCCCCGAACCATCGCCGAGATTACCCAATCTGGGGTAGGCCGAGAAGGCCTCTGCGGGATCGGTCTAGTCCTCAGCGCGCCGCAGGGCAGGCGCGACCGGGCGCTAGTGCGCCCGTTGCCGGAAGGACTCGGGACCACCCACACTCAGAAGGAGAGGAGCCGGCGCACGACGTGGAGCAGCCCCGGGGCGTCAAAGGGCTTCTCGACGAAGGCGTCGACCGAGTCGGGATGGCAGTACCTCAGCCGTGTGGTTCCGGAGACGAGCACGAAGCGGGTCTTGCACTCGCTGGCACGGACGGTGGCTGCCACCTCGAGACCTTCCATCCCGGGCAGCTCGTGATCCAGCACGCAGAGGTCGAACTTGCCCGTCACCAGCATCCGGTGGGCGTCCCGGCCGTCGGAAGTCGTGGTTACTTGGTGGCCGTCGCGCCGCAGCAGGGTCGCCACGAGGTCGAGCACGTCCGGGTCGTCGTCGGCAGCCAGCACCTTCGCCATGGGTCGATCCTCGCGGGCGATGCGTCCTCATGTGCGCCCTGGCGCACCATCCTTGTGAAGCCGGCGTGAAGGCGATCGGAAGTTGTTCCGAGACCGGCGCATCGGACGTATCGTCCTGCTCATGGCGCTCGCTCTCGTTGTCGAGGACGACCCGCTGGCGCAGCGGATGCTCTCGGAACTTCTCCCTGCTCTCGGTCATGGCGTGCTGGTCTCGGGAAGTGGGCGCGAGTGCTTGGAGATGGCGGCGGCTCATCGACCCGATGTCATCCTTCTCGACCTTGGGCTGCCCGACGTGCCCGGCACGGCCGTCATATCATCGCTTCGGCAGTGGACCGACACACCGATCGTGGTCGTTTCAGGCAGCCGCCAGATTCGCCGCAAAACCGAAGCGCTCGATGCAGGTGCCGACGACTTCATCGACAAGCCATTCGACGTGAGCGAACTGCGAGCCCGGATCGGTGTCGTCGAACGTCGTCTCGACGCATCCCAGCAAGGTGTCGCCCGTCGTCGGTTCGCCGACGTGGAGGTGGACTACCGAGCTCGACGCGTCCACCGCGGCACTCGCGAGGTGCGTCTGACTGAGACCGAGTGGCTGATCCTCGACGTGCTGAGTCGAGAGCCCGGCCGCGTCGTGACGCGTCGGTGGCTGTCGGCGCGCGTGTGGGGATCCCACGCCGGCTCCGAGACGCACCCGTCCTTGAGGGCCCACGTCAAGGCCCTGCGCGCGAAGCTCGGCGACGACGCCCGTGACCCTTCCTTCATCCGAACGGAGACCGGAGTTGGATATCGATGGGTCAGCGCCCCTGCCCCGCTGCCCGCTACGTCAGTCGACGACCTCGCCACACGGCTGCATCTCCTCCGCGATGACCTGCGCCGATGGCTGCAGACCAGCACGGATCCCGGAGGGGACTGCGAGCCCGCCGAACGGGTGATAAGCCTGCTTGACGACGTGGCGAACGAGATCGACGCCATGGAAGGCCGTGATTTGAGCGAGGAGGCGTGACGGGGTCAACGGGCGTCGGACTGGGCGTAGCCGGCCACCGGCGGCTCGCTGCGGTGTTCTTCGCGGTCGCCTATGGCTTTGCGTCGCTCCTCGGACGCGCCACCGTCCTACCGGGGGGGACCGTCAGCCTCGTGTGGCCGGCCGCCGGCGTCGCCGTGCTGTGGCTCCTGTGGTCCAAACGATCGCGTCCCGTGCTCGCAGTCCTTGCCGTCGAGCACGTGGCCGTCCTCCTCATCACTGGCGCATCGCCGACCCTCGCTGCCGCGGCGACGGTGTCGACGGTCGTCCAGGCCGCGGTGGCTGTCAGCCTGCTCCGGCGCTGGCTTCCTGAGCTGCTCGGCTCTGCCGGGCACACGAGCATCCATTCGTTGCACCTGCTCGCCAGAGGGACCGGGGCCGTGATCCTCGCCTGCGGTGCGGGAGCGCTGGTCGGCGTCGCTGGACTCTTGCTTGACAGCGGCACGGTCACGTGGCAGGACGCAACCCTGTGGTTCGGTCGCCAGGTGGCCGGAGTGATGGTCGTCGGGAGCGTCGGCCACCTGACGTGGGAGCGCTTCGCCGGCCACGCCGAGCGCGTGGTAGCCAGGAGCGTGCCAGCGCGAGTCGAACTGGCAGCGCTGTGGGCCGTCTCACTGACGGTGTACCTGTCGGTGTTCTCGAGCCCACTCCCCCTCGCCTATGCCACCATCCCGTTGTCAGTCTGGTGCGCCGTGAGGTTCTCGACCTACGCCGCCGCCGTTCATGCCGCAACGCTGGGCACCATGGCGGTGTGGTTGACCCTCAACGGACGCGGACCCTTCTCGGGGCTCGCCGACATGGCGGTCGCCGCACTTCTTACCCAGGGCTTCGTCATGGTCGCGCTCGTCACTTCGCTGGCGCTCGGCAGCGTTCGCGATCAACGAGAAGCCGTCCTCGTCCGGCTCGCTCATGCAGAACGCACGGCCGCGGGTCGGGCTCGGGTGCTCGACGCCATGAACGAGGCGATGACCGACGGGATGGTGCTCATCGATGCCTCGGGAAAGGTCACTCGAACCAACAGCGCAGCACGCCGACTACTCACTCGCACGTCCGCCGCAACCGCGTCGAACGCCGCGGACTATGTACTTCTCCGTACGGACGGCTCGCCGATGCCGGCGACGGACTACCCGTCTCGACGCGCCTTGGCCGAGGGCGACGTGTCGGCCCACGACGTCCTCGTTCCACTCGACGACGGACACCGTCGTACGATCTCGGTCCGCGCCACCCGGCTCGATGATGTCGCCGATGATCCGTCCGGGGCTGCGGCCCTCGTGGTCTACCGAGACGTCACGCACGAGCGAGCTGACTCGCTCCGTCTCGCGCAGTTCGCGGAGGAGACAGCACACGACCTCCGCAGTACCCCTGACGGCTGTCCGCGGCTGGCTCTCGATGGCCATGGACGAGCTGACCGAGGGGGCGCCCTCACCCCAAGAGATGGAGCAGCTGCTGAACAGGGCACTCATCGGAGCGGTTCACCTCGGGGAAATGATCGACAACATGCTCGACCACGCCCTAGCAGAAGGCGCCGAGCTGCACCTGGAGCCGCTGAGCCTGGGCGGACCCGGGGGCCTGGTGTCAGACGTCGGCGACCTGCTCGGCGTCCCGTCCCTGGAGGTCCGGGGGCCGTCCGGACCGATCGTGCGCGGCGACGAGCACGGAGTTCGACAGCTCCTCGCCAGCTTATTGGGCAACGCCGTCAAGTACGCCGCGCCCGAGCGCCCCCTACATGTGCATGTGGACATTGAGCGCCGGGCGAGCCGCGTAGTCGTCACCGTGTCCGATAACGGGAGGGGCATCCCCGAGCATGAGCACGAGACGGTGTTCGAACCGTTCAGTCGCGCAGGCACGGCCGGCACAGTTGCCGGAACCGGCATCGGACTCACGCTGTGTCGCCTCGTCGTGGAACGGCACGGCGGCACGATCTCCTGCGCCAGCGGACCGACAGGCGTCGGCACGACCTTCACGTTCGACCTCCCCGCCGACTGAGATCCTCGGCGGGGCGCACTCGGCGGTCGGTTCACGGTGCAACTGACCAAACGGAGTCGGGTCACGACGACTTGTCGCAAGCGGGCGACGCCGCCGCGCCAGCACCCGTCGTCAGGTGTCCTGAACGCTGAGCGTCGCGGACGCGACCGTGTCGGTGACGGACTGGAGCCGCTTGCGAATGCCGGGAGAAGGTGAAGCGTTCCTCGCATGCCGCGGAACCACGGCAACCGGAGGGCCTGTGCCTTGGCACGCTTGACGAGCGGTGCGTGGCAAGGAGCGGGGGTGCTCCCGGCCGCGGCACATTGGGTCGCGCGGGCCTCGCAACTCGGCTCAGCCACGGGTGGATCGCAGGCAGCTGGCCCGGGATACCTGTTGTGCGCAGGTTCGAACCACGAGCCCGCGCTCAACAGGATCACCGACCCAAGAGTGCCCCCTCGACCAGCGGCGGTGCGCTCGTCAGCGGAAGACAGTTGTGCAGACGACGTGCAGCAAGTCGGTCGCATCACCCCGCCACCAGCGCGGCTACCGGTCACGGCCCCACACGATCTTCACACCTCCTCGTCGGCGGCACGAGCGCCAGACGCCGGGACAGCGGATGCTGGTCCGGTGTCTCGTACCCATAGCGTCGTGCTGTCGATCGGGTGGATTGTCCGCGGCGGGCTTGCAGTGCCAGTCAGAAAGCCGCGGCCAGTCGTCCTGGCCATGATGGTCGCGGCGGTCACTCCTTGCCTGATCGAAGCCGGCGACCGCCCGAACAACCAGAGGGACCCCGTCGACGTGACCCTCGCCGCCGCTGAGCCGAGCCCTCCGGCAGCTCGCGAACCGGGTCCGAGTCCCACGTGACATGCGCCGCGTCGAAGGCGCGTGCGCGGCAGGAGACGTCACCGGTACGTGCACAGCTGCCTCGTCGCTGCACACCGTCGTGCCGCGCCCCACCCTGCGCCACTTCACTGCAGCCGCGAGTCGACCGTCCGCCACCAGGTGCACGTCCACCAGGTTCTCGTGGGGAGAGTCGTCGATGGCACATCGACCACTCGCGCGCGCCGACGTGCTACCGATCGGCGCGGACGACGTCCCGGCGTCGATCTGGACCCCGCTGCGAGGAGATGGCCGCAGCCGTTGCAGCGTCGCCTCGCGGCGACATGGTCCAGCACGTCATCCGTTCTCGCCAGCGCCATGTCGAGCGTGATCGCGCACCAGCCGCGCCGCGCGGCCACGTCGTGACGGCGTCTGCTGGGATTTGCCTTCTAGAGGGGGCGCGGGGTCAAGACGAACGTGTCTGGTCCGGACCGTTTGGTCGCGGAATCCAGCTCGGCCCGTCGACCGCATCGTGCCGTCGGTTAGCCTAGCGGAGCGGCGGGGTCCGTCGACTGGCCTCTCGGACGTTGTTCCTGACCTCTTCCGCCGCGCGGGTCGTACATCGCCCGGTACACCGTCAGGTCCCTAGACACATCGTGCGGTAGGGGGAAGCCCGCCTCGGCGAGGGCGACCGCGTAGTCCTCGAGTGCAGCCCACAGCCGCCGTCGCGCCGCATCGCCCGGCGGAGAACCCGAGTGCACCGGCCGGGCTCGAGCAATCTCCACGTCCACTCGTGCCGCAACCACGATGTCGAAAAGATGCTGCAGGTTCGACGGTCCTCGCGAGTCCACCTTGTGCCTCCCAAGGACGAGAGTAGTCCCCATGGGAACGACGGTGCTGGAACCGCTGGCCATGGCCGGCTCACGCACGTGCGCCGGCCGGCATGTCCAACACGAAGGTCGCCCCTCCGCCCGGAGTCGGCTCGTACGTCACGGACCCGTCGTTGAGTACCATGAGGTCCTGAACAATGTGCAGGCCGAGCCCGCTTCCTCGTTGGTGGCCACCTCGGGCCGTGTCCGACCGGGTGAAGCGGTCGAACATCCGCGGCACGAAGTCGGGTGGCACGCCGGTACCATGGTCGACCACGGACAGGTGCACCCGGTCCCCTTCGGCGTGCGAGGTGATCCTGAGGTCTTTGCCGCCGTACTTCACGCCGTTGCTGACCACGTTGGCCAGAACGCGATCGAGGTGCTGCGGGTCCGCCCAGGCCGTCGCTCCATTGGAGACGGCGATGTCGATCGACACGCCCGGATGAGGAATGCCGCTGACGACGTCCCGGACCAGGGCGTTCAGATCAATCTCCTCCGGCACGGCCATCATGCCGTGAGCGTCGAGCGCCGACGCGGTGAGGGAGTTCGACAGGAGGTCCTCGAGCGAGGTAACCGCACGGCTGAGTCGACTCACCACACCGCGCCGCCCCTCCGTGCTCAATGACTCGTCGTCGTTGAGCAGGAGCTCGGTGTAGCCCGCGATGACCGTCGTAGGCAGGCGGAGGTCGTGAGCCAGCATCGAGGTCAGGTCGCGGAGCGAGGCCTCTCGTGCCTTGCGGTCGGTGATGTCGAGGATCTGCGAGACGAAGTACAGCGGTTCGTTGCTGTCGTCTCTGACCAGCGACACGCACAACAGCACCCATACGATGCTGCCGGACGCCGTGAAGTAGCGCTTCTCCATCTGGTAGGTCTCGATGTCGCCCGCGAGGAGCTGCTGCAACAGGTCGAGATCGAGGGCAAGGTCGTCGGGATGGGTGATCTCCTGGAAGGTCGTGCCCAGCAGCGCGGCCTCCGAGTAGCCGGTCAGCTGGACGAGCGCAGCGTTCACCCAGCGCCACCGCCCGTCGAGCTCCACGAGCGCCTCTCCGATAGGGGCATTGTCCAGCGTCAGCCGCAGCTGGGTCTCGGACTTCTTGAGCCTCGCCTGTTCCTCGCGCGCTGCTGTGACGTCCGCCCAGAGCGCGAGCACGGCGGACGGCGTGCCCGGAGCGCCCGTCGGGCTCATCGGGGTCAGATCGACGGCGTACACCCGCCGCCCCAAGACGATGTCGCGGCGGCCGCGGCGGCCGTCGAGCGCGTCCCGGATCGCAGGGGCCAGCAGCTGCTCCAGCCCTGTCGAGAGACGATCGCCCACAGCCGGGAACCCGAGCTCGGCTCGCGCAGGTCCTCCGACCCACCGCAGACGAAGGTCGGGGTCGACCACCATCACCGCGTCGTGCGGCATTGCCGCCATCACGGACTCGACGTCGCCGGCACCGGACGGTGTGAGGGGACCACCCTCACTGGCTTCGACGTGGCGGCTCGACATGGCGTCATCATGGCGTGCGGTGAACCCGTGGTCGACCCCCGAGATCGGACTGGCGCTCGGGCTGGCGCTCGGACTGGCAATCGGACTGGCGCTGGGGTCAACACGCCCTTGACGGCGGCCACTTGGCGCTCGCCGTGCCGTGAGGTCAGGGTTCACACCTGCTTCACAGTCGACACCGGGTTGACGCAGCCTGCGCCCTTGGATCCTGTGACAGTTGCGAGGTGACCAGGACGCTTGTGGCAGAGGACGACACCGACATCCGCGAGATTGTCGTCATGCTGCTGCGCCGGGCCGGCCACCAGGTCACGGCAGTGAACGACGGGGTGGACGCTCAACGCGCTCTGGACCTTCGGGTCTTCGACCTCCTGGTCACCGATCACCACATGCCCCGGATGGGCGGCGCCGAGGTGGTCGCGCACCTGCATCGTTCGGGGATGCGCACCCGCGCGCTGCTGATGTCGGCCGACCATCGCGTGGCCCGAATGGACGTCGTTGTGGACGGTCGCGCATCGTTCCTGCGCAAGCCGTTCGGGGGCACCAGGTTGCTTGGAGCGGTCGAAGCCCTCATGGGTCCGCCTCCCCCCGGGCGCTTCGAGATACAGCCGTAACGAACACGGGACGCCAGACACGGCGTGCTGCGGGATGGTGACGTCCACGTCTCGCGGCGGACGTCGACGTGGTGGTGTCCGTCGCCGAGCGGACGAAGCCGGGCGTCAGCTCGCGCATTGATCGCGAGCTCAGCAGCTGCGAGACGATCCCCCTCTCCTGCGGGTGGCGCGTCCGTGATGTCACCGACCAGGCCCGGCAGCGCTGCTCTGTCCTGCTCTGTCCTGCTCTGTCCTGCTCTGTCTTGGTGATGAGGACCGCGCTCTTGTGGTGCTCGATAGTCGATAGCAGCCCACAGACCCTGGGGGTCTACCTGCGCGGCGCTCTCGCCGGCCTTCGTGCCGGTCAGCCATGGCCCCTGCGGGTCGAGTTGGCCCAGCTCAGGCGGGCGATCCTCGTCCACACCGCCGAGCCTCGACCGCGGCGATGGCAGTGAGTGAAAACTGAGTCGACCCGAGGGATTCCGACGACCGGCGGCAGGGACCAGCACAGGGACCAGCACAGGGACCAGCACAGGGACTGGCGCTGGCGACGGGCGGCCCGTCACCAGCCAGGGCCGTGTGGCTGCCGACCGCGTCCGCACGGCCCCGCGCCGGTGCCCTTGACAAGGTCCGGCTCGGCGCGCGACGGCCGCCCGGGTGAGATCTCCGCTCGGGGGTACTCCCAGGGTCGGGCGGTCCCGGTCCTGTCCGGGCAGGCCGGGCTGACCTATCCCTACGGGGGCGGAAGGCTTGCCGTCGACCGGTCGGGGATGTGAGGTTTACGTCGTAAACATCGCGGTCGGCAGAGGCTGGCCATTCACGTGGAAGTGAGCATCACCATGGAAGACGCCCTCCGAGACGGTCTACGTGACGGGACGGGGCTCGTGGCCCAGTTCATGCCGAAGTTGCTGTTGTTCCTGCTCATCCTGATCGTGGGTGTGCTGATCGCCAAGGGCATCGCGCAGGCACTCAATCGCGGTCCTCGAGCGAGTCGGCTTCGACCGGGCCGTCGAGCGAGGCGGCGTCAGAAGGGCGCTGTCCAGCTCGAAGGAGGACGCGAGCGACGTCGTCGCCAAGCTGATCTACTACACCCTGATGCTGTTCGTGCTCCAGCTCGCGTTCGGGGTGTTCGGACCGAACCCGATCAGCGACCTCTTCGAGCGGGTCATCGTGTTCCTGCCCAGCCTCGTCGTGGCCATCATCATCATCGTGGTTGCCTCGGCCATCGCCGCGGCCGTGAAGACGCTCATCGACGGCACCATCGGTGGCCTCGCCTACGGCACCACGATCGCCAACATCGCGTCCGCCTTCGTCTTGTTCCTGGGAATCGTCGCCGCGCTGAACCAGGTGGGCGTCGCCACCACCGTCACCACGCCCGTTCTGATCGCCATCCTGGCCACCGTGGCCGGCATCCTCATCGTCGGCGTGGGCGGGGGTCTCGTCCGACCCATGCAGCAGCGCTGGGAGAGCTACCTCACCACCGCCGAGAACGAGGTGCCGCGCATGAGGGAACACGCCGCCGCCGCGCCCAGCGTGCGAGAGCAGGCCCAGCGCGCCGGGGCCCGCGGCCAGGCCCGGACGACGCCCGGCGAAGCGGCCGCGACCGACTCGTCCCTCGGCAGTGGCTCCGCTCAGGACACGCCGCGCTCGTGACCGGCGGCTGGACCCGGTTGTTCGACTAGCGGGATCTGGGCGGGGGTGTCGCGGAGTGACGTCCCGTAAGGTGGTGTAGTTCGGGCCGCTGTTCGTCGTGTTGATGGCGACGTAGGCGGCCACCGTGCGACGGTGCACGGTGTCTCGACCCGGAAGGTCGACGACCTGGTCAAGGCATTGGGCGCCGACTCGGGGATCAGCAAGTCGGAGGTGTCGCGGATCTGTGCCGACCTCGACGAGGAGGTCGGAGCGTTCCGGGACCGGTCCCTGTCCGGGATCGACTACCCGTACGTGTTCCTCGACGCCACCTATTGCAAGGCCAGGGTGAACCGCCGCGTGGTGTCCCAGGCCGTGGTGATCGCCACCGGCGTCACCGCCGACGGCCGACGCGAGGTGCTGGGCTTCGACGTCGGCGACTCCGAGGACGGGGCGTTCTGGACCGCGTTCCTGCGCACGTTGAAGGCCCGCGGACTCGGCGGGGTGCAGCTGGTCATCAGCGACGCCCACACCGGCTTGAAGGCCGCGACCGGCTCGGTGTTCCTCGGTGCCGCCTGGCAGCGGTGTCGGGTGCACTTCATGCGCAACGTCCTCGCGGTGGTACCGAAGGGGAACCAGGAGATGGTCGCCGCGGCGATCCGCACGATCTTCGCCCAGCCCGACGCCGACCACGTCACTGAGCAGTTCGAGGTCATCGCCGCGATGCTGGGCAAGCAGCTGCCGAAGGTCGAGCAGATGCTCCGCGACGCTCACACCGATCTGCTGGCCTTTGCCGGGTTCCCGGTGGCCCACTGGAAGAAGATCTGGTCGACCAACCCGCTCGAGCGGCTCAACAAGGAAGTCAAGCGCCGCACCGACGTCGTCGGGGTCTTCCCGAACCCCGCCGCCCTGCTGCGTCTGGCCGGCGCGGTCCTGGTCGAGGCCCACGACGAGTGGCAGGTCAGCGCCGAACGCCGCTACCTGTCCGAACGGTCCATGGCCCTGGTGGCCAACCGATCCGAAGAGGAGGTGGCCAAGCCCGAACTCATGACGGCATCAGAACCACTGACCCGCACGGTGTCGAGAACTCCACCACTCAGCGGGACGTCACCTGTCGCGGTACGCCTCTCCCCCGCCCGGCCCGTGCTGGCACGCACCACCACGACGGCACGCCGCCGGCAGTGCCGGCATCGAGGTGTGGGCGTCGAGGCGAACGGATGAAGGTCGGAGGCAGGCAGAACGGTGCATGGAGAACGGAGGCATGCAGGACCGAGGAGGACGGGCCGAATGGCCCTGCTCGACGAGCAGGACCGAGGACAGGATGAGCACATGAGGTGCCCGAAGCCAGAGTCCGAGGTGGTGAGGGACTGGCGCCGGTTGCTCGAGGAGGTGCTCACCGCGCGAAGCTGTCAGGGGATGGCGCTGACGCAGCGAACGCGCCGGCTCCAGGACCATGGTGGGGCCAAGGCACACGCACTGACCGAGCGTGGATGACCGGTGCACGGGCGGTGCCCGCCGCCGCTCCACCGCGGGCCGTGCGCACTCTCCCGCCGCGCGGCGCGAGGGTCGTTCAGGACCGTGGCGGACCTTGGACGGTGTCCCCCGCACGGGCGAAGCATTTCTTGGCCGCCGCGGTCAGCGCGGAGATGCCTACCGTGAGCGTGGGGTCGATCACCGGTGCGTAGAACGGCGAGTGGTTCGAGGGCAGGCCGGCTGCCACCTCCGCCACCTGTTCCGCCGACGTCAGGTGCGCGAACAGCTCAGGGTCCGCCCCGCCCAGGAGCCAGAACACGAGCGGCACTCCCTCGCTGGGGGTGGAACCGGCCAGGATGCCGACGTCCTCGCTGCCGGTCACGGTCCCGGGGTCCACGACATGGCCTCGGCCGACGACGTCCTCCAGGACCGGTCGCAGCATGTCGACCGCGCTCGGGTCGTTCACGACTGCCGGCAAGACCTCGGTCCGTTCGATCGTCGGCATCGCGGGAGCGCTCGACGCGGCTGCCTCGCTGTTCACGATGCGCGTCACCGCTTCGAGGATCCTGGCGCGCACGGCCTCGTCGTAAGTGCGGAGGTTCAGCGCGAGCTCAGCACGATCCGGGATGATGTTGGCCTTCGTCCCCGCGTGAAGGGAGCCCACTGTGAGAACGGCGGTGTCGGTGGCTGCGGTCTCCCGCGACACGACTGTCTGCAGCCGCAGGACGGTCGAGGCGGCCATCACCACCGGGTCGACTGTCGTCTCCGGGCGCGAGCCGTGCCCGCCCCTGCCGAACATCGTCACCCTCAGCACGTCGGAGGCGGCGAACGCGGGACCGGAGCGCAGCCCGATCACGCCGGCCGGCAGCGGTGCCACGTGCTGTCCGAGCACGACGTCGGGACGGGGCACGAGGTCGTAGAGTCCACCATCGACCATCGCCTGCGCACCCTGTCCGATCTCCTCGCCAGGTTGGAAGACCACGACCGCCGTGCCGGACCACGACGTGCGGTGGGCGACGAGCTCGGCGGCGGCCCCCATCAGGCAGGCGGCGTGCATGTCGTGGCCACAGGCGTGCATCACTCCCGGCGTCTCACTCGCGTAATCGAGTTCGGTGGCTTCAGTGAGCGGCAGCGCGTCGATGTCGGCACGCAGGAGCACGGTGGCGCCTGCCCCGTTGTGGAACACGCCCACGACCCCGGTGGTTCCGATCTCGGTGTGCACGGCGTACCCGTGCTCACGTAGCCAGTCGGCCGCGATCGCGGCGGTCCGCGTCTCCTGCATCGACAGCTCGGGGTGGCGGTGCAGGTCACGGTAGATGTCGGCGAGGCGCGACAGGCTGTGGTCGTCCATGACGAGACGGTAGTGCCGATCGGAGTTCACGGCGAGGGCCTGCGTACGAGGGCCGGGGACGGGGTGGTCACTCGCGCCGCGAGGGGCGCGACCGTCGCACCATCCACGCGCCGAGCGCGAGCAGCAGGACGCTGAGCGCGGCGAGCGGCACGATCTCGACGGGCAGACCGGTATCGGGGAGCACACCGCCGTCGCCGTCGCCCCCATCGCCCCCGTCGCCACCCCCGTTGCTGCTCGGGCCGCCGTCGTCTTCGGCGAGTACCTGCACATCGGCCTGGTCCTGGACCTCGACGTCCCCCCCGTCCGGGTCGTCGGTGAAGGCGATCGCGGTGTTGGGGACGGTGCCGCGTGCGTCGTCGACGAGTTGGGTGACGATGCGTAGCACGCCCTTCTCGTGGGGTCGCACGACGCCGAATACGCCGGTGACCCGGCGGCCGGAGGTCAGGACCTCGGCGGTGCCGACGACGACGTCGACGGAGACCAGGTCGAGGTCTGCGTCGAGGGTGTCGGTGACCTCGACGTCGCGGGCCACGGACGGTCCCTCGTTGGTGACGGTCACCGTCCAGGTCACCCGGTCACCCGGTGCGGCCTTCGCGGTCGACGCCTGCTTGTCGATGGCGAGGTCCGGGCAGACGACCACCCGGCCGCGCCTGCCGTCCGGCACGCAGCTCCCGGTACCGGTTTCGGTGACACGGGCGGTGTTGTTGCTCTGGTCGGGGTCGGTCGTGGCGGAGGCGACGGTGGCGACGTTGGCGACCTCGCCTCGGTAGCCGGCGTCGACGGTTGCCCGCACCGTGATGGTGACGCTCTGCATGCGCGCGAGGGCCTCAAGCTCGCAGGTCACCTGCTGGCCCGCGACGCGGCAGGCGCCGCCGCCGACAATGGATGCGGTGGCGCTCGCCAGGGACTCGATGAGGGTGTCCTGGACCACGACCTGTCGTGCCGTGGAAGGACCGGCGTTGCTGATGACCATCGTGAAGGCGACGTCGTCGCCGGCAACCGGCCGGACGGGCTCCATCGCCTTGGTGATGGACAGGTCGGCGACCGGTGTGGTCGGGGTGGTCGCGGTCGCGGTGTTGTCGCCCGGGGTGGCGTCGGTCGGCGTGGCCACCTTCGCGGTGTTGGACAGGTCCCCGGTGAAGCTCGCGTCGAGAGTGCCGCGGACTGTCACGACACGGGTCGTACCCGGCGCGAGGTCCCCGAGGTCGCAGTCGACGGCGTTGACGGCGACCGTGCACTCCTCGGGAGAGGCGCCCGACGTCGCTGCCACCCCGGAGACGGCGGCCGGTACGTCGTCGGTCAGCACGACGTCGCGGGCCGTGGACGGACCGGCGTTGGTGACCTCGATCCGCCATCTCACCTGCTGGCCGGGCACGGGTCGGGCAGTGTCGATCACCTTGGTCACCGAGACCGCAGCCGACGGCGCCGCGTCGCTCTCGGTGGTGGCCTCGTTGTTGTCCGGCGTGGTGTCGGTCGGTGAGGCGACGGTCACGGTGTTGTCCACGGCCCCGGTGTACGAGGCCGGCACCTGGCCCCGGACGGTGATCGTGGCGCTGGACCCGGGCACCAGGTCGCCGAGGAGGCAGAACACCACGTTCCCGGCTCCCACGCTGCACGGCGTGCCGGGGAGGTTCGCGGCGACGGTGACGTTCTCGAGGTCGTCGAGGACATCGTCCTCGACGGTGACGTCCCGGGCAGTGGACGGGCCCGCGTTGGTCACGACGACGGTCCATGCGGCCGTCTGTCCGGGCACCGGGGCGGCGGCGACGGTCTTGGTGACCGACACGTCGGCCTGGGCGTCGGCGTCGCCCTCGGTGCTGGCCTCGTTGTTGTCAGGCGTGGTGTCGGTGGGTGACTCCATGGTCGCGGTGTTGTCCGCTGCACCGCGGAAGCCGACGGGCACCCGTCCGACGATGGTGACGGTGCGCGAGTCGCCGGGGCCGACGTCGCCGAGGACGCAGGTCACGACGTTGCCGGGGGTGATGGTGCATGGTCCGGTGGTGACGAGCTCGTCGATCTGGTCGATGACGTCGTCGGTGACGACGACGTCGCGGGCGACCGAGGGGCCGGCGTTGGTCACGCCGATCGTCCAGGTGACGTCCTGACCCGGCACCGGGTCGAGGGGCGTGGCGGTCTTGGTGATCGACACGTCGGCCTGAGCGTCGGCGTCGCCCGCAGTGCTGGCCTCGTTGTTGTCGGGGGTGGTGTCGGTGGGCGACTCGACGGTGGCCGTGTTGTCCACGGGTCCGGTGTAGGCGGCGGGCAGGTCGCCGGTGACGGTGAGGGTGAGGGACTCGCCGGAAGCGAGGTCGCCGACGTCGCAGGTGACGAGGTTGGCCGCGCCGACGTCGCATGGATCCGTGGCCACCAGAGCGGTGACGGCGTCGAGGACGTCGTCGGCGACCACCACGTCGCGCGCGACCGACGGTCCGGCGTTGCTGACGACCAGCGTCCACGTCACCGCCGCCCCTGGCACCGGGTCGGCCGGCGCGGCGGTCTTGGTGATGGACACGTCGGCCTGCGGTGCGGCCGTGCCGCTGGTGCTCGCCTGGTCGTTGCCGGGCGTGTCGTCGTCGGGCGAGCTGACCGTCGCGGTGTTGTCGAGGTCGCCGTCGAAACCGGCCGGGACTCGACCCGTGATGGTCACGGTGAGGGTCTCCCCGACGGGCATCGTGCCGACCTGGCAGGTCACGACGTTCCCGGTGGCCACCTCACAGGTCTCGGGCGTACGGTCCGAGGTCGCCGTCAGGTCGGCCAGCTGGTCGGCGACGTCGTCGCGGATGACGACGTCGGTGGCGACCGACGGCCCGGCGTTGGTGACGGTCACCGTCCAGGTCGTGTCGGCGCCGGGCACCGGGGCCGCCGGTGCCGCGGTCTTGGTGATCCCCAGGTTGGCGCTGGGCTCGGCGGTTCCCTCGGTCGAGGAACTGTTGTTGCCGGTGTTGGCGTCGGTCGGAGACGTGACCGTGGCGGTGTTGCCCAGGTCGCCGGTGAAGTCCGCCGGGACCCGGCCGGTGATCGTGACGGTGCGGCTCGCGTCGACGCCCCCCACACCGATGTCGCCGAGCTCGCAGGTCACGTCGTTGCCGGTCCCGACCGTGCAGGGGCGGCTCGCGGTCACGCCCGTGAGGGCTTCGACCACGTCATCGGTGATGACCGCGTCGCGGGCGACGGACGGGCCGGCGTTGGTGACAGTGACCGTCCAGGTGACGTCCTGGCCGGGCACCGGGACGGCGGGCGAGGCCGTCTTGATGATCGACAGGTCCGCTCCGGGAACGGTCGTCGGGTTGGCCGTGGCGGAGTTGTTGGCCGGGGTGTCGTCGGTCGGCGAGCTCGTCGTCGCGGTGTTGCTGAGCTCGCCGGTGAAGTCCGCAGGCACGCCACCCTCGAACGTGAGCACGACCTGGTCGCCCGGCGCGAGGTCGCCGAGCTCGCAGCCGACACGGTTGCCGGCGGCGACGGTGCACGGTGCCGTGGCGGTGAGGTCGGTGACCGCGTCGTTGACGTCGTCGTCGACGACCACGGCGCGGGCGACGGACGGGCCGGTGTTGCCGACCACGACGGTCCAGGTCACGTCCTCGCCTGGCACGGGGTTGCTCGGGGCGACGGTCTTGGTGATGCCCACGTTGGCGTTGGGGGCGGCGGTTCCGGTGGCCGTCGCGGCGTTGTTGCCGGGGGTGGTGTCGGTCGGCGAGTCGACCGTCGCGGTGTTGTCGAGCACGCCGGTGAACCCGGCCGGCAGGCCACCGGTGAGGGTGAGCGTGGTGCTGGCGCCGGGGGCGAGGTCGCCGAGGGCGCAGGAGACCTCGCCCGCGGCCACGGCACACGGGGCTGTGGCGGTCAGCCCCGTCAGGCGGTCGTCGACGTTGTCCTCGACCACCACGTCACGGGCCACCGACGGGCCGGCGTTGGACACCACGACCGTCCAGCGCACGTCGCGGCCCGGCACGGGCGAGGAAGGCGCCAGCACCTTCGAGATCGACACGTTGGCCGTCGGGGCGGCGAGGCCGTCGGCGCTGGCGGTGTTGTTGGCGGGGGTGGTGTCGGTCGGCGAGTCGACCGTCGCGGTGTTGTCGAGCACGCCGGTGAACCCGGCCGGCAGGCCACCGCTGAGAAGGAGCGTGGTGCTGGCGCCGGGGGCGAGGTCGCCGAGGGCGCAGGAGACGGCGTTGCCCGCGGCCACGGCGCACGGAGCTGTGGCGGTCAGCCCCGTCAGGCGGTCGTCGGCGTCGTCCTCGACCATCAGGTCACGGGCCACAGACGGGCCGGCATTGGTGACGAGGACCGTGTACGTCACCGGCTGGCCAGGGACGGGGGGGTTCGGGGAGAGCGACTTGGTGATCGAGACGTCCGCCGTCGGGGCCGCGGTCGCCCCGACCGTCGCGCTGTTGTTCGCGGGGGTGCTGTCGGTGATCGAGTCGACCGTCGCGGTGTTGTCCAGCGCCCCCGTGTAGTCCTCGGGCAGTCCGCCGGTGATAGTCACGACGACGCTCGAGCCGGGTCCGGTGGCGGGCAGGGCGCCGAAGGAGCAGGACACGACGTTGCCGGAGCCGGCGGCGCACGCGTCGGGGGCGTCGGCGGAGGTGACGCGGACGTCGACCAGGTCGTCGCTCACGTCGTCGCGCAGCGTGACACCCCGCGCGACCGACGGACCGTTGTTGGTGACGACCAGGGTGTACGTGACGTCCCGGCCTGGGACGGGCGGGGTCGGGGCGAGCGACTTGGTGACCGAGACGTCGGCCTGAGGGTCGGTCGACCCGCTGGCTGTGGCGGTGTTGTTGGCGGCGACGGGGTCGGTGGGCGAGCTCACGGTGGCGGTGTTGACGAGGTCGCCGGTGAAGCCAGGGGGCAGGTCGCCGACGACGGTGATCGTCACCGTCGTGGCCGGGTCCAGGTCGCCGAGCGCGCAGTCGACGAGGTTCCCGGTGACGCCGCACCGCTCCGGGGTGGTCCCGCTCGTCACCCGGACGCCTGCCAGGGCCGTCGGGACCGGATCCTCCACGGTCACGGACCGGGCCGTCGACGGCCCGTTGTTGGTGACGACGATCGTGTACCGCACCGGCTGGCCCGGCACTGGACGGAACGGGCTCACCGACTTGGTGACGGAGAGGTCTGCCCGCGCCGCGGGGGTGCTGGTCGCGGTCACGGTGTTGTTGTCCGGGGTGGTGTCGGTGGGCGAGCTGACGGTGGCGGTGTTGTCGAGGCGCCCGGTGGCGCCCGCGGGCAAGCCGGCGGTGAGGGTGATGGTGACGGTCGTGCCGGGGCCGAGGTCGCCGAGGGCGCAGGTGACGTCGTTGCCCGTGGCGACCGAGCACGGGTTGGGCGTCGACCCGGTGCCGGCGGTGAGTCCTGTGACGGTGTCGTCGACGTCGTCGCGCACGACGACGTTGCGTGCGGTGGAGGGTCCGTCGTTGCGCACGGTCACCGTCCAGGTGACCGGGCGGCCGGGGACCGGAGTCGCGGGAGTGACGGTCTTGGTGATCGACACGTCCGCCTGGCCGACCGGCGTGCTGGTCGCGGTCGCGGTGTTGTTGCCCGGGGTGGTGTCGGTGGGCGAGCTGACGGTGGCGGTGTTGTCGAGGCGCCCGGTGGCGCCCGCGGGCAAGCCGGCGGTGAGGGTGATGGTGACGGTCGTGCCGGGGCCGAGGTCGCCGAGGGCGCAGGTGACGTCGTTGCCCGTGGCGACCGAGCACGGGTTGGGCGTCGACCCGGTGCCGGCGGTGAGTCCTGTGACGGTGTCGTCGACGTCGTCGCGCACGACGACGTTGCGTGCGGTGGAGGGTCCGTCGTTGCGCACGGTCACCGTCCAGGTGACCGGGCGGCCGGGGACCGGAGTCGCGGGACTGACGGTCTTGGTGATCGACACGTCGGCGTCGGCGGTGACCGCTGTGGTCACGGTCGACTCGTTGTTGGCCGCGTCGGTGTCGATCGTGTCGGAGCTGATGCGTGCGGTGTTGGTGAGCGGCCCGGTGAAGCCCGGAGCCACGGTCGCCTCGATGCTGCCGATGACCCTCGCGGGCAGCCCGGCACGGAACTGCGGGCCCGAGCAGAAGACCGTCGGCGCGGTCGGGTTGTCCGACGTGCCCGGGTCGACGGGCTGGCGCAGCTCGCACTCCGCGGTGGCCGGAGTGCCCTGCAGCGTCGGGCGGTTGACGACCACGTTGGTGAGGCCGGCGGGCAGCTGGTCGATGAACTGCGTCAACCCGGCGTCCGAGGGACCGTTGTTGTAGGCCGACAGGGTGTACGTGATCCGCTGACCCGCCACCGGGGTCTGGTCGGAGACGGTCTTGACGATCTCGAGGTCGGTCTGACGCACGATGCCGGCGGTGGCGGTCGCGGTGTCGTTGCCGGCGACCGGGTCCGGCGTCGTCGTGGTGGTGCGGACGGTGTTGGCGAGCGTGGTGCCGGGGTACCCCGAGGCGAGGGTGCCGACGACCGTGATGACACGTTGTCCGGGAGCACGGTCGCCGAGGTCGCAGGTGACCTGCTGCCCGGCGATGGCGCACGGTGTCGTGGTGCCGTGGATCGCGGACGTGACGCTCACGCCGGCAGGCACCGTGTCGGTGACGACGACGTTGCGGGCGGTCGAGGGCCCGGCGTTGTTGAAGACGATGCTCCAGCTCACCTGGCGTCCGGGAACGAAGGTGTCGGTGTCCGGCGCCTTGGTGACCTGAACGTCCGCCTCGGCGGTCAGGTCGACGTCGACGCTGGCGGTGTTGTTGGCTGGGGCGGTGTCGCTGGTGGCTGTGGCGACGGTGGCCTCGTTGGTCCGGGTGCCCGGGGCCGCGGCGGCCGTGGTGGCCGAGTCGATGGTCACCACCACGGGTGTGCCGGGGCGGACGTCGCCGACCGCGCACTGCACCCGTTGGCCGGTGATCGTGCAGGTTCCAGCCGTGCTGGTGGCGGAGACCGGGGAGATGCCGACCGGCAGGACGTCGTCGACGGTGGCTGCGGACGCCACCGAGGGACCGTTGTTGACGACGGTGAGGGTGTAGGTGAGTCCCTCTCCCGCGGCCACGCGTGACGTGGAGGCGGTCTTGACGACCTGCAGGTCGGCGTCGGGCTCGACGGTGCTGGTCACCGATCCGGTGTTGTTGCCCGGGGTGGCGTCGGAGCTGCTGGTGACCGAGGCCGTGTTGGTCACCGGGGACTGTCGCTGTGGGTCGACGAGGACCCGGATGCGAGCCACCAGCGCGGCGTCGGTCGGCAGCAGCGCGACCCGACAGGTGACGGTCCGGTCCACCACGTCGCAGGTGCCGCCGGGGATGGTGGCGTCCAGTACGGTCAGGTCCGCGTCGAGCGTGTCGGTGACCACGACGGTGCGCGCGTCAGAGGGGCCGCCGTTGGTGACGGTCAGCAGGTAGCTGGACTCCGCACCCGGTACGAGGGTCACCGGGTCGGC
Source organism: Nocardioides okcheonensis (assembly GCF_020991065.1). Lineage (NCBI taxonomy): Bacteria > Bacillati > Actinomycetota > Actinomycetes > Propionibacteriales > Nocardioidaceae > Nocardioides > Nocardioides okcheonensis. The sequence continues at coordinate 564,818 of NZ_CP087710.1, forward strand.
CGCCTTGGCGAGACGTACGTCGGAGCGTTCGGCGACCGTGACCGAGTGGTCGTCGCTGTTGTTTCCGGGTGTCGGATCGGGTGTGCTCGCCGAGGCTGCCGCCGTGTTGACCAGCGTCGTTCCGGCCGTGAGGGCCGAGGAGACGGCCCCCACGACGGTGACGGTGACCTGGGCCCCTGGGGCGAGCGTGCCGACCTGGCAGACGACGTCGCCGTCGGTGGTCTGGCACACGATGCCCGCGGGCGTGCTGCTGGAGGACTCGAGGCTGGTGCCGGGCGGGAGACTGTCGACCAGCCGGACCCCGGTCGCGGTCGACGGACCGTCGTTGCGCACGGTGATGGCCCAGGCGCCGCTGGTGCCGGCCGTGACCGTCGCCGGGCCTGTCTTGGTCACCACGAGGTCGGCGCGCGCGACTACCTCGGTGGAGGCCGACGCGGTGTTGTTGTCGGTCGAGGGGTCGTCGGGAGTCACCGCGGACACCGACGCGTCGTTGGCCAGGGCCCCGGTCGCGGCCGAGGGCTGCACCGTGCCGGACACCACGATCTCGAAGTCAGCGCCCGGCGCCAGGGTGGGCGCTGTGCACGAGACGTCACCGGCCGTGACAGGCGCACAGGTCGCACCGGGCGTCGCAGTGGTGGCACTGACGCCGGTGACCCGGGCGGCCACCGTGTCCGTGATGGTCACGCCCGTGGCGAGCGAGGGGCCGCTGTTGCGCGCGGTGAGCCGCCACGTGACCGTGCCTCCCGCGACCACCGGGTTGGGGGTCACCGTCTTCGCCAGGGAGAGGTCAGCCTGCGCCGCGGTCGGCAGCACGTAGGTGGCGGTGTTGTTCCCTGCCGCCGGGTCAGGCGTCGGCGAGGACACCGATGCGGTGTTGCTGACACCGCGCGCGCTGCCGTCGGCGGGGGTCTGAGCGCGCACGGTGACTGTCGCACTCGCGCCCGCGGCCAGGTCTCCGACGGCGCAGGTCACAGTGGTGGGGTTCCCGGCGGCGGTGCACGTGCCCTGCGTGCTGCTCGAGCTGAGGTGGGTCAGCGGCGCGGGAACCGGGTCGCTCACCTGCACGGCGCGGGCCACCGAGGGCCCGCTGTTGATGACGACGATCGTGTAGGTGGCCGCTGTGCCGTCCACCACGGGGGCCGCGGACTTGGTGACCGCGAGATCGGCGCTGGCGGTGATCGCGACGGTCGTGGTGCCGGTGTTGTTCCCCGGCGCGGGGTCGGTGGTCGGCGAGGAGGCGGTGGCGCTGTTGATGAGCGTCCCGGTCGCGCCCGCGGCGAGCAGGCCGTCGATGGTGATCTGGACCGAGCGTCCTGCGGGTAGCGCACCGAGGGCGCACGACACGGTGCCGGCCGTGACAGCGCAGGAGCCGGCGGTGGCGGTGGCGGTGATAGCCGAGATGCTCGTGGGCACCACGTCGGCGAGCGTCACGGCGGCCGCGTCGGACGGGCCGTCGTTGGAGACCGTGACGACGTACTGGACCGGGCGACCCGCCACCACCGGTGAGGTCACGGCGCGCTTCGTCACGACGAGGTCGGCGCGCGGTGCGGTCGGAGTGATGGTGGCGCTGGCGGAGTTGTTGGCCGGCGTCGGGTCGGCGGTCGACGACGTGACACCGGCGGCGTTCGTCAGCGCGGTGCTTCCCGCGCTCGACGGCACAGTCGCGACAACGGTCACGCGCACCGTCTGGTTCGGTTCGAGCGCGCCGACCGTGCACGACACCTGGCTGCCGGTGATCGTGCAGGTGCCCTGGTCGGCATTCGCGGAGCGCACCAGCAGGGACGACGGCAGCGTGTCGGTGACCCGCACGGCAGCGGCGCGAGAGGCTCCGTTGTTGCTGGCAACCAGGGTGTAGGTGACGTCGTTGCCCGGGACGGGCGAGGTGGGGGTGGCGGACTTGGTGAGCGCGAGATCCGCCTGACGTACCACGCTGCTCGAGATGGAGGCGTTGTTGTTGGCCGGATTGGGGTCGGAGGTGGTGCTCGAGACCCGGGCGACATTGGTGAGCGACGTGGCGTCGGAGTCGGCGGGGACGCGCACCACGACGGTGACCGTCGCGGAAGCGCCGGGGGTAAGCGCACCGAGCCCGCACGTGAGGGTCTGGCCCACCACGGTGCACGACCCCGTCGTGGGGCTGCTCGAGACGTAGGTCGTGCCGCTGGGAAGGGTGTCCACGACCTGCACGCCCGCCGCGGAGCTCGGACCGGCGTTGCTGGTGGTCAGCGTGTAGGTCACCTGGTTGCCCGCGGTGACGGTATCTGGTGACGCGGTCTTGGTGATCGCGACGTCGGCCTCGTCGGCGACCGGGCTGGCGGTCTCCGTCGGCTGGTAGCTGTAGTCGCGACCGATCGTCTGGGCACGGTAGGCGAGCGTCGCCGTGTTGCGCACGGTCGTGCCGGCCGCCGCCGGGTCAACCCGCACCTGGAACGTCAACGTCGAGGTGTTGGCGGCGATCAGCGCCCCGCCGGTCGTCGCCGTGGCGTCGCGACCGATGCGCGCGCGAATCGTGCGACTCGCGGCGTCGTACTCGGCCTGGTCGTCGCCAGCCGCGTCCGTCTTGCCACCCTGGTTCCCACCAGCGGTGTAGCGGATCGATCCGGGGACGTACGTCGTGTTGGGCGGAAGGGGGTCGTTGACGACCGAGTTGACCGCCGCGTCGTCGCCCGTGTTGCTGAAAGTGAGGGAGTACTCGAGGACGTCACCGACCTTGGCGGGAGAGTTTCCCGACAGGTTCGTAACGCTCTTCGTGCCCTGGATGGTCGGGGCGTAGAGATCGATCTGCGTGGTGAGCACCGCCGGGTAGTAGAAGTCTCCGCTGGTCGCGAAGCGCACGTTGGCCGAGGTCGCGCCGTTGGGCACCACCCCCGGCGCGTCGACCACCTTGGCGTCGACTCCCAGGTTGTTGACCGAGCTCGGGTTGCGGTTGGTGAGGTTGACGCCGGCCGCACTGATCCGGCTCGTGAAGAAGTTGGCCGACGGGCTCAGCGCGTCGGCCAGGCGGGTGGTGCCGACCTGCAGGTAGTCACCGGTGATCCCGTTGTCGCCCTCGTAGGTGACCGTGCCGAACTTCGCGCCCACCGCGCCCGCCGGAGGCGCCAAGAAGCCCGAGATGGTCGTGTCGATGACGTCGTTGTTGGTCACGGCGGCGTAACCGCTGAAGACGGTAAGGTCACGCAGCGGAGCGCTCGGGTCCTCGATGGCGACGACCAGGCTCCAGCCGCCGTAGCGGTCGGCGCCGGTGGCTGCAGCAAGGTCGGCGCCCCAATAGGTGCCGGCGCCCGCGCCCTGCACCAGGGTGGTGACGTTCCTGTAGGCGGAGTAGTCGGTGTTGCCGCTCGTCTGGTTGTCGACCCGGTCGGCGGTGAGCGTCGAATAGCCAGCTGCTCCGGGAACACGGAGCTTGATCTGGTCGACGGCACCGGACGACGGCGTGCCGCCGGTGCCCGCCGTGCGAGCCGCACCCCAGAAGAGACCGGCGTAGATCACGCGCGCCCCGCTCGGGATGGTCAAGTTGGCCGACGAGGACCGCGTGGTACCGGGGTCGGAGTCGGCGTCGAGGTAGGTCATCGTGAAGTTGTTGTTGCTCGCGGCCGTCGTGCCGCTCTGCGCCTGCGTGCAGGCGAGCGCTGCGCCGCACGTCATAACGGTGTTCCCCGTGATCTGGATCGACCCGTTCGTCTGCTGGGAGAAGACGGACGTGAAGGGCCGGACCACCGCGGCGCCGGCCGGACCGGCCGGTGCCACCACGGCACCAGCGAGTCCCACGGCGACCAGAAACAGGGCCGCGACGACGCGGAGGGCCGTGGCCATGCGGACTCGCGTACTCGGCATCCAAGCGTCCTCACGGTCTGGAGGAGCCGCTCGGACGGATCAATGCCCGGAGAGAGCAGGAGCCGTCCGGGAGCCCCCGCGTATTGATGAGTAGAGCGTGCCTCACCATACGCGCGCGCGGCCCGTCTCGGCACTGCCCAATGTCGCCCTGCCGCGCTCGGCGTGTCTCACGTGCGGTCACGACGTCGGGGGGCGGCGCTCGCTGCGCGCGCGGGCGTAGGGTTGACGGCCGAACGCCACCGACCCTCACCGTGCTCGTGCCTCACACACTGCAGTGCGCAGTCACAACGCGAGCTTGCGTCGCCGGCGCTCGCCCTCATGCCCCGACCGACTGGTCGGCATGACACCGATGGATGGTCGCCGGCGGACCAAGGTCCCGCTTCCCCATGAACCCCTTAGCTCGACGTCGAGATTGCCGTTCCGTGGGTTGAGCCCATCACCATCGGCGTCCCCTGTGACCATCTCTGGGTCCCACCCACGGACTCTGCGGCGGCCAGCGCAGGACGACGCGTCGAGGATCCCGGAGGAATCGTCGTGACCGCCCAGCTGACCCCACCCGCCATCCGCTCGGCCGCCATTCGCTTGGCCCCCACCGCCGCAGATGCGATCCGCCGCCTCCCGGGCGCGCCCACCCCCGACGCCCCGCCAGCCGAACGTCGGGGCCGCACGCCCGTTTCAAGGACCTGGCCACCTCGCGCAAGCTGCTGGCTGGATACCTCGTCGTGGTGCTGCTGATGATCGGGGTGGGCATCTTCGCCATTTCGTACCTCGGCACCGCCCAGGACCGCCTCGACGCGATGTACCGAGACAGCATGCAGGCGACGCTCTGGCTGGCGGACACCGAGCAGCAGATGACGGCCATCACCGACTCGCTGCACGACGCCGCCCTCTCCGGGCGCGACGCGTCGGTGACCGACCTGGAGGCCACGATCGCGGAGAAGGACGCAGCCCTGGACGAGTCGTGGAAGCTCTACACCTCGACGGACATGAGGGGGCGTAAGGAGGCCCGCGACGCCTTCAACGCGGCGCTGGCCGACTGGCGCAGCGTCCGTGACGGCGAGCTGGTCCCGCTCATCGCGGCGGCGCGCACCGACGAGGTGATCACGACGCTGCAGAACAACATCGTCGGCCCCGAGGACGCGGCGGGCGCGGCCCTCGGCGACCTGGTCACGATCGAGACCGACGTCGCCCAGGCCACGATCGACGACGCGCGCACCGGCTACCACGGGGCGCGGAACCTCATCGTCGGCCTGCTGGTGGCGGCGACCCTGCTCGCGGTGGGACTGGCGGTCGGCCTCGCGCTCGCCCTCGGCCGGATGGTGGCGCGTCCGCTGCAGCGCACGGTGGAGGTGCTGGAGCAGGTGGCGGCGGGTCGTCTGGACGGTCGGCTGGCGGTGGAGTCCGCGGACGAGGTCGGCCGCATGAGCACGGCGCTGAACGGCGCCCTGACTAGGTTGTCGTCGGCGATGGGTCAGATGGACCACAACGCGCAGTCGTTGGCGTCGGCGTCGGAGGAGCTGTCGGCGGTGTCGGGTCAGATGAGTGGGTCGGCGTCGGAGTCGTCGTCGCAGGCGGGGCTGGTCTCGGCTGCTGCGGAGCAGGTGTCGCGGAACGTGCAGACGGTGGCGACGGGGACCGAGGAGATGTCGGCGTCGATCCGTGAGATCGCGCAGAACGCGTCGAATGCTGCGGGTGTGGCGGCGCAGGCGGTGGTGGTGGCGGAGTCGACGAACGCGACGGTGGCGAAGCTGGGTGATTCGTCGGCGGAGGTCGGGAACGTGATCAAGGTGATCAACTCGATCGCGGAGCAGACGAACCTGTTGGCGTTGAACGCGACGATCGAGGCGGCTCGTGCGGGTGAGGCGGGCAAGGGTTTCGCGGTGGTGGCCAACGAGGTCAAGGAGCTGGCGCAGGAGACGGGGAAGGCGACCGAGGACATCGGGCGTCGGATCGAGGCGATCCAGTCGGACACGGAGGCTGCGGTGGCGGCGATCGCTGAGATCGCGGAGATCATCGGTCAGATCAATGACACGCAGGCCACGATCGCGTCGGCGGTGGAGGAGCAGACGGCGACGACGAACGAGATGTCGCGGAACGTGGCGGAGGCGGCGACGGGGTCGAGTGACATCGCGGTGAACGTGACGGGTGTGGCGCGTAGTGCCTCGGACACGCAGGCGGCGGCGAACTCGACGTCGCAGGCGGCTGACGAGCTGGCCCGGATGGCGGCCGAGATGCGCACCCTCGTCGGCCAGTTCCAGTACTGAGGGGCGCGGTCTGGCCCTCGCGCAGCGGATCCGATCTACGGGCGAGGGACTGTCGCGCAGGGGGTTGAAACCAACCGCTGGTCATCGATCCGACCGATGCGCCGCAATCCTCCCCTGACACGGACCTCAGACCTCAGACCTCAGACCTCGCAGCCGATCTGCTGGGGAGATCAGACAGTGATCACCGCGACACCACCAGTGGCGGCACCCACACGACTGTGCCCATAGGCGACCCGCACATCATCGGAACTTCGGTCGCCTCACACGACGGTGACCGAACGCAACGAGCCGATCGTCCGTATGGAAGCGCCCCGAGCACGTCACCAGGGTGAGCAGCCCGCCGGCGCGGCGCCTAAGTGGGCTAGACACCGCCGCCCGGGTTACCCGGAACCGCGTCGAGCACCCATTCGGCTGTGAAGGGCACGACAAGTGAGTCCCCTGCGGTATCCAGAACGCAGGTATAGATCAACTCGGCCGTCTCGACGATGACCTCGTCCCCTGGAGCAAGGTCAGGCATGTTGTGCAGTGGGTTCGCCGTGGTTCACGCGGTGACCGGCCAGCACGTAGTTGCCACGACCTCCGGCTTCAGCGCCGTCGACGAGGCGTCCAAAGCCGGCCCCAGCTCGGCGTCGCTCGTTCCATCCAGCACCAGCACCGGCACGACGTACTCCGCACCGAAACAAGGAATCCGAACGACCGCTGACACCAGGCCGTGCGACGTCTTGACGAGGGTCGCGGATCCCGGGCTGCGCCCTGACCATTCGCGGGTCGCCTGCTCGACAAGCGCACGGTGTACGCTTCGAGACGAGACGTTGGTGCCCACACCTGCCATACGACGTGCCCCCCAGCATCAATCCCACGAGGATCGGCACGAGACCGACACGGCCTTGCCAGCGGCGCCCAAGCCCTTCGTCCTGCAGCACCCGACGCCATCACTTCAGTTCGCGCTCCGGATGCGCCAAGACGTCGGGTTCTCATCCCGCCACGATCGAGCAGACGCCGCCGACGACAAGCGAGACCGACAAGCCAGACGCCGACTGCTTCGACCTCGCCGCGGCCTGGTACGTCTACCGGAGCGGCATCCACCGCCCCACGATCGGTGAGCTTCGCGACGAGCGGCCGGCAGATCCTTCGACCCGCACCGGACGTCAGAGTGGACGCAGCGGGGTCCAGCACAACTGCCGACACGTCGCAGACGCGGATCGGTCCTACCGGACCAGCGGCCTTGAGGACAACCGGTCGATGATCAAGGGCAACGCGGGACAGGACCGGCTCGTGGCCCATCTGTCGACCTGACACAGGATTGAGAGGACACGCGCGGCAGCGGCTCCGCAGAGTTTGGTCCGACCGCCCCGCAGGACGGTCGGCGCCACCATCATACAAGATACAAGGCGAGAGGTGGTCCCTCAAAATGTTCACCGCAACAATCGCAGCCCGCATCGAACCGACGATCCGGCGCACTGGAACAGCCCCCGTAGCCAGCGCAGTGCCGTCCGAGCCACCACCGAGGTCACGACCGCACACACCACACCGTCGGCTGGGGTGTTGTGTCTCGAGCTGCCCCGCAGGAGCTCCCGCCCGGCACCTTCGCTCTAACATGCGCTTCAGACCGCCATCCGTCCAGCCCCGAACACGCCCACGCTCGGGAGCCTGCTAGGAGTGCCGCCAGTGGACCGCCTTACCTTCAACCAGCAGTTGGCCGAGACCGCCCGACGCACCGCCGAAGCTAGCGACGGCGGGCACACTCTCGACCAGGCCGTGAACCTTCCCGTCGAGCTGATCCAACGGTGCTCGCTCGCCGGCATCGCCGTCATCCACTACAGCCACCGCTCGCATCAGCCACATCCGCTTGCCCACACCGCCGGCCCGGCCCGCCCCGCCCGCGACGAGAAGAACGACAGGCAGGCCGACGGGCAGGCCGACGGACGCGCACGAGACCACTCGGCACATCGAGCAGGCAGCATCGACAGCCCTGCCGTCAGCCACGACGACGCCCGCCGCGTCGACAAGCTCCAGCACGAGCTACGCCAAGGTCCGCTCATCGAACTCCGCCACGACGACACCGTCATCAGCGGCGACGTCGAGGCCGACACCCGGTGGCCTCGCTGGGGCGCGCGGGTGGCCGTCGACTTCCGGATCCGGTCTGCCATGGCTTTCCGACTCTTCAGCGACGGTTGCAGCCTCGCTGCCCTCAGCCTCTACGCCGAGGAACCCGAGGCATTCACCCGCGATGACCTGGCCGACGGCCTCGCGATGGCCGCGCACACCGGCGTCACACTCGCGTCGGTCCTCGAGCTCGACCAGATGCACACCGCACTGCTCACCCGACGCGTCATCGGTGAGGCCGTCGGGATGCTCCGCGAAAGATTCGACCTCAGTTCCGATCAGGCCTTCGCCGTCCTCAAACGGCTCTCCTCCCACCAGAACGTCAAACTGGCACGCATCGCGGAGCAGATCGTCGAGACCGGCCACCTCCCGGACCCATCTGCCTGAGCGAGCCGTCTTCAGGCATCCGGCTCGCGATTGTTGCGTGTCGACCACCGGCAACACATACGACGCAGCCACCCTGCCCGACGTGAAGGCGACCCCGACCGTCAAGGGGGAATCGAGGGCCGAGGTCTGTACTTGCCCCGGGCAAGAGACTGTGACCGGGTCGACTTGGCGAAACCGGCACATCTAAGTAGACGAGTCGGCAGTGGAAGCAGGCGTTCACGCCCACCAGCCTCGACCCTCACCCGCGCCGATCCCACGCCGCCCGCGCTCGCTTTCCTGCCCGCTGCGCCTGTGTCCAGGTGGTTGCCCAGCCGCGGGCATCGCGAGCAGCCCGCTGAAAGGTGGTGTGTTCCGAGGGCCGCAGGGCCCAGATCCTCACTCCGAGCGCTCTTGACCGACACGATCGCTGAGCAGCCCCCCAGCGACAGCGACATGTCTCTCGCCTCCGAGTCCGTGGAGACGCGGCGGCTCAGCGCGTTCCCGAACCGAGCGCATCGATCTTCCGCGACTTGGTGACATCCGCCACGCGCTCACACACCCATCGCACCACTCAACGGTCTCCCGCACCGTCGTTCGCTCCTCCGTCGTCATCCGTCGCAGTGCCTCGTCCGCTCGCCGTTCCGCGTCCGCCACCGCCAGGTCGCGCTCCGCGACTGCCGTCATGACCTCAACCGCCAACGCCTCCAACCGCCTGCTGCGGTCGAGCATCTCGGCCCGTCGCCTTCCCCGCGACTGTCCGCGCGTCGCGGCGGGCCGCCTGCCGCACCCCCTCGAGCACCCACGAATCGCCTCCACACCCCGACCTGACCGGCACACCTACGTCGCGCGCCCGCGCCGTGCGCCAAACTCGCTCAGACTTCACCCCAGCCAGCCACGTGCAACCTCAGAAGACCGACTGCTCTCCCTTCGCTGGGACGTCGCCTGTTCGCGGGATCGGCGGCGTTGGGCCCCATGAAACAAACGATCAGTGTGCTTGACCGTCCCACCCCGAATGACCGCGACCGCTCGTCCGCGGGCAGCGCCCCGCGCGATGCATGCAAGGGAGCCATTTGGTCTTTGCAGGGTGTGGGTACGCCCGGGGGACTCGATGTGTAGGAGATCCGCCGAATGGGCCACCGCCAGGGAACGCCGCCGAAAAGTCCATTGGACGAGTCTCAGCTAGTTCCGTCCCTCGGTGTCTGCGATCCGTCGGGCGTGGTCCACGAAGCTGCTTCCCACGTGAAAGGTCGCCGGTACGACTCTTGTCGAGGGCGGGCCGCACGCCGCAGAATCGGGCACCTCCGCCGGGTCCGCCGTACCGACGTGGCGCTGGTCGACGGCACTGCCGACCGCGCGGCGCCACGAGAATTGGCCTGCGGACCCGTGGCGTCGACCGCGCGGGCAGGCCGCAGAATGGTCGAGAGGCGAGGTCTCCGCCGATGCGCTCGACGTTGGAGACGCGAGACTTCATGGCTCGCGTCTGCTCGGCAACGACCCCTGCTTGAGGAGTCGCCGGCGGTGATGAGCGTTCGGCACTACCCGGCGGCCGAGAGCAGAGTGGCCAGCTCACCCGCGGTCCTACGGACTTGGACGATCATCAGCGAGAGGCTCACGTCCTCGGCGGTAACTGACAGCAGTAGGGTGCCGTGCCCATGGACTGGGGCTCCGCGGACCACGGTGCGAGACCGGCCGCCGATGAACTGGACGATCTCGATCTCCTCGACCGCTGAGTGGCGGGCGGTGGTCAGGCTTGCGCTCGCCGCTACGAGATCGCACGTGAGCCGGGCAATTGGGTCGAGGTCGTGGTCGGCCAGGCCGCGGGCGGCCAGCGGCCGCCCGTCAGGCATACACAACAGCACGGACGGGGTGGCGCCGAGGCGATCGGCTAGTGAGTCGATGTGGAACTGCCACAAGCGGTCGAAGCGTGCAATGACGGGATCGGGAGCGGTGGGCACATACGCCTCCCCGACCGGGCCGGGCTGATCTTCGGTGCGTTCGGGCCCGTGTCCCCTCACCCGAGCGTGATCGTGCGGACAAGCATCCACGTGCAAGGTATCGACTGTCATCGCGTCGCGACTGCTCGGCGCGCTCGCAGGCCCGGGGTCGGTGAGCGTAGGGCAGGCTGGCTCACGGCCCCTCGCTGGCGTGCCTGGTGCGGCAAGGGAGCCCTCTGGAGAACTCGGGCGGCGACGTCGGCGTCCCACCAAACTGACGACCCCCTCTGCGGTCTGCGTTGCGTCTGCGCCCATTCCTACCCCCTGATATGTCCTAATGACCCCGCCGTCACAACGGAGTTCCGCGAGCTGCGCCAGGCACTTCGGTTTGCCGGACGCGGTTCGGCAGTAGACGTCTGACCCAGCCCATGCTGAAGGAAGACGATGAGTCTTGTCCAAGGTTTGTCCACGGTTTCGGTTAAAATCTTGGATGCCCAAGCGAACTTGACACGGGGGAAGCGGCGTCGCCGGGCGAACTCGCCCGAGACCGACCGAACATCGCTGGCATGGGCTCCCCGCTCCGCTCGGCCGGTCATCGCTGTGACGTTGTCACCCAACCCGGGGCGCCGAAGCGGAGGTCGACGAAGTCGTTGGCCAACGCCAGCCTGATGCATGGAGATTGAGCTAGGTACGACAATGGCCGGGGGCGACATCCGTCGCGCCGATCCCGCATCGCCTCGGCTACCGCTTGGCGTCACAAGGTCCTCGAACGAGAGGTGATCGCACCTTCCGTCGGGATCGCCGGACACCACTTCAACTGTGAGAAGAATCAGGGGCTACCTGACCGGGGTCTGACCCTTGCTTACGACTGGCCGTGGTGCCTTGGCGTTGATCTGTCGGCCCCGGTCGGGTGGCGATCAGCGCACACGCCGGCTGGCCGGGAGGGCGGTGACCGAATAGGGGCCTGATCGCCAAACCGACCTCATCACAGTCCTGTCCTACCCGCCCGACCAGCTGGCATCGACCACCCAGCAGGCAGACCGGAAGGGCAGCCATGACCAGCATGACCGTCAAACCCGCCGAGCAGGTAGTGACCAGGCAGATCATCGTCGGCGTCGACACCCACAAGTACGTCCACGTTGCCATCGCACTGGACCAGCTCGGCACCCAACTCGCCGCGCAGCACGTCGCCGCCAATCGTGAGGGCTACGCACAACTAGAAGCGTGGGCTGCAGCGATGGCTGGCGACGGCCGCGTGAGCGCCTACGGCGTCGATGGCACGGGCAGCTACGGCGTCGGCCTGGCCAGCTTCCTGCGCCGCACCGGCCACCGCGTGATCGAGGTCAACCGTGGCGACCGCCGCAGCCGACGCAGCAACGGCAAGAGCGACACTCTCGACGCCGAGGCCGGTGCTCGTGCCGTGCTGGGCGGGCAGGCAGGCCAAGGCTGTCCCCAAGTCCGCCGACGGCGCAGCCGAGATGATCCGGCAGACCAAAATCGCCCGCGACACCGCCCGCAAAGCCAAGACCAGCGCCATCATCACCTTGAAGGCACTCATCGTCACCGCACCCGCCGAGCTGCGCGAGCAACTTGCCGGCCTTTCCGACAAGGTCCTCATCGACAAGTGCGCCTCACTGCGACCAGGCGCGGTCACCTCACCGACCGCGAGCACCAAGCACTCACTGCGCTCACTCGCCAAACGCTTCCAAGCGTTGGGAGCCAAGATCGGTGAGCACGACACGCTCCTCGACGACCTCACCCGCAACCACGCACCCACCCTGCGCCAAGGGCTCGGGATCGGGGCCGACACTGCCGCGGAGATGCTCATCGTCTTTGGGGACAACCCCGAGCGCGTTCACTCCGAGGCAGGCTTCGCCAAGCTCTGCGGCGCCAGCCCCATCCCGGCATCCTCCGGGATGACCAACCGTCACCGGCTCTCACGAGCCGGGCACCGAGAAGCGAACGCGGCGCTCTACCGGGCGGTGATCGTGCGGATGCGATTCCATCAGCCGACCATCGACGACGTCGCTCGCCGTACTACCGACGGACTGTCCAAACGCGACATCATCCGATGCCTCAAGCGCTACCTGGCGCGCGAGGTCTACCAAGCCGTCATGACCGACCACCGCGCACCACAAGACGCCACGAGCCCCAGGCCGCCGCGACGAAGTCTTGACCTATAGGGGCGTCTGTGAACTGAGGCGACGCACCCCAGGGCCCGCCCGTTGGTCAAGGAACGGCGTTAGGGGGTTGGTTGATCCAGGTCGGCGGCAGCCCGCCTGCACAGACGTCTGCGCAAGACGTTCTCACAGTGTCTTGCCTCAGCCCGATCGTTACGAACTCAAAGTGCCCAAACTGGATCCTCGGTGGACAGTGGCCCGATGCTCGGCAATGTGCGAGTCGTGATCACCCTCACCCACGGGAGGGTTAGCGAGGTAGCGAAGTGCCCACTTTGGCCACCGTAGCTACGCGGCCATCTTGGTGATGGGCGAACAGCCAGGCGGGCCCCTCTCGCTCGGCAAGCTCAACCAGGTGTTCAACGGCGTCGGAAAGAGATTCGTGCACGTCGAACTGCTGTCGTCCGCGGCGGCACTCCCACTCCCCCTCGCTCGTCTCTATCGCCCTGAAGAACCACATTGCAGTAGCACATCACCGCCGGCGTCGCGGCGAAAGGGCCAGTCGGCCCCGTCACGCGGGACGAACGTCACCCCCGAGACGTCAGCAGTGTCGGCAAACCCCGACGAGTTATCGATGACGTCTGACGACTAACCCGCGTCGCCGTTCAGTGAGGGTCGCTGGAGGGTCGCTGGAGGGTCGCTGGTAACCCGAGGGTGGAGACCGTAGTGGAGCCAGTAGCGGCACCCGATAGGGATTTCAGAGATCCAGCGCTGCAACCTCGTCAGGTCACCCTCATGGGGTACCACCTTCTGCGCTGTCACGGCCAATCGGTCCCGAATGCCCGGGTGCCGCAGGGGCCGGGGTCACCGCTCACTCGACCATAGGCCCCTCCTCTCTCGGCGTGGCGCGGGCGCAGCCCGCAGGCGCGAGCAGACCGCAGGCGCGAGCAGTGTTGTCCCACCCCGTCGGTGCCGTGCTCCCGAGCGCTCGGTACTTGACCCGGAGCTCGGGCTAGGTGCCGAGCTTGTGGAGCACGTCGCCAAGCCGGTCGGTTGGTTCGAGGACCACTCTTTCGATCCCGCGCCGGTCTAGGACAGCAAGCACGCTTGGGAGGAAGGTGGCCTCCTCGCCCGGTTGGAAGGCGACCACTGCCAGACGCGGCCGCCGTTCGTCGCAGAGGGAATCGACTTGGTCTAGACCATGAGCCGTCGCGACGCACCTGATGCCGGCTCCCGTCGTTCAAGGAACCGTGTGAGGAGTTCACTGATCAACTCACTCGACGTGACCACGATGACCGTCTTGTCGCCCGACATTGTCCCGCCTTTCTTCTTCGTCGCCCCCCCACGAGGTAGCACCCGCGCTTCCCGTTGGTCTTGGTGCTGGCAATCGCAGGATGCGACGCGACGTTGCAGTCTGTGTGACGACGCGGTACCAGGGGCGCCGTCGTTTGCGACGGGCCGGGCGTGGGGCGGCTGCTGCTGATGCTGTCGAATTGGGGGGTGGCATGGGCGGGTGTGGGTGCGGGCGGATGGGACATTGCGGCGTTGCGGGTGGCGATGCTCGGCCGCGCGCGTGGTCTGAAGGTTTGCATCACACATCCAAGGAGGGAGACGAGTCGGGGATACTCAGGGGTTGCATTCCGGACAGGTTCCCGGATCGGCTCGATCGCTTCCTTCGAGGGTCTGGGTGTCGGTGTGGTGGCAGGCCGGGCAGGAATACACGTGATGGCGCACGGTAGTCGTGGGTGTGCCGCACCAGCCGCAGGGTGCTCCGCGTCGCGAGCGTTCGTACCCGAAGCCGAATGAGGAGCAGGCGGGGCAACGGGTCGCCAGGCGGAGTGCGAGGTCTCGGGCGGCGGCTTGGATGAGGCTGTGGCGTGGTGTGCAGTGGTGTGCGCGTAGGTCGGTCTCGATGGTCGCGCGCCCAGTCTCATCGTGCTCAACTGCCGCTCGCACAGCATCGCGAAGATGCTCGGTGCTGGCGATGCCTTTGGTGATGCCGCGGCCGTCGGTGTGGGGTGTAGTGGGTCGGACGACGAGACGCTGGGTGCCAGAGGCGAGCAGGTCGCGAAACTCGTGCAGATCTTGATCCGGGGTCTGGGTTCGCCTCACAGCCCAGGGCGCTCCCCCGGTCGCCGTGCCGACGATGGTGAGGCCGGTGGAGGCTTCGATGAGGGCGACGTGCTCGACCTGCACGGTGATGAACCCGACCTCCGGGTGGGGAGAGAAAGAGCCTTCGGAGCCGATCCCCAGGTTGAGTCCGGATTCGTGACATGCCCACCGTGCCTTGACGGCGGCGGTATGGCGGGGAGTTCCGGGTCGGGGGGTCTCCCCGGTGAACGTTCCCAGCGCGTCGGTGTCCACAGCTGCGGTCTGCAGGCGGAGACCGTGGGGCCCTCCGAGCGCGCGGGCGATGGTCAGCGTCTTGCGATGCTTGGTCGCGACCGCAGCCCGCGCGCCCGCCAGGTCGTGTCCGTGCGGAAGCTGGGAGGGGCTTTGGCTGCTCATCGGGGGCCGACCTCGCCGCGATTGGACTCCTGGCCTTGGTCGGGAGTCGGCCAACGGCGCGGTGGCTGCGTCGTCGTGCGGCTCACGTGGGCAGGATCTGTTTCGCTGGCGAGAATGGTGGCGATGTCGACCACGTGGCCGCGGTCGAGGGCGACGAGTCGCATCCAGTTGTTGGTGAGCAGTGTCATGACGCCTGGGCTCTGTCGTACAGCGGATGCGAGCAGGGCAGGGTCGGCGTCGATGACGACGAGGTGCCGCGACGGGACGTGTTGGGGCCGGCTGCTCGAGTCCGGGTGAGTTCCGGGGTCGCGGGCGAACAGGGCTTGCCAGGGCAGTCCGGTGCGGAGGTCGCCGTGAGCTCCGGTGAGGACACCGATGTCACCGACGACGTTGTGGGTGGTCTTGTCGCCGGAGCCGAGGACGGTGGGCGCGACGGAGGAGAACCAGTACTGCGAGGCGATCCACTGGCTGACGATGACGGGTGCGTTGAGGATCGCGGTGAGTACGGTCCCGTCGGGGTCGTCGTGGCGATTGTAGGAGTGCAGGAACGTGCGGCCGGCGAGGTCGATGCCGCGGGTGAGGTGGCGTGGCCCGACGATGATGGCCGCACAGCCCGCTAGTCCCCACTCGGGCATGGGTTCGGACCAGTCGGTGGCCCGTGCTTCCAGGCTGCCGCCGGTGCTTCCTCGACGAGGTGTGGCCCTGCGCCCGTGGGTGGGCAGGCGGAGCCGACGCTCGGCTGCGGCCACGCGGCCGGCCGCGTCGACTGCGGGCTGGACCAGCGCGGCGGCCTCGACATCGGCCGGCGAGGAGATCTGCAAGGTGACGCGGTCGGTGGTGGTGTCGTGCAGCGCGGCTAGCACCCGGGTGGTGTCCGGGAGATGGATGCCTCGGTGGTCGAGCTCCGCGCGAACCGCGGGGTCGTTGAGGACCTGGGCCATGGCCATCGCGTTCAGCAGGCCGGGGTTGCCACCGCAGGCGCCGCAATCGTAGGCCGTGGCGTAGGCGTTGTTCTCGGTCGTCGAGCCGTGCCCGGCCAGGATCAGGACGGGAGCGAACCCGCTGGTCAGACCGATGGTGCGCAGCATGGCCTCGGCGGCACCGGCGCGCTCCCGGCTGTCAAGGTCTCGGCTGGGGTCGGCCAGGTCTCGCAACATGATCGGCCCGGCGTTGCGGTGACCTCGAACGGACCGGTCGAGGATGCGCCGCCACGTCCGCGGTGCGAGGTTGGCGGCCACGGCGGCCGCGAACGCTAACGCTCCGGCGGCCTCGGCCACCCCGAAGGCGAGTCCTGGACGGGCGGCGACCCGGGTGGCGGCGAGGCTCATCGCGGGAATGATGTCGAGCCGCTGGTGAGCGACATCGATCTCGATGGTGGGGGTGACGATGACCGGGCACTGGTCGAACGACGTGCCTTCCGGGAGGTTTACGCGGCCGGTGATCCCGAAGAACCCGGCGAAGCCGAACGTCTCGTGCGGCCCCATCGATTCCAGATGGCGTCGCATGGGCTCGGAGCGGACGTCGATGCACCACACCGACTGACTGACAGGGGCAACTGCCGCACTGGCCAACGAGCTCGCGATCAGGTTCGTGGTGGAGGTTCGCGTCGAGGAAGTGCCTGTCGACGCCTGGGACTGGCGCTCGGCGAGAGGGCGGCAGAGCAGGTCCTGGGTGCTCCGGTCCAGCGCATCGAGCCAGACCTTCTGGAGCAGCAGGTAGTTCGTCGCCCCCTCAGCCGGGTCGTTCCGCGTCGAGGTCGGTGGGGCGAGGACGGGGACACCGTGCAGGACGGTGAGCGCCAGCCGGAGCGCAACCAGCTCGACGAGCGGGTCGGCGGTGCCGCTGCGTCGGGCGCGCCACTGGGCATGTGCCACCCAGCCCGGCCCGGCGGCGAGGAGGGACGTGACGACGTCGAACAGGTCCTCGGAGCCGTGTCCGGCGCGGTCGAGGAGGACGCCAATGGCTCGTACGGGGTCCTCGGGCAGCGAGTCGGCCAAAATGCGGGCGCCGCGTGAGCCGCTGGTTGCGCCGTAGCTCGGGTGGCGGGCCGAGTGCTTCCACAGCCGCCACGGGCCATGTAGGTCTGCCGTGCGATCTTCGGCGCGATGCCAGGCTCGCGCCGACCACACGTGGGCGTGCGCGAGGGGGCGGCTTGCGCCCGCAGCCGCGCCTGCCTCTGTCGAGGGGCGGCGTCGCGCGGATTTGGGTGACGTCTCGTGGGTTGCTGTGAGTGCGGGCTGATCGAGGGCGACGATGTCACGGGTCAGGTCGACCAGCCCGTCGGCGCCGCGGGGCCCACCGCCGACGCCGTGGTCGTCCATAGCGCGCTCCAGTTCCGCGTCACTGATCTGGCCTTGGTCGTACAGGTCGAGGAACCAGTCGAAGGAGGGCCTCAATCTGGCTGCGTGGAACCGCTCACCCAACGCCAAGGCGGTGTCGAAGGGCAGGACTTCCAATCCGGCGAGCGGGTTGACGGCGACGGTGGCACGCAGCGGCCATGCGGGCCCCATGAGCTTGCCGGCCATCTCGACCGTCTTCCGCACAAGCGCATCAGTCTCGCGGTCCGCGGGCCCTTGTGGCGTGATCGTGGTCGCCGAGATCCCGCGAGCCGGGTGCGGGTCGCGGATCCGGGCAGGAAGACCAGGCAAGCCGGCGCGCGGGGGCAGCGAGGTCGAGGACACGAGCGTGGCCACGGGGTGGTCGCTGCCGGGGTGCAACCTGACGGCCGTCCAGGCAAGCAGGGCCACTGCAATGACTGCCGTAGCCGCCATGAGGGCGCCCCAGTCGAGCGCCGGGTGCGACAGATCCGTCCGGACGCTGACCTGCTGCTCGAACACGACGGCCACGAACAGGTAGGTCGCGATCGCGAGGCCGCCGCTCGACGCGACGACCGACCGCACCGCGAGGCCGGTGCCCTCCAACGCCGCTGCTTCCACCCCGACGGCGAGACCAAGGACCACCGCGGTGCCCAGCAACAACAGGTGTATTGGTGAGGCCGACGGGCTGTCCGAGCCCCCCACCCCCGCCGCTATCAGCAGCGCCGCCGCGGGAGCGAGGGCGAGGACGGACATCGCCCCGGCCTGAGACCACACCACCGGACCCCTGGAGGACTCCCGTCGCGCTCGCACCACCGCGCCGCCGGCACGGAGGAACAACCAGGCCTTCCACGCGCCATGACTCATCAGGTGCAACAGCGCTGCGGCCGGGGCACCAAGGCCGACCTGCAGGGCCATCCACCCCATCTGCGCCGACGTGGAAGCGGCGAGCCGACCCTTCACGTCCGGGCGCACCCGCTGCTCCAACGAGCACCACACCACCGTGACCAGGCCGGCGACGGCCAACACCAGCAGGACCGCCGGCTGCGCGCTCAGCAGGTCCCACTGCAGCACCGCGATGACTCCCGCCGCGTTCACGATCCCTGCGTGCAGCAGCGCCGACACAGGGGACGGGGCCTCCGCCGTCTCGGGCAGCCACCGGTGGAATGGCGCGAGCGACGAACGAACGGCTCCGGCAACGACGATGAGCACCGCGATCAGTGTCGCCTGGGTCGAACCCAGTGCCGAGCCGGTGTCAGTCCCGTCCAGCCTCAGGCCAGACGCAGCAGCAACGATGACCGCCACCCACAGCAGACCGCTCGACAGAGCCATCGACCGCTGGACGTGCCTACCCGCCGCGTCGGCGTTCACGGTTCCCGTGTGCGAAACCAGGCTCGCCAACAGCACCCCACTCATCGTCCACACAACCGCGAGAGTGAGCAGGTTCCCGGCCAGCACGAGGATCAGCAGGGACACGGTGACACCCACGAACAAGGCGCCGAAGCGACCCAACCGGTGCTGCCCACGCAAGTTGGTCGAGCTGTAGCCGGCCAGCAGCCACGTCAGCGCCGCGATGTAGGTGAACAGGATCAGGTTGACCAACCCGAACTCCAACCGCAACGGCCCCGCGTCCACCGATGGCGTGCCGCCGACGGACAACCGATGGGCAAGCCCCACCAGGCCGGCGAGAATCAGGCAAGCCAGGACAGGGCGGAGGAGGCGCAGAACTGTCATAGGCATCATGATACCGGTATTTAACTACCGGCATATCAACTGTGAGCCACGCCACGCCGGCGGGTTAGGGTGCGTGCGTGACCTCGACTGAGCGTTCCTGGACCTTCTTGAGCAACCACGGTCATGTCCTGGTGCTGGTGGCGCGTGAGCCCGGCGTCTTGTTGAGCGAGCTGAGCCACCGCGTCGGCATCACCGAGCGTGCTGCGCGCAGCATCCTGCGTGACCTGGAAGCTGCGGGCTACCTCAGCCGCACCCGGGTGGGGCGACGCAATCGCTACGAGGTGCACCCGAATGGTCCCCTGCGCCACCCGGAGGAGTCGACGGCGATGGTGAGCGACCTCCTCGCCATCTTCCCGCGGTAGGCCGGGCGGCGGACGCCTGGGGCACGGAGGATGGGTACGCAGCAAGAGGGCGGAGAAGGGATGGCCCCTCAGGGGTGAGGTGGCAGCAGCGTCGAGGGTCCCACCGGTTCGGCCTCGCCGCGGTCGACGGCGGCGGCGTGGCTGTCTTGGGCACGCCGCAGCAAGTTCATCAGGTCGTCCTCGTCGCGTGCCTTCTGCCGGTACTTCGGTCCGAGGGCAACGATCTGGTCGCGCTCGGACAGCAGGAGTGCGTAGATGCGTTCACGCTCCGCCGGGTCGGTGGTGTATTCGGAGTCCAGGTAGGCGCTGGCGTGGCGGCGGGCGTTGGCAATGGCGTTGCGGGACTTTCCGGCAGGGCTGTAGAGCGAGGCGAGCACCGTGACCAGCAGGATGCCGAGGATCACGCTCAAGGAGACGACCGTGCTGATCTCGGTCACCTTGATCGGCTCGCCGTCGTTGACGAAGGGGAGGTTGTTCTCGTGCAAGGCGTGCAGGATGAGCTTGACGCCGATGAACGCAAGGATCGCGGAGAGCCCGTACGACAAGTAGATGAGCCGGTCGAGAAGACCCTCGATGAGGAAGAACAGCTGACGCAGCCCCATCAGCGAGAACGCCACCGCGGTGAAGACCAGGTAGGTGTCCTGGGTCAGGCCGAAGATGGCCGGGATCGAGTCGAGCGCGAAGAGGATGTCAGTGCCTCCGATGGCGACCATGACTAGCAGCATCGGGGTCATCGCGCGCCGGCCGTTGTGCATCGTGAAGAGCTTGTCGCCGTCGTAATGCTCGGTCGTGTGGATGACCTTGCGTGCGGTTCGGACGACGAAGTTGTCTGCCGTGCCCTCGTCGTGGTCCTGATGAGACTTCAACATGTTTCCCGCGGCCAGGATCAGGATGAGCCCGAAGGCGTAGAAGACCCACGCGAAGGAGTTGATCAGTGCGGCACCCAGGAAGATGAACCCCGTCCGCGCGATCAGCGCGAACACGATGCCGAACAGCAGCACCTTCTGCTGGTCCTCGCGGGGGACTCGGAAGCTGCTCATGATGATGAGGAACACGAACAGGTTGTCCACCGAGAGCGCCTTCTCAGTGATGTAGCCAGCGAAGTACTCCCCACCCGGCGTGGTCCCACCGACGACGAGGATTCCGAGTCCGAACACGATCGCGATGCCGACATAGAGCGCCGACCAGTACGCCGCTTCCCGCAGCGCCGGGACGTGAGCCTTGCGCACGTGGAAGTAGAAGTCGAAGAGCAGTAGGCCCACGATCCCGGCGATCGTCAGCCCCCACACGAGTGGCGAGACGTCCACGGCTCATGCTCCAGGTAGCGGACGAGAGGCAACGAGCTGAGGGGCTCGCGTGACACCAGACGTCGCATCGACATGCCCCTCGGGCGTGCGGTCCGCACGCCCAGCCGGTGCCGATCGGTATCGGCGAGCCTTCCCGCGGGGCGCCCACCTACGAGCCGAAGGCACCATTCGCGCACCGAGCGCGGCCAGCACCACAGCGAGAGCTGCGACCTCACCGAGATCCCCAAACGAGATCACGAACCATGCTTCTCGCATGTCATCCACCAGACACCTCCACACGCTCGAGCCACTGCCGAGCAGTCGGAGGTCTTCCCCACCGCGATCACTTCGACGCGGCCGTGACACCGGGCCGAACATGGTCGACCGTGGTGACGATGTCATCGAGAACGGGGTACTCCCCTCACCTCAGATGATCCGCGTTGCCGGGTTTCCCTGTCAACAGGCAGATGGGTCGACAAGGAGGTGGGTATCTCTGCTTCGCGGGTCGACGTCGCGGCCGGCATGGCCGGCATGGCCGGGTCTGCAGCCACACCCGTCGATGGAGGCTCACCCATCGCCCGAAGGTGCTCGTTGTGGTTCCTGGGCGACCGCTCATCGGGGCAGTCCCCAGCTAGAACGACACCAGTGGGCGCCGCTCAGCGGCGCCAGCGCATGAAGAGGACCAGGAGCCCGCCGACGAGGGTGACCGCGATGCCCGTCGCGAGCAGCTGTTGGGGCGCCGGGTCCTGGACGAGTTCCTCCAAGAAGCGCACCACCAGCACAAGCACCAACGTTCCGGCGACCTTGGCTTCTAGTTCGTCGAACGTGTGCGTTGCCAGACTCTCCGGCAAGGCCAGGTCGCCGACACAGAGCTCCCACAACCCCAGGCCCACTTGGAGCAGCACGACACCGGCGAGGATCGTGTCGATGCTCTCGAAGAGGTAGACCAAGGCGTCCTCCCCCGGGCCGGTGCGAGAGGTCACAGCTGCGAAGAACTGCACCGCCTTTCCACCTGCCCAGGCGAATGTGGCGGCGCAGACCACCAAGGCGATGACGGATCCGATGGCGGCCAGGTATCGGGTCGATTCCAAGACGCGCCGCAGGGCTGGCGGTCTGGTCATGCCTGGCGGCTGATCAGCGGGTGCGGATGTCTCGTGGGCCATGGCGTTCCTTCTTTGGCGGGGTGGGCTGTCCCCGGCGTTCAGAAGTGCGTGGGCCTAACGCGTTCCGGGGGCGTGTCGAACCTGCATGATCGCGCCTACGACGATGCCGGCACCACCGCCCACCATGGTGACGGTGACGGAGGTGGGGTAGTCGCGAAGTGCGCCAAGGAGTAGAAGTGTTCCACCTGCCAGCGCCGTGACTGCAACGGCCGACGAGGCGTCGGTCGCGCGCAACCACATGGTGCCCATGATCGCGATGGTCGTTGCGGCCGACACCCAGGTCCCGGCGGCGTTACCCACCGGATCGTTGGGGAACAGCCCCCACGAGGACCACAGCACTCCCACCGCGCTCAGCAGGGTCAGCAGCCATCCGATGTCGCGAGATGGTTCCAGTGGTGAGAGGTCCTCGCGTGCCATGCGATGCCGTCGGGGGTTGGTCGGGTGACTGCCATCAGCTCCCGGTCGGCTGACGCTCACGTGGGCTCCTTTCGTGAGGGACGTTGCATATGGGCGAACGCGTGTCGCGCGTCGTGCGCGGCGTACTGACATCGCCAACCATCGTTGCGGCTTCGATTCACCTGGACTTCAGGAGCGCGATTCCCCCGAACTCGTGCAGTTGCGCGTCGTCGACGAAGGCGATGAGGTTGCCGGCGTGGATGGCGTGCTCGAGCAGGTCGTCAATCAGGTCGTGAGACGCAGGCCCCCCACCTTCTCCGGGCGGTCGAGGGTGCACGTAGCCCTGTTCGACGACAAGGGTGCCCGTGATCCGGTTCGCCACGGCCGCCCAGCAACCGTCCAGCCCGGCCACCACCTGCTCGGGATCGTTGAGGCGGACTCGTACACGGCATCGAGGGTCTGCTGACCACGGCGGTGCAGATAGTCCTCCAGACACAACGCTGACGCTGTGAACAGCTGGTCCGGTTTGTCGGCGGTCGCGCCGACAACGACGCCCGCGAGGCGCTGTAGCCAGCGCGCCGTGCTCTTCAGCTCGTCCACGAGTGCCGCGTCGCCGGCCAGGACCAACGGAGCAGGACGCTCTGCCCGTAGAGGTGTCATGCAGGCGTCGATCCGGGCGAGCAGCCGTCGATCCGGGCGAGCAGGTCGCTGCGGTCGTCGGCCTCGCGCCCGGCACCGCGCCCGGCACCGCGCCCGAGACCCGACTCCGGGTCGGATCTGTCGAGGCCTGGCGAGGCCATGAGCCGCGCACTGCCGACGGGGAGACGCTCAACCGTGTCCAGCAGCGTGACGCGCGCGGCCACCCAGTACACCCGAGCTCCGAACTCGTCGACGCGTAGGACCAGGTGCGGCGGCGTCCGGTGCAGCGCCCGGAGCACGTCACGAGTGGCGAAGGTGGACTCGACCACGACCTTCTGATGGACCGCCACCGAAGAGCCCAGGCTCGCGACATGCTGTGGCTGACGAACAGCCCGAGAGCGTTCTGCGTGCCCGAGTCCTGCGCGATGCGGGCCTGTCGTCGCAGTTCGTACATCAACCGCTCGCGGCCGCCCAACGCTTGGTCGACCAGACGTCGCTCGGCGTCGAGAAGCAGGTCTTCGAGGCGTTCGCGATCCGCGATCGCCATCCGTGCACCCGGGGTCGTTGGCATCAGCACGGAGATGCAGGGGTAACCACCGGCCGAGGTCAGATGCGCGGCAGCCTCCGGTGTGAGGTCGCGCGGAATTGCTCTGACGCCCCCGCCGACGTGGTCGGCATCCGTGCTGAGGGGCGAATCCACACCATCGGGAGCGCGGACTGAGGCGCCGCGCCGGTCACCGTGGATCACGACACATCTCCTTCCGGACGCCGCAGTGCGGCGGTACGCCGCTCGCGGACCGTCATGGCGTCCGCCGAGCGAACCGACGCGCCCATCGAACGCGGCCCGCGTTGGGGTGGACCCGGACGACGTCGATCCGCACGAGCGGGGTTCCCGGCCACAACTGAGCGACCTCCCCTTCGCGGTCGGCGACGTCAAGTGTCATGCGTCGTTCCCACAGGAGGTGGAGCTCAGGGTCGCGCGAGACCGGAGAGCGGGGAACGATCAGGATCAAGTGGGCCTCGTCACCGGCGGACACCCACCGGTGGAGCTGATCGATGACGTCCCACGACAGTGGCATTCCTGCGTCGGCGCGCACGTGGGGCCTGCCCTCGCACCGTCGAACCCCGCGGGGGCCCGTCGCTTCAGCGGGGCGGGGCACGGCCCGCGCCACGAGCGCGTCGAGCGAACATTCGTTCGAGCGCGGGCGCCCAGGTCCCCCGATGCCACGCCGCCATACCCCCGCGCCCTCCAGGCCTCCCTGACCGCGCCCGGCTCGTGTTCGAACCGCACCATCACGCGACTCACATCGGATCCCGCAACGCCCGCGAGGTCGTCAAGACGGTCGCGAAGGTTGCTATCCGCCGTGGCAGCACTACGCCGCCGCACGAGCGAGAGCAGTCCGCGGTGCGGGATCGTCAGCGTGACGTGCACGCAGCCCCCGGCCTGGAGATGACGTGCGACCTCGTCGAGGTCCGTGCGCGCCCAGGCACCCGACACAGGGAGTCGCACGTGGGGGTGAATCGGGCCGCCGCTCTCGGGCACTGCAGCGACAGGCAGCCTGAGGAGCATCATGGAAGCCTCCCCCGCGCGTCAACGTGTGGGCCGTCAGAGCCACCGTCGGGCAGGGACCCGGAGAATGGATGTCGCCGCTTGCGCCGTGCCGCAGCGACCCCCTGACCGCGACGCACGCCGATCCAACCGACGTCACGAGCCCACCAGAGACTCAACCACAGCACCACTGCCACGAGGATGAGAAGGTCGTCCATGTTGATCACCACCGTTGTCGTCGGTCCGGGCCTCGTTGCCCGGCTGGTGATCAGGAGTGGTCTCTCCCGTCCCGGTTATGGAACCCGGTCGCCGAGCCGAGCAGGCGGGCTGATCAGCCGTGGTGCGCGGTCGGGGCCACGGTCACGACCGCGGCGACGGTCGCAGCGACGAGTTCCTCCCGCAGGCGCACGGCCCGCTGCGTCACCTCCGCGCTCACACTTACGGCTCCCTCACCGGCGCCCCGCACCGCACGCCGCCGCAGCCGCAACACCACAAAGGCGTACGTCGCGAAGATGACCACCAGATCGGTCGCATACACGAAGGCCTGGGTGCCGTCGGGAAGGAGGATCCCGAAGATGTAGTGATCGAGAAAGGAACCGGAGTACGGCGTGCCACCGGCGCGTTCGATCAAGTCCTTCTCAAGCACCGTCAGGGGACAGCCGCCCTGGCTGCGCAGGTGCTTCAACTGCTCGTTCCCCATCGGCAACGCGCCGGTCCACCTGACGACCACGCAGGTGATCAACCTCAACGCCAGCCCTTTCAGCTTCATCGAAGTGCCGGCGCCCGTCCGGGTCACCCAGATCACCGGCGTAGGATTCACCTTTGAGGCACAGGCTGGTCACTTCGACGGCGCTGGATCCGAGATCACGTTCAGGTTCTATTCCACCTGCTCGGGCACCCGCCCCTGGCTGCACCTCAACGTCAGTGCGAGAGTGATCAAGGACCGCGGCGCCGCCCAGAATGCGGCCAACGCCGCCATCGCCAAGCGGCAGTGGCAGCGCTTCCTGAACAACACGAATGAGAACACCATCGCCCGCCAAGGACTTCAGAGGTGCTGAGCGTGGACACAACAACAACGGATCGCCCCAAGAACACCACCGGCTCACGTTGGGGCGCTCACCTGCTCGCCATCGGCCTCGTCTGGGCCGTGACCTGCTACCTCATCCTGGGCGTGCTTGTCACCCGGCTGCTTCCATCGGAGTCCCTCGACCCCTGGCCCTTGGGCAACGTCGTCGCAGCCATGATCTCCCTCTACGCCCCGGTGGCGGTCGCCGCATTCCTGGTGCACCGTCAACGCGGCCAGTCGGTCGGCATGCAGATCCTCAGCCACGTCGGCGCAGCAACCGCGGTCCTTTTCCTCTGCCTAGTGCCCTTCGGCGCGTGAGCCCCACGCACATCGTCTGACGGTTGTTCGGCTGATCGGTGTCCGCCGGTCAGCCGAACAACTCTGCTCGCCCTGCATCCGTTCGTTCCTGCCTTGGTCCCAAACCAGTGGGGCCAGTTCGGGCCGCCATCATGGGGCCAAGCGGGGTTGACACAGTCATTTGACCTTGTCAACCCCACTTGGCCCCACCGTGAAGGCTCCAGATGGCCCCACCAAGCGCTACCGATGGGGGCTGCGTGGTAGCCGTTCGCGGAAGGGTTGACGAGGAGTCGAATGGGCCTCAAACTCCGGATGTGACTCGGGACACATTAACTCGGGACACATTAAGGGGTTTCGCCCTCCTCCTCATCAGCACCGTCATCTGCATGAGCTTCGGGTGGGGAATCGCTGCCTACGCCGTGAACGTCAACAACATGGTGGAAACTCCAACTACGACAACGCGTGCGTCAACGGCGGGCCAAACGGCGGCCGCACGGTCTGCCGCACCGACAACGCCGGCTGGACGTTCTACATGGACAGCTCGGGCGAGTTCGAGCTGGAAGTGGAAGACCGCCAAGCGGTCAACTACGCCATGAACAGCCAGTACGACCCGACGGACCTCAACGTCTCTTACGACAACAGCCCGACCTTTAGCGGAACAGCCGAGACCGACCTCATCTGGCAGGAAGGCGCGATCGGTACAGGGGCCGACGGCGTCACTTGGTGTGACGACGACAGCCCTGCGGCGAAGTACGAGTGCGATCAGCACTACGTCCGGATTCGCGGCGCCGGCGTCTACTCCACTCGACTCACCTGCCATGAGGCGGGACATGGTGCCGGCCTCCTCCATGGAGCCAACGCTTCTCCTCAAACGTCCCAGACAGACCCGGACCTCGGATGCATGACCACGCCCGTAGGCACTAACAGCCTCGGGTCCTAACCAGGTCAACCGGATCAACGCCGTCTACTGACTGAGAAGAACCCGATGAAAAAGTCTTTGATCGCTGCGGGATGCGTTCTCGGCCTGGCATGCGGCGCGACCGCGGCGACGGCCTTCTACGTCGCCGATGACGACGAAGTGAAGTTGGGCATGGGAGAGGACCGCCTTCCGAGCACAACAGCTGCGGACTGGGTCACCTACGCTGACCACGTCCTGGTTGTGACGCCCACGTCAGAGCGGACCATCGAACCAACCGATGCGGCGTCTGACACATCCGCGTCAGGTCTGATCAACCGCGAAGTCACCTTCAAGGTTGACGATGTCGTCTGGTCGAACCCTGCGGCCGACCGCAAGGCTCCCGTGGAGTTGTCGTGGGTGGCCTGGGGCTGGAGCTACAGCGACGGCAACACCGAGGACCGCACAGAGTTCGCCGTTGAAGGCTCCCCACGACTCGAGGTCGGGCACACGTACATAGTCGCTGTCTCGTGGGAAGAAGCGCGCTGCGCCGACGGAGATCCTGTTGAGCCGGCACAGTGGGCCCCATTAGGAACCGGCGCTGTGATTCCCTACGACAAGGGAATCATCGGTCAGGGTGAATTCGAAGGTTCTGAGCAACCGATCGCAAAGGCTCGTTCCGCCGCTGCCGATGCAGGCTTCCCGACGCTGGGTCAGCAACTCGTCGGGGAATCAACCACTGACCTTGCTGAGGCACTCAAGACGGCGACCCCGGTCAAGGAGCAAACGTTCACACCACCCGCCCCCTGCTGATCGGGGTCGTGTCTGACCAGATTCGGTGGTCACGCAGGCTGTCTCTCGCGTGACCGCACTCGAGCCTCTACGTGAGCGTCGAGCGGGCGTGGGCGAGGCGGTAGGAGTGGGTGCCGGTTTCGATGATGGTGCCGTGGTAGGTGAGCCGGTCGACGATGGCTGCGCACAGGCGGGGGTCGGTGAAGGTGTCGGTCCAGCCGGAGAAGGACTGGTTGGACGCGATCGCGATGGAGTTCTTCTCCTCGCGTTCGGTGAGGACTTGGAAGAGCAGCTCAGCGCCGCGGCGGTCGAGATCCATGTAGCCGAGTTCGTCGATCATCAGCAGGTCGACGCGGCCGCAGCGAGCGATGGTCTTGGCGAGCAGTTTGTCGTCGGCGGCTTCGCGGATCCAGTCGCCCTTGGCGAGCTCGTTCGGCGGCCGCGGTGCCGAGGGCGATGAGGAGGTGGGACTTGCCGGTGCCCGAGTCCAGGGTGTGGTGGACGCGGTAGCCCTGTTCGACGAGCTCGTTGACCAGTTTCGTGCCCCCCGATCAGGCACAGCGGATCACCCCTGTGCACGGTCGCGGGGTTGATGGCGGTGTTGGCGTCGAAGTCGAAGTCGCCGAGCCACTCGTCGCGGGGGAACCCGGCGGCTTGACCCGCCGGATGGAGGAGCGACGGTCCCGGTCGTCGCCCTCAGCCAGGAGGAGCTCGGCCAGGAACCCCTGGTAGGTCAGCTGCTCCTTGGTCGCCACCGCCAGGGCCTCGTCGACCAGAGCTCGGATCGTGGGTAGCCGCAGCCAGGGGCACGCCTGGTCCACGGCGGCGACGGCGGCTTCCTCCGTCAGGCCCCGGCGGCGCCGCAGGGTCGGAGTGACGGAGGCTCCCGTAGTGGTCGGGCTCATGAGGTGCTCACCTTCGGTTCGGACCCAGCTTCGTGGCTGGTGGGGGTGCGGCGTCGTGGGAGGAGTTCGTCGTAGGCGGCGACCGAGGGCAGTGGCCGGGTGTCGGGTGGCAGGCCGGCGATCACTGCGGCGGGGTCGGTCAGGCGCCGCTGGGTCGCGCTGACAACTTGTTGCTCACGTGCACCACCGTGTGCACCGCGATGACGATCCGAGGTGGCCCCACCACTAACGCGATCGGCCGTCGGATCGCTCGCCAGTTCGGTGGCTGGGGCGCGGCGTGCCTCGACGGCGACCACGTCGGCGCTCACCGCGCCGACGCTCAGGGCGGCGGTGATGCCGGCGATGACCTGGTCGTGGGTCATGGTCCGGTGCAGGAGGAGGACGTCGACCAGCTCGCGGGTGCCGTCGGCGTCGCCGTTGACCTTGCGGGAGGCGGCCCAGAACGCCTCGTGGGCGGACGTGAAGACACCGGCGGCACATGCCTGGGCGAGAGCGGTCGAGCCGGGCAGCGCGCCGGGCTTGAACCGCACCACCTCGAGGTAGTGGACCAGCACCACTCGTTGCGCACCACGGGCAGCGATCCGGGGGTGGGTGGCCACCACGGCGCGACCCTCGAACACCACCAGCCGGTAGGCCCGCAACGAAACCCGGACCCGGCGCCCGATCAGGTGCGCGGGAACGGAGTACTTGACCATCCGGACGGTGATCATCGCCGAGCGGTCCACCCGCGGGTGCAGCACCAGGCCGGAGTCGAACGCCTCAGCGGGCAGCGGCCGCAGCTGCGGTCGTTCGGCGGCGAAGTCGTGCCCGATCGTGTGGAGGTGGCCGCTGATCCGACGGGCTTCGTCTGCAGCTTCCCAAGCCCTTGATGCGCTCGTTGAGCTCGTCCAGGTCGGCTACTTCGGGCATCGGGGTGAGGTGGTTGCGACGGAACCAGCCCACCGCCCCTTCGACGCCGCCCTTCTCGTGCGCCCCGTCGAGGCCGGGCTGGCAGTAGACGGGTCGAATCCGTAGTGGGAACGGAACAGGACCCACCGGTCGTTCTCGTTCCGTGCCCGGCCGGGACCCTGGATGACCGCACCGACCGCAGAGGTCAGGTTGTCATACGTGATGTGGCGAGTCGGGACGCCGCCGATCGCCTCGAACGCCTCGACGTGGCCCTGCAGGAACGCCTCTTGCGCCTGAGTCGGGTAGACCCGGTGGATGGCCTTGCCGGAGTGCGAGAGCCACAGCACGAACATGTGGCACTTGGTCCGCACCCCGTCGATCACCACCCAGACCTCACCAAAGTCGACCTCGGCCTCTTCGCCCGGGCCATGGTGCTGGGCGATGAATGCCTCCACCCGGCGGCCGGCCTCACGGTCGATCTGCGCGCGCGCCGGACCCGGACGTAGTCGCGCACCGGGGAGTACGACAAGCCGTCTGCGGCGTGTTCCTCGACCAGTCGGGCCAGGATCCGGGGCGCGGTGTGCCGCTGCTTCCTCGGGGCGTCCAGGTCGGTGCGCAGCATGGCGTCGATGAGGTCCTTGTACGGATCGAGCCGCGGCGCCGACCTGATCGACGTCTTCCGCGGTGGCGGTTCGGCCGCCGACAGTGCCTGGCGCACCGTGCGCCGGTGTACCCCGTGACGACGCGCCAGTTCCCGGATCGACAGCTCCTCGATCCGCGCGTCCCGGCGTATCGCGGCCGACAACTCCACACGTGATCCCATCCCAACCCCACCCGTCCTCGAGAACCATCAGGTGGAACCAAGGCTTGGGTGGAGCCAGATCAAACCGTCACAACCACCCCGGCGCGTCGCCCATGGGGCCAGATCAGACCGTCACGGTGGGGCTAGAGCAACCTGTCACAGTCAACGCTGTTGTCCGCTGAGGCCGACGCGGTCTGTGGTGCCGAGTACGGCACCACCACGCCCCGAGCGGGTCAACCGTCGCGACGGCTACCGCCAGCGCGACTTCGACACCCGCGCCGGAACCCTGGACGTCGCGATCCCTAAGCTCTGTCAGGGGTCCTACTTTCCCGAGTGGCTCCTCGAACGCAGGAAGCGTGCCGAGCGGGCGCTGACCAGCGTGGTGGCGACCTGTTACCTGCTGGGGGTCTCGACGCGGCGGATGGACAAACTCGTGGCCTCACTCGGCATCACCAGCTTGTCCAAGTCCCAGGTCTCGGAGATGGCCAAGGACCCGACGCCCACGTCGAGGAATTCCGCACCCGCTCGCTGGCTGCTAACAACGGCGGGCCTGGGCCGTTCACGTTCGTGGCTGACGACGCCCTGGTGCTTAAGGTCCGCGAGGGTGGTCGCGTAGTGCCGGTCCACGCGCTCGTCGCGACCGGCGTGAACGCCGACGGGCACCGAGAGATCCTCGGCGTCCAGGTCGCCACCCGCGAGGATGGTGCCGGCTGGCTGGCGTTCTTCCGCGACCTCACCGCCCGCGGCCTGCGCGGGGTGCGGCTGGTCACCAGCGACGCCCACCGCGGACTGACCGCGGCGATCGCCGCCACGCTGGCCGGCGCGTCGCGGCAGCGGTGTCGCACGCACTACGCCGCGAATCTGATGTCCGCGACTCCGAAGTCCAGCTGGGGCTGGGTCAAGGCCCTGTTGCACTCAATCCACGACCAGCCCGACGCTGAGGCGGTCCACGCCCAGTTCGCGTCGTGGACGCCCTGAGCGAGAAGCTCCCCGCCGTGGCCGACCATCTCGACGGCGCCCGCACGGACATTCTGCCTTCACCGCGTCGGGCTCGTCGTTCGGATCGATGAAGGCGGATACCTGAAACCTATGCTCGATCGCCAGCGCTTGGACTGCCCAGTCTGCGGAACACCCGATTCACTGACGATCGTCTATCGCCAGCACGGAATCGTCGCTGCCGACTGGAACGCTCTCATCGCGGTGGTGGACGGTGCGTGGCCTCGGAGTGCTCCGTAACTGATGCCGAGCTGCTTGCTCTCCGAAAGGAGAAAGCTTGATAAGCGTTCTGCACCAATGGCCGCCAACCGCGCTGGCTTGCCCATAGAAGTGAGGTACGCCGGTGGGGTGTCGAGGCTGGCAATAGTGAGCACCGTCCGACTGAGGCCGGGTCCTCTCGCCAGATCGTCCAGCAACACACGATCCTGTCGTTCAGGCCCTCGTGGCGAGCGGGGCGCCAATCCCCAGCGTGTGGAGGCGCGCGCCCCGCTCTCGTAGCACGCTACATCGAAAGGGAGCCTGACCAGGTTCCCTACCGACCGCCCATCATCTTGGCGGCCCGGGCCGCGCGCGGTCTGGCTTGCTGTCTCAGGCCGATGGGCGTTCACCAACGCACGTCGTCTGTCGCGAATCGCTTCGTCGCGCAATCACCAAGTCCGCGACATCCGCGCCACCGATCCCACCAGGCCGCACCAAGGTGCGTCCGCGATGCCTTACCATCGGCCTGAGCGGGGGTCGGTCCGGGCAAGGGTGGCAGTGATCGACCTCCTGAGTGTGCTCATCGTCGCCCCCCACGCCGTACTGACCGACTTGCTCACACGCTTCGTGGACGCAGAGCCGGGCCTTAGGTGTCTCGCGGCCGCACACACGACCGCGGAAACGATCGCCTGCCTCACCAGATTCCAACCTGACGTCGTAGTCGTGCTGCCAGACCCAGATGACCTCGCGCTGCTGCGCAGCTCAATTCCAGCCGCCGTAGAGCGATATCTGCCCCGGGCCATAACTGTCATCAGCGACCCCGCCTCGGACAATCTCGAGGTGTTGCGCCACCGGCTCCGTGCACTCCCTCGACCGTAGCCAAGCCCGCGTCAGACCAAGGCACTCCACCGAACCCAGGGCAAACCAAGGTCTTCGAAGCGCCCAAGGTTCTCCGCCGCTCCTGTACGGGTTGCGGCTCTCGGTAGAGAGTCGCGTAGTGGGCTTGCTCAAACTCCCCTGGAGCCATCATCCCAAGCGTGCCGTGCAGGCGCCTGTTGTGCCAGTCGACCCACCCGGCGATGGCGTACTCGACGTCTCCGATGGTCCGGTAGGGGCCGGTGTGGAAGACCGTGGCGCGGATGCAGTCGGTCTTGTACAGCCCGATCACGCACTCCATCAGCGCGTTGTCGTTGGCATCGGCCACCGACCCGATCGAGGGGCGGATGCCCTCGTCGGCGAGATGGTCGGTGAACGTGATCGACGTGTACTGGGCGACCCCGCATCCGCGTGGCCGATCAACTTGCCGGGCACGACCGGGTTGCCCTCACGGCCGCACTGCCACAACGCCATCCGTAGCGGCACGTCTACGAACTCGACGGCCTTGGTGGGTGCCGCGTTCCAAGCGACGATCTTCTGGATGATCACGTCGAGGACGAACGCGGTGTAGATGGACCCCGCCCAGGTGCGGACATAGGTGAAGTCCATGACCCAGGTCCGGTTCGGCGCGTCGCCCGGTGAAGTCGCGGTCGAGCAGGTCGCCGGCCCGGTTGCCGTCTCTGGCCGGGATCGTGGTCCGGATCCCCGCTGGACCATCGGATCCCTCGCAGGCCAAGGGATCTCATCGCCCGATCTACGCTTCCGGGCGAGGTGCCCGGCGTCGTGCGCTGCAGGAGCGCAGCCATCTTCCGCCGGCCGTAGAGGCCTTCGAGTGACATCCTGCGCACGCCCTGGTGATCGACCTGCCAGGCGAGGTCCCGGACCTGATTGGTGACCATGGCGTCGCTGATCGTGCGGGCTGCAACCACACGCTCGGTCTGCCACGCACCCTGCCACCGACACCGACCTCGCGAAGGGACCACGCCCATAAGCACCGCCACCAACGTCACCACGACCCTGCGCCGGCGCCGCGGACTGACTGAGGAAGCCGCCACCACCGCCGTCGACCAAGCCTGTCGACGACTCCGACTACCCACCAACCGGGCCCTGGTCGGCGACGCCCTCGCCGCCGCGGAACAAGAGCAGCTGACCTACACCGGATTCCTCGCCGAACTCCATGGCCGAATGCGACGACCGCGACCGCCGCTTGACCATCCGAAGAGTCGCAGCAGAAGGATTCCCCCGGCCGAAGGTCCTCGAGGACTTCGACTACAGCGCCAACCCGAACATCAACCCCGCCACCATCCACCAGCTCGCCACCGGTGACTGGGTCCGCAAGGGTCACCCGTTGTGCCTGATCGGGGACTCGGGCACCGGCAAGTCCCACCTGCTGACCGCGTTGGGCACCGCGACCGCCGAGAAGGGGTTCAGGGTCAGGTACACCCTGGCCACCCGGCTGGTGAACGAGCTGGTGGAAGCGGCCGACGACAAGCAACTTGCCCGCACCATCGCCCGCTACGGCCGCATCGACCTGCTGATGATCGACGAACTCGGCTACATGAAACTCGACCGCCGCGGGGCCGAACTCCTCTTCCAAGTCCTCACCGAGCGCGAGGAGAAGAACTCCGTCGCGATCGCCTCCAACTAGTCCTTCTGCGGCTGGACCAACACCTTCACCGACTCCCGCCTGTGCGCCGCGATCATCGACCGCCTCACCTACGGCGGCAACATTATCGAAACCGGCAGCCACTCCTACCGCCTGGCCAGTGCCCAACAAAGCCGCAACAGGGGTCACGCCGACTCGTGACGACCCAGTCGCCGGACTCCCGTCCGGGCGCTCCATCGGGCCAACTGCGAATGTCCCCTAGACACGCGGCGTTGCTTCAGGGCCCTCTCACAGCCAGGCTGCGAAACTGCTCGCGAGGTCCCGGACATGATTAATGTGATCGTGTTCGCTGAGCCTCTCCTTCATCACCTCGGACAGAATAGGAACCGTCCCGTGAAGTGCCATCGGCCACTTGCAGTCATCTCCACGATCGTGGTCTTCGCATCGACGCCCGCAAGCTCTCTTGCGGTAGCTCCAGACGGAACGAGCACGTTGAGGTGGGACGAGCGCAACGTCCTCCGCTCGGACGCCCCCAGGACCATTTTGATGGACGCCGCGACCGGTCAGGTCCTCAACGTCACGAGCACAACACCCGGGCGGGGCGGCCTCCTGCGGTCAGACGCGCCCAAGAACATCCTGATGGACACTGCGACCGGTCAGATCCTCGACGTCACGCACACGACGCCGGTGCGACAAGGCCAGAACAACTCTCGGTAGACCTCTCTCGACCTGGCCATGGCTCACCGCGATCTCATGTCCTAGCACCAGCTCGGCGTGGATCCGGCGTGATCCGTAAATCCACCGAGGCCGCAAGGACCTCGCGGACCACATCGCTGAGTCAGGCGTGCCGGATGGTCCGCTGGGAGGGCGGCCGCGCCAGGCGTAGTAGCCCGAGACCGAGACGTCCAAGACCCGGCAGGCGACATCGACCGGCAGCGACGCAGTTGTCATCACCGCGATCGCTTCGACCCGCCTTTGGGGGCACCACCTCGCGGACCAGCTCCATCGCACGCCGGGTGGTCTTCAACTCTGTCTCTAGTCAGCGAAGCGCTTGCGCGCTGCGATCAGCTCGGCCTTCTCGGCACTGGTCAACCCGGTACGAGGCCGCGGTCGATGCGATCTTGTCGACGCCAGCTCTAGATCGACTGGTCGCTGATCTGTAGATCGCGGGCCACATGGGCCACGCTGCGTCCAGACTCCAACAGATCGAGGACCTTGCGCCTGAACTCTGGCGGGTACCCGCGTCGTCCCATGCCACCCCTCCTGAGGGCTCGTGCAGCACGAAAATCCACTAATCCAACTCCGCCGGACCCCGGACACACCACTCGGGTCAACCGACCGAGGGACGGGCGCCGACGTTGACATCCGCGGTGTCGAGGAGCGACCGTCGAGGGACCTGACCTCTACCTTCATCGGGAGCAGTCCTATGCGTACTTCACGGTCGACTCGACGGGCCGCCGTCGCCTTCGCTGCAGCAGCAGTTGTTTCGCTTGCAGGCGTGGTGTTCGCGCCAGCCGCCCAGGCGGTTGGAACGGCACCCGCTTGTATTGCTCGTACGGTGTGGCGCGACGCGGGAATCCTAAACGTGACGATAAAGAACAACTGTTCCACTCCGCTACAGGTGAAGGTAATCCTTTCCGCGGCTCCCGACGTGTGTCTCAACACCTACCCCACAAAGAGTTACCATTTCGAGCGGGGTCTTCTCGTGAGTTACGACAAGACCGTCACCCCCTGCTCCTAAACATGCGCCGGCTCCTGTGCTGGCGATAAAACGCGACGCGTGACCTGATCGCACAGCCGTCCCTTCAAGCGGAGAGGTTATGCACGCTGTCGGAGTTGCCACCGCCGGAGCCGGCCTTAACCGAGTGTCCTGCCCCCCATTTTCCGGCCCATCGTTTCTGTGAATGCTCGGATGTTCAAGAGCGCTGGTGGCAGGTGGCTCGAGATCAGCGAGCAGACGTTCTATCGGCGGCGCATCAAAGTACGGGGCGCTGAAGGAGGGACGAGGCTCAGCGGCTCAAGGCGCTGGAGGTTGAGAACGCGCGGCTGAACCGGATCGTTGCCGAGCAGGCGATCGACGTCGGACTCCCGCGGGTGGCGGGTTGAGGAAGTGACGCGCACCGCGCGCGTGAGGCTGATGTTCCACGACCACGTATCGGTTCCGACGGACTTCTGAACCGGGCGGTCGCTGGTCTACCTGGTCCCCGTAGCCGCCGTTCGGGTGAAGGCGGGAAGTGGGCGACCCGCCTCGAGCACCTTCTCGCGGACAGTGGCTGCACGATTGCTCCTTGACGAGGCCGGTCGCTTCCAACTGCTGTCGCCATCGACGGGTTGCAGCGTGCGCGATGGTGCAATCGTGGGGGAAGGCGAGACAAGTTGATGTCAGAACCGATCCGTGTAGCCACTTCATGCGTAGGTCAACGCGGAACGTTCATCAAGACGGCGCACGTGCATTGAACCAGTAATACCGGGAGATCCCAGAGAAGCAGCGCTTTGCGGTGTAGTACCCGTTCTGCTCATACTGATACTGGACGCGCCGACACCTGTCGGAGCATCGTAGTGCACACTACGATTAGTGACGGTTGGATGACCCGACGCAGGCGAGAGAGCCCCGGGCTGCGGCCAGCGATAGCAAAGCCGCGCTTGTCACTAGCCCGAAACGGCGAACAGTCATGCCAGTCATGGCTATGATTCCTTATCCGTGGTGTGTGGCCGGCGCACTTCAATGACAGCAATCTGGTGTTGCAATGTGTCACGCCTCCGCCAAGTCTGCACTCCACTGATCGCGAATTGTGCGCGGTGGTTCAGCGGACAGTTGGTCGTCGCGAGTGGAGGTGGACTCGGGAATCCGATGCCGTTCTCGACCGCTTCAGGATCCCGCTGTGACACGCTCCGCGTGCCAATCGTCGCGCGGGACGCGCGCACAGAGGGATCGGCTCGCGGAGTGAACGGTGCGAAGCCCCGGGCGGGTTGGTCGGTAGTCCGATGCGTTAGCGCGGTGGACCCGGTGAGTCATCCGGATCGACGGGACTCACGCGGTGACTCGCCACCCAGAGCAGGCGACCGTTCAGGCGTACAAGCGTTTGAGAGCCGCGGCGCCCGGAGCGCGTGCCATGTGCGTGTGTCAGAATGAATTGCGCACCGGGGCGTACCACTACCCGTCTAGGGTTGGCTCCTGAGCGCGAGCTGTCCGAGACCACGGATCTCCCTCCTCCACTCACAGGGTATGTGCAGGTTGAGCACCGGGCCTGCCTCGACGGGCCGGTTCCATCAGCGTCCATGGCGAAGGAAAGTCGCGCCTCGGATCGAGTTCCAGGCGATGTCAACGGGCGGTTGAGGGATGGTGGCAAAATCCGGCTGCCAGATCGCCTACGCTCGTCGAAACCGGTCAATTGCAAGGGGTCTCGGGTATGGAGTCAAGCGAGGACAGCGCCGATCGGCATAACGCCGACGAGAGCAACGCCGGCGGGCCTCGTACCGACGTACAATTGCTGCGGCGGTTGGTGGATCAGCTCCCGGGGATGGTGGCCTACTGGAGTAGCGACCTTCGTCTGGTGATAGCCAACGCCGATTACTGTGCCTTCGTCGGCCGTTCGTCCGACGATCTGCGCGGCCGGCACTTCTCCGCGGTCCTCGGCGTGGACGTGTTTCAGGCCAACCTGCCACACCTACAGGCGGCGCTGGCCGGCGAGAGGCAAACCTTTCTGCGCACCCTGCTGGACGCGACTGGCGCCAGCCGCCACACCGAAGTCTCCTACAGTCCCGACATCGTCGACGGTCGCGTGGCGGGCTTGTTCGCTCTGATCACCGACATCACCGACCGGGTGCGGGCCCTTGACGCACTAGAATCGGCCAACCGCCGCTACTCCGACCTCATTGCGATGCTCGGACACGACGTGCGCCAACCGCTCACCATCGTCCAGGCGCTCCTCGACGAGATCGAGCACGCGTGGAACGGCGATACTGATGACGCATGGCCCCGGGCGAACGTGACCAGGGCGTTGGCAGCGGTCGAGCGCATGGACCAGATGCTTGTCGGCATGCTGTCGATGATCAACGTGGACTCGGGTGAGATCGAGGTGCATCCGCGCCGTGGCGGGTTGGCCACCCTGGTCGCCGAGGCCCTGGCCTCTGAGTTGTACGCCGTCGAGCCCCGCCTGACTGTGCGGAACGATGGCACCGTCGCGGTCGACCCGTTCCACCTGCGTCAGATCCTGGGCAACTTGCTCAGCAACGCAGCCCGCTACGGGTCTCCCCCGGTGGTGGTCACGGTCGAAGCGGACAAGCACGCGGTGCGGATGCGGATCGCCGATTCCGGCCCAGGCGTAGCTAAGTCGTTCGTGCCGTACCTGTTCGACCGGTTCGCGCGAGCTGGCGGCACGCGCGGCTCGCCCCCGTCGAGCACGGGCTTCGGTCTCTACATGGTCCGCGAGCTGGTGCGCCTCAACGGCGGCACCATCGAGTATCGACCCAACACACCGGTCGGCGCGGAATTCACCGTCACCTTCCCCCGAGCCTAGACAGGCGCAGGTCAAGTCCGCGGCACGTCAACCGTGCCGGGATCGACGGAACCGGTGGGCAAGCCCATGGGCTGGCGGAGCGACCCGGTGCGGGATGGGCTCGCGGCGCTTGCTACTGACCGATCGGTCAGCGGCTATCGAAACGCGGTGCTGACTCGCGCGACGTAGCGCCGCTGCCAGGGCGTCTCGACCGCCCGAGCGTCGTAGTGTTCGCGGACGAAGCCAACAGCCTGGTCGACGGGTACGCCGTCCAGAACAGCAAGGCAAGCAAGGGCAGTGCCCGTTCTACCGCGTCCGCCACCGCAGGCGACCTCGACCCGCTCTTCCGCCGCACGGGCCCAAGCCTCACGCAGCGCCCCCAGCGTGTCTCCCTGGTCAGTTGGCAGCCAGAAGTCCGGCCAGCGAACCCACCGCTCCTCCCAACGCATCGGCCCCGGAGGCTTGCCGAGCAAGTACAACCCGAAGTCCGGACGCTCTCCGTCGGGCAACGGTCGACGCAGCGCACGACCCCGGACAGATCGACCGGACGGCAGACGCAGCAACCCGGCTGTCGTCGGGTCCCACATGCGCGTCATTGTCTCAGCGTATGCGGTCAGCCCGCTGACCGACCCGCCGACGGATGGGCTTGCGGAGCGACCCGGTGCGGGATCGTCACGCGGAGCGTGACCAATACGGGATCCCGCACCGGCACGCTCCGCGAGCCCATCCCGCACCGGCACGCTCCGCGAGCCCGTCCCGCACCGATCACCGCCTGCGACTGTGGCCGGCTTCCCGGGACCGGCCCTGCCAAGGAGTCGTTCACCATGGCTCCATGAGTGTCGCGCCCAACTTCACCATCGTCACGCTCGGGGTCGCCGAGCTCGACCGATCGGCGGCCTTCTACCGCAGGCTGGGCTGGGAGCAACGCGGGGACCCGTCCGCCGGCATCACGTGGTTCCGCACCTCCGGCACCTGGATCGGCCTGTTCGGGCACGCGGACCTGGCCGCCGACATCGGTGTGCCGGCCGCCGAGCCCCCGCCCCTCTACCGCGGAGTCACGCTGGCGCTGAACTTCGGCGACGAGCAGGCGGTCGACGATGCGTTGGCGCACGCACTCGAGGCTGGAGCCGCACTGGTCAAGCCAGCCAGCCGAGCCGAGTGGGGCGGGTACTCCGGCTACTTCGCAGACCCGGACGGACATATCTGGGAGGCCGCTTTCGCGCCAGGCTTCCCAGTCGCGGACGACGGCACCATCGACATCACGGACTGAGCCTGGCCACCGGGCGCGCGCGGTGCATCGGAGGAAGGCCCGGCTACAGGGGACGCCGGCCGCGCCGCCACAGCAGCAGGCCGGCGAGGAGGCAGACGAGTCCGGTGGTCATGGCCGGCACGGTCCACGCGGCGAGGCCGGTGGGGGGCAGAGGGTCGCCTCCGGTGACGTCGTCCTGGTCCGACACGTCGACGGCCGCCGTGTCGGCGTTGTTGCCGGGCGTGGGGTCGGTCGTCGCGGCCTCGACGTCGGCGGAGTTGGCGACGGTGCCGTTGGCGTCCTGAGCCACCCGGGCCCGAATCACGATGCCGACCTCGCCGCCGACCGCCAGTGAGTCGATCCGGCAACGCAACCGCTGCTGGTCGTTGCAGGTGCCCCGGCTGGTGGTCACCGAGACCAGGGTGAGTGCGCCGGGGAGCGGATCAGTGACCATCACCTCGGTCGCGCTGCTTGGCCCGTCGTTGCTCACCGTGATCCGATAGGTGACCGCGTCGCCGGGATCGACCGAGGTGTCGTCGGTGGTCTTGACGAGGCGGAGGTCGGCGCGGGCCCGGACCTGGTCGGTCACCGAGTCGGTGTTGTTGCCGGGCTGCGGGTCGGGCGTCTCGGTGGTGACCTCGGCGGAGTTGGACAGCGCGCCCGCGAAGCCCTCGGGCACCTTGACCCGGACCTCGATCTCGACGGTCGCACCGGGCGGCAGGTCGGCCCGCGTGCACCGCACGCGGTTGCCGGCTCCTGTCCGGCAGTCGCTGCCCTCGGGCCCTTGGACGTCGACGCCGGTGAGCGCGTCGTCGACGTCATCGGTCACCACGACCCCTCGGGCGGTCGACGGCCCGGCGTTGCTGACGCGGATCGCCCACACGACCTCGCCACCGGGGACCGGGGCGGGCGAGGTGCGTTCCTTGGTGAGCGCCAGGTCGGCCGACGGCTGGGCCGTGCCCGTCGAGGTGGCCTCGTTGTTAGCGGGCGTGCCGTCGGTCGGCGAGCTGACGACGGCTGTGTTGTCCAGCGCACCGAGATAGGCCGGCGGAACCGTCGCGCCGATGGTGATGACGACCGCGGCCGCCCCGGGGGCGAGGTCGCCGATCTCGCAGGCGACGGCGTTGCCCGCAGCGACGCCGCAGGTCGTGCCGGTCGGGCCGGTCGCCGTGACGCCCGTGAGCGCGTCCACGAGGTCGTCGGTGACCCGGACCCGGCGGGCGACGGAGGGTCCGGCGTTCGTGACTTCGACCCGCCAGCTCACCGGCTGCCCGGGCACGATCGGGCCCGAGGTCCGCGCCTTGATGACGGCGACGTCGGCGGTCGGGCCGACGGCCTCGCTGACGGTGCTGGTGTTGTCGGTGATGTCGGGGTCGACGGTGGTCGAGGACACGGCGCCGGTGTTGGCGAGCACGCCGAGGAAGCCCTGCGGTACGCCGGCACTCACCGTCACGATCGCGCCGGCGCCGGGCGCGAGGGTGCCGAGATCGCACGTCACGAGATTCTCGGGCGAGACCGCGCACGGACCGGCAACCGACGTCGCGGTGACGCCGGTGAGGGCCGGGTCGACCTGGTCGGTGAGGAGCACCTCGGCCGCCGGCGCCGGACCGTTGTTGACCACGCCGAGCCGCCAGGTCACCCCCTTACCGGGGACGACCGGGCTGGAAGGCGCGGGGGTGGTCCGGGTCTTGGCGATGGCGAGGTCCGCCAATGCCACCACGGGCACCTCGACGGTGTCGCTGTCGTTGCTGCGGTCGGGGTCGTCGGTGGGCGAAGAGACCGTCGCGGTGTTGGCGATCGTCGTCTCGGTGAAGCTCGACGCGAGCCGGACCCGCACCGTGACGAGCACCGGGCCGGCGGTGACGTCCCCCAGTTGACAGGCGACGGTCTGGCCCGCCACGCCGCAAGTTGTGCCACCGACGGAAGCGGAGATCACCGTGAGCGCCGGTGGCAGGGTGTCGGTGACGACGACGTCGCGCGCCACCGACGGGCCGGCGTTCTGGACCGACAGCGTGTAGTCGTAGGTCTCACCCGGAGAGACGGGGTCGGCCTCGGAGCGCTTGTCGATCCGCAGGTCGACGCTCGGCACGACTGTGCTCTCGACGTCGTCGGCGTCGTTGGACGGGTCGGTGTCACGTGTCGGGCTGGTGATCGAGGCCAGGTTGGTGAGGGTGGCGCTGGCGTACGCCGCGTCCAGCAGGGCCGTCGCCGTCACGACCACGGACTCGTCCGGACCGATGGCCCCGAGCAGGCACGACACGGCGCCCGACGAGACCGAGCAGGACCCCTGGGTGCTGGACGCCGTCGCTTCGGAGAGGGCGCCGGGCAGGTCGTCGCTGAGCTCGACGGCGGTCATCGTGGCCGGCCCGAAGTTCACCACGGTCAGCGTGTAGGTCACCTGCTGGCCAGGGACGAGCGGCTCGGGTGCCGCGGTCTTCGCCACGGCGAGGTCACCCGCCGCGTCCACCGGGCTGGTCAGGCTGGTGTCGTTGTTGCCCGGCGCCGGGTCCGGCGTCGCAGAGGAGACCTTCACGGCGTTCGTCTGGTCGGCGACGGCCGCCGGGGCGACCAGCACGCGGATCGTGATGGTCCAGGTGGCACCGGCCGCGAGGACGGGCCGGGTGCACGTGATGGTGGCCGTGCCCAGGCAGGTGCCGGCCGACGAGGTGGCGGCGACGAGGTCAACACCCGGAGGCAGTACGTCCGCCACCTCGACGTCGCGCGCGTCGGACGGTCCGTCGTTGGTCACGACGAGGGCATACACCGCCTCGACCCCCGCGACCAGCCTCGTCGGGTCGACCGACTTGGTCACCGAGAGGTCGGCGCTGGCGGCGACGGTCGTGTCGACGGAGGCGTCGTTGTTGCCCGGGGTCGGGTCGGGCGTGGAGGAGGAGACCACGGCGTCGTTGGTCAGCACCGTGCCACCGAGCACGTCGGCACCCACCGCGACCACGACCGCCAGCTCGCGTGTGCCACCGCTGGCGAGGGTGCCGATCGCGCAGCGCACGGTCGTCGCGGAGTCGGGCTGCAGGACGCAGTCGGGGCTGCTGACGAACGTCGACCCTGCGGGGAGCTGGTCGGTGACCACGACGTCCCGGGCGTCCCCGGGACCGGCCGGGTTGGTCACGGTCAGGGTGTAGGTGAGCTGCTCCCCCGCCGTCCGCGTCGCGGGGGCGGACTTGCCGAGCACCAGGTCGGCCGACGTAGCCACCTGGGCAGTGGCCGTCGAGGTGTTGTCGGAGGTGGTCGGGTCAGCGGGCGTGGTCGAGGTGACCTCGGCGGTGTTGGCCAGGGCGCCGGGATCGGCGCTCGGCAGCACCCGTCCCTGGATCGTCACGACGGACGTCGCCCCCGCCGCGAGCGCGCCGACTGGACAGGTGACCAGCTGGCCGGTCGCCCCGCACCCCACGGGGCTGACGGACAGGATCGCGATCGAGTCGGGGACGGTGTCGGTGATCACGACGCCGCCTGCGTCGGAGGGGCCGAGGTTCTCGGCCGTCAGGGTCCATGTGAGCTCGTCGCCGACGGTCACCGCGGCCGGGCTGACCGTCTTGGTGATGCGGATGTTGGCCAGCGCGGACGTGCTGAGCGTGTTGGTGGCGGAGTTGTTGCCGTCGTCGGGGTCGGGGGTGGTGGCGTCCACGGTGGCGGTGTTCTGCACGCCGTCGGCGCCGCCCCCGGGCGGCGTGGAGGCCACCACGGTGACGCTCGCGCTGGCGCCGTCGGCGATGGTTCCGAGGGGGCAGTCGACGGTGGCCGTGCCGGTGGTGCACGTGCCCTGCGACGAGGTCGCCGACAC
Organism: Nocardioides okcheonensis; assembly: GCF_020991065.1. Classification (NCBI taxonomy): domain Bacteria; kingdom Bacillati; phylum Actinomycetota; class Actinomycetes; order Propionibacteriales; family Nocardioidaceae; genus Nocardioides; species Nocardioides okcheonensis. The sequence continues at coordinate 608,256 of NZ_CP087710.1, forward strand.
CAGCCCGAGGGGGGTCAGCACGGTGTCGGCGACGGTAACGCCCTGCGCCGCCGACGGGCCGTTGTTCGTGACGGTGATGGTGTAGGTGACGTTGCTGCCGTTGACGACCGGGTTGGGTGTCGCGGTCTTGACGATCGACAGGTCGGCCCGCGCCGCGAGCGGGTCGGTGGTGGTGGAGCCGTTGTTGCCGGGGGTCACGTCGGTCGGCGAGTCGACGGTGGCCGTGTTGGACAGCGTGCCGGTGGCGCCCGCTGCCACGGTGGCGGTGATCGTGACGGTGGCCGTGCTGCCCGCGGGCACGACGCCTAGGTCGCAGGCGATCGCCGCGGTGCAAATGCCCTGGCTGGGCGACGCGGAGACTCCCGACAGGGTGGCGGGTGGGTCGTCGGCGATCGTCACGTCCTGGGCGTCGGACGGACCCGCGTTGCGCACGGTGATCGTGTAGGTGACGGGCAGGCCTGGGACGACGGGCGAGGTGACGGTCTGCTTCTCGACCGAGACGTCCGCCCGCGCCGGACCGGGCGTCACCGTGGCGGTGTCGTTGTTGTTGCCGAGCACGGGGTCGGGTGTGGTCGCGCTGACGGCGGCGTCGTTGGTGATCGCGCCGCCGGCGTACGCCGGGTCGAGCCTCGCCGTGACGGTCGCGGCGAGGGTGGCTCCGGGCGCCAGGGTGCCGACCGTGCAGCGGACGGTGCCGCCGTTGACCACGCAGGTGCCCGCGCTGGCGATGGCCGTCGCGGACGTGTACGCCGCCGGCAGGCTGTCCTCGACCACGACCGCGCGGGCGTCCGAGGGCCCCGTGTTGGTGACGGTCAGCGTGTAGGTGACGTCCTGGCCGGGGGCCGGTGCCGCCGGGGTGGCGCTCTTGGTGAGCTGGAGGTCGGCGCTGCGCACGACCGAGGAGGTGGCCACGGCCTGGTTGTCGGACGGGTCGGGGTCGGAGGTCGCTGCGGTGACCGCGGCGACGTTGGCCAGACCGGTGCCGGTGAAGCCGGACACCACCCGGGTCACGATCGTGAGGGTGGTGGTGCTGGGGTTGGGCAGGGTGCCGAGGGCGCAGTCGACGACGCCGCCGGCCTGGCCGCACGTGCCCCGCGTCGAGGTCGCCGAGACGAAGACGACGTCGTCGGGCAACGAGTCGGTGACGGTCGCCGCGACGGCGGGGTTGGGACCGTCGTTGGTCACCGTCAGCGTGTACGTCAGCAGGTCGCCCGCGGCCACAGGATCGGGGCTGGCGGTCTTGGCGATGCCGACGTCGGCGAGCTCGCCCACCGGTGTGCTGACGTCCGCGGTGGTGTAGGTGAAGTCGGTGCCGAGCGTGGCCGCGCGGTAGGTGAGGTCGGCGTCGTTGACCAGAGTCGTGCCCGTGGCCGGGAGGTCCACCGTTGCCCGGAACTTGACGGTCTGCGAGGCGTTCTTCACCAGCGTGCCGCCCTGGGTCGCGGTCGCCCCGGGCCCGGCCCGCACCCGGATGGTGCGGGTGCCCGCGACGTACTCGCCCTGGTCGTCGCCCGCGGCATCGGTTTTGGTGCCCTGGTTGGCGCCTCCGGTGACGCGCAGGCTGCCGGGGACGTAGCTGACGTTGGCCGGCAGCTGGTCGCTGATCACGGCGTTGGTGGCGGTGTCGTCGCCGACGTTGCTGAACGTGAGGGTGTACTCCAGGGTGTCGCCGACCTGTGCGGGGGTGTTGCCGGCGAGGTTGAGCACGTCCTTGGTGCCGACGATCGTGGGGGCGTAGAGGTCGACCTGGGTCGTCAGCACCGTCGGGTAGTAGGTGTCGCCCGACGTGCCGAACCGCAGCGCGGCCGAGGTCGCGCCGTTGGGGATCGACCCCGCGGCATCGACGACCTTCGCGTCCATCCCGAGGTTGTTGACGCTGGCGGGCGTGCGATCGGTGACCTCGGCGCCCTGGTCGGTGATCCGGCTCTGGAAGAAGTTGTCCTGCGGACTGCCCGCGTCGGAGAGCCGCAACCCGTTGACGGTGAAGAAGTCGCCGGTGAGCTGCTGGTCGCCCTCGAAGGTGACCGCGCCGATCTTGGCGTTCACCAGTCCGGTCGGCGGCGTCAGGAACCCGGAGATCGTGGTGTCCACGACCTGATTGCCGGTCACCACGGCGTATCCGTTGAAGACCGAGAGGTCGCGCAGCGGCGCGTTCGGGTCGGCCACCGCCACCACGAGGCTCCAGCCGGCGTACCGGTCGCGGCCGGTGGCGGCCGAGATGTTGCCGGCCCAGTAGTCGCCCGAGCCGGCGGCTTGCACCAGAGCGGTCACGTCGCGGTAGGCCTGGAAGTCGGCGCTCGCCTGGGGCGAGGCGTTGAGGGTCTGCGGAGCCAGGCGCTGGTACGTCGCCGAGCCGGGCGTGCGCAGGCTCAGGTTCCGGCCGGCGGGGGCCGGCGCTCCCCCGCCTGCCCCCGTCGAGGTGGCGGCCGACCAGTACAGCCCGGCGAAAAGCACGGTGGCACCGACCGGCAGCGTCAGCCGCGCCCGCGACGAGTTCGTCGTGCTCGCGTCGGCGTCGGCGTCGAGGTTGACCATGAACAGGTTGTTGTTTCCCGAGCTGCCGGCGCCCGCGCCGGCCAGCGAGTTGGCGCAGTTGGCGCCGTTGGTGGCGCCGGCCGCCTGGCAGGTCATCAGCGCGTTGCCGATGACCTGGATGCTGCCGTTGGTCTGCGCCGAGAAGACCTTCGCGAAACTGTCGATGACCGCCGCCTCCGCGGGCGCGAGCGACGCCGGGACCCCAACCACGGCCAGCAGGACCAGCAGTGACAACGCGAGGACCCGCCGGACGACGCCGAAACGGGGGATGTCCCTCACGGCCACCACCACCATCCTCGCGGACCCCGGTGACCCGCGCCCGAGCAACTGATGCGCTTACGAACGTAGAGGAGTTCGTCGACGATGTGAAGGCACGCTGTGCTATGACGGGGCCCGTGGGACACCTCCGGGAACGCGGGCCGACGAGCGCTCCGGACGACGACGCCGGGCGCCGCCGCTGGTCGCGGCGCGCGGGAATGGGCCTCATCGTGGTCGGCATCGCCCTGCTCGGGTACGTCGGGTGGCAGCTGTGGGGCACCAACTACGTCTCGCAGCGTGCCCAGGACCGGATCCGTGACGCCGTCGAGGAGGGCTGGTCCTCCGGCCAGGAGCGGGTCCGCGTCGATGGCCGCGGCGGGCCGGTCAGTGCGAGCGCCGTCGTCCGGATCCCCCGGTTCGGCGACGACTTCGCCGTGCCCGTCGTCGAGGGCCTGTCCGACACCGCGCTCGCCTCCGGGCTCGCGCACGACCCTGACACGACCGGCCCTGGCGGGCCCGGCAACTACGTGCTGGCCGGCCACCGGATCACCCACGGCCAACCGTTCCGCGACCTGCCCGACCTCGAGATCGGCGACGAGCTCGTGGTCGAGACCCGCGACGCCGTCTACACCTATGTCCTGGACACCGCCGGCGACGCGCTCGAGGTCCCTCTCGACGCGAGCTGGGTCACCGCTCCGCTGCCCGTCAACCCCGCGGGAGGCGTACAACCCGACGCCGTCGACGGCGACGCCCTCATCACTCTCGTCACCTGCGCGGAGCTCTTCCACACCGACGACCGCCTGGTCGTCTTCGGCCACCTCGCCTCGCAGCGCGCCCGGTGACCTCGCCGGGAAGTGCATGCGTGCAGTCGAGTTCATCTCTGCGTCGCCCACCAGACCCGCGCCCGAGCGTTCTACCGCCGGCTGCTCGATGCCGACCCACCTCGAACGTGCCGGGGATGACTGAGTTCGACCTCGGCGGCGCCACCTTGGGGCTTATGCCCGCTGCCGATATCGAAGCCCTGTTCGTCGGACAGGTAGACGCCACCACTGACGTCTCTCAACGGTGCGAGCTTTACCTGCGCTGCGCCGATACCTCAGCCGCCCTAGCCCGCGCGCTCGATGCGGGCGGTCGCCTACTCGATGATCTACAGCGCCGGTCGTGGGGAGAACACGTGGGCTACGTGCTCGACCCAGACGGCCACGTCGTGGCCCTCGCCCAACCAGTCGAACGACAGACCAACAGCGCTGAAACCGGGCTAGTGGCCAAGTAGCCATCCGATCGCGGACGGGAGATTCCGCCGCGTCAGCCGCGGAGGAGCATCGCGACACCGCTGGCGGTTCGGCGTAGGACTACCCCTGCCCGAATTGCGCGTAGAACTCGTCCACCTCGATGCCGTAGACATCGGCGAAGGCCTCGCGCCAGCCGTGGGAAGCCTGGGTGCAGAACGCCACGAAACCCTGACCGCCGGCTCGCCGGTCCAGTTCGGCCGCAGCTCGTGCAGCGAAGAAGTAGGCCTTGTCGCCCCCCATGGACTCCTCGTAGGCCGACAGCGGCTGCAGGCGTTCGTCCGTGTCGGCGAACTCCTCTTGGTAGTCCTTCGCCTGCTCCTCGGTCACCAGGCCCGCGAGGATCAGCTCGCGCCAGCTGTAGTAGGTGGCGGTCCCCTCGGTCCACCAGGCGTACTCACGGTCTGCGGCGTCGGGGAGGCAGCCCAGCTGTCCCTGCAGCACGTGCAGGTGCTCGTGGGCCACCGCCCCGATCGCGACCGCCGGGTCGAGATCGACGAGATAGCGCCACGAGTCGCCGCCGACGTAGAGGCAGATCGAGTCCGTGTCGGCGCTGCCCAGGGTCTGCGCTCCCGCACAGCTCAGGAACCTGGTCAGGCGCACCTCCACCGATTCGGTCACCTCGGCGCCGATCACCTCCTCCACCCCGGAGTCGGACAACTCAAGGGCGCGCCGCACCAGATCGGCGTCGTCCTGGCTCGCACCCGGCGCCCGCACGATGGTGTACACCGTGGCGGGAACGGCCTCGCTCGTGCCGGTCTTCGCCAGGACCAGCCACCCACCCCCTGTCAAGCACGCCAGGAGCACCACGACCGCCAACGCCAAACGCGCCCACCTCCGCCATCCACGTCTCGACATGAGCTGCAGCCTGCCACCCGGTCGAGCCTGTCCGGAGGGTCGGTGGCGACGTTGAGGTCCACTTGGGGATCGTCACGCGGAGCGTGACCAGAACGGGATCGTCACGCGGAGCGTGACCAGAACGGGATCCTGCACCGGGTCGCTTCGCGAGCCCATCGCGCACCGGGTCGCTTCGCGAGCCCGTCCCGCACCGGGTCGTTCCGCGAGCCCGTCCCGTACCGGGTCGGGCACCGGAGACGGCTGCAGTCTTGGGCAACCACAACGCCGTAGTCACGCTTCCTCGCACGGCTCATCCGATACACGAGTCCAGCGAACCGACGCCTTGACTGGGCGCGCGCGTGCGCGCTCGCGGGCTTCAGTACGAGCCGTGAATCCAAGACATCCGTATGGCGTACAGCATCGGTCATCGCATGTCGCAGCGCTTTAGGTTCCATCCACAGGAGACGAACCGCACCCGAACTTGGTTGACGACCATCGGAGTTGCGGATTTCCTAGATCAGCGTGGGCTCGCGGAATACGCCGATAGGGGGATGGGCAGCGCCCCGCGAGGTGGTGGGTTTTGAGGTGGTTCTCGGTGCCCTACTCGCGGCTCTCGATCGCGGCGTGGTCACCAGTATCTACCGGGTCGTTGAGCAGCGCCATGGACTCGTCTGGAGGTAGCGGTGGTCGCCGGCAATCCATTCGTTGTGCATGTCGATGAGCACGGCGCCGACGAGCCCGAAGACGGCGGCGGGGCTGGAAGACCCCCACCACACGGCTGCGGCGCTTGACTTCTTTGTCACCCGCTCGAGCGGATTGATCGACTAGATCTTGCGCCAGTGGGCCTTCGGAAGCGCGGTGAACCCGAGGACCTCAGCCTTCGCGCCGTCCATCAGCGGTCCGACCTTCGGGAACAACCCGGTCACTGGTCGCGGACCTCGTCCAATACAGCGTTGACGGCCTCGGGGTCGGGCTGAGCGAAGCTCGTGCGCAACACCGCGGAGACCATGTCGGCGTGGGACCTGGGACGTGGGCGAGCAGGTTGCGGGCGAAGCGGACCCGGCACCGCTGACGCGCGACACCTTGGAAGGACCGCCTCAACGGGGCACCAGCCCGGAGTGCTGGTCTGAGATGACCAGTCGCACACCGGCCAGGCAGCGTTGTCTGAGGCTGAGCAGGAAGGCCTGCCAGAACGTCTCGTCCTCGCTGTCACCGACGTTGAGTTCGAAGACCTCACGCGTGCCGTCCGCTGCGAACCCGGTGGCCACCACGACCGCCATCGACACCACCTGGCCACTCTTGCCGGGCTCGTTGCGGACATGGAGGTAGGTCGCGTCGAGGTAGAGGTACGGAAAGCCGGTGTGGTCCAGGGGCCGGGCCCGGAACCCGCCCACCGACTCGTCAAGGCCCTCGCAGATCCGCGAGACCTCGGACCCGGAGATCCCCGAATCGGCGCGAGCGCGACCACCAGATCATCCACACTCCTGGTCGAGATGCCGTGGACGTAGGCCTCCACCACCTCGCGTAGAGCGCCTGGTCAATGCGACGGCATGGACAAGGCCATCGATGGGTCTTCAGTGCGTGACTCGGTCGTTTCACACCCAACATCCCGCCGGTGGCGGCCTACATCACGCAGCCCCGCCGTCGCACCTCATCACTCCACGGGACTCTACTCTCGGAAGGACGGGAAGGCCCACCCAAGCACCGCGATGCCTACCGGACCGTCCAACAGCTGTTGGGCGACTGACAACCCGGGTAGCGTCCCGCCGACTCGGACCAGGCGTTCGAACGATCGCCCCGGGAGCGTGGTCCCGCCTCGGTGGCTCCGGCTGAAGCCGATTGTTGCCGAGCAGGCGTCGGACGCGGTTGCCACTCGTCGCGGTGACGGGACGCGTTGAGAAAGGCCCCACGACTCACCACACCAGTGACCGCTGATGACTGCCGGTGAGACCGTGCGCAGCTGGCCAATAGGGTGTCGCGGCATGACGACGAGACGACGTCCGACCTCAGCGACTCGCCTCCGTGTCTGCCGGCGCGGGTGGGCCGTCGGCTGGGTGTCGCTGTCTTGGCGCTGATCGTCCTCGCGGCTGCTTTCGATGTCCTCGGCCCACGCGTCAACGACGCGTCCGTTAGCGGTGATGGGTATGCACTTGCTGTGGAATACCCACTGATCGCCCGCGCTGGGGAGCTATCGTCGCTCGTCGTCACGATCACCTCGGATCGTGCGTTCGGTGACACGGTCGAGGTCCGGTTCTGCGCCGAGTACTTCGAGCACCTCGACTTCCAGTCGTGGTGTCCCGGTCCGTCGGCCGAGACCTCGGACCTGAACTGGCTCGTGTACGAATTCGACAAACCGGTCCAAGGGCAAGTTCTCTAGATCGCTCTCGACGCGCGGGTTGCTCCCGGGCAGCTCGGCGGCCGCGACCGCTGCGAGATGAGCGTGCTGGAGCAGGATCAGCCCGTCGTCACCGCAGGCTGGGCTACGTGGCGGGTGCCCCAATGGACATCTTGATCCGCTCACTGGTGATCTTTGCGTCCTCTGGTTCGTCGTCCGCGTCGGCAGCAAGCGCGAGGGCGCTCAGCTCTCGGCGTTCTGACATGATCCGGCTCATCACGGTCGGCGACCTGGTCAGCCAGAGGATCGTGCAGGAGGACTACTCGGTCTCGGCGGCAATCATCGCCGTCGCCACGTTCACCTTGGCCGGCATCCTGCTTAACGCCGTCACGTTCAGGTTCTCGCGCTTTCGGCCGTGGCTCGCCGGACGAGCTCGTGTAGGGATCCGTGACGGTGAGCCGCTGCTCGAGACCCTGGCTGGTGAGCCCGATGACCATCCGAGACGTCCATGAGGCGGTTCGACAGAACGGCATCAGCGTCTACGGGACATCGAGCTCTGCGTCCTCGAGACGGGCGGCTCATTCTCGTTTCTCACGCGAAATAACGAGGCGTCGGACGGGTCGGCCAACCCGTCCGACACCCTCGCCTAGCCACTCAACTGTGTAGAAGACGGAACCGCCGCCTCGACAGGAGGCGACGGTCCGCGGTGTGTGAAGCCTTTGGCGCAGGTGAGCTCGGTCAGCGGTTGGGTGAGGCGGGCGGCGGCATGTGCTGCGTGGCCTCGGGGTCAAAGGCGCGGTCGGAGGTGATCGCCTCGTCCGTGTCGTGTGTGCCGCCGGCGGTGGTGCGAGGTGTGGTGCTGGGTGTGCTCGGGGACTGCTCGTACTCGCCACGGGCGCGCTCGGCGCCGACGCGGGCGTCGTGCTTGGCCTGGCTCGCGGCGTCCGAGCTCTTGTCCTTTGCTTGGCGCAGCATGTCGGCGGCGAGGTCGCGTCCACCGAGGCCGAACGCGAGGGCGAGGCCGAGCGCGAGGGCGAACATGATGGCGGTGAAGGCAATGCGCACGATCTCGGGGGCGATCTGGAGCTGCTCGAGGATCATGAAAAAGGCGATCGTCACGATGACCGCGGGAGCCACGGTGCCGACGACCTCGCCGGTCGGGGTGTCGCCCATGAACTTCACGACGGCGCCGGCGATCGCGCCGGACAGCAGGGCGGCGATGACGAAGATGAGGATCGCGACGATGACGTTGGGCAGGTAGGCCAGCACGTCGTTCATGAAGCCGGTCGCCGCTGGGATGCCAAGCGCGCCGATGGCGGCGGTGATGAAGAAAATGAAGATGAACCAGAAGACGATCCGGGCGATGCCGTTGGCCGGTGAGGCGCCGGGCAGGACTGAGTCGACGTACCTGCGAGCGGAGCTATCGTGAAGATGCCTGTCGATGTGCACCTTATCGAGGAGCTTGCCGACGATGCCGGCCACCACCTTCGAGATGAGGTAGCCGAAGAGCAGGATGAGCAGGAAGCCCACCAGGTTGGGCAGGAAGTCGAAGATCCCGTCCGTCGTGTTCTGGAGGCTGTCTCCGATGTCCATCGGGTGTGTCCTTTCGCAGGGTGATCTGGCACACCGACTGTGGCGCCAGCACGCTTGAAAACGTCACCCCCGGTGAGGCGGAGTACGCGGGCTGCGTTGGGGTACCAAGGTCGATTGCCTCTCACAACGACACCGCGACACGACGCCAGACGTGCTCTCGATGCCGAGGTGGACCCGGCTGGGGAGGGGGCAGCCTCGTCGGCCGGGTCCTGCGCTGCCGCAGCAATCCCCGAGAGTGGCCGGCTCGCGCACTCGAGGTGTAGCGGGCAGTGTCGTCCGTACGCAAGAGGTGGTCAAGTGTCGTCGGGGCGTGGCGCAGGCAGTCGTCGCGTGGATAGTCTTGAGCCGCGAGGGTGAAGTCGCGGAAGCGAACGTTGTCTAACCTCGCGGCAACCTTGTATCGGGTCAGAAAGTGAGCAGAAGACGTGAGCCCGATGGAAGATGCGGACGATCAGCACGAGCGATTAGTGGACTCGCTCGCTGATGCTGAACGTGAGATCAAGCAGCTGCAGCAGGCGGTCGAGAGTCGCACAGTGATCGGGCAGGCGGAGGGCATCTTAATGGAGCGCCTTGGGCTCGACTCGTGTCTTGCCTTCGAGTACCTGCGACGGGTGTCGTCGCACACCAATCGCAAGGTCATAGACATCGCGACCGAGATCGCCGAGACGCGCGAGCTGCCGAAGTATTGAGGCGGCCCGGGCAGCCGACTGCTTGATCGCCCGGGCCTTTGGTCTTGACGCATTCATGGTCCCGGAATGCGCCGACCTCCTCGTCGAGGTCGGCACAGATCCGCGACACCTGGACTTACTGATGCCCTAGTTGTGATGTCCTGGGATGTTGGTCAGTCGACTGATCGGTGGCTTGGCCTCGATAGCTGAGTGGACGCGGGTAGTGATTGTAGAAGTGCAGCCATCCCGGCAGTTCGGCGTAGCGTTGCTTGGTCGAGTCGAATAACCGAGCGTAGGCTCGGGCGACGTTCTCACCATTGCCCAATTCACCTTGACGTCCTGTACAAAGTGGCGCTGGCACGAGATCTCGGACAGGCATGCTGGGAGCCCGCGGCGGGGCCCTCCGCAAACTAGCCGTCTTTCGGCAGAGCGGACCACCGCGGCGTCAGGTTCACCACCAGTTCGATGAAACTGATCTGCTTCGATTGATCGCTCCGGCGCTCGTCGATGCCTTGGGTGGTTTTGGAGCATCCTGCGGTCTATGTACGGATGTTGACCGCAGTGCAGAAGACCACTGCACGCTGACCTGTGACTCTGCCGACCACGCGTCCCCGCCTGAGACAGCCTGCCACCGAATCGTGCAGCAGACCCCATCGCGACGAGGGGTGCGCTGTCGGGGACGACGACATGACCGTGACCCGGATGGGGGGATATCCGGGGCACGGTCGGTTCGGTGGTTTGGGACGAGGAATCAGGCGACCTCGACCGGTTCGGCGGGGTGCGGTGCTTCGTGCTCGCGGCGCTGCTGCAGGTGAACCAGCCGACGCAACCGAAGATGATGGTCAGGAACCAAGCCGCTGGTGGCGTTGGCGCCGAGCCCGAACCCGCCGTCGGCCGGTGCCTGGGTGAGCAGGTCGCCCAGCGACGCGCCGAAGGGGCGGGTGAGGACATAGGCGGTCCAGAACGCCAGAACGGCGTTGAGCCCGCCCTTCCAGAACGCCAGGGAGACCAGCGCGATCAGGGCGCCGAAGATGCCCAGCGCGGTGCCATAGCCCAGTGTGAGTCCTTCGGAGACCAGGTCACCGGCGGAGGTGCCGAGCGCGAAGGTGCACAGGATCGCCAGCCAGTAGAAGCCCTCGCGACGGCTGGTGACGATGGTGTGGATCGACAGCGTCCGCTCGGAGCGGAACCAGGCAGCGAAGGTGGCCGCCAGCGCGAGGCCGAAGATCATGGTGGTGGTCCACAGGCTCACACCGAAGTTGTCGACGAGGTTGTCGGAGATCAGCGTGCCGACCACGCTCACCAGGACGACAGTGAGCCACTGTATATGGCAGGGACGTAGCGCCGTACCCGGAACTGTGCGGCCAGGGCGACGGCGAGGAAGCCGGCCATGATCAACGAGGTGACCGTCAGCCCGAAGCCAAGGGTCCCGGCCAGGTAGTCCGCGGCGGTCTCACCCACCGCGGTGGACAGGATCTTGACCACCCAGAACAGCAGGAACACCTCGGGCACCTTGTTGAGCATGGCAGAGGACGCGGGTGCGACGTGGGAGTCAGCGGTGGCCGCAGCGGGAGTCAACCTCGTCCTCAGGCCGGTGTGGTCGGTGTGATTGGTCATGGGGGAAGCCTGCGGCTCGCTACCTGCCAGCAGGCTGACCGGTTGTGACCGTGGTGGTGGCGGGTCGTGTTCGCGGCACGCGCCTAGGCCAACGGCAGTCGCACCACGAACGTCGCCCCCGCGCCCGCTCCGGCGCCAGCACCCACGCCTGTCTCGGCTGCAGGTGCCTCGGAGTCGGGGGTACGCAGGCTGACTTCGCCGCCTGCCCCGCGCGCGACGCGGCGGGCCAGCGCCAGCCCGAGCCCGGCGCCCGTACCACCGGCCGCGGTAGTAGTGCTCGGTTCGAAGATCACCGCACGCAGCTCGGGAGGGACCCCGGGGCCGTCGTCGCGCACCCATACCTCGACCTGACCCGAATGCCGATGCCCGGAGAGTTCCACGACGCCGTTCGCGTGGCAGACGGCGTTGTGGACGACGGGGCTCAGGGTGCGGACCGCCAAGCCGTGGGGCATCGCAAGGCGGATGTCCTCGACGTCGACCTCGAGCCGGATCGAGTCGTCGCGGAGTTCACCCAGCACGTCCGCGATCACCTCATTCAGCTGGGAATGTCCAGCTTGCAGGACGGTGGCCTCGGTGCGGGCGACCTCCAGCAGTGCCGCGATGGTGTGGGCCATTCGTCGGCTGGCGTTCGAGATCTCGCGCACGTCGTGGCGGGCCGAATCCGTCAGCTGCTCCCCCTCCCTCATCAGCATGAGGTCGGCGGTGCCCTGGATGGTCGTCAGGGGGGTGCGGAGCTCGTGGGCCAGCTCGGAGGTGAGCCGTTGTTCGGAGCGGATCGCGGTGGACACGCGGTCGAGCAGGGTGTCCAAGGTGGCACCCAGGGCGGTGATCTCGTTGGTGGGGGCCCCGAGCGAGAACCGTCGGGCCAGGTCGTGCTCGCTCCAGTCGGACGCGGTCGACGCCATCCGCTCGACCGGTTTCAGTGCCTTGCGAATTGCCCATGCCGCCACTCCGGCGGCCGCAGCCACCGTCATCGCACCAGTGGCCAGGCTGACGATCAGGGCCAGCCGCTCTGCTTCCTCGTATGGCTGCAGGTACTCGTTGACTACGACCACACCGCTCGAGCCACCCACCGTGAACGGCTCGGCGCGCACGCGACTGACGTCACCGACGCCGTCCACCACGGACCGAGTGATCGTGGCGCGCCGCTCGTAGGCCTGCCGGAGCCGCGGCGCCGGGGCCCCCGCCACCAGCCGTCCTTGGGAGTCATAGACCGCGACACCCTCGTCGACCGCACCAGCCGGGACCGAGAAACCCGTCGAGCTCGCGTTGGGCTCGGTGGCGCCGATCACCGACTCGGCCCGGTCGGCCAACACCCGGTCGACGTCCCGGTCGGCGATGCCAGCCAGGACCAACTGGAGCACGAGAGCGAGCAGCAGCATCGCGAACGCGGTGACGCTCGCAGTCAGCACCACGATCTGCTGGCGGAAGGACCACGGCCGCGAGATCCGCTCCCACACTCTGTGTGTCCTCACTTCGGCTCTGACGTCAGCCGGTACCCGACGCCGCGCACCGTGTCGATCGACGCCGTCGCGTCGATCGAGTCCAGCTTCGTGCGGATCCGGCGCATGAACGAGTCGACGGTGTTTCCGGCCACTATCGCCCCGTGCGGCCATGCCGCCGCGATCACCGTGCGCCGTCGTACGACCTCGCCGGGGCGCGAGGTGATCGCGGCGAGCATCCGGAACTCCGTGGGAGTGAGCAGCACCTCACCCATGGTGGTGCGCACCGAGTGCCCGGCCGGGTCCAGCACCAGCCCCGACCCCGACGTCGTCGGGCGGGCGCGCCGCCCCAATGCCTCGATCCGGGCGATCAGCTCAACCACCTCGAACGGCTTGGCGACGTAGTCGTCCCCGCCGGCACCAAACCCGGCCATCCGGTCATGCAGGGCATCCAACGCGGTCAAGAACACCAGCGGCGCCTGCTGACCCGACGAGCGCAACGCTTGCACCACGTCCCGGCCGTCGGAGTCGGGAAGGCCGATGTCGACGACGATCACGTCGATGCCGCTGTCTGCGCCGAAACGCCGCAGGGCCTCGCCTCCGTCGAAGGCCATCAGCACCTCGTGTCCGCTCATCCGCAACGCCTCACCGAGCAGCCGCCGGATTGCTGGGTCGTCCTCCAACACCCCCACCTGCATCGTCGACCCTCCGTCGCTCGCCCGCTCCCCGATCAGTCCAGCATCGGCATGCCAACCTGCCAAGAACCTGATCACGCCGAAAGCGTCAGACAACTACACCCGCGCCCGATCGGTGGATTGCAGACACTCGGTCTACCACCAGATCCCCGACTCACGCCCACCGGACATCGGCCGTAGGCGGAACCCCGTCTGGATAGGCCGCTGTTCAAGGCCGGCGCTGACCGGGTCCACTCACTGGCGTCCCGCCGAGGTGTTGATTGCGGGACACCGACGAGGTGACGGTCAGCGTCGTGTGGAGGTGTTAGCGAGGTCGGCCTTAGCCGCGACCCGTTGGCGTTCGATGGCACGGTAGACGGTGGACCGCCCGATGCCGAACAGCTCGGCTACCTCATGGGTGCTGCACTCGCCGCTGTGCACCAGGGACACCAGGTGCGCCTCCAGTTTGCGGCTCAGCTTGGGCTGCTTGCCCTTAGTCAGCCTTTGGCTCTGGCGACTTTCATGCCCTCGACTGTGCGTAGCCGGATTAGGTCCGACTCGAACTCCGCAACCATCGCCAGCACGTTGAACAGCAGCTTCCCGACCGCATCGGTGGGGTCGTAGACCGACCCGCCCAGGCTCAGGCTGATGTGCCGGGCCGTGAGCTCGTCGGCGATCGCGCGAGCATCGGGCAGGGAACGAGCCAGCCGGTCCGCTTAGTGACGACCAACGTATCCCCGGCCCGGCAGGCGGCAAGTGCCTCGCGAAGTCCGGGGCGTTCGCGGTTGGTGCCGGTCAGGCAATCGGGCGTACCCGACAAGTAGAGCGCTCATGGCACACCTCCTGCTGTGGGCCCGGCCAGGCGCCCGCTGCGTCCCGGCTCGGGCATCGAGCCGCGCCGGAGGCACGGCCGACCCCTCAGCCAGCGCCCGCTCCCCCATCGTCCGCAAGGTCCCTATCCCCCAAGGCACCTGGACAACTTTGGTGCGAGCAGCCTCCGATCCAGGTCGAGACTGCCTGGGACGTGTGTTGCGAGTTGAACGCTGACGCTCGACGTGATCACCTTCGGGTGCTCATCCACGCCAGCACCACGGCGCCGGAACCGGGCAGCACAAGACCTGAGAAATAAGAAAACCCCGGACGCGTCATGGCTCAGGTCCAAGAGAGGCGATATCCGGGGACTTCTGACCAGCATCTTACGCAAACCAACCAAGGAGTGTCCAGTGGCTCTGCATGGCCCCGCAACCGCTGCCGCCACCGCGCTCGAGCACGCCATCTCCAATGACCGTTACGCGTCCTACCTCGCCGCAGCATCCGGCAATCCACACCTAGCGCGGGACCTATACGTGTGGGACCGCGACCTCGCCGGCGCAATCATGGCAGACCTTGCCATCGTGGAAGTCGGCCTCCGCAATGCGATGCACCACGCGCTCACGAACGAGTGGGGGGCGTTCTGGTACGAGCGCGCAGACGTCGAACTCGACGATCGCTCCTGCAACCAGCTCGCTACTGCCTGGAACCACCTCCCCCGCGCAATCCGCAACAATCCCACCGGACCCGACGTCCCGGGCCGCCTTGTCGCGCAGTGCACTTTCGGGTTCTGGGTCAACCTCCTCGACGCCGGCGACCACGCAGGCCGGTCCCCGCGCCGATACCGCACCGACTACGAGAACCTATGGCGCCCAGCCCTCCGCAAAGCGTTCCCGGGCGGAAGAGCGGAAGTCGCAAACGATCCCGATCCCGGAGCCCGCTTCGTTCGGTCGTGGACCCATGGCGTCGCGAAACGCGTCAACGTCCTTCGCAACCGGGTGGCCCACCACGAGCCACTCCACAACGGGTTCCCCCTCCCCGGCCAGCACGCGAGAAGAACACCGGCCCAAGCTCACGACGACTACCTCAAGCTCGCACGGATGATCGACCGCGACCTGGCCGAGTGGATCCGCCAAGACACCGACGTGCCAGACCTGCTCAACAACCGGCCTGTGTGACTTCGCCACAGTGAGCGGCATAGCCAACACGCCTGTGCCGCCCGAGCCGCTCAGATTCACCACACAACAACTCCTCTCCAGGCCTCTAATCGGAGTGTTGGCCGATCGGCGTCGGTTGTCCCGCTTGGGTGTCGGATTCGGGACAGCCGGCGCCGTGTCGAAGTCAGCGACGCGCTCGTGCCTCTGCGAGGTCCGCTTTGGCCGCAATGCGTTGGCGTTCGATCGCGCGGTAGACGGTGGAGCGACCGACGCCGAACAGCTCGGCGACCTCGAGGGTGCTGTACTCGCCGCTGTGGACCAAGGACACCAGGTGTGCCTCCTGCTTGCGGCTCAGCTTGGGCTGCTTCCCGCGCAACCGTCCCTTCGCCCGGGCGACCTTCATGCCCTCCACCGTGCGAAGCCGGATCAGGTCAGACTCGAACTCGGCCACCATGGCAAGTACGTTGAATAGCAGCTTCCCGACGGCGTCGGTCGGGTCGTAGACCGACCCGCCCAAGCTCAGACTGACCTGCCGCAACGTCAGCTCGTCAGCGATCGCCCGAGCATCAGGTAGCGACCTCGCGAGGCGGTCGAGCTTGGTGACCACTAGCGTGTCGCCAGCCCGACAGGCGGCGAGGGCCTCGCGCAGTCCAGGGCGCTCCCGGTTGGTTCCGGTCAGTCCATGGTCGACGTAGATCCGGTCCGGCTGGACACCCAGGCTAAGGAGCCCGTCGCGTTGAGCGGTCAGGTCTTGTTGATCGGTGGAGCATCGGGCGTACCCGACAAGCAGCGCGCTCATGGCGCACCTCCAGATGTGTGGACCCGGTCGAGACACGGGCCGTGGTCGACTCGGGTATCGGACATCGCCCGACCCTTCAGCAAGCGCCTCGCTGAGTGAGACCGCAAGCAGCCAGAGGTCCGAAGGCCTATGTCACACGGAGCGTGACCAGTACGGGATGGGCTTGCGGCGATCGACGCGCTGCGCTGCGCCGCCCTAGGCACTGCCGTGTCGCCGCACGTCGTTTTGCTCGGAACTGGCGCGTGTGCCGGTGAGCCACTACCGAACAACCTGGACGCCCGTCCAGGCGTTTGTCGTGCACTGACCGTCGGCGTTGTTTCCGGTGCTCAGGACCGTGCCGTCGACTCGCAAGCCGAGGGTATGGGTGGAGCCTGCAGCGATCGCGACGATGCTCTCCCAGCCAGAGACATCGCACTGGCCATGGCTGTTGTCACCAGCAGCGAGGGCGGTCCCTTTGGCAGTGACCGCGACTGAGTGATAGCTGCCCGCGTCCAACTGAACGACGTTCTCCCAGCTGTCAACATCGCACGCACCCGTCGCCCGGGCTCCGGTAGCCAGCGCTCGTCCGTCATCTCGCAACCCGAGCGTGTGCATGTAACCGGCCGCGACAGCCACCAGATCGTGCCACCCCTCGACCGCGCACTGTCGGCGGCGGTTGACGCCCACCGCAAGAGCCGTGCCGTCGGCGCGCACCGCGACCGAGTGCCAGTCCCCACAGGACACGCCGATGACGTCGCGCCACGGGGCCACGTCGCACTGGCCCTCTGAACCTCGACCTGCAGCCCTGACGGTCCCATCGTCGAGCAGCCCGAGAGTTCTACGCCAGCCTGCGGCCACGGCAATGACGTCCCGCCACCCGAGCACGTCGCATTGCCCGTCGTCGTTCCAGCCCGTGGCCAACAACGAGCCATCCGCGCGCAGGCCGATCGTGTGGGATCGCCCCGTGTTGTTCGCTGTATGAACATTTCCTACCGCCACTGCGACGATCGCGTCCCACGACTCCACGCGGCACTCACCCGCCGCATCGTTGCCAACAGCAAGCACGGTCCCGTCAAGGCGACGCCCGACGGAATGCCGCCTCCCGGCAGCGAGCGCCGGCGCCTCAGGTTGCACGGCGCGACTTCGCCTCGGCGACAAGCTCGAGAGCTGTCTGAAGAGCGGCGACTCGGTTGACCATGAGCGTTTGTCGCGAAGGCGAGAGCTTGCTGCCGCGGACTACCGCCTCACACTTTCGAAGGAGCGAGACCAGTTCGACCTCCGCCTGCTCGAAATCAGCGATGTCCATGCCCCCATCATGGTCGTGACGGCGCCGATCCGTAATCCTATCGTCACCCCGAGGGTGACCAGATCGGGATCGACGCCATGCAAAGGGGTGCGTTCGCTACTCTCAGACAGAACCAACTAGCTGGCCGTGGGTACGGAAGGCCTGCGCGGCTCACCATCAGGTTGGTCCGCAAGGGGTACAGCAGACAGTCCCACCGCCTGCGCGAAGCCAGTTCTTGCCCGCGTACCTCCCGAGGTTGATGCAATCGACGTCGCGGGCAGGGCGCGTAGGTGGGGTGGCGTCGAGCAGATGCCAGCGTCGATCATGTCAAGGACAGAGGCGGACAGCGAAAGCCGGCCGACAACAAAGATTCAGATCAAGGCGTCCACCCTAGACGTGCACCTTGGTCTGCCGGGCGCCGACTTCGCCGAGTGCGACAGGGTCCGTCGCGGGAGGGGGGCGTGCTCAGCAGGTCACGACCGCGGCCGCCTCAACCTCCAGCCAGGCGCGACTGCTGCGACGTCGGCATGGGCGCCTGATGCGGAAAACCCATGCAGAGTGGGTCGGCAACGTATCCCGGCTACGGTTCTGTCTGGGTGATCGGCGGCATAATGGCGCCATGCGTGTTATCGGAGCGGGATGGGGGCGCACCGGCACGACCTCCGCGGCTGCCGCCCTGGAGCTGCTTGGCTTTGGGCCGTGCTTTCAGATGCAGGACGTCTGGTCCCGTCCTGAGTTTGCGGTGCTGTGGAACAAGCATCGGTCCGGGACCCCGGTGGACTGGAAGGTCGAGCTCGGCGAGTTCGGTTCATGCGTGGACTGGCCGGGGTGCTGGGAATGGCGCCACTTTTCCGAGTTGTGGCCCGACGCTCACGTCCTACTGACCGTTCGCGAGGCCGACTCCTGGTACGACAGCGCTCTGGGGTCTATCCATCAATGGACTGCGCCCGGCCAGGATGTGGGGCCTCGGGAGGTCGCCGAGCTGCTGTCGGCGGTGTGGGACGAGCACTTCGGCGGCTGGGAGGGCTTTTTGGATCGCGAGCGGTCTTTGGCGGCGTACGAGGCTCATGTGCGGAGCGTGCGTCGCACATGTCCTGAGGACCGCCTCATCGAGTGGCGAGTATCCGATGGTTGGCAGACGATCTGCTCTGCGTTGAACGTCCCTGTTCCTGAGGAACCTGTTCCCCACTTGAATGCGCGCGCAAGTAACACTCCCGAACGCCAGTGATTCGAACACATTCCGACGAGATCTACCGTTGAGTTGGCTTGGTGTTCTGGTGGCGCTTCGCAAGCCTGCATCTGGCGTGCGACTCGGCGTTGTCTACCGTGGGTCGAGGCCCGGTGCCGTCCTCGACGTCGACGGGTTGTCGTCGGCAGGGAGCCAGCCGGTCAGTTACGACTCGCTGATTCCGACGTCGGACGTGACCGGCGTGAGGTAACTGTCGGTCCACAGTTTCTCGCGAAACGGACCACGTCGTCGCGGTGCTCCTTCGAGTGAGGCTTGGGGACGGCGCGCATCCTCAGCAGCATCTGTTCGCAGCCGGGCTATCAGGTGTCACTGTCGGGGTGCGGCAGGCCCGAGCTGCCTGAAGGGAATCGAGGTGCCGCCGCAAGGCGGCACCGGTTCTTGTTTCCGTCTGGCAGATGCCCCTGGAGGGACCGGCGTACTGGAGTCGGCCGCCGTCGTGACCTCCATCCGGACCAAGGTCGATGACGTAGTCGGCGGCCGCGATCAGTGAGAGGTCGTGCTCGATCGTGATGACGGTGCGCCCTGAGTCGACGATGTGGTGCAGGAGGTCGATCAGGTTGTGTACGTCGCTCATGTGAAGTCCGGTAGTCGGTTCGTCCAGGACCACAATGGGCGCGGTGCTCGTCAGCTCGCGGGCAAGCTTGAGCCGCTGGCGCTCACCTCCCGAAAGGGTTGTGAGGTTCTGCCCCAGCCGGAGATAGCCAAGTCCGACCTGCTTTGCCTTGAGCAACGTTGCTACCAGCCGTGGTATGTCGAAGAACGCTGCCGCTTCGTTGAAGGTCATCTCAAAGACATCGGCGATCGAGGCGTCCCGCACCGTGTACTTCTCGGTCGCCGCCCGGAACCTTCTACCGTCACACGTCTCGCAGATCAGTTGCACGGGGTCGGTGAACCCGGCGTCGAGGAACACGACGCCTGTGCCGTCGCAGTGTCGGCATCCCCCATCGGAGTTGGGGGAGAACAGTGCCGCGGGCTGCCCCGTCTCGCGGGAATACACGGCACGAATGTCGTCGAGTATCCCGGTCCACGACGCCGGCGTTGAGCGCCGGGAACCGTTGATCGGCGCTTGATCGATGAAGACCGCGTCGCCGGCGACAGCTCCCAGGTGCCCGTGGATCAGGCTCGACTTCCCGGACCCAGCGACCCCCGTGACCGCGGTCAGCACTCCGAGAGGGATGTCGACGCTGACGTCTTGGAGGTTGTGCGAGCTTGCGTGACGGATAGCGACCCAACCCGTGGGGCGGCGCGACTCACGGCGCGCTTCATCCTGGGCTCGTAGCGCGGATCCTGTGGGCGTATCTGCCGTGAGCAGCTCGTCATAGGTACCGTCGAAGATGAGATGGCCGCCTTGCGCACCCGCCGCTGGGCCGATCTCGACGATGCGGTCGGCGAGCTTCATCACCTCCGGATTGTGCTCGACGACCAGGACGGTGTTGCCTTTGTCGCGCAGGGCAACGAGCATCTTGTTGAGGCGCGCCACGTCGCTGGCGTGAAGCCCTGTGGTTGGTTCGTCGAAGATGTAGAGGAGGTCGTTCAGGGCGCTTCCCAGATGCCGCACCATCTTGATGCGCTGCCCCTCTCCCCCAGACAGCGTCGACGTCTCACGGCTCAGCGACAGGTAACCGATACCGAGGTCAACCACCCGTTCGAGTCGGGCGATGATGTCTTTGACAGCGGCGTCGTGCGGCCCCAGCCGCCAGCCACGTATGATCTCAGCCACGTCGCTGATCTGAAGGTCATACAAGCCGGGAAGCGTTTGGTCCTCGATGACGGCGGAGCGGGCGTCGGCGTTGAGGCGGGTTCCTGCGCATTCACTGCACGGCCCGACCGTGACCACGTCTTCGTAGGCCCTTTTGGCCTGGCCTTTGAGGCTGCCCGGATCTTTCGCCAATTGCACTCGGCGGAATCGGTCGAGAACGCCCTCGTAGTCGTCAGGGATGGGACTGCGGCGACTACTGTTCGCCTGGGGTCCGCGCAGAAGCAGGTCGAGCTCACGAGTCGAGTACTGATCGAGGGGAACATCGACGTCGAACAGGCCACTGTCGAGGTAGGCGCGTAGCGCTTTGGTGCCGCGACGGTAGTCCGGGTGGCGAAACGGGCCTTCCCTCAGCGAACGGCTCTCGTCGACGAAGGCGTCGACGTCGATGACGTTCTCCTTGCCTAGACCGTGACAACGGGGACACATTCCGGCGGGGTCGTTGAAGGAGAAGGCGCTCGGGCTTCCCAGCGTCGGCGTGGCGGCTCGCGCATAGAGAAGGCGCAGCCAGTCCCCGATGTCGGTGACCGTGCCGACTGTCGACCGCGGGCCGCCGCGGAGCCGTCGCTGGTCGATGACGATGGCTGCCGAGAGGTTCTCGATTGCGTCCGCGTCTGGTCGGCCATAGGACGGCAGATAGGTCTGGGCGTACGAGGTGTAGGTGGAGTTGATCTGCCGTTGGGCTTCGGCTGCGATCGTGTCAAACACGACCGATGACTTGCCGGAACCAGATACGCCTACGACGACGATCAAGCTTCGCTTATCGAGATCGAGGTCGATGTTCTGCAGGTTGTTCTGTCGCAGACCGCGCAGATGGATGGTGTCGAGTGCCACGCCTTTTCCTTCTGGTTTTGATGACATTGGCCAAGGGGGCTTCGCGGGCCGTGGACCGATGGCCCGCGAAGCCCATGGCCCGTCTCAGCGGTAACGGAACGCTCGGGCCGCTGCGGGGACGAACAGCAGCATGAGAACGCCCGGCCATGCCACAGCGAGCAGCGCCGAGACGTCAGCGGACAGTGCTTGGCCGGACCACGTGGCGGTGCCTGCCAAGTCGCGCAGAGTCGTTGCGGTAGCTGAGATCGGATTGAGCTCGGCCACCCAGCGAAGCACGCGAGGCATCGTGGCGGGGTCCACGAAGACACTCGACAACATGGCGATGGGCCACACGAGGATTTGGACGAAAGCCACCGACTCGACCGAGGTTGAGCGCTGTCCGATGGTCAGGCCTATCCACAGCAAGGAGAATCGCAGCAACGTGAGTAGTGCCACTGCGGCGAGGGCCCCGCCAAGACCGAAACCAGGGCGCCACCCGATCGCGAGACCGAACAACACCATGACCCCAAGCCCCACCGCGGACCCCAACATGTCGGCCAAACAACGTGCCAGAGGGACTGCGGCGGCACTGATAGGCATCGAACGGAACCGGTCGTTCAATCCCTTGGCGGCGTCGGCAGCAGTTGCAAGCGTGGTCGTCTCGAGGCCGAACAGCATCGTCACAGCAAGCATGCCCGGCATCACGAAGTCGACGTACGACTCTCCGGCCGGCAGCTCCATCGCTCCCCCGAGGAGTCCGATGAAGAGCAATGTCACGAAGATCGGGAACACCCAGGCGATCACGACTGCGGCCTTGTTCGTCCTCCATCCCGCCAGGATGCGGCCGGCCAGGATGAGCGACGCGGGCAAGGTGGCGACGGTCGCGAGCGGGTGAGCGGTGTGGGGGTCATGGATAGTTGTCATCGAGTCTTCTTCTCGCTTTCGGCAAACCCTTGGGCGCTGCCCTTGGGGGCATGAATCTCACGAGCCGTTCCGTGCGCGGTGGCTGCCGACGTCTCCTCGCCGGGCGGACTCGCCCCGTCGGCCTTGGTGAGCCCGTCTGCGTTCGACGAAGCGGAGATCGTCAGGAACACGTCTTCGAGCGTGGGTCTGCGCAACGCGATCTCGGCAGGCCGTACGCCGCGCGCCTGGAGCGCCTGCGCACTGTCCGCCAGAGCAGTTGGGCGCCTGGCCGATGCGGTCAACGTCAGCGGGGAGGTGAGGCGTGCTTCCGGGTCCACGTCACGCAAGGCTTGCAAGGCATCTTCTGTCTGGTCCGGGCGGTCGACGCGCACCCAGATGGCCGCCTCGCCCACGCGGTCCTTGAGTTCGCGTGGCGTTCCCGCAGCAACCGCTCGACCCTCGGAAAGGACGATGACCTTGTCAGCCAGTTCGTCGGCCTCCTCGAGATATTGCGTGGTGAGCAGCAACGTCGTGCCCTCTGCGACCAGGCCCCGCAATGCTGCCCACAAGTCACGGCGAGCGGCAGGGTCAAGGCCTGTCGTAGGTTCGTCGACGAACAACACCTCGGGGCGGATCACCAAGCTGGCAGCCAGGTCCAGGCGACGGCGCATACCTCCGGAGAACTGGGACACGACGCGTTCTGCGTCGTTGCTCAGGCCGAACTCGTCCAGGAGCTCCGCTGCGCGGGTCTCGGCAGCGAAGCGACTGAGCCCACGCAAGCGACCGAACAGGACCAGGTTCCTGGTCGCGCTCAGCTGCTCGTCGACGGCGGCTGCCTGGCCGACCAAGCCCACTCGCGCCCGGACCTCGTTGCCCTCACGGGAGACGTCATAGCCAGCCACGAACGCCTCGCCGCTGTCGAACGTCGCCAAGGTGGTCAGCCCCCTGACCAGGGTCGTCTTCCCTGCGCCGTTGTGACCCAACACCGCTAGGACCTGACCGGCCTCCACCTGGAAGCTCAGGCCATGAAGACCCACCTCCCGCCCTTCGACCTCGAACTTCCTTGCCACGTCGCGGGCCTCGATCGCGTTCCGCATCCGACTCCTCTCGTATGACGTACGGTACAGTGTACGACAACGAGCGGTAGGGTGCGTTTGTTCCCGACGAAAGGACCGAAGTGGAGCGCACGGGCTTTGGTGATCCGGCGCGGCTCCTGCCGCTGCTGTGGCAGCCGAGTACGCGCGTGGGGCGCACCGGACTGACGGTCGAGGGAATCGTCGAGGGTGCCGTCGCCCTGGTCCGCGAGGGCGGACTGGCCGATCTGTCCATGAGGAAGCTGGCCGACCGCCTCGGCGTGGGAACCATGACGCTCTACGCCCATATCCCGGGCCGGGCCGAACTCCTCGACCTGATGGTCGACAACGCACACGCAGCAACCGCCGACTCCTACGCGGCGCACACCACCTCCTCGTGGCGAGAGGGAATTACGACGATCGCCGAGACGAACTGGCACCTGTTCGAGACGCACCCGTGGCTCCTGGACGTCGACGTCAGCCGGCCACCCCTCGGCCCGGGAACCACCGAGAAGTACGAGATTGAGC
The DNA here is from genome assembly GCF_020991065.1 of Nocardioides okcheonensis. Lineage (NCBI taxonomy): Bacteria > Bacillati > Actinomycetota > Actinomycetes > Propionibacteriales > Nocardioidaceae > Nocardioides > Nocardioides okcheonensis. The sequence continues at coordinate 631,856 of NZ_CP087710.1, forward strand.
TGAGGCTGCTCTCGAGTCTGAAGGTCGGCGAGGTCACGATGGACACCACCCTCGCGCTCGTGCTGGAACATGTCCGCAGCACCGCACGGCAAGCACTGGTTGGCCAGCGTGAGCCGCATGAGTCAGAAGCGAGATGGTGGGCAACCGCCGGCCCACTCCTCAACGCCTACATGAATTCTGAACACTATCCGTACGCCACACGCGTCGGACAGGCCGTCGGAGAGGCGCACGGAGCCGCTTCGGATGCTCGCCACGCCTACGAGTTCGGATTGGACATCATCACAGCCGGGCTCGACGCCCTGTCATCCGACGCTACCGAGAACACAGAGACGTGATGGCCCACCAAGGCGACGTCGGATTCGGTTCTCGTCATGACGAGATAGGGCGTGCGCCCAACAGCACGCACTCCCCGTGGTCCCTGCTGATCAGCATCGCCGCGCCCCTGGTCATCTATTACGGCCCCCGCGTGCTCGGCTACGGGCCTACGACTGCATTGATCCTCGGAGCGGGACTCGCGACATGCAGGCTCATCTTCACGGCGTTGCTTCAGCGGAGGGTCGAGAAGCTGTCCGCAGTCGCAGTGCTTCTGATCGTGGTCGGAACTGCGGTCGGGCTGGTCGATGCCGACCCCCGCCTCGTGATGGCACGTGGAAGCTGGGTGACTGCCTTCGGAGGACTCTGGCTGCTGGGCTCCTTGCTCGCTTCGCGGCCCGCGGTGCTCACGGCCACGCTCCCGTTCATGGCACCTGCCCAGGTCGAGGAGTGGGAAAGACTGTGGGAGGAAGACCCCCCGTTCCGAGAGCTCATCAAGCGAATGACCGTCGCGTTCGGCGCAGCTTTTCTCCTCGACGCAGTGGCGCGAGTCATCTTCGCCTTCACGTTGCCACTAGACGTGGTTCCGCTACTGAGCAGCCTCATGCTCGTCGCGATGCTGGCGGGAGTGGTGCTTACCGGGCGACGGATCGCCCGCCCGACGCGGACGCCTGAAGCCGCTGCCCCGCCGCGTGGGAGTCTGTGATGGCGCGCTGGCAGGCCCGTTCGGTTGTGAACCGGCTCGCCACGGGCGGTTGTGCCAGATCTCGAGATGGCCAACCGTCACCTCGCGCCCCCGAAACAGGTCCTCCAGCCCCTCCGGCCAAGCGGCTCGATCCACCGCGGTGACCCGGAACACTTGAACTCGTCACGTCATTGCAGGTTCCACCGATCGCGCTCGCTTGCCGGCACACCGTGGTGAATCTTCTCTTCTCACTCGAGGGTCTAGGTCGGCGTAGCGCGTCGCTACGGAGTTTGGGGTCGAGGCTTCGATATGCCTGACGCTACCTTCGCGATCCGTGATCTCACGACGTTCTGCCGTCTTGACGAGCTTGGCTTGGTCGCGACCGGCCAGCGGCTCGAGCCGGGCGGGCGGTGCTGGCATGCCGGGTCGTTGAGCCCGACCAGTGGTGTCACGAGTGTGGCTGCCAGGGCCGCGCCCCCGGGGGGGCGATGGCTGCCGGCTCGCGCGCGAGCGGCTGGGCTGGCGACTGACCGTGCTGGAGGTCGTGGTGCGTCGCTACCGGTGCGCCGGCTGCAGGCGGGTATGGCGCCAAGACACCACCGCTGCCGCTGAGCCGGGGGCCAAGCTCTCCCGGCGTGGCCTGCGGTGGGCGCTGGAGGGTCTGGTGGTGCAACCCCTGTCTGTCGCCCGGGTCACTGAGGGGCTCGCGGTCGCATAGGACACCGTCAACGACGACGTCCTGGCCGAGGGCCGCCGGAGGCTGATCGGTGACCCTGCCCGGTTCAACGGGGTCACCGCGATCGGGGTCGATGAACACGTGTGGCGCCACACCCGGCGAGGCGACCGCTACGTCACCGTGATCATCGACCTGACCGGCATCCGCGACGGCACCGGCACCGCTCGGCTGCTCGACATGGTCCACGGACGCTCGAAGTCAGCGTTCAAGACCTGGCTAACCCAGCGCCCGCAGACCTGGCGCGACGCCGTGGAGGTCGTCGCGATGGACGGCTTCACCGGGTCTAAGACCGCCACCACCGAGGAACTGCCCGACGCGGTCGCTGCGATGGACCCCTTCCACGTCGTCCCGCTGGCCGCGAGGCGCTGGATGTGTTTCGGCGTCGAGTCCAGCAAGCCGCGTTCGGGCACCGCGGCCCGCCGCGGCGACCCGCTCTTCGCCGCGCGGCGCACGGACTTGAGCTGGCCGCTGGTGCATTGCTGACCGTGTCAGAGGCGTAACCGCCGGATCGCTGCAATGCTGATCGGCGCCAGCGTGAGGTGGCAGATCGCGAGGGCGATGGTGCTGATGACGTCAAGGTCTACCGGGATCGTCATAATCCCGATAGTGGCGATGGCCAGCACCGGTGCGACCACGATCGCGGCTCGCGCGATCCATGGCAGGCGCGGGACAAGAAGCGCAACGATGCTCAGTCCGAGCCCTAGGGGGACCGCGGAGAAGCCGGCTACCGTGATTGCGTCGACCTGGGCGCTGCTGTTGCCCTGGGTGAAGGCGAATTCACCGCCCGCGATCCGGCCGAGGGTGTAGACAAGGAGGTTGAGGGCGACAGCAGCAGCTACCGCGGCGAGGACCACGACGCCACGCGATCGGATCCCGGCCCGCGTGCTAGGCGATTCGAGGGCGGTCATCGGATGCTCCTCGGCTTGTTGCCCCCGAGGTAGGCAGCGAGCCGGTCCAGGGCGCCGATCCACACCTCACTGGCGAAGAAGTCGCGGACCTCTGGGGCAGGGAAGCCAGTCTGGTGGACCGACATCAGCGTCGCGTCGCCGTCGGCCTCGAAGGTGACGGTGATGCGGGTCGTCATCGTCTGTCCGTCCGGGGAGGTCCCGACGGATTCGGTGACCAGGCGGTGCGGTCGGTCGATCTCCAGGAACGTCTGGGTCTCGCGGAAGAGCATGTCCACGCTGGGACCCCACACGGCGGTCTGTTGGCCGCCCACACGAAGGTCGACCTTGATCTCGACGATGCCCGGTTCTTCGTCAAGGATCGAGAACCAAATCTTCTGCTTCTCCGCGTCGGTGTAGGCGTCGAACACCTCTTCCGGGGAGGCCGGCAGGCGTCGCGAGGTGCGCAGCTCGACATCGTTGGCAGTGTGTGGGTCGGTCATCGTTCGGTTCCTTTCAGCAGGGTGAAGTAGGTGTCCAGACCGTCAAGTCGGCGCTCCCACAGACGCTGGTAGGAGGAGATCCACGACATCGCGTCGTCCAATCGCTCCGCGCCGAGCCGACAATGGCGCGAGCGCCCGATCTTCTCTGTGCTCACGAGCCCGGCTTCCTCGAGCACGTGGAGGTGCTTCTTGATGGCCGTGATCGAGACCCCGAAGGGCTCGGCCAGCTCCGTCACCGTCGCGGGGCCACGGCCCAGCGACTCCAACACCGCCCGGCGGGTGGGGTCCGAAAGCGCTTTAAACACTCGGTCGAGGTCCGCTTGTTGAACCATATGGTGCAGCATCGCACGTTGAACCATATGGGTCAACGTCACAGGCGCACATCCACGGTGGCGCCGACCGTGGTCGCAGGACGACAGGTCCCGAAGTGACCCGATGCGGGATGGGCTCGCGGAGCGACCCGGTGCGGTGATCGCGGGACTGGCAGGGGATGGCTGACGTGCTTTCCGCAGTTGCTCTCAATGCGGTGTTCCGTGCTTCAGCCCAGGGCAGGATGCGCAGACACGCTCCGCTGCTCCCAGTGTTGGACGGCGGTGACACGTGCCTGGTTCACGGAGGTGGGGCATCGTCAGCGACGTTCGTGCCATAGGGCCAGGTCGGTGCGCGAGGTCAGGTTGAGCTTCGACAGAATTCGGCTGATGTGGTTCTCGACGGTGCGCTCCGACAAGGTGAGGCGCCGCGCGATCGCGGCATTGCTCATCCCTTGGGCGACCAGCGCCGTCACCTCGGCCTCGCGAGGAGTGAGTACCGGGTCTTGCTCGCTCGCCCCGAGCAATGCGTCGAGTTGGTCGAGCAGCGGCGCCATTCCGAGTCGCCGGGCGAGCTCAAGGGCGCCATGGGCGTGCTCGCGGCGGGCGCGCGAGCGGGTCGGCTCGACGGCGGCGAGCTCGGCGAGCACGTACGCCTTTGACGGGAGTGCGTGGATCTCCTCGGCCATGGCGAGTGCCGCCCGCAGGTGCTGTTCTGCCGCCGTCAGGTCGCCGAGCACTCTGGCTAGGCGGCCGAGAACTAGGGCTACGGGGCCCTGGTAGGGCGCGTGGGCGTGAGGGACAACGTGCTGGTGCTCGTAGGGCAGGAGTGCGGCGTAGAGTTTCGCCGCGTTGGCCTCATCACCGAGCCAAGCGCAGACGTCCGCGGCGTCTGTGATCGCCATTAAGAACTCCGGCGCCTCGACCGGCACTGCCGCGACGTGGGCTGCGAGCCCATGCCACTCGTCGGCGGCCTCCGCGCGGAGGCCGGCACTCTTGAGCGCCACGCACAGCCAGGTGCGTGCGACGTACGGGAGGTGCTCGACCTGCTCCTGCACCCCTTCGAGTACTTCCTTCACCGCGCCCTGATGGCGTGCGGCCTCGAACGTGAACGGCAGCCGCAGGAACGCCGCGTCGCTGTGCTCTCCGCCGACCCGGGCAGCGTCCTCGGCAAGGCGTACGACATCGTTGAATCGGCCATCCAGGAGTGCCTGTGAGGCCCGCACCAGGAGCACCCTCGACTGCCAGGCCGGACCCAAGCGCTCGGCAAGCACAGTCAGTGCCGCTAGCTCGCCCAACAGCTCGACCCGTTGGCCGTTGGCGGCGTGAACGTCCATTGACCACAGCCGGCCCCAGGCCTGCATCTCCCGGTCGCTCGCGGTCAGTCCCAGCGTGACCGCGCGGCGTGCGAGCGCCAAGCGGTCGGCCGCCCGCAGCGGGTCCTGTAGAGCTGCGACGCGCGCCTGGATCTCGATGAACTCGAGCTCCGCATCGAACCCCGCTTCGACCTCGACTAGATCTTTTGCGCGGAACACGTCGCGGGTCGCCTCGACCTGGGCCACCACCCGCGCCGCTTCCCCCTGCCCTGCTGGTCCGACGCTCGTCAACAGCGCGAGCGCCTCGCTGGCCAGCGCATGCACACGCGCGCGAAGCAGCGGATCGACTGGCCGGCGGACCAACGTGGCCGCAGCCGCCACCAGCGACGGGTCGGTGCTCTTGGTGCAACTCTCGACCACCGCGACGCAGCTGCGCACGGCCTCCGCCACGGCACCCGCGGCGTACTGCTCGCGAGCCCGGTCGAGCTGCTCCTGGAGATCGTCCTCCATATGCACCACGGTAGGGCTCGCGACGCCGAGCTGTCGCCGCCATTGTTGAGGGGCCCGTTTGAGTGGTTCCCCTCATGTGCTCCCGGCACCGGTCCTCCTAGCGTCGACAGCACTCGGCCGTGCCGATCCCAGCCGATCCCAGCCGATCCCAGGAGGACCACCATGACGACCCACTCCGTGCAACCGACTCCCGCAACCCAGCCGCTGCGACCCGATCTGCGCGTCGCCCTGGCACCGGGCTTGCTCATGATCTTCGCCGGTGCTGTGCAGGGCGATGGCGCCATCATCACGGCGATCTACCGCAATGTTTCACCGATCTCCGACGAGCAGCTGTCCTTCCCGTGGGACGGCGCCACCGCGATCACCACGTCACTGATCTGGGGCATCACCCAGGTTCTGATCGTGATCGGCCTCACGGCTTTCGCTCGCAGCGGCGCGGCGCCCACCACAGCCGGTCGAGTCGGAGGACGGCTCGCCGTGGCGGGCGCCGTGCTGTACGTCATTGCCCACGCGCTGTCGCTGGTCGCCTACGACGCGGCTCTCGACGACCCGATCTCCGTCGCCGTGCTGTCGTGCTTCGGCATCGGCACGCTGCTCACCGCGGTCGGCCTGGTCATCGCCGGCACGGCGACACTACGGTCGGGCGCCTGGTCGGGCTGGCGCCGGTACACACCGCTCATCCTCGGAGCCTGGATGGTCGCGATGATGCCGCTGCAGTTCACCCCGGCGCTCCCGCTCGCCGTCGGCATCTACGCGCTCGCCGTCATGGGCCTCGGCCTGGCGTTGATCGTGGAGGGCCTGGGGTGGGAGCCACGTTCATGACGAGTACACCGCGACAACGCTTGGCAGCAGCGCTCGCTGCGGCCGCAGGGCTCGGCTTCGGCATCCCCGGCATCTTCGGATTGCGTCACTTCGCTCAGACCGGAGACGTCTGGACACTCGCCGGCTTCCCCACCTACGGCAGTGGACCGTTCGAGAACATCGGCCTCGAGACCAACACGCCACTGCTGGCCGGGTTCGTAGTGGTCTGCGTAGCCGAGGTCGGGCTCGCAGCGGCCCTATGGCGAGGCGGGCCAAAGTCGACAACCTGGAGCCATTCACTGCTCCCGGTAGAGCTGGCGTACTGGTCGGGCTTCGCCCTGCCCTTCGGTTTCCTGTTCGGCATCGGCCGCACAGCGCTGTTGCTGGCCCGACCCAACCCTTCTTCGGCAGCTTGAACACCCAACCGTCACCGAACGCCTTCGACCCAAGCATAGGCCGCGCATTGACTACGCGGAGCGACCCGGCGCCGGATCGGCTCGCGGAGCGCGCCAGTGCAGGATCCGGCTGTGGTCACGCTCCGCGTGACGATCGGCTCGCGGAGCGAGCCAGTGCAGGATGGGCTCGCGGAGCGACCCGGTGCGGGATGCTCCGAAGGTGATCCTGGCGCAAGTTCGGCGACTTTCGGGCTGACGTTCTTCGTGCGTCCCTTCGGTGTCAGGCGATCGGTAGTGGGCCTGTGTTGAGTACTTGGATCCGAGGGAAAGATCGACCCGGGGCCGTACTCGACAATGGAGATCGCGCCTAGAGTCCGGCCCGGTCGGACTTCGACGATGTCGAGGTCGGCGGGTACGTGTTGTCGCGCCTCCGCGATGTCGATGAGGGATGCGGCGATCAGTGTTGTGGCGCTGAGCCGCCAGGG